>NZ_JBHULY010000005.1:0-802789 GCF_042684665.1 Hyunsoonleella rubra | reverse complement strand
CCCCCCCTCTTTGACCAAAAAAACTACTGCAAATGAACTCCGCAACATCGGGCTTCCCCGTTTTTGCGGGTGCAAACATAAAACCCTTTTTGCTTTCCGCAATGCCTTTTGCAAAGTTTTTTTCAACTTTTTTGTACGGCCAATGCAACGTGCTGGGAATGCGGGGGTTGCAGGACGATTTTTTTGTGCACAAACTTACCTGAAGGCGGAAAAGGCCCCCTAGCCCAGAACGGAAAGGACTTATCTCGCTAAGGCGAAAAGACGCAAAGAGGCGGACGGAACCAAACCCTTCAGGCGCACAGGACCCTTCCGGCGGACGGTGCAGACCACGGGCATGCCCGCGCTAGGGATTGAACGGCATGTTTGAAATCCCCGACGATAGGAGGGATTGAGTAGTGAAAGCCCGACCCTTGGGTAGCGCCCAACTTCTCGATACAATTCTGCTTGGGCAGAATCACTCGAAGTGACTTTATGTTATATATATTGTGTGGGTTTCTACATGAAGAAGTTCCAAACGATACCAAATCGGACTATGAAATCGCGATAAGGGTAGTTTGGGGCTGAATAAAAATCGTAGCCCGTAAAGGAGGAGTTGAAGTGTTCGGCCTTAAAAAATATTCGTGTTTGTCGGATTTTGGCATTAACAAAGAAATCGAATCTTGGAAAATCGCCAAACTCCCTATCTGTTTGTACATAAAACTCTGACATAACTGGGTTATATGCATTCATGTAGTACTTTGTGAAATAATTAAAAGTGAGGCCTGTTTGCAAAAACATGGCTTTCTTGAAGACATGTGAACTAAAATAAATGGTGTTTCGGGTAGTTAGTTCGGGTACGTTAAGCACCTTGTTTTCATCTTGAACGTTTTGATATAATATGGTATTATTTAGGGCAAATTTTCCAAATTTTATTTCATTCTCCCCTTTTATTCTAAAATAGTTGATGGTGCCATCGTTCTGGAATGCTTTTATTTGCTGGGTACCCGCTGCGGCATTTTCAGCATTTTTAAAATAGATGTAATCACTGATGGTGGTATAATCCACCGTAACATTTGCTATATTCTTAAATCTTACAAAGAAAGCGAGCTGTTGCGTTTCGGTATTGTTGAAACTGTTCCGCCAGTTGTAGTTTAAATAGTTGCTCTGATACAACTGCTGGTTGTAATTAGGAGCTTTTGAGCTATGGTTGATAGAGGCTTTTGCAAGTATGACATCATTAAAATTATAACTGGCGTGAGCTTTAACAAAGTTGCCCTGAAAATCACCCGAAATATTGACTCCCGCTTCGCCATGGATATCAAAGCCCCTATAATATTTATGGTATTTTCCTCCTGCCGAATAAATGTTCCCTTTTAATCTGTTGGTAATCGTATTTCCATTGAGCACTACTACCCTATCGTAGCCGTAGTTATAGTTATCGTTACTAATATTTACCTGAAAATCCCCAAGTTCGTTATTGAAGTACTGCAACTGTACCTGATTAAACAAATGCTCAAGCGTAGAACGTTCCCTTAGCCCTGATGTAACGAATGCGTCACCAAAAATACTATTAGCGGAAGTCTGATCATATTGAAAATACTTGTCCTCAAAGGATATAATATGTTTTAAGGTGAGACGACTTTTTGAAGTAGAATCGTTTAAAATCGTTGGGAGGAATTTTTTAACCTTTTTGTTAAAGACATCATAGCTGTGTTCTAAATGAAAACGTTTGCCTTTTAGAATATTTTCTGCATTCTCAAAATTGACCTCCAAAATGGAACGGTCGCGAAATTCGTCAATGCCGCTTTCAAAATTCTCTACCATATCGTCCCGAATACCTCCGTTTTCATTATTCAACAAATCCTGCATTACAATGTGCCCTCGCATCTTGTATCGCCGATTTTTGGTATTATAATTTGTCGTGAACCGGAAATTTCCGGTACTGGTCAAAATACTTTGGTATTTTCCCAAAGAACGAAGTCCTTTGTAAGCAATTGAAAAATTAAGGTGGGGCGAGGTATTGACCGTAAAAAATGAATCTGCCATCTGTCCTTGTTCAAAAGCAGATTTATATAATAATTCCGATAAAGGGGTTGGCACACGATAATAGGAAATATCCTCAATTTCCATATAATTGAAATGCCTGGCCCTGGCTCCAAAGCTGGGCATTAAATCCGTACTTTGGAAATTATAGGTGAGGCTATTATAGGATTGCCCAATGTTTGAGAAACGCACCAATCCAAAGTTATCCCGTCTTAAATAATTGAATTTGTAATCTTTAAAAACCGTTAAAGATGTATCGACATGTGTGGTATCGTTTTCATGGGAAATAATGAGGTAGTCCTCAATTTTTGCTTTCTTTTCCTTTGGGTCTTTTGGATCGATACGATCCAAAAGATTTCCCCCGCGACCCGCGGAACGCGAAGTCCTTAAACTATCCTCTGGCTGGGTGGCCAATGTTTCCTGAGGTTTTGTGCCCAATGAATCTTGAGGCTTTGTTTGCTTGCCGGAAAGCACCTGCCCAAACGCAACACAAGAAAAAACACCAAAAAGGATTGTAAGGCCTAACTTTCGCATAATCATAAAAAACGTTGCAAATGTAAATACAAAATATGATAACGATGAAAAATGGGGAAATTATATTTTAGAGAGGGAAGTTATAGTTCTGAGTTAATAAAAAAGCAATCCCTAAACCTATTTCAAATTTAGGGATTGCCTTAAAAAATTTTCAGTCAAAGTTCCTTCAAAAGGAATTATTAGCCAAAAAATAGCCCATAAACCCTTAAAGCCTGATTGTCCATCTTAGTAAATGTTCCAGATATATTACTGAAACCATTTGTATTTGATCGGAAAGGGCCTTCATTCGTATAGAGCATACCTGAGCTTGTAGAGGCTGGATTATCAAAAAAGTCTATTAGCGGGGCATAAAAAGGCTCTAAAAATGGTCCGTTTCCTGTCCCAAATGGCCCTGTATATTCTTGAAAAAGCCTATTATTACTTACACTAGCCCTGTTATAACAATAGAACGCATTGAATGCCGCCCCATCGGCTGCACGAGTGATCTGTACAAACAAAAAATTATCACATGCATCACTATTAAAATTAAAAATAAACTGGAACTGAGTTAAAGAAAATGCTCCAGGACCAAACCCAGCATCCAAATTAGCATTAATTTGATCTATAACTTCTTCCTGAAAACAGGGGCTCGTTAAAGGGTTACTACCCAGAGAAATTCTGTATAAAAAGGCACTTTCCAATAAAGCAATATCATCATTGATAGCCTCCCCTGAAGGACTTGACAATGGGGAATTTGAAATTGTAGCGGTAGCACCATTTGAGGTTGCGACGTATTGCGGTTTACCACTACTAGTATCCAAAACAAAATCCTTGAAGACACTGTCTCCAACTTCCAATGCGGGACTTATTATTATCGCCTCTTTTCCGTCGATAAAAGTAAAAGCGGCACCTATACCCTTCTCACTGGTAACACCTTCATTGTCCACTGTTTCAGCGTCAAAAAATATAGTATTAGGCGTGTAGTTCAAAACATAGGTAACCATCCCTCCCTCACCTGGAGCTTCCAAAACAAGACTATCATAAACTGACGCCGTTGAACAATCCACGTCATCAAAAGCCTGTCTGTTAGCATAGGAAGCTTCTACACTTGCCACACTTTCAGCATCAAAGTCCGTAAAATTCGAAGGATAAAGAATTAAGGAAGCGGTGTCCCTATTTCTTACGTCTCTAAAAGTAATAACCCCGTTGTCGTTGCTGAAATATTGAAAAACAGATGTCCCAAAAAACCCAATACCTGTTTGAAAACCATTAATATTTTGTGTAACGGCTGTAGGATCGGTTGCCTTAGTAATATGATTACGCGTTGTAAATACAAGTTCCGTTGTAGTCCCAAGCCTTACCTCATAGCTGGAATTTTGAAGCGTACTGTCGTCATCAAAATCCGAAGTTTGTCTTACTGTGCCATCAGCATTAAACTGCATGAAAATGGTGAAACCTCCCCTTTGATCATTCTTTGGGAAATATATCGCTCTGTAACCGTTGGGCTGAGACACTAAAAGGTTCTGCAGTTCATTAACTCTATCAGCTACCCTATCGGCCGGTGCTTGGCCAAATACATTTTCCGTATCATCCTCGCTGCACGAAAACAGTACAAAAAAGGACAATAGTATAAAACTTAGGTACTTATATTTTATTAAAAATTTCATAAATTCAATTTTTTGTTATTCTCTTTAAACTATATCTCCAACAAGGCCTGATAGGTTAGCTCTCGAAGTTCATAAAAATCTATGTTGAATTTTTCTTGATAATATTCAACAACAAGCTGCTCTTTGCGCCTAATACTCAATCTTGCTTGTTCACTAGATATGCCATTTACCAAATCATCCCATTGCGCAGCAGATCTCACCAACATATATTGTATCATTTCTACAAAATCCTCACTTGGCTCACTTGAGGCATAGGCAGAAATATAGCCCAGCTCCCTAGCCTCCTCATTACTTCTATCGGCCCATGAAGAGGTATAATTGGCGGGGTTTACCAAATCAAAAACTGGGTCATAAGGCTCGATTTGGTTCAAAATATGACCGTACTCGTGGTGAATGGTCGATAATGGCCCAGTTACTGAAAACTGCACGTCAAAATCGTTTGGTGTATCTTCTTCGTACACAATGTTGGTAAAGTCTAAAAAATCTATATTAAATATAATTATTCTTGCTCCTTCCTCGGCTATACCCAAGGTTATTGTATTTCCTCCAGGGTTGAAATTAAATCCGCCGGCTAATACAAATTCCCTTGGTGCAATATGCTTGATAAAGTTTTCGCCCCCCAATTGAGTATAAGGCTCTATCCATACACTCTTTAAAACTTCAGCCACCGGCCTCACACTGGACTGAAATGGAGGGTGCAAAAATCTGTCAACATCCGTGTCATTAATGTCCCATTTATATTGAATTTCAATATTATAGGGATCCACGAAATTTTCTCTCAACCAAACATCCAAATCATTCAATATGGGTGGTGTAGTATCAATTTGGGACTCAGTTATTGAAGCATCTCTCTCGCAAGCTGTAAATGCAAATACAGCACAGCAAAACAATATGCTTAATAATTTATAAAGTATTTTATTCATATCTTAAATTTTTAAAATATTATCTTGGATTTTGTTCTATACCAAATGCTTGAGCGTCTGGTGGGATTTGTACTGCTCTTCTATCATCGCCTCTCGGTAATGTAAATGTATCAATTGTACTTCCGTTTACATTTACAATTCTATGCTCGACTTCAATACCATGTCTTTTTATATCTAACCAGCGCAAACCTTCATTGTAGAATATTGATTTTCTCATTGTCAAAATTAAATTTACATAAGGAAGGTCATTCGAAGATATTGTGTAAAAAGGCGCATAAGCACTCGTATCGGTAAATGCAAAGTTGCCATTAGGGTCTTCAATGTCCGCAGGCTCTAAAGCATCTGAAGCAGCATACCCACTAGTTTTAGTTGAAAACATTAGATTTATATCTGATACCGCATTATCATACTGCTGGAGCATTACATAGGCTTCTGCTCTATTAAGCAAAACTTCGTCAGTGGTCAATAGCATATATGTGACGAAGGGTAGCCCAATACCAGCCGCCTGATTGGTGAACCTAAAATATTCGTTATACTTTATTAAAGTTAAGCCTATATCGCCGTTATAGGTAAATATGGAATACGCCCATGGTTTGCCTAAAGGGTTACCTCCCAAAATTTGAATTTGCAAAAGTCTACTTAGTTGATATCTAGCTAATCCTGAGAAAAAGCCCCTGGCGTAAACCGAACTCCCCGCAGATAATAATAAATTTGAAGGGTCTGTGGACGATGAGTACTGCAATTGTAATTGCGCCCCAGGTAATTGATCGTACAAGCCATTTATATCCCTAAGTATAGTAGCACCACCTGAACCTAATGCCTCCGTGCTATGATCTATAACTTTTTGCCATTCTCCGATATGCAAATAAAACCTGGATGCAAATGCATTTGCGGCCTGTTTGGTGAAATGGAATGTTGGAACCTCGTATTCATTCTCAATTAGTGGCAAACCTTCTTCTAAATCTTTTGCTATCTGAGCATAAACCTGGGCAACCGTACCTCTATCATAATCTTGAATCAATACAGTTTCAGGCTCCGTAACATATGGAATACCCAGATCTGTATTGGCCGTACTAGGATCGTATCGTTTAGAAAAAATACTAACCAACATAAAATGGGCATAAGCCCGGCATAAAAGGGCCTCTCCTCTTTGGGAATTGAACTCTTCTCCACCACCTAATTCTTCTATGGAAGCAAGCGCTTGATTTGCATGAGAAATTGCTTCGTATGCTTCATTCCAATAGAATGTAGGAGTGTCTTCATCATCGTCATTTAAATCCCTCCAAAAATACATTTCTTCATTGATTCTTACATCTGATTCTGCCCCAGGCCCCTTGTCATCAGCATTATCAGACATAGGCTCCAAAAAAGGAACATATCCGGCCTGCGGATAGGCCGCAACTAATAATTCAGAAATTTTCTCTGCCGAATCTATTTCCGTTCGATTGTCGGGTACTTCAGAAAGTACCTCATCACAACTAAGATTTAGAACAAGTAATAAAAACGGGATAAATTTTATATAGCTTTTCATAGTATTTTTTTTAAAAACCAACATTAAGTGTAAACGTATACGACCTGGTAATTGGTGAAGCAACCCCACCACTGTTGAAGAATTCCGGGTCTTGCCCCCCTAACTTATCATCAGAATAGAACAGAAACAGGTTGGTGCCCTGAAGATTAAAACGTAATGAACTTAGCCCCAAATTTTTCACTGTTTGGCCATCAAAGGTATACCCCAGGGATATGTTTTTCATCCTAACGAAATCACCATCCGCCACCCTAGCCGTTGAATAATTGTAGGCATTATATGCTCTGGTAATACTATTATTACCAATAGATTGAATAAGTGAACGTGACGGTATAGCAGGAATATCAGTAAGATTTTCATCTCCCGGTTGTTGCCAACGGTTAACAAACTCTCTTGGGAACACACTTAAATCTGTATACTCCGAGGCGTATGCAGGATCTAAACGAATTTTGTTACCTCCAGAAAAGGACACAAAAAAGCTAAAATTCCAATTCTTATATTTGAAATTGTTAGCAAGTCCGCCTGTAATTGTAGGCAATGAAGGGCCTTCGTATACAAGGAAATCTAAAATATCCTCCGTTGCTTGGAAATCAATTCCAGAAATTGGATCAATATCCTCTCCAAATTCATCCTGTCCTAAGTCAAAGGTAGGAACTCCAAATTCGTTTAATCCATCAAAATTAAAAGAATAAAGTGCATTGCGCTCTGTACCAATAGCATTTCCAGTACCGTTAACCAATGAAAAAACGTTCGGTCTTTGCTGTAGGTTTGTTATTTCCTGATCAATAAACGAGATATTGAAACCTGTACGCCATTGAAAATCATCAGAACTCACATTAACGGTGTTCAATTGAAACTCAATTCCATTAGTCGTCATTTCGGCGTTATTCCCCAGTTTTGTAAATTCACCTCCGATACCGGATGTTCTGACAACATCCAATAAATCAATACCCCTTCGCGAATAAACATCAAAGATTGCCCTCACACGCTCGTTAAAAAGACCTATTTCTAAACCTAGATTTAGCTCTCTTGTTTGCTCGTAGGTCAATTCAGAATTTTCTAGGTCTTCAATATCAATAAAATTCTCCCGGTCATCCAGATTAAACCTATCCGTAATCGAGTTTAAGAATACCGCTCTATTGTTACTGGCCGCATCATTAAGTAAACCTGTTACCCCATAACTTGGCCTAAAAACCAAACTTGAAATGATATTGGAATCTCTAAGAAACTTTTCCTCATGTGCATTCCAACGCGCACCTACGGAATAGGTAGGTAACCACCTTGCACTTGAGGACTCGCCAGCCCTATTGGAACCTTCGTAATTGCCGGTTACACTCAAAACATACTTTTTGTCATAATCATAATTCACCTGCATAGCCAGTGACACTTCTCGAGACCGTGTTTCTTGAGAAGCGAAATAATCATCTCCTTCCAAAATAACTTTCCTCAATATATCGGGATCAGTAAAAACAGCTCCACCTCTGCTGAATTGATATCCGTATCCTGTAAAGAAAGAGGACGTCCTATCAGCATGCCTATATTCTTGATTGGCATAAATGTTAACATTATGGACATCCTTGAAAGTCTTATCAAACCGCAATGAATTCCTAAAGGTATAAGCCGTAAGTGTATTTTTTGTTTCGGTCAAGATGCCTCCAACTGGTAAAACCACACTTGGTAATGCCACAGGATTATCAGGATCGGTGAACAAAAAGGTATTATCATCCCTAACGAGTTGATTTTCGTCAGCCCTATAGGCCGCAACCCTGTTTGACGCCTCCCTTGCCGCATTTTCTCCAATATTTTTAACATATCTGGCAGAACCTAAAAAGCTGTAAGTTAGATTATTGTTGATTTTATATTCTAATTGGCCTTGAAACTTGACATCCGTTCTATTAATTTCCAACGTATTATTTTCTATTTCATTCAGAATATTAAGTGGTGCCCAATTAGCCCTGTAATACTCTAATTCCCCATTGGCGTCCCGTGGCCTTAAAGCTCTACTCGTAGTCAAAGCATAGTTAAAAGGGTTGATATCAAACTCCCTGGTGAATGATCCAAAAAACAAATCATTCTGCCTTGCCAATGTTCCGGGCGCTTTCTGATTTACAACATTAGCACTTCCCAAAAGCGTAAAAATTAGCTTATCATCATTTAAATGAAATGAGTTTCTAAAATTTGCGGTTACACGTCTAACACGGTCCGCTATTGTCCAGCCGCCGTCAGTGAAATAACCCAACGAAGCATAAGTTCTAGAACTTTTTGAGCCACTGGAAAAACTAATATTGTGATTCTGGGTCGGTGTCATTCTATACAACTCCTTGAACCAATCGGTGTTAGCCAATTCGTATTGCTGTAAAAAGGCCGCCCTTGCTTCTGGGGTATTTCTAATTCCATAAGCTCCATTTGTTTCGTTATAGGTATTTATGGCCTGAGCCCTAATATTGTAAACACCTCCATTACGTCCATACAACACATCCGGATATTGCAAAAAGCCCTTAGCCTCCAAGTCCCGGTATATCGATATGGTTTCTTGAGAGTTCAGTAAATTATACTGAGCGTACCTTGGCCTATCTCTCATTAAGAAATCACCATTGTAGCTAAATGTCGGCTTTTGATCTTTTCGACCAGATTTTGTAGTGATGACAATCACACCATTTTGAGCTCGCGCACCATATAAAGACGTTGCCGAGGCATCCCTCAAAATTTCAAAACTTTCAATGTCGTTAGCATTTAAACCGGCAATAGCAGAACTTAAAAGAGTATTGGGGTCTCCTGAAACTAAATCAGCAAATGAAACATTTACTATCTGCTCCTGGATAACACCATCCACAATCCAAATGGGATCAGCATTCCCTAGAATCGACGCAGAACCTCTAATAGTTATTCTTGGTGCAGCTCCAAACGTTCCGGTAACATTTTGTACGCTTACCCCCGCTGCTCGACCTTCCAAAGATTGAGTGATATCGGGCAATCCCGCCAACTCAATTTCTTCAGCTTTTACGGATTGAGAGGCTCCTGTAAAAACCACCCTGTCAATATTTTGATACCCCGTAATAACAACAGTATCCAAATCTTCTAAATCCTCTTTTAGGGTAACATTTATGGTATTACTCGTGCCAACCGTAACCGATTGAGATTCCATACCGATAAAGCTAAATTTGAGGATGTCACCCGATTGGGCCTGAATGTTGTAGTTTCCATCGAAGTCCGAAACTACACCTCTGGCAGTGCCATCAACAACAATGGTAACGCCTTCCAAGGGCAAACCGTTTACATCAGTAATTGTACCTGAAACCCGGTTTTCTTGAGCCTGGGACAATTGGATTGAAAACACCAATAGCAGTGTCGTCAACCAGGTCAACTTTAATTTCATATAAATAATTATTTGAGTTAGTCGATGACGAATTTCTTAATAAATTCTTAAAGCCACAAAATTTTGAATTAAAAATTATTGATAAAATCCAATATTTAACATTTAAATTGTTCAGTTTTTTCAAAAAAAACTATAATCCGTTAGTAATATTTTACAAAAAATGCAGAAAATGTAATCTTTCAACAATGCAAATTATGAATTCCCTAGTAAAATCAAAAAAAAATACTATGTATGCATAATATATGTGTCTCCAAATTGTTTTTTACTTTTGGACAATGTTAATGGCAAAATTTTCAGAAACCACCTACGAATGCGGCACCGATGAAGCAGGCAGGGGCTGCTTGGCCGGTCCTGTTACCGCTGCAGCAGTAATTCTGCCTGAAGCGTTTACTAGCGAAATCCTTAACGATTCCAAACAGTTGTCGGAATTAAGGCGCGATAAATTGAGGCCGATTATTGAAGCCGAGGCCATGTGTTTTGGCGTTTCCCACATTTTTCAGGAGAAAATTGATGAAATCAATATTTTGAATGCCTCAATTATGGCCATGCACAAAGCTATTGAGCAATTGCGCAAAAATCCAGATTTCATAATTGTGGACGGAAACAAATTTAAACCGTATAACAGCGTCCCTCACCAGACCATTGTTAAAGGTGATAGCAAATATCTAAGTATTGCGGCCGCTTCCGTTTTGGCAAAGACCCACAGGGACCAATACATGAATGCCATCCACGAAGAATACCCGATGTATAACTGGAAAAAAAATAAAGGCTACCCCACAAGGGAACACAGAGAGGCGATAAAAAAATACGGCATTACCAAATATCACCGAAAATCGTTTAGATTATTGCCCGAACAACTTAAATTGGATTTTTAATCTTTGATTGAAACTTACCCGTCCGCCTCCGGATAGCTATCGGGACGACACCTCCCATAAAATAGGGAAGGAAGTTATATTGAACGCTTCTTTTTAATCTCGATAAATTCTATATTTCTTCTGTATAAAACTAAATTTTGTCCTAGAGAAAAAGAACAAAATTTAGTTTCACATCAGGAACAGCTTCGCTAGTCCATATAATTTTTTTCATTGGGTTTTTGAGAATTTCCAAACGAAAAAATTCATGTACTTTTGCAGAAAATCAGTCTGTCCATGAGATTTTTTTGCTATTCCCTCCTACTTATTTTGGTTTGTAGTTGCTCAAATTCCAGAACAAAACGCGCTCAACTCATCGATTTTACTCCGGAAGATTCTGAAATAGTCCTCAAAACCTCGAACCTCGAAAACCTAAAAAGTGCCTTGCAAAACAATGGATTTGTCCAAGCGTTTTCCAAAACCGAAACTTATGGCATAACTGAAAAACAGCTAGAAAATCTTTCGTATTTGAATCCCACTGGGGATATACTGGTTTGTTTTTCAAAAGAAAATGATAGCACTCAATATACTGTTATTTCAAAATATACAGAAGATATTTTTTCATCCGATTCTCTTAAAAATTACTCAGAGGAAACACTTAAGTTCAAGAATAAAACCATTGTAAAGTCTATATTAAATAACAGTACGTTTTACAGTACGGTGATCGACAGCACCTTTTTACTTTCGTCCTCGAAAAACATTCTTGACCGAAGTTTTGAAGGAAATGGCAGGGTATCGAAATTGGCCAATTTCAACGATGTAGTTGATGTTGACGAAACCTTTTCCGCCCTAATTAAAGCCGATTCATCATCATTGAAGTCCTTTTTTATTGAAGAGCGTTTATCAGCGGAAAAACTGACCGATATTTTGGCCCTCGACATCCAAATGGAACAAAATGATGTCTATTTTAATGGCATAGCGAAGTCCCTGGATTCTTTATACAATATTCTTGATATTTTCAAAGGCACCGTGCCACAGGAAAATAAAATGCCATGGATTACTCCCAATAACAGTGATGGCTTTTTAAGTGTTACGTTTGATGATTTTGCAACCCTTTATCCAAATTTAGCACAATATTGGGCAAAAGATTCTATTTCAAATACTACCAAACTATTTGACAACATTACGGAAATAGGGGTGATTTATGAAGATGATGAACGCGCCATTGTCTTGCATTCCATTGATATTATTGCCACCCAAGATGCGTTGCTTGGCGACCAAAATATAATTGAAACTTACAGGGATGTTTCCGTTTTTGAATTTGGTCAACCTGAAATTTTTGCTAAAACGCTCACGCCATTTATCGAGTACACCACTGCGAGCAGGTATTGTTTGATAGATGATTTTTTTGTCTTTTCCAATTCCATGGAATTGCTTCAAAACATCATAGCCAACCATCAAAACAAAACTACTTTAGGCGAAAGAAAAAACTATAGGAAATTGACTGAACATCTAAGTAGCGAAAGCTCAATGATGTTTGTCCTTAGGCCCCATTTGCTTGAAACTGTAGTGGCGAAAAATCTTGGCGCAAGCAAAAATTTGAAGCTCGACGCTTATCGCTTATCTGGTCTGCAATTTATTAACGATTCTGACTTTGCCCACGTTCATGGCGCGATTCAAAAGAAAGGAAAGAATGCAATTCAAAACTCAATTACCGAGGAATTCAATGTTAAATTAGAAAATGACCTGCTTAATGCACCACAATTGGTGACCAATCATGTTACTAAACAAAAGGAAATCGTTGTTCAGGATATCAACAACACCCTTTATTTGATTTCCAACAGGGGAAAAGTCCTTTGGAAAAAGAGGCTGAACGGGCCTATCCTGGGTGAAGTTACCCAAATGGATATTTATAAAAACGGTCGGTTGCAATTGGTTTTTGCAACCCCAAATAGGGTTTACCTTATTGACAGAAAAGGAAGGGACGTTGGGCCATTTCCTTTAAAATTTAACGATAACATTACCCAACCGCTTTCGCTTTTTGACTACGACAACAACAAAAAGTACCGCCTTTTGGTGACCCAAGGACAAAATGTTTTGATGTACGACACCAAAGGCAAGATTGTAAAAGGATTTACATTTAAATCTGCCAATGCTCCCATTGTTTCACAACCCAAACATTTTAGAATTGGAGCCAAGGATTACCTCGTGCTAAAAACCCGAAGCAAACTTTATATTTTGGACCGCACCGGAAAAACCCGGGTAACCCCAAAAGCCAATACTTCATTTTCAAATGAGCCTGTCTTTTTGTATCAAAATAAATTTACTACAACGGCCAGCAACAGTGAGCTTGTCAGCATAGATACACGGGGCAATACCAGCAAGGTCAACTTAAATTTATCATCCAACCATTCTTTGGAAACTACCAGCAAAACACGAGTCACTCTAAATGACAACAAATTGGGCATAAAGAGCAAAGTTGTGGAATTGGATTTTGGCAATTATACCCGTCCCAAAATCTTTTATATCAACAACAAAATCTATGTTTCGGTAACAGATCTACAGGCCAAAAAAGTACTTCTTTTTGATAGTCAAGGAACGATGCGTCCTAATTTCCCGGTTTACGGCAACTCCATAATCGATTTGGATAACACGGATAAGGATAATGCGCTGGAATTTGTAGTAAAGGGCGAAAACAATTCAATTTTAATGTATCAAATCAATTAACAATTTACGCCTAAAACTTGTTGAAAAAGAATGTTTTAAATAGGAATAAACATTTTTCTATCTAAAAAACAAACTTTATATTTAACCCAGCTATTAATCAAACGTTTACAAATGCGATTTCCCAAAAATGCACTAAACGTCCTTAGTTTTGGGGATGTTTTGCCATTTTTTCTAAAGCCCGTGGATGCTCAAACCAAACGATTGAAGCGTTACATTGGGAGAATTGTTGTTTCTATTTTAAATCCATTTGATAGGGAATTCATTTTTAGCATCAAAAAACCTATTACAACAATAAACGCGTCGGGATTGAAGTCCATAGCATACTAAATTATGACTAGATACCACTATCATTTTGAATTATTAAACAAAAGGAGTTATAAGAATTAAAAGCACTAAAACACAAGTCCTCGAATCTCGGGCGTCAAAGTATTCGGCTTTGGCGCCTTTTTTTTATGTCATTTTCAACTTTATTATTTACTATTGCAATCTTAATTCCAAACCATGATTTCAAGAAAAAACGCTTCTATTTCAAAATGTATCATCCACAAAGTTGGCAATAAGTTCAACGACACCAAAAATGCCTTTTCAAATAAATTAGTGGACTTTGACGAAGCCAGCTACGATTTGATGTTGCCTTTTCTTTTAAGAGGATTTGGAAGCGCCGTTCAGAGCTATCGTTTTAATCACCATGCTAATGTAGCCTTGAACGAAATTTTTAGTTATGCCACACAAATTTTTGACGATGAAGATAGTTTTGTTGAGGTTTCAAAACACGTGGTAACACATCTTTACGAGCAGTCCAATTCGGCAAATATCAAAACCGGGGATGTGCTGATCGTTGAGTTTGAAGGCATCGAATTTAGGGATATGACGACCAATGCTATTGGCATTTTCAAGATTGAAAACAAGGTGAATTTTTTTCAAACGTATTTGGAAAATAATAGCTATGACGTTTTAGTCCAAAAGGGTATAAGTTCAAAAAAAGTGGACAAAGGCTGTTTGATTTTAAACCAATCCGATACCGAGGGCAACATCGTTTTTAGTGTGGACAACAATAGTTATGACGCCCAATATTGGCTCAATCATTTTTTAAATATCAAATATGCCGACGATGCCAATAGCCATACCCAGCAGTACTTGGAGCTATGTAAAGAATTTTCAACCGAAATCGTAAAAACCACCTATGGCGCCCAAGAACACAATACCTTTTTAGCAAAAACTATTGACTTTTTCAAGGAAAATGAGGTAGTAAATGTAGAG
Source organism: Hyunsoonleella rubra (assembly GCF_042684665.1). Taxonomy (NCBI): domain Bacteria; kingdom Pseudomonadati; phylum Bacteroidota; class Flavobacteriia; order Flavobacteriales; family Flavobacteriaceae; genus Hyunsoonleella; species Hyunsoonleella rubra. Next base: position 787,922 of record NZ_JBHULY010000005.1, on the reverse strand, counting down.
CGTTTCAAAGATGAACTTTTTGAAGAAGACAAACATAAAAGGGAGTTTGACAATTATAAAAAAGAATTTGAAGGTGAGCAAAACCTCCTCATCCGCAACCAATTTGATGTGGCAGAAGCTGTTGTTAATAAAGAAAAGCGCAAAATCAAAACGGATATAAAGCTGGACACAAATATCCAAATCAAATTAGACATTGATGCACCGGATGCTTCAACTGAGTATTTGGAGCGCGGTTATGATGAGGAAAAGAAAATGCACTATTACAAAGTGTTTTTTAATGCCGAGAATTAATCCATTTCACCTCATTATTTTTTGTTAAATTGGTGGTTTAAAGAACCGTACAATTATGTCCAAAAACAATTTCGACTACGACGCCGAGCTTAAAAAACTACATACCGATTTAGTACATCTTCAGGAATGGGTAAAAAACAAAGGCCTAAAGGTAGTGATCGTTTTTGAGGGCCGGGACGCTTCCGGAAAAGGAGGCACCATTAAACGTTTTACAGAACCATTAAACCCAAGAGTGTGCAAGGTAGTAGCTTTGGGCGTTCCTACAGAAAAGGAAAAAACACAATGGTATTTTCAACGGTATGTGGAGCATTTACCCTCCGCTGGACATATCGTTTTATTTGACCGAAGTTGGTATAACCGTGCTGGCGTGGAAAAGGTGATGGGTTTTTGTAGCGATAAGGAATACCGTGAGTTTTTACGATCCTGCCCTGAGTTTGAAAGGATGTTGGTACGTTCAGGCATCATTCTTTTGAAATATTGGTTTTCGGTAAGTGACGAAGAACAGGAAAGGCGTTTTAAAAATCGTATTAGCAATCCATTGAAACGATGGAAGTTTAGCCCCATGGACCTGGAATCCCGTTCCCGATGGTTGGAATATTCGAAAGCGAAGGACCAAATGTTTGCGCATACTGATACCAAACAAGTACCGTGGTATGTGGTTAACTCAGATAACAAAAAGAAAGCACGCCTAAATTGCATCAGCCACGTATTGAGCATGATTCCCCATGAAAAAATGAATATTGAACCCATTGAATTGCCAGAACTGCCCGATTATGAAGCCTATGTAAGGCCTCCAATGAATTATCAGACATTTGTACCCGAGAAATATTGATTTGGTTAATTCTTCTAGCTTGCTTTTACAGTCGGCAAACCTTTTAAAAATCAATATTATCTTAGTTTTGACCATTAAGGAAACCTATCTTCTAAATAAGAAACTATAGTTTATCAAGATGAATGTAGAAAAAACCCTAAATGAAATTGAAGAAATTTATTCACCCTTAACGCATGGCTGTCAACAAGAGTTCATTTCTAATTCAAAACTTGTTACCTTCAAAAAAGGTGATACTGTTGTTCGAGAAGGGCAATATTCTAAGAATGCATATTTAATTATTGAAGGATGTGCGAGGGCTTATTATTTAAAGGATGGCAAAGACATTTCGGATTGGTTTACATTTGAAAATCAATTTATCGCATCCATTATAAGTTTTTTCGGCGAACAACCGAGTCCACATTATATCGAATTTATTGAAGACTCAACAGTTCTTGAGTTTTCCAAAGAAACAATGGACTTCCTTTCAAATAAACACCACGATTTTGAACGATTTATTAGTAAAGTGGTAATAGAAACTATGCTAGGACTTTGCGAAAGATTGCACACCATTCAATTTTCAAAGGCAGAAGAAAGATATCAGAACTTAATAAGTATTTACCCAAACATTACACAGCGAATACCGCTCACACATATTGCTTCTTACTTAGGTATTACCCTTGAAACATTAAGTAGGATTCGCAACCCTAAAGTTCGAATTTGATCTATATCAAATGACACACCTTCCATTAAAATGACCTTTGCAAAAAGATTTAAAAATGGAAGAATTCAGCAATCAACAAAAATCAATTTTTGGAACATGGTGGGAACCTATTAGAAAATGGTTTTACCCAGCTTGGCTAATCTACGAAACCTCAATGCGATTCTATGAATATGCTTTTGGTGTAAGCAACTTTTTTATAGAACAGGAAGATAGTATTGGCGAACTTTTTTCTCAAATTTTGGCAATTTCTTTTGGCTTAGCCACATTCTTAATCTGCTCATTTTATTTAACTATTCCAACCTGTATTATTCTTTATAGGTTTTTTAAAGAGGACAAACTTACAACCCCATTTTTACATAAAATCAAAAAATACTTCTAATTCAAATTTTTAATAAATGAAAAGAATATACATAAAAATAGCTGGTATAATAAATCTTCTAGGCGCTATTCTTCATACCGTTGGTGGGCAAATGGAATTGGTTAATCCACTTTTAGATAGCAATATCAGTATTCAACAAAAAGCCGAATTAACCGGAGCGTGGCACATCGTAACTATACTTTTGTTTTCTACTTCCTACATCATCTTAAAAGTTGGATTTAAAAAAGTTAGCCATCAAGCAAAAGAATTTCTTAAACCCATAGCTGTTCTTTACATTTTATCAGGCATTCCTTTTTTAATTACCAGTTTTCTGCATAAGGTTTATGCATTTCAATGGATATTGCTTATGCCTATTGGTATACTGATTTTAATGGGCCTACAAAAATCATCTTCTAATAAGCAAAATCTTTAAAGATTTCTCATGAATCAATATTTGTTCATCGCAGGTACGCTATACTTTATATTAGGATTAGTGCACTCTATACTTGGAGAAATTTTAATTTTTAAGAATCTAAAAAAATCTAACAAAATAATTCCCACGATTGTAACGTCTAAATTAAAAGAAAGGCACCTAAGAATAATTTGGGCTACTTGGCACTTAACATCATTATTTGGATGGTGTATTGGTGTTTTACTTATCAAAATTGGAACAAGGCAGACCGAAATGAGTGCAGATATGATGCAATTCATAATCACTTGCATAGCAATTACAATGCTCTGCGCCTCTTTTCTTGTTTTCATTTCTACAAAAGGAAAACATCTAGGCTGGATAGTTTTACTAATAATTGGAATCACACCTATATTAGGTATGTTAAAATAAAACATTGATGAATAAACGAATAGCCCTTATAATAGGCCACCCAGATAAAGAAAGTTACAATTTCGCCTTAGCAAAAGCCTATAAAAAAGGAGCTGAAGTGTCAGGTTACGAAATTCGAGAAATCATTATTCAAGATTTAGGTTTTAATCCAAATCTACAATTTGGTTATAGGAAAAGAACCGAACTTGAACCTGATTTATTAAAAAGTCAAGACATATTAAAATGGGCAAACCATTTAGTTTGGGTGTATCCTGTTTGGTGGGGTTCAGTACCTGCAATAATGAAAGGCTTTTTAGACAGAGTGCTTCTTCCTGGATTTGCGTTTAGCAAAAGAAAAGATTCTTTATGGTGGGATAAACATTTTACGGGTAAAACTGCTAGAATCATAAGTACTTTAGACCAACCTAGTTGGTACTACAAGTGGTTTTATGCAAGTCCTAGCCACAAAGCAATGAAGAAATTAACAATGAACTTCATTGGAGTAAAAAAAGTAAGAATTACAACCATTGGCCCCATAAGGTTTTCTAAAGAAAAGTTTAGAACAAAGTGGTTGGAAAAAGTTAAAAAATTAGGACAAACCGGGCAGTAGGTATAGACATCGAAAGCAACTCAAAAAAAGGTTGGATTTGTCAACTAAGCACACAATAAAAATGCCAGTATATATAGTTCATTGAAAATTGTATATAAGATGTATAAAGAGTCCCAAACCAAATATTAGTAAATTAAATCCATTACTTTTTATTTTCAAGATCGTTAAAAAACTCCACCCCAAAAAGATCCGAAAAATGTTTCAACAACTTTTCTTTAACCCCAGCCTCATCAACGGCTTCAACCCCCAATTCAACATTTAAAGAGGTCACTGCTTTTCCACGAATCCCACAGGGAATAATATTATCAAAATAGCCCAAATCGGCATTAACATTTAACGCAAAACCGTGCATGGTCACCCATCGGCTCGCACGTACGCCCATGGCGCAAATTTTACGTGCAAACGGGGTATCGACATCGAGCCACACTCCTGTTTCCCCTTTACTGCGCTCTGCTTTTAAACCGTATTCTGCCAATGTGAGGATAATCATTTCCTCCAATAAACGCAGGTATTTATGGATATCGGTAAAGAAGTTTTCCAAGTCCAAAATGGGATAGCCCACAATCTGCCCGGGTCCATGATAAGTGATATCCCCACCCCTATTTATTTTGTAAAAAGAAGCGCCTTTGCCCTTTAATTGGGCTTCGTTCAGCAATAAATTAGATAAATCCCCGCTTTTGCCTAAAGTATAGACGTGCGGATGCTCCACAAACAAAAAATGATTTTGGGTTTCTTCCTCCGTAGCCTCCCGTCTATTTTTTATTTTGGTATCTACAATAGCTTTAAAAAGGGTTTCCTGATAATCCCAAGTAGCCTTGTAATCTTTGAAGCCTAAGTCCTGAAGTTCTACCTTTTTATTCATTGGTTGCAAAATTACACCATTTTTCTCGCAAAGTCGCAAAGACGCAAAGTTTTGAATATGGTTATAGACAGCTTAAAAAAGAGGATTTATCAACACCCGCCAACTGAGACTGAGACTGCAAACTAATTTTTTGGATTATTAAGTATGACCAAGGCGGCGATAACGCCCGGCACCCAGCCACAAAGCCAAAGTAGAAAAACGATAATAATAGAGCCACAGCCTTTATCCAAAACGGCCAATGGCGGGCAAATAATAGAAAGTAAAACTCTCCAAAAACTCATTATAAATTGATTTAAGATTGATGATTACCTATCGGACGCTTTTACAATCGTTTCGTTACAACAAAACTAGGATAATTTAAAATTCAGATGTCACCTTGAGCATTACTGAAATGAAAATATATTTTCATTGAAAGTACAAAGCGAAGCTTAACGAAAGGTCTCAAAAAAATTTCGGGTTATAATAGGTTTCGACTGCGCTCAACCTGACACAGTTTAGTGCTTTTCAAAAAAAATAAGATGGTAATGTTAGCCAATTTGATTTAATTTTTACTTAAAAGAAAAAACAGTAGTTTAGTGCTATGAGATTTTTTTACGGAATCCTATGTTTTGTACTTTTTGGGAACTCGGCGTTTGCCCAGCACAATTTTAAAGGGTTTATTGACCATGATCGTTGGGAAAATCAGGTGTATCTATCCGTTATTGACGATTACAGAACACTTTCCAACATTAACGACGAGCAGATTATTACTAGAGTTTCTGCAGATTCCACTGGTTTTTTTCAATTCACGGGCAATCAGTTGGACACGGAGCAAAAAATCTATAAACTCCATGTAGACAATTGTGTTTCCGAAGATGATATCAATATCCATTTTGAAGGGCATTGCTCAGACAGCAAGGACATTCTTTTTATTGCGAAACACAATGATACGATTCAATTTCCTTTGTCCTTTGATGCCCAAATGTTTTGTGATATTGTGTCTTCCAATCCGAAAACAGGGGCGTTTATAAAAATTGATTCGCTAAAGGACGAAATGAAATTCGCCTATTCCGAATTCAGAAGTATCGCCAACAGGGAATTGAACAACAAAAAATGGTTTAAAACACTACAAGATTTTGGCGTTTCGTTGAACGAGCCTTTGGCGGAACTCTATATTTACGCATTCCTATCGGATAGAAGCAGTCCATTTCACCGATATTATCTTGAGGATTTGAAAGACAACCCCTATTACGACGGGCTTTTAAGCCGATTGGAATCCAGCTATCCAAATTCGGCATATACGCGTCAGTACAAAGCTGAACTGGCCTCGGATAAATTTATTGTTTCGCCAACGGAATCCGACACTGATTTATTTTGGACCTATATCCTATTTGGATTACTGATGATTTCCTTGCTTTTTAATTTGAAATTGATACGAAAAATTCGGGGCAAAAATGGCAAGGGTTTGGCGGAAGCCACTTCGCAATTGACCAAACAAGAACAAAATGTATTGCAACTTTTGCTGGAAGATAATAGCAATAAAGACATTGCCGATGCACTTTTTGTGAGTGTAAGTACCGTAAAAACGCACGTAAACAACGTGTACCGCAAACTAAATGTGAGTTCAAGAGACGAATTAAAGTCGCTGTATCACAAGTAGTTACAAAATTCAACCTTGGTACTAGTACCGATTTCAACCTGTTTTTCGACCCCATTCCCAAATGTAAATGGCGATGTTTGCTTTCGTATTAATCATTGAAGTGGTGCATTAGGCAAACTCAAAATTTTGAACTACTTCAGCTAAAACAATTTAATCATGAAACGAACAGTAAACATTTTAGTAATGTTCCTTTTTATGGGAGCCACTGCAATTACCCAAGCACAAGAAATGGCAATGCTGGAGGAAGTGGCTATTATCGATTTTGAAACCGAAGTAATGGATTATGGTACCATCGAACAAGGTTCGGACGGCACACGAATTTTTAAATTCACTAACAAAGGCAATGCACCTTTAATTATTTCGGAGGTAAAAACCAGCTGTGGCTGTACGGTGCCCTCCTACTCCAAAACCCCTATTTTGCCAGGCGAACAGGGCGAATTAAAAGTGAAATACAACACCAAAAAACTGGGTAATTTCACTAAAACCATCACCGTAATTTCCAATGCCAAGGAAGTGCAGAAAATCTTGAAAATTAAAGGCAAGGTGGTTGCCCCAAGCTAAACTTTAACTTATCTTCATTTTAAATCTAAAGCATGCCAAAGCTGTCAGTTCGAGTGATTTTGAGATTATCGAAGTCAAAATATATTTTGATTGAAGATACTGAGCGAAGCTCAAAATCGTATCGAGAACAGATTTTGATATCGAAAATATTTATTCTCGATACAAATTTTGCTCATTTCAATCACAAAATTCACTCGAATTGACAATATTTTCTCAAAATGCCTAGCTAGCAAACTTTTATTTGAATTAGTCAACAGCCCCTAAAGATTATCAATAATCCTTAGGGGCTTTATTTTATTCTTAGGTGAAATAATGTAATTTTGCAACCTTAAATAAAAAAGGCATGCAACTTTCCGAACAAGAACTGGTACGACGCGACAAACTCGCAAAATTGAGAGCTTTGGGGATCAACCCATATCCTGCAGATTTATATCCCGTAAAACAGACGACAACCGATATTAAATCCGATTTTGAGGAAGGTAAATCCGTGGTGATTGCAGGCCGATTGATGTCGCGCCGTATTCAAGGGAGTGCTAGTTTTGCTGAGCTTCAGGATAGTGAAGGTCGAATTCAGGTGTATTTTAATCGCGATGAAATCTGCACGGGTGACGACAAAAGCAAGTACAACAATGTGTACAAAAAGCTGTTGGATATCGGTGATTTTATCGGGATTGAAGGTGAATTGTTTACCACCAAAGTGGGCGAAAAAACAGTGATGGTAAAAGATTTTACCCTATTGAGTAAAGCTTTAAAACCGTTGCCACTGCCTAAAACCGATGCAGACGGCAACACCTATGACGAATTTAACGACCCCGAGTTACGTTACAGACAGCGCTACGCGGATTTGGTAGTGAATCCACATGTGAAAGACGTTTTTGTAAAGCGTACGAAACTGTTCAATGCCATGCGCCAGTTTTTTAATGATGCCGGGTATTTTGAAGTGGAAACGCCTGTATTGCAACCGATTGCCGGTGGTGCTGCGGCACGTCCGTTTGTGACCCACCATAATTCTTTGGATATTCCTTTGTACATGCGCATTGCAAATGAGCTGTATTTGAAGCGGTTGATTGTTGGCGGTTTTGACGGGGTATATGAGTTTTCCAAAAACTTTAGAAACGAGGGGATGGATCGTACCCATAATCCAGAGTTTACCGCCATGGAAATTTATGTTGCCTACAAGGATTATAACTGGATGATGGATTTCTGTGAGCAATTATTGGAGCACTGCGCTATAGCTGTTAATGGTACGACAAAGGCCACTTTTGGGGAGCATGAAATTGATTTTAAAGCGCCTTACCAACGTGTGACTATGGCGGATTCCATAAAACATTTTACGGGATTTGATATTACCGGAAAATCCGAAGCTGAAATTAGAAAAGCCGCCGAAGATATGGGCATTGAGGTGGACAACACCATGGGCAAGGGCAAGTTGATTGATGAGATTTTTGGCGAAAATTGTGAGGGCAATTATATCCAACCGACCTTTATTACGGATTACCCAAAGGAAATGAGTCCATTGTGCAAGGAGCACCGTGATAATCCGGAACTGACCGAGCGTTTTGAACTGATGGTTTGTGGCAAGGAAATTGCCAATGCCTACAGCGAATTGAACGACCCAATTGACCAGCGCGAACGTTTTGAACACCAATTGGAACTCGCCAAAAAAGGTGACGATGAAGCTACGGCCACTATCGATTACGACTTTTTACGGGCTTTGGAATACGGGATGCCCCCAACTTCTGGGATGGGTATAGGCATGGACCGATTGATTATGTTTTTAACCAACAACCAATCCATCCAGGAAGTACTGTTCTTCCCCCAAATGAAACCAGAGAAAAAACCTTTGGCCATCAGCGATGACGCCAAAACCATTTTGGAAATTCTAAACAAGTCCGAAAAATTGGAATTGGTAGATTTAAAATCCCAATCCGGCCTATCCAATAAAAAGTGGGATAAATCCATTAAAGAACTGACTAAAAACAGTTTAGCCAAGGTGGAAAAGACCGAGAAAGGGCTTTTTGTAGAGGTAGTGTAATACATTATTTCTTGTCATGCTGAATTTGATTCAGCATCTCATAATATAAAAGGATTGTCAAGATGCAATCCTTTTTTTTGTTGCATTTGACAGCAGATACTGGCCAAAATAGTGTCATAAATCTTTCGCCCAAAGACAATTTGTAAAAACTGAACGAGTTCTGCAATACCCCTGCGATTTTTCCTTATTTTTAACAAAGCATAAGGTAAATGAATACACCAGGTGTGTTTATACAATTGTTATATGCAAGCCAAAAAAATCTTCAATGGAAATCAATAAAAAGCTACATTACATTTTAATATATCTCTATTTTATTTCTTGTGTACTTCATTCTCAGAATAATAGAAATGTCATAGATACTATGGCAAATAATTTCCAAAAGCTTGCGAACAATCAATCTTTCGATAATATTTACCTTCAAACAAGCAAGGATATTTATGAAACTGAAGACAACTTATGGTTCAAAGCCTATATTTTAGATGCGCAACATCTTATTCCTTCTCAAAGAAGTAAAACTCTCTATGTGCAATTAATTAATAATGAAACAAAACAAGCAGTTTGGGAAGAAAAATATGAAATAGAAAATGGTTTTGTTGATGGGCATATTTATATTCAAGATTCATTAAAAACAGGACAATACGTTCTTGCTGGTTATAGCGAACATTCGTACTTTAAAAACCAAAAAACACTTTATGCACTTAAAAAAATTAACATTGTTAAAAATATAAAAGAAAAAGAAAACGTTGCTTTTATTAAAAATGATACCATATCTCAATTTTCATTATTCCCTGAAGGGGGTTATTTAGTTTCAGATATAGAAAACAAACTTGCATTTAAAGCTATAAACAAAGAAGGGTTACCCGTAAAACTTTCAGGAACTTTGTACGAGAACAATTTGCCTCTTTTTAATATTAAAAGCGTGCATGCAGGAATGGGAAGTCTAAATTTCACGCCAAAAAAAGCAAACACCTATTATATCAAACTATCTGAGTCCGATAAAAATTATCAATTACCTGAAATTAAATCTACAGGTAAAACACTCGGTTTAATAGCAAGCACAAAAGATTTTTTATCCTTTAAAATCTCCCAAAGTAAAAACCAGAAACCAGAAACTATATACTTACGACTACAGACAAGAGGTGTTATTTACAGCATAGCATCTGCTAAATTAAAAGAAGAAGTAATTATAAAAATGCCTTTAGAAGATGTACCTCAAGGCATTGCAGAAGCTACTCTTTTTAATTCTGATTTAAAACCAATTGCTGAACGATTAGTTTATATAAAACTGGATCAAAAATTAAACATAAAAACAATTTTAGATAAAAGTGAATATAAAACCCGAGAAAAAGCAACCTTAAAAATAATAACTACTAATGAGGACGGAGAACCCGTTATGGCACATTTAGGTTTAAGTGTTTACGACAAAGTTTATCAAAATGAATTTGAACCAAAAAATATACTTACCCACTATCAGCTATCAACACAATTAAAAGGCAATATTTATAATCCAGCTTATTATTTTAATGAAGATAACAAAAACAGGTATGAAGCTTTAAATCTACTATTGCTTACACAAGGGTGGAGACGGTACGTATGGCATGAAGACAACTTAAAAGAAAACAACAAACTTAGAAAAACAATACTTTCAGACTCCATTATATGTAAGGTTCGATTAGAAAAAATAAAGAAGCAATCAAAAATACCAGGACATCCACTTGTAACGCTCTTTGATCCAGAATCTGCAAAGGAGCAAGGTACTATCATGGCAGATTCTATGGGTTTTTTTACTATAAATTATGAACATTTAAAAACGGCAGAAAAGGGTTATTTTTATTTGAGACCGCTAGCACCGAAAAAACCTAAATATGTTATTGATATCAAAGATGCTCCCTTTAATACCATTAATAGGAATAATGGAACCATGTCAACGAATTATCCCTTTCCAAAATTAATTGAAGAAACATTTAAAGATGTTAGACCGCCATTAATCATAGCAGATGACGTTAATAAACTTAACGAGGTTGTCGTTTCAGCAAAGAAAAAGAAGGTGTTCAGAGATAAGTATTTAAGTTCTTTGGTTAGTTCACTTCCATCGCCAGATTATGTATGTGGCTATGGTTTATTAAATTGTGTAAATTGTATAACTAATAATCAACGTTCCAAAATAAGAAAACCTATTGATGGTGAGACATATATATCTGAAGATAGAATAAGTAGCATTATATACAGAAAAAATGATCGTATAAAATATACAAATGAAGAACTTATAAAAAAGTTCAATCTAAAAATACTAAAAGGCTATTACGGTGAACGAGAATTCTACCAGACTGTTTATAATAATGAAACTATAGATGACCCTTTTCCTGATTACAGAAATACCGTGTTTTGGAAACCAGATATTATTACTAATTCAAAAGGCGTAGCCAGAATAGAGTTTTATTGCTCTGATATAAATACTACTTTTACAGGAACTATTGAGGGAATTGGTGGAACTGGCTTACTGGGTGCTGAAGATTTTAATTTTAAAATATATAAAAGAGAAATTAAATAAAAGCCTGTGTAACACCTTGTAAAAATAATTACTTGGTTCTTGCCTCTCCGAAAAAACCTGAAAGATTTTCATCTGGCTCGTTCCATTTTTGGAAAGTTAGTTACCATACCACGCAACTATTCTTATACAGACCGTTCAATTCAAAAACAAAGAAGCCAGCAACAAAACGTTACTGGCTTTTCTTTTAACTAAACTAAACTAAACTAAATTTATGTAAACTAAACTTGTACAAATAGACGGCAAAAATTCCATTTACTTACAGTAGTTTAGAAATTTTTAACGTAAGCCAAATCTATTTTTATGACTTCTTTAAGATTTGGTTTTGAAGATGTTAAGAATTTTAAGAAAACAAGTCCTCTATAGCATTTCTATAGGTCTCAAATTCGATTAAATTATTGTGGTTCCCTCCTTTAATGGTGATAAAGATGGTTTGGGGTTTGGGTGCGTTTTGAAATAATTTTTCTGCACTATCGTAGGGAATCACACCATCATCCGTCCCGTGGAACATTAGGATGGGGCATTTCACCTTTTGAATAAATTCAAAAGTTGGAAAACGGTATTTCAATAAGGTGTCCACTGGCAATATGGGGTATCGGGATTTCCCAACATGGGCCATACTGTAATATGGCGTTTCCAAAACCAATTGTTTGGGGTTATTTTCAGAGGCTAAAAAGGTAGCGATCCCAGTGCCGAGTGACCGGCCGTAAAGGGTGATATCGCTTTCGGCATAATTGGTTTTCAAATAGTCATAAAACAGTTGGGCATCCGTATAAAATGCCGTTTCGCTTAATTTGCCGGTGCTCTTTCCAAAGTTACGGTAGTCCATAATCAGTACATCGTAACCTTTGTCCACAAAAAACTCGGCAATGGTTCCCCACCGAGATAAATCACCTGCATTGCCATGAAAATATAAAATAACGCCTTTTGGAGCTTCCAGTTTAAAATGAATCGCATTTAAGGTCCCACCGTCATCTGCCTTCAAATTGATTTCCTCAAAACTATGTAGGGATTCAAATTGGTAATCCTGGGGAAGGACACTTGGCAAAAACAGCAGTTTTTCCTGCATAAAATACAGGAGTGTTGAAATCATAACATATAGGCTAATTACACCGAGGGAAAATCTCCTAAGCTTTCGCCTTATCGGGTTTTGAACTGTGCTTGACATGGATACTGGTAGTTGACAAATCGATAGCTTTGGGTTTGGTATTTAAAATATCATCGATCATTTTATGGTAGGATTCAAAGGTATTTAGGTTTTTGTGCCCACCTCCAATAACGGTATGCAACTTGGTCAGCTTTGGGTTGACCTTGGACAGTTTTATACTGGTTTTGTACGGAATCAATTTGTCATTGGTGCCGTGAATGATATGAATAGGACACTGCACATATTTCAACCATTTGTAGGTGGGCAACGGATATTTAATTAAAACGGACAAAGGCATAAATGGCGCATAGCGCTTGGTAACCTTTGTGAGACTGTAATAGGGCGCATCCAAAATCAACAGTTTGGGCTGGTTCATGGAGGCCAACTTTGCCGCAAAACCCGAACCTAGGGAACGTCCGTACAAAATGATTCTATCCTCAGTAGTATATTCCTTGATTTTGTCGTACACACGTTGCAAGTCGCGCTTTATGGCTTTTTGAGACCGCTTGCCCGTACTTTTTCCAAAACCACGGTAATCTACCATCAACACATTATAATTGTGTCGGGTAAAATCCACCGCAAACTTGCCCCAGCCTTTGATGCTTTTGGAATTGCCTTTTAAATACAATACAATCCCACGTGACTTGCCTTTCGGCTTGAACAACAGTCCATTGATAACAGCTCCATCACGGGTTTCCAGATTATGCTCTTCGGTAATTTGGTTCTCATAATTAAACTGAAATGCCGCAGGCAGTTTTTCAGGTTTGAACAAGAAGTAATCCTGCAAATAGTACAATGCCACACTGATAATGACGTAGATCAAAATAATCAGAAGTACAATGTATAACCAATATGGCATTGAATGAGGGTTTTTACTAAAATACAATAAAATCGATTAAGGATGTATTTGGCAGTCCGACTACCCATTTAATTTGAATCGAAAAAACGAAAATCCAGTATATTTGCCCGATGCGTAAAAAAGCCCTGATAATTTTAACAGCACTTTGTGCCACATGTACCTTTTCACAGGAACGTGATAGCATTATCTTTAAGAACGGGATAGACAGGCCCAGTGTTTTGGCCACACACCATTTTGGGATTTTTAGTGCCAGAATCAATCAGAATTTTAAAATTGCGCCGCCACAACGCCCTCTTTTTTCATTAAACTATACTAGTGGCAATAGTTTCCACCCTTTTGTTGAGGCACACTTTCCAAAAGACCCTGAGGTAAGAGAGCGGTTGAGTAAGGTTACCTGGCACGATAGACAGTTTAATTTTGTAGACCAAGAAACGACCCCTGCAGAATATATGAATATTGTGATTGATGCGGTGATCAAAGAATTTCGATTTAACTATAATTTTGCCGTTGCCAAACAGCATGAATTAGGAATAACACTTCGTTCTTATTTAATTACCCGTGGAAAATATCCTTTTTCCGTTTTCACCAGTGACGAGGGCATTGAATGGTTTCATAGCAATGTAGCCGGTGGCGAGGATCCTTTCGGAAGACGCTACTATGGGTTAAACCAAGTCAACTTTAGATATTTTGACAGAAACGGCCAGACGCTCGAACTCAATGCAAATGATTTTTTTATTGGTGGGATTGAGCTAAATCACTTCTATTATCCAGAGATTTTAAGAAATGATGACAAAATGATTTATGGAAAATTTGGAAGTCATGTCGGGTTAAACACCTCCAAATTTAACAGGTCGCTAGATTATGGGATATCAGCAAATGCGGTAAAACGACTTATCCTAAAAAGCAAAAATGAATTCAATTTTGGTCTTGGAGCCAGTGTACTTCGCAAAAATTTTATTGCTGGGAAAGACAACATAGATTTGGGAAACAACGCTTATTTAGGAGCTTTTGAAGTCCATGCGGAATTCACGAAATACACTAAAAAAGGGAATTATCATGCTTTTGGGGTGAATTATCACGTACAGACGCGATACAACAGAAAAGAGGAAGCCGATTATTTTAGGTTGCTCGGCAAATGGAAAGAAATCAATGGCGGTTGGCAAAATGGGGTAGCTACACTTTACCAAACCCTAAACGACTGGAATTTTATCTATACCTACGGCAGACCCAACTACAAAATCTCACTATTCATCAAAGAAGACCTTGAAGTAAACAATGCCCCTGATTTTCAAACAGGTATCACCCTAGAAATTCCAATTTCAAGACATTAAAGAACTCTTCTTTTTGTTAATTTCTCGTTAAAGCCACTGGTGTTTTTAAACCATTTTTGGGTTTCACAGTCAAAGCATCAAACAACTTAAAATTTATTACGATGAAAAAACTTTTAATCCTAGCCGTGGCCATATTCGCAGTTCAAATGACATCTGCCCAAGCCAAAGAAAGAGGCCAAAAAGCAATGGACTTGTCAGCTGAAGAAATGGCGACTATTCAGACCAAAAAGATGACTTTATTTTTAGACTTGAACAAGTCCCAGCAAGACAATGTGTACCAAGTTAATTTGGAAAATGCAAAATTGAGAAAAGCCCACATGGCTGAAAGAAAAGCCAAAAAGGAAAGTGCAGAGGCAACGAAGCCCTCAAAAGAAGAGCGTGTAGCAATGATGAATAAAATGTTGGATCATAAAATTGCCGTTAAAGCAAAAATGAAAGACATTTTAAATGATGAGCAATACGAGAAATGGGAAAAAGCCCAGGCTAGAAGGCATGCTAAAATGAAAGAAAAAGCCAAGAACAAGCGTAAAGGCAAAAGAGCCTAAAAATATTGATTGATGATTTAGTTTAGTGATTTTTATTATAGTTAAAACGAAGAACGCCTCCGGTATTGGAGGCGTTTTTTTATAAAGTCTGCGCCACCTTATCGACAGCTTTAATCGTAAAATCTAAATCTTCATAGGTTAGTGCATCGGTGATGAACCAAGTTTCAAATGCGCTTGGGGCGATATATACGCCTTCTTTGAGCATTCCGTGGAAAAAGGCTTTAAATGTAGCGTTGTTGCCTTTAGCCGATGAATTAAAATCGGTTACTTCACCTTCAGAAAAATGTACCGAAATCATGGACCCCACGCGATTTATGGTATGTGTAATTTTATTATCGTTCAAAACTTTTGCCATCCCTTTATGCAGATACTCCGTCTTTTCAGCTAAACGGTTGAAGATTTCTGAATCATTATTCAGCGCTGTCAACATCGCCAAACCTGCTGCCATAGCCAACGGATTACCACTTAGAGTACCTGCTTGATACACTGGACCCAATGGTGCCAAATGATTCATAATTTCGTTTCTGGCCGCAAAGGCTCCCACGGGAAGCCCGCCACCGATGACTTTCCCAAAGCAAACGATATCGGCATTAATGTTGAACAATTGTTGTGCTCCACCTTTTGCCAATCTGAACCCTGTCATGACTTCGTCAAATACCAATAAAATCCTATTTGTGTCACATAATTGCCGAAGCGCTTCCAAAAACCCTTCTTTAGGGGGAATACATCCCATATTTCCAGCAACGGGCTCAATAATAATACAAGCAATTTCATTCGGATTGGATGCAATCAGGGCCTTTACATTTTCAATATCGTTGTAGTTCGCCAATAAAGTATCCTTGGCCGTGCCTTGGGTTACCCCAGGACTATTGGGCGTTCCGAAAGTACTGGCACCACTACCCGCCTGAATCAAAAACGAATCCGAATGCCCATGATAACAGCCTGCAAATTTTATGATTTTATCTCGACCTGTAAATCCCCGTGCCAAACGTACCGCGCTCATACAGGCTTCAGTACCTGAATTTACAAAACGGATTTTATCAATATTCGGGACCATGGAAACAGCCAATTCGGCAATTTTTGTTTCAATCTCGGTCGGCATTCCAAAGGAAGTGCCTTTTTTGGCCTTTTCAACTACGGCTTTCACCACAGGCTCAAAAGCATGCCCCAAAATCATCGGTCCCCAGGAATTAATGTAGTCTATCAATCGATTACCATCTTCATCGTACAAATACGCACCCTTCGCCTCCTTCACAAAAATGGGAGTACCCCCCACGCCTTTAAACGCCCTTACAGGCGAATTCACACCTCCTGGAATCACCTTTTCCGCTTCGGCAAACAAGGCGCTACTTCGTTGATAAATCATTTGAAATTTATTTGGTTTTTATTTTAAGTACCTGCCCAATGGAAATGGTCGTACTCGTTAAATTATTTTGTTGTTGCAGTTCTTCAACACTAATATCGTGCAACCTGGAAATGGAATACAAGGTATCTCCTTTTGCTACAACATGGATCGTCTCTTTAAAATTTTCTTTTCTTGAAACTGTTGCACCCAACACCTCATCGTCGTATTTGTATAATTTGTAACGCTCTATCAAACTAATCAACTTTTGAGGATACTTTCGATCCGTGGCATAACCGGCCGCTTTTAAACCCTTTGCCCAAGCCTTATAATTACGGACATTTAAATCGAAAAGACTAGCGTATCGTTTTCTTGTGGTTAAAAACAAGGAATGGTCTCTGTACGAATATTTGGCATGGTTGTACTTTCGGAAGCACTCTCCTTTTTTATTATCATCGTGATAGATTTTAGCTCCTGACCACGTATGGCACTTGATACCGAAATGATTATTTGCTTGCACTGAAAGCCTACCTTTCCCTGAAGCAGATTCCAAAATCCCCTGCGCCAAAGTGATACTTGCCGGGATGTTATACAATGTCATTTCCTTTTGGGCAATGGATTTATAGGTTTCGATGTAACGTTCGGTCGCACTTAGACTTGTATTGGAATTAATAGGATCGGTTTCCTTCTCAGGCTCCGATGATTTCTTTACTACTTTGACTTCCTCCGTCTCAGTTTTTTGCGATTTTTTGGTGACCACTGTTTTTTTTGAGCCACAACTAAACAACACAATTCCCAGAAGAAATATGACGACTATTCGTTTCATTTAAATTTCAATTAAAGGTAAATTCTTCGCTTTTAATACTTGGTTCATTCCTACGATACCTTGAAGACCTCCGGTATGAATTGCCAATATTTTTGAGCCCGCCGGAAAATATTGTTTTTTAATCAAATCCGAAATCCCAAACAGCATTTTACCAGTGTAAATAGGGTCTAACTGAATATTATTTTCCAATTTAAACTGATTGATGAAATCCACTAATTCGGCATTCACCTTGGCATAACCACCAAAATGATAATACCTTATTAACTCCCAGTTAGTCTTCCACACAAATTTACTAATATCATCTTGCAAAAACGCCCCTTTTAAGGCAGGAAATCCCAAAACTTGTTGACTAGGTTTTGAACAATTTATAAGGCCGGATATAGTGCCTCCAGTGCCTACCGGACAGCAAATAAAATCGAAATTATCATCAGCGTCTCTCAATATTTCCTCGCAACCTTTTACCGCAAGCACGTTTGTCCCTCCCTCAGGAATCAAATAAAAATTATTGAACTGAGATTTCAATTCGGTCAAAAATCTTTCGGAGGTTTTCTCTCGATAGGTTTGCCGAGACACAAACTTAAATCGCATTCCGTTCTGTCTCGCAAAACTTAAAGTGGGATTAGAATCAATTTTTGCACTCAACTCCTCCCCGCGAATCACTCCAATGGCTTTGAATCCTAATATTTGGCCAGCCAAAGCTACGGAGGCTATATGGTTTGAAAAAGCACCACCAAAGGTCAGCAGCGTATCGAAGCCCAGCTTTTCGGCTTCTTTTAAATTGTATTTTAACTTTCGATACTTATTTCCAGACACGAAAGCATGCAATTCATCTTCCCGTTTGATGTATAATTCTACATCGGATTGAAAAGGAAGAAAAATCTTTTGATTTCTGGTATGCTCAAACTCAAAATTCACCGTTTGCGAAGATATAGCTAAATCAACACAAAATAACATGAATCTTTTGACTAAAAAACCAAATTTCATCGTTAAAAATCATCGCCATAACAAAGGCTATGTCTCAAATTTTTGCCTTGAACTTTGATTTTTTTTCCTTAAAATCTTCGATGCCATTTTATATCAATTTAGCTATACTTCAAAAATCGCCAAAATGACCTTTTTTTTAAATACTTCAAATCCTTTTCATTGGAATATGCCTCTCTTTCAAAAGAAATATTAAGATAGGCCCTGTGCCAATTTTTGAATTGTATCAATCTTATCAAAAATTCGATGCCGTACCAAATGTAAAACGGTAACACCAATAACTCTAGCTGTTGCCTCAAATGGATTTTCTCGTGATTGATCAAAGTGGCGCTAAATTTCAATTCCTTTCGGTGTAAAAAAATGAAGGGGAAAATCGAAATACCATTATAGCCTTTGGGCACTATGTATTTTGAAATCAATATCATATTTAACAGAGGTCAAAAACCAAACCACAAAATAATTCTTTAATTTTAAATATCTTTGTTAGGCTGAAAAAGAGATATGAAAAAGATTGTCCCCATTGAAGAAGGTGATTATTACTTAACCCCCGAAGGCTATCGGTGTTTTACCGAGCGGTACCATTTAAAGCGTGGTTACTGTTGTGAAAGTGGCTGCAGACATTGCCCGTATGGTTACGACCCTTCGACCTCCTGACCATCTGGTAGGCAACCGCTCAGGACAGGCAAAAAGAGGAATTGAATAAAAACATATGAAAACCCCTAAAAATCAAGGTTTATGGTATGATTCTTGATACTTTTTAGTTTATAAAATATCCTAGCTATGAAAAAAATATTTAAAACTTTACCGCTTATTGTCCTTTTGATTGTTGCAACCTCCTGTTCCTCTGTTCGTGTTTCTACGGACTACGATAAAAAGGCAGATTTCAGTAATTTTAAAACGTTTGCCTTTTTTAAAACAGGCATTGACAAAGCTGAAATTAATGACATTGACAAACGCCGTATTCTGCGGGCCATTCAGGATGAATTGATGGCCAAAGGCTTTACCAAATCCGAAGACCCAGATATCCTTATTAGCATTTTCACCAAATCGAACCAACGCGTTGACGTTTACAACAACGCTTGGGGCGCTGGCGCCTGGGGTTGGGGCGGATGGGGCCCTTGGGGCTGGGGAGGCTGGGGCTGGGGTCCTGGCTGGGGTTGGGGCTGGAACCAACCAGCTGTGTCTACACGTACCGAAGGCGTATTGTTTGTTGACCTGATCAATGCAAAGAAAAAAGAATTAATCTGGCAAGGTATGGGCAAAGGCTTTTTAGCTAGCAAGCCTGAGAAAAAAGAAGAACGTATCAGGGAATTTGTGGCCAAAATTATGGAGCAATATCCTCCTGGGACGGAGAAATAAAAACCTATCTTAATAAAAGAAAAAGGTACAAGAAAGAGGGCGATTGCCCTCTTTTTCTTTTAAAACCATTCATGGAAAATATGGCTCCGCGTGTCCATTGTCCACCAACCATTGGTTAAAGTCTAGTCCATTGTCAAGGATAATATTGGCTAAATAGCGCCCGTATTTCCCCTGTTTATCCTTGTAAGAACGAATAGTGACCTCCTTATCCAAAATCATGTCCCTAACAATATCCCTAACTATTTTTCCCTGCTCCTTCTCTGCTCCCCGTAATTCTGGAGTGTCAATACCATAAAGGCGCAATTTCATTTCCTGAAAGTGCAGAAATCCTAAATCCACAACCGCCGTAACAGTGTCGCCATCATAAACGTCGATAATTTTTGCTTTGTACGTGTACATATCTCAATAATTTTTTGGCTACATTACTATATCATTTTCCCATTTATAAGGTTCTGGGATATCCGTGTCGTCAATCAACTGACGGATATCTATTTCAATACCCCGGCTCATATCGGTAATTGGCACATCATTGGGCCCACCCTCAAATGGGTTTTCGGTATTTTCACCAATAGCTTCCATCGTATGGAACACCCAGGCAATCAAGGCACTGAACGGCACCGAAAACCAAACAAAATGCTCTGCTATAAATTCTTGAATGCGATGCGTAAAGGATGTGTGGGATTTATGTGTCATCAAATCTTCTAAAATATGATCACCGATACCCTCAAAACCTTCCATAATTCCAAAAGGTAACAAAATGATGAATACCCAGACAAAAAGGTAGTTCAATGTGGCAAACTGCCTAGGGTACGGAAAGTTCTTGATACGTTCCGATTTTCCTTGGAGCGTGTAAAATTCCACCAACATATTGGTCATTTCCATATGTCTGAAATCCTCTATTAATCCTTCGTCCATCAATTCCTTTAAACGTCTGGACTGAATACCCAGCAATTGGGAGGCTTGATTTCCCTTGGAAAAAATAGCATTGAAATCTTCCTCAGAAATATAATCCCGTATCGCATTCTCGACAATAATTTCATCCTCACACACCCGAAAATAATTGCTTCGGAATTCCTGGTTGGATTTACCTGTTTTCAGATGCATTTCCCATGGCTTGTCCTTGCGCAATTGATAGCGCAGGGCTGTTAGCCATGCCACGTGGCGATGGACCAGTTCACGCTTTATAGCCTGCAGTTCGATTTCCGTACGTGGTTTTTTCGCATGGGTATTAGTTATGAAATCTTTCACCATAATGGTCCACGAGCGAGATGCATTTACGATACCGCCCCAGATCTTTCTGGCTTCCCAAAGGCGATCATATGAGGCATTGTTTTTAAAACTAACAATAAATGCCACTGCGGTACCTAAAACGCCCAGGGGCAACCAAGGCACGTGCAACCACTTCAACCCAAACAAATCAAACAATACTACTGGGATTAAGGCAATTAATAAGAATAGAAAAATATGCCTTCGTGTCCATTTTAAAACTCCCCTTATGGGAAATATGCGTCTTGTATACATGTCGATTCAAATTATGCGTTCTAAATATATCGAAATCTTTAATAGGATGTCGACCCAATTTAATTCGAAGTACTTAAATTGAAAGAAACGTTAAAAAATAGCTATTTTGATGAATTATTCGTATTTTTAAATGCTATTTCAATACAAAAATTAACAATGTCGAATTCTTTTGAATCCAACGAAATATTACGAAAGTTACCAGAACACCTAAAGCAGTTTATCAAACCTCAAAATTATGAGGACTATTCTGCTATCGACCAAGCGGTTTGGCGCTATGTGATGCGCAAAAACGTAGACTTTTTGAGCAAAGTGGCTCACCATTCCTATTTGGACGGCTTAAAGCAGACCGGGATTTCCATCGAAAGTATCCCGAACATGTATGGCATGAACCGTATTTTAAAAGACATTGGATGGGCTGCTGTGGCCGTTGATGGTTTTATTCCACCCAATGCCTTTATGGAATTTCAGGCCTATAATGTTCTTGTAATCGCTAGTGATATTCGACAGTTGGAACACATTGAATATACGCCTGCCCCAGACATCATTCACGAAGGTGCTGGGCACGCGCCTATCATTGCCAATCCAGAGTATGCAGAGTATTTGAGGCGTTTTGGTGAAATTGGATGCAAAGCCATTTCCTCAGCAAAGGATTATGAATTATATGAAGCCGTAAGGCATCTGTCCATCATTAAAGAGGCTCCGAATTCGGCGGAAGAAGCTATTAATAAAGCAGAACAAAAGGTTGAAGAGCTTCAACAAAATATGGGCGAGCCCAGTGAAATGGCGTTGATTAGAAACCTGCATTGGTGGACGGTGGAATATGGTTTAATCGGCAGGGTTGAAAACCCGAAAATATACGGCGCAGGCTTATTGTCCTCCATCGGCGAAAGCGCGTGGTGTATGACCGACGAGGTGAAAAAACTACCTTATGACATTAATGCGACATACAAAGATTTTGATATTACAAAACCCCAACCCCAATTATTCGTCACACCAGATTTTGCACATTTGAGTTTGATTTTAGAAGAATTCGCGAATACCATGGCCCTACGTAAAGGTGGACTGTCGGGGGTTCAAAAATTAATTGATTCCAAAGCCTTGGGAACAGTCGAATTGAGTACGGGGATTCAAATATCGGGTATTTTTACAGATGTAATTGCACATGAGAACAAACCAATATACGTCCAAACTATGGGCAAAACGGCATTGGCTTATCGCGAAAAAGAATTAGTAGGGCACGGCACTGACACCCACGAAAAAGGTTTTGGTTCCCCTATCGGAAAACTGAAAGGCATCAATATTGCGATTGAAGATATGAGCCCGCGGGATTTATCGGCATACAACATTTATGAAGAAAAAACGGTTACCCTAGAATTTGAGGGTGGTGTTACCGTTTCTGGTGAAATCATTACTGGCAAACGCAATCTTCAAGGGAAAATTATTTTGATCAGTTTTAAAAATTGTACCGTTAAACATAACGACACTGTGCTTTTTAAACCCGAATGGGGCGTTTATGATATGGCCGTTGGGAAAGATATTGTTTCGGCATTTTCTGGGCCGGCGGACTTAAACAGCTTTGATTTGATTACCCACGTGCCTTCCACCCAAACTATTCATGTTAAAAAATCTAAAGAAAGATTGGAACTGGAAGCCCTGTACCAACAGGTACGTGATTACCGGGAAGGCAAAAACAGAACCATTTCCCGAACCAAAGTTTTGGAGGCATTGATGGAAAACCACCCCAACGATTGGCTATTGCCCGTTGAACTTTATGAGTTGGCGGTACTAGGCAACGAAAATGAATTGGCTACCAAAATTTTAAAGCATTTGGAAGCCATCAAACAGAACAAACCTGAATTTGGGCATTTGATTGATGATGGGTTGGGGATTGTAAATTCTGGAATAGAAGCTTAGTTTTAATGTCTCCCTGAACTTGCTTGTGCTGAATTTACTTCAGTATTTCAGGATCATTGCTAAAATGAGCTAGTGAGGTTCTGAAACAAGACTTCGACTGCGCTCAGTCTGACAGCAAAGAATGACAGAAATGTTTTCACCTAAACCGCTTCAAAGTTTTCTTAGTAAACTTACTCAAAACCAGCTTTCCACTAATTTCAGCACGTTGTTCTAAAAGTTTATCCCAGTTTTCGGTGCCTTTCCAAAAAACTTTTTTCATTTCTGATAATGCCTCCGGATTATAACCTGCTAGTTTTTCGGCCAAAATTTTTACGGCAATATCTAGATCTTCGGTAGTTTCAAAAACATCCGAAAATAGGCCTTTTTCTTTTGCAAAATTGGCGTCATAAAAGGTTTCGGCATCAATCGTCATTTGAGACATCGCCGGAGTTCCAATTTTTCTTGACACGGCCGGTTCAATCACGAATGGCCCGATACCGATACTTAATTCACTCAGTTTTATCGAAGCAAATTTCGAAGCCAAACAATAATCCGTGGCAGACGCCAAACCTAAACCGCCCCCGACAGCCTTGCCCTGAACTCTGCCAATAATCAATTTTGAGCATTTACGCATGGCATTAATCACATTGGCAAACCCCAAAAAAAACTGCTTCCCGGTTTCAGCATCTTCAATGGCAATCAATTCGTTAAAGCTTGCTCCCGCACAAAAGGTGCGGTCGCCACCACTCTTTAGAACGATCACTTTTACGGCATCATTAACTCCAGCCTCAACAATGGTTTTTTCCAATTCAGATAAAACAGTACTTGGCATGGAGTTTCGATTAGGGTGAAAAAACTCAACATAACCAATATGGTTTTCAATAGTCAACGTAACATAGGGTTCCATGACGACAGCTTTAATTTTAGCGGAATATACATAAAATAAAACGCATTTGAGCCCTTAATTCCATCAACAAATGGTAAAAAATTGACTAACTTTATAAAAATTTAAGCCGTGGGCATTTTACGTTTTTTTTACAAGAGAAACTCTCGGAAAATCACGGAATTCCTAAAGCGGGACGCCGTAATTTTAGATGTGAGGACACAACTGGAATGGGAGGAAGTGCATCTTACCGACGCCATTAATATCCCCTTGAGTGACTTGAAGGATAATATTGAACACCTTAAAGCAATGAATAAACCCATAGTGGCACATTGTAAAAGTGGTTTGCGGTCCGCAAGGGCTGTTAAACTCTTAAAATTTTATAAGATTGAGGCCGTAAACGGTGGCGGGATAGCAGATTTGCAACTGCTTATAAATTGATATCTTCCCAATCCTCGTGATTGGTTATTGGCGTATCGTCGTACTTTAAGGTCCAACCCAAGGAATTCGTCAGGATATAAAATTTGGCCAGTTCACTAATCAACCTGTTTTTCGCATTTTTCTTTAAATCCGATCTTTCAATTTTTTTGGCGAGAGACCCCTTTACAGCTTTATTAATAGCATTATAATCTTTGGCTTCAAAAGGGTTAAGATAATCGGCCTGCACATCATAATATTCCAAATCCGGGTTTATTTTTACTTCCTCTTCAGGGATATTGGTAATAGTAAGCGTTTTGGTGGTTTCATCGATTTCGAATTCGATTTTGCTCAAATCGTATGCTATGGTCACCTCAGCATTTACTACCACCAAAGCCTTCTTTTCCGCAGATAATAAATCGCCAAAAACGCCCTTTGAGTTTTCGTAGTTGAATACCTCGCTAAAATGCCCTTCGGTGACCACCAACTTCCCAACATTATTAACTTGCTCCTGAATTAAAGTGGAACTTTCCCGTAAAACGAGTTGATCTTCCTTTTTGTTATCACAGTATTTATAGGTGAAGAGCACAATCAATGTAATCACCACGCCAAACAGAATTTTTCGCATGCCCTAATTTAGAAATATTTTGAGAACTTGATGTAGGGCAGTGGTATTTGGGCATAAAAAAACATCAGTTTCCTTCGACTTTGAAGTCTAACTAATGCATCTATGTTATTTCAAAATAACAGTACAAATATAAATAGATTTGACAAGTGGGATATTAACTCAAGGTTAAACAATCATTAAATCAAGTTATTTCGCTTGGCTTTTTGAACGGCTTCCAGTTTGTTGTGTACTTGCAACTTTTTATAAATGTTCTCGATATGTTTTCGGATAGTTCCGGTGGATAAAATCAAATTATCGGCAATGGCGTTGTAACTCAATCCTTTGCTTAAGTGCTCTAAAACTTCTGTTTCCCTTACCGTTAGAGTAATGTCCTCTTTATCCTGTTGGTTTTGAATTTCAATAGGGTTTCGCAACAATTTTAGGGTTTTCATGGCAATGGAGGGATTCATGGCGGCACCGCCATTTAAGGTTTCAACGATCCCATCGTGCAAATCCTTAGGATTGACTTCCTTTAACAGGTAACCATCTGCTCCGGCTTTTATGGCATTAAAAATATTTTCATCGTTATCAAAAACCGTGAGCATTATGATTTTGATATGTGGATACTTTTTTTTGACAATTTCAGTGGCTTCAATGCCGTTAAGTACGGGCATTTCAATATCCATTAAAATGACATCCAAATTATGATTGTCCCCTAGTTTTTCCAATAAATCGGAACCATTCATCGCTGAAAACTTCACATCAATATCCTCAAAAAAAGACAGCTTTTCCTTTACCGCGGTGATTAAAAACGAATTGTCGTCTGCTATGGCAGTTTTAATGTTCATCTAAAATGTTTATTTCTGTAAAAATGACGATTTTATTGTTCACTTAAAATACGTAAAATTTCGTATTTAGTAATCGACCACTAAGTGGATATTTGTGCCCTTATCCACTTTACTTTCAATATTGACAGTTGCCCCGATTTCTTTTGCACGTTTTTTAATGTTGTTCAATCCGTTTCCATTTTCCACAGCTTGTAAATCAAAGCCTTTTCCATCATCGCAAATTTGGATTTTGATACTCTCACCAGCGTTCGAAATACTTACCGAAACCTGTTTCGCTTCTGCATATTTAAAGGCATTATTTATCGCTTCCTGAATGATGCGGTAAATATTCATCCCCTTTATTGCACCAAATTTGATATCTTTTGAAATAGAATTGTCAACCGAAAAACTAAACTCCGTTTTTTCAGAATGTGTATTCGCTTTTTCAACAAAATTTGAAATCCGCATCTGCAAGTCGTCCAATGAAATCTTATTTTTATTCATCGCCCAAATGGTATCCCTCAACTCGTAAATCGTTTCTTTTGCAAAGGCACTAATACTCTGCAACTTGGCCTTTAATTTGCTATCCGAAATTTTAAATCCGTATGGAAGGTTTTCAATGGAAGAAATGATGAAGGTGAGTTGTGCACCAATATTATCGTGTAAATCCCGTGAAATTTTCAAACGTTGTTCATACAGTTTCTTTTGATAGGCGATATTTTCCTGAATCAACAAATAATAGCGATGCGCCATGGCGATAGTAAGCACAAAAATCTCAAAGAAAATGACAAATTCCCATTCAATGGGGCTGTAACCCGACGTCAATTTCAAAGCCGTGAGCAAATAATGAATCACCACCAGCATCAATGGAAAATAGGCCACTACGAAGTAATAGGCCATAATTTCCTTTTTAAAACAAAGTTTAATGGCGATGGTATAAAAGCCAACGGTTACTATTAGCAACAATAATTTTGCCGAATAATAAGAGAGAGCATAAAACCATTCGAATCGTCTTAAAAATAATGCCACAACAAAAAATAAAAAGGTGAGCATCGCGATGCGCCCGATACCTTGGTGCAACTTTGGATAGTAGGTTTTCAAGTAAAAGAAATGCTTCAAATACTGCATGACGAAAAAGGCCTGAACCAAGGTAAACATCTCCAAAAAGTTGTTCCCGAAAAACAGGTATTTCTCAAAAAACAAGGGAGATACGAAATAACGCAACCCTAATAAATTGGCAAAAATTACTGCCACAAAACCGGCGTAATACAAATACAGCCTTTGCCTTGAGAAAAAGAACATGGCAATGGAAATAATAATCACCAAAACCGTAAAACCGGCAAAGAATATGAGATATGAACTACGGACTTTTATATCTTCTGAACGTTGTTCGTAACCTTTAGCAGTCCAAATTTTGTTTACCGTTCGAAAGGCTCCGTCATTAACCACAGCATGGACATAAAAGCTTAGGGTATCATGTTTTGGAATTTTAATCGGATAGGTGTAGGCATATTTATTAGATAGAAAAGAGGAATTATTATTGTTTTCAAAATGTAGCCCTCTTTTTGGAAAAGCTTGGATGATTTCCCTGTCTTTTAACACATAAAACTCCAAGGAATCAATATACGTTTGATTGAATTCGAATATAAAATCAGACTCTTCGGAATCATTTAAAACTTTAATTCTTATCCAGTTATAAGGATGGAATACCCCTGAATTTAAAAACGTCTTTTCTTCAAATTTAAATAATCCATCATCCTCCAAAACTTGATGGATACTCAGGGCATTTTCGCTTTCTCTAAAGGTATAATGCTTTGAAATCGTGTATTGGTCCAAGCTACCCGAAAGCACGTTGACATCCGAATTATTTTGGGAAATTAAAATTCCAATATAATTCAGACAGAACATAAAAAGAAAGATGTTCTTCAACGGAAACATGGGTTGGTTTATGGTGTTAACATTTTAGGTGTCTATGGTAAAGATAACGGAAGTTCCCGAACCTGGTTTAGAAACCAGTTTAAAATCAGCCCCTATATCCGATGCTCTTTTTTTCATATTGTTTAGTCCATTACCATGTTCGACCTTCTTCGGATCAAAGCCCTTGCCATCATCTTTTATTTTAACCAAAATCCCATCTTCATATTTTGAGACATTGACTGAAATATTCTCCGCACCCGCATATTTTATGGCATTATTAGTAGCCTCCTGGATCATCCTATAAATATTCATTCCCTTCACTGAGCTCAAAACACTAGATTTGGAAATCCCCTCATCCACCGTAAAATTGAAACGGGTAATGTCAGAATGAAGATTTGCCTTTTTAACAAAATTTGAAATGCGCGCCTCTAAATCTTCCAATGAAATTTCGCTTTTGTTCATGGCCCAAATGGTATCGCGCAATTCATAAATGGTGTCCTTTGTAAAGGCACTAATGCCGGATAATTTATTGGTTATTTTTTCATTTTTTGTTTTCAGTCCGTATTGCAAGTTCTCAATGGAGGAAATAATAAAAGTGAGCTGCGCCCCAATATTGTCGTGCAAGTCCCTTGATATCCTAAGTCGCTGTTCCTGTAGTCTATTTTGGGTTTCAATTTTAGCTAAAGCTTCTTTCAGCTCGCTTTCTTTTTGCAATTGCCTGTTTTTCAGTTTTTGTTGGCTATACACTAAATAACCCAAAACAGATAACAGAATAGCGACAATCACCAATCCAATCAATTGGGTGTTTTTTCGGTTTAAATCCAATTCCTTTTCAGCGATTTCAGTTCTTTGTGCAAGTATCTCTTTTTCTTTTTTCTCGGTTTGATATTTGGTTTCAAGCTCAAAAACGGCCTTTGTCTTGTTTTCTTCAAACAACTTTTCATTCCCAATACGATAGTTTTCAATTAAACCGTAAGCCTTTTTATAGTCCCCCAAACCAGAATATGCATTTCCCAAAATCCTGTAGGACTCCACCTCAAACTCAAGAAACCCTTTACCCATACTCAAAGTCAGGGCATCATCTGCCTGAACAATAGACTGCTTATATTTTTCCTCTTTTAAAAAACTTTTGGCCAAACCCAATTTGGCGCTGGCGTATTCATATAAATTGTCATCTTTTTGATAAAGGGACAAAGCCTCCCTATAGCTCCTCTGAGCTTCGGCAAAAAGATATAGACTGTCTTTCGCAACCGCAATATTGTGCACCATATAAGGTACATATCTGTGGTAGCCCAACTTAGTATACATCTCTTTGGCGCTTTGAGAATACACAATGGCGCTGTCAAACGCCTTTAAATTGATTAAAACCGAACCAATATTTCCCGATGTAATTACCTCACCAAAAGAGTAATCATGTTTTTGATAAATGGCCAACGCCCTTTTATAGTACCCCAAAGCCTTTTGATATTCCTTTTGCTTTTTGTAAGCAATACCAATATTGCTCAATACCAACGGTATTTTGTCAAAGGGAACATCTTCGGATTCGTAAATTTTTAATGCTTTGAAGTAGTTTTCCAAGGATTCCGAATAATCGCCTTTTAAATCATAAACAATACCTAAATTGTTATAAGAATCGGCCTGACCCTGCATGTCATTAGCCTCAAACTTTAACTTTAAACTTTTGTGATGGTAGACTAGCGCACTGTCTAATAGTCCTTTGTTTTCAAAACAATTTGCCAGACTGTTGTAACCATAGGCTAATTGTAGTTTTGAGCCATTTTCTTTTGAAAGTCGGATAGCTTCCCTGGCGTAATAAAAAGCGCTATCTAACTTGGAGTTTTTAAACTCCCATGAAAGATTGTTATAGATGCTGATTAAAGTATCTCCTTTTTTCTCCTTAGATAAATGTAGCAAATAGTCTAAATCTTTGCTTTTGGTCTGCGACATGGTGAGATTGCACAGAACGAGAGAGACAAGAATAAAAACGCGATGCATGGGTTAGCAAAAGTGTTACTTATCAAATATAATATTTTGAAGCGAAAGGACATCTTTTGTGATTTGAAACAGTTTATTCATATAAGCACTATGGGAATCATCCAACTCTGCAACCAATTGTGAATTTCTACCTTCGGAAAGCGCTACCCGTTTAATTTCATTTTGAAGTGACACCCTTCGGGCGTACCCTACTTTTGATAAGGCACTGAAGCAAAAACAGGTTTTCAATACAGCAACAACTAAAATCGCAATCAAAACAGCAATCCCAACGTTCACAACAAGATAAGGTTCCATCTTAGCGGAAATGAATTAAACAGAAAAGAAAATTAGTGGAAAAGAAAAAACACCAACCGTGTCCTTTTTGGAAAGAATCCCACGATCGATGTTTTCTGTATGAACTGATTAATAGCATTCTAAATCTAGTAATTAATGCGTGTTTTACTATCAATTTTTCGATGAAGCGTTATAAAAAAAGATTAAGCGCAATAATTGGATTATCACGCCCAATCACAAATCCCAACAACAAGATTTACTTCTTCCCAAGTACATACTTTTCAAGGGCACCCACATTGGCCCTCACAACAGCGTTGACGAGCTTGTATATATTTGGGTCTAAGCCTACGGCCTGCTTTCTTGTTTTTGTTTTGCCCTTTTTATTCTTGTACTCCACCTCCTCTATCAAGAATATGCCGCCATACGTTGGTTTTTTCTCGTAGGGGCTTACACCAAACTTAACACTAACCCCTTCATTGTAATCGCTATAAATGGTCTTTGTGCCACTGGCCGGGTTTTTGTACAAGATATCAGATTTTACATCTATCAGCTTATTTCCCACAACCGACATGCCTATTTCAACAACTAAAATAGCATCCAGTCCAAGTTGGTTAAAGAAGTCGTTTCTCTTTTTTACGGCCTTTGGAAACGAGCCAAAATATGGCAATGTCATATTTCTGTAGCCCACTACTGGCCCTGAATTACCTTGGCCGGTTAGTCCAGAAAACGCCTTGACCCCCTTCAATTTTTTCAACTCGTAATTATGGTATAAATCTGCCTTTTCTTTATTATCCAAGTAGTCTTGGATTTCAAGTAGTTCCATGCCCTTGTCCTTAAAGGTGCTTTTCATGGTTTCAATAGTACTGTCGTAAATTTCATTGGCTACGGCACTTGCACCTTCCTTGGTTGCTTTTGATGTGGTTCTAACGGTAGTGTACCCGTAACTGGTTGAAGTGGATTTACTTTGGTCCGATACCACAAAGGCCAGTATGCCCACCCGTTTTGGCATAACATAGTCGCTTTCTGAAGCAAAGCCTTTTTTAATTTGCCATTTGCGAATTGGGCCTGTAGCTCCAGAATATACAAAAGCCTTACTGTACATTTTATTGGGGTTATCCAATAATTTTTGAAGGTTTTTGGATTGTGCCGATAAATTTATACTCGACCCAAAGGCCAGAGCAATCATTAATACGGCAAGAACTACTCTTTTTTTCCCGGTTGCATGTTTTAAATATCCCATTGTTCAGTTTGTTTCTGTTAATAATAACAGTGAAGTAGCACTTAACTAGCGCCACTTCACTTCTACAAAAATCTATGTGGTTTGCTTAGATAGATTGAACGAGCCTTCGGTGATATTTTTTACAGAACCATCGCCGTTAACATTTTTACCCATAAAACTGAATGTGCCTTTTACATGGGTGTCGGTTTCCTCCGAAACGGACACGGAACCAACTTCAGTATCATCATAAGGCGCTTGCCAAATTTCGGTTGTTGATGCCGTAGGGTTACTAAGATTTACGTTTGTTTCGGTATAGGATGCAGTATTGGTAACAGCAATATCAGCACCTGTCAGTTTATAGGTCCCTTCCCCCGTGTAGCCAAATATGGTAAAGGCAAATGCGTTGCCATCACTATTGGAGGCAATTATAATAAGGTTTTTTGTCCCGCCTGCATTTGCTACTGTAGCTGAGGACGAAATTTCCATGGATTGAAATGAAGTCCCGTCTACCTTTGCCACTAAAGTTCCTGAGCCCGCATTGGATGGGCCTCCGCCGTCATCATTGTTTGAACACGATGTAAATGTTAGTAATGATCCCACCATTACGAATAACATGATTTGTTTTAAATTTCTCATTGTTGAATAATTTTATTGATTAATAACATTACAAAGTTGCCACAATGCGCAAGGGCAAACAATACGACGAATTGCGTATATTTTGAATTACGATGTACGATTTTCGATTTACGGCTGTAATAAACCTTTAGAATTTAATATGCGGAACTTGTTTTGCAACTATTCCCTTTTGAGCCTCCAATGTTTGAAGAAATTTTTGATGGGCTTCTGAATGCGGGTTGAAGGGTTTATGTTGAAGTCCCCTTTGAATTGTATCTACGGCTTCCATAGTTTGAAAACTATCTTCGGATATCCAAACGGATTTGAAGCGTTCCCAAATATAATCGATTGCGGTTTGATTGGGATGAATCATATCCTCGGCGTAAAAACGGTAATCACGAAGTTCGTCCATCATGATTTCGTAGGAGGGGAAGTACGTTTCGACTCCGCTCAACGACCGATTGCTACTATTCAAAAATTGATGAATCGCACTTATTAAATGCGACTTACTTAGCGTATTCTCCACAAAACCATCCCTTAGGTGACGCACTGGTGACACCGTAAAAATTATGGTGGCTATTGGATTGACACTTTTAATTAAATCAATAATATTTTGAAGGGATTCAAAAATTGAATCAATTGAAACCAATTCTTTTTGAAATTGCTTCTGAGGCACTTTATGACAATTGGCAACGATGCTATCAGAATCCTGATGCCTGTAAACCCATGCTGTTCCGAGGGTAATAATTATATGTTTGGATTTGTTAAGTTGCTGGGCTGTTAAGTCGATTTGACGGTTTAATTGGTTTAACAAATCTTCTTTTGCGGTCCTGCTTAATTTTGAATGTGCGTCAAAACTATGCCATTGCTCGTTATGAAAAAACACATCGCTATCTTTATATACTTTTTGGCGGACCGCATTTTCAATAAGCGTTTCAATTGCCTTTGGATTGAATAAAATACCGAAAGGGTTTCGGGTGTTTTGGAATTTGAAATAGCCCAGTTTTTCACCAATATTTTCTGAAAAACAGGAACCGATTAGTAGAATATTAGATTCGTAGTCAATTAGATTATTAGACTTCTTGGAAAATGATATTTTGGTCTGAAGGTTCATTTATGAGACCCTGAAACAAGTTCAGGGTGACAGATTAATTCAAATATTCTTTAGCAGCTCCCAAAGCCTCACCAATCCCATCTGGATTCTTCCCGCCAGCAGTAGCAAAAAACGGCTGTCCACCACCGCCACCTTGGATATATTTACCTAGTTCGCGAACTATCTGCCCCGCATTCAACCCTTTACTTTCAACAAGCGATTTTGAAATATAGCAGGACAACAAAGCCTTTCCATTTTGCTCCGTGGCCAATAATAAAAAGAGATTATCAAATTGACTGCCTAATTCAAAAGCCACATCTTTAAGGCCACCAGCGTCCAAATCCAATTTTTTGGCTAAGAATTGAACACCATTAATATCTTGTAGTTCATTTTTAAGTTCCCCTTTAATGTTTTTGGCTTTATCCTTTAGCAACGATTCAATCTGCTTCTTTAAACCAATGTTTTCATCTTGTAGATTTTGAAGCGCCTTCACTGGGTCTTTAGCATTATTCAACAAATCGCGCATTTCAAAATAGGCTCTATTATTTTCAAAATAGAAATCCTTTACTGCATCGTTGGTGATGGCCTCAATACGTCGAATCCCAGCCGCAACAGCACCCTCGGACACAATTTTGAAATGCCATATATCGGCTGTGTTGTTCACATGCGTACCCCCACAAAGTTCAATGGACTGCCCAAAACGAATGGAACGCACGGTATCCCCGTATTTCTCTCCAAACAGGCTCATCGCACCTTCGGCAATAGCTTCTTCTTTTGGAATACTACGCTTTTCAACCAAAGGTAATTTTCCCTCGATACGTCTGTTTACGAAATTCTCAACATCACGTAATTCCTCTACCGTCAACTTTGAAAAATGGGAAAAATCGAAACGCAAATATTTGGAGTGTACTGCACTTCCCTTTTGCTCAACATGAGTGCCCAAAACCTCCCTTAAAGCTTGATGCAACAAGTGCGTTGCTGTATGGTTACATTCCGTGCGATGACGCTGTTTGACATCCACCACAGCTTTGAAGGTTTCACCCAAATGCTTTGGTAAATTTTTTGCAAAATGGATAATCACATTATTTTCCTTTTTCGTGTCCAAAATATAAACCACGTCTCCATGTGCATCTTCCAAATACCCCTTATCCCCCACTTGGCCTCCGCCTTCTGCATAAAAGGGCGTAATATCAAACACCAGCTGGAACATGTCACCCTCTTTTTTGGAAGACACTTTTCGGTATCGTGTTAATCTTACATTCGCTTCAAGCGTATCATAGCCGACAAATGCTTCATCTGAGTTTTCGGTTAGAACCGTCCAATCATCAGTAGACATTTCACTAGCTGCTCGGGAGCGGTCCTTTTGTTTTTGCAGTTCGGCCTCAAAGCCTTTTTCATCGAGTTTTAATCCTTTTTCAGAAAGAATCAAGGCTGTCAAATCGATTGGAAAGCCATAAGTATCATACAACTCGAAAGCCTTTTCACCCGAAATGGTTTCGCCTTTAGTTTCTTCAACAATACCGTTCAACAATACCAAACCTTGCTCCAAAGTCCTTAAAAAAGACTGCTCCTCTTCTTTAATCACATTTTCAATTAACTGCTTTTGGGCTTTCAACTCAGGAAAAGCTTCTCCCATTCTATTGCTCAGCACATCCACCAAACGGTAAATAAAAGGTTCTTTTTTATTTAAAAAAGTAAACCCATAACGCACTGCACGGCGCAAAATCCTTCGGATAACATATCCAGCGCCGGTATTGCTCGGCAACTGCCCATCAGCAATTGAAAACGCCACTGCACGTACATGGTCAGAAATCACGCGAATCGCAATATCTACTTTTTCTTCTTTTCCATAGGATTTATTAGTAATGGTTTCTACCTCACGGATTATCGGGGTAAACACATCGGTATCATAATTAGACTGCACGCCTTGCAACACCATACACAAACGCTCAAATCCCATTCCGGTATCGATGTGCTTATTCGGCAGTGTTTCCAATTTTCCATTGGCTTTTCTGTTATATTGCATGAACACCAAATTCCAAATTTCAACAACCTGCGGATGGTCCATATTTACCAAATCCCTACCAGAAATCTTGGCTTTTTCGTCAGCCGAACGGATGTCCACATGAATTTCGGAACACGGCCCACAGGGACCCTGGTCGCCCATTTCCCAAAAATTATCTTTTTTATCCCCCTTCAGAATACGATCTTCAGAAATATGTGCCTTCCAAAAATCATAGGCTTCAGTATCCATTTCGGTGCCATCAACTTCATCACCTTCAAAAACCGTCACATAAAGGATGTCCTTGTCAATACCATAAACCTCAGTTAGCAATTCCCATGCCCAAGCAATGGCTTCTTTTTTAAAGTAATCGCCAAAACTCCAATTCCCCAACATTTCAAAAAGCGTGTGATGATAGGTATCGTAGCCCACTTCTTCCAAATCGTTA
Organism: Hyunsoonleella rubra; assembly: GCF_042684665.1. Classification (NCBI taxonomy): domain Bacteria; kingdom Pseudomonadati; phylum Bacteroidota; class Flavobacteriia; order Flavobacteriales; family Flavobacteriaceae; genus Hyunsoonleella; species Hyunsoonleella rubra. The sequence continues at coordinate 752,566 of NZ_JBHULY010000005.1, read as the reverse complement.
TGCTTTCCAGAAACACGCAAACATTTTTGTGTATCAGCAATTCTGTTGCTTTTTGGCTCGGCGTTCCCTAAGAAAAACTCCTTGAAAGGCGCCATGCCCGAATTGACAAACATAAGGGTGGGGTCGTCCTTTAAAACCATTGGTGCAGATGGCACGATACTATGTTTTTTACCCTCGAAAAAACTTAAAAATTTGGACCTTACTTCTTGAGATTTCATGGATGTAATTAAGCTAATCTTCGTTAAATTATAGTTTTTGTAAAACAATTTTTATCTTTATCCTCCATTTTGAAAATCAAACTCGGAGTTGGACAAATAAATCACCCATTTTATCATTCCCTTTTACAAGGCAATAAACCATAAAAATCTGGGTTGTAATTGTTAGTAAAATTCAACTTCCACATTAAATTTTATAGCTGCAAAAATAGCATAAATTAAGTAATGAGTAAGGTAAAATATTATTACGATCCTGAATCACTTTCTTACCGAAAAATTGAACGCAAAAAACGGAACACGTTTAAGTTTATTATGGTGTTTTTGCTGGCTTCGGCTCTATTTGCCTTCCTATTCGTATTCATTGCTGGACATTATGTGGAATCCCCAAACGAAAAGGCTTTAAAGCGCGAACTGGAAAACATGCAATTACAGTTTGATTTGTTGAACAAAAAAATGTCTGAAGCTGAGGCGGTTTTGGCGAGTATTGAAGATAGAGACAATAATATTTACCGCGTATATTTTGAGGCCAACCCTATTCCGGAAGAACAGCGTCGGGCTGGTTTTGGAGGTATTAATCGCTACAAAGACTTGGAAGGCTATGACAATTCAAGGCTAATTGTTAGAACCAGCAAGCGCCTGGATATTCTACAAAAACAAATTGTTGTACAGTCCAAATCACTGGATGAAATTGCAGTTTTAGCAGAGGAAAAGGAAAAATTGTTGGCGGCCATTCCAGCCATTCAACCTGTGAGCAATGAGGATTTGACCAGAATGGCATCTGGTTACGGGATGCGCTCCGACCCTTTTACCAAAGTGAGAAAGATGCACAAAGGGATGGATTTTACCGCCCCACGTGGCACCCCAATTTATGCTTCCGGAGATGGCGTAGTGGTTCGCGCAGATTCGCGGGCAAGCGGTTATGGGAAGCATATTCGCATTGACCATGGCTTTGGATACATGAGCCTTTACGCGCATTTGTACAAGTACAATGTTCGTAAAAACCAAAAAGTAAAACGTGGCGATTTGATAGGTTTTGTTGGTAGCACAGGACGTTCTCAAGCACCGCATTTGCACTATGAAATCATGAAAGACGGTCGCCACATTAATCCCATAAACTTCTATTACGGTAGTTTGACGGCTGAAGAGTTCAGCAAACTTTTAGAAAACGCTTCTTTAGAAAACCAATCCCTCGACTAATGCATATAGAGCTACCCGAAAAACGATATTATGGTATTGGCGAAGTGGCCAAGGCCTTTGGGGTGAACACCTCCCTCATCCGGTTTTGGGAAAAGGAATTTGACATCCTTAAACCAAAAAAGAACGCAAAAGGCAACCGTAAGTTTACGCCTGAGGACATTAAAAACCTTAAGTTTATCTATCATTTGGTGAAGGAGCGTGGGTTCACATTAGAGGGTGCAAAAACCCATTTGAAAGAAGATAAAAAGGAAGCCTTGAGCAACTTTGATATTATCAATAAGTTAGAAAACATCAAAACCCAATTGATAAAAATTAAGGAGCATCTCTAGTATTATTTCAATTGTCGCGATTTTTTATCCGTCCCACCCCTTTTCATTTTTGATAATTTCAAAAGAAAAAAGTAAGAGTAACTTTTTAATCAATTTTGAGTCTAACAGATATCACTAACATCATATTTAATTTATCATGAAGAAATTTTTACCATGGATTATTATTGGGATAATTGTCATCGGACTTTATTCCTGGGGAAAAAACTTTAACAATACAGCAGTAGAGTATGAAGCGGATGCAAAAACCGCCTGGTCCAATGTTGAAAGTGCCTATCAGAGGCGAGCCGATTTAATTCCGAATCTTGTTGCAACCGTAAAAGGTTATGCGGCGCACGAAAAAGAAACTTTAGAAGGTGTAATTAAAGCAAGGTCGGAAGCAACCAAAACAACCATTGATGCCAATAGCCTAACACCGGAAACTATGGCACAATTCCAACAAGCCCAGCAAGGTTTAAGTGGTGCTTTATCACGACTTTTATTGACCGTTGAACGTTATCCAGATTTAAAGGCAGATAAAAGCTTTTTAGAATTGCAATCGCAATTAGAAGGAACGGAAAACAGAATAAGCGTTGAACGGAACAGGTACAACGAAAAGGTAAACAAGTATGATATTTTTACCACAAAATTTCCAGGAAAACTTCTAGCAGGGTTGTTTGGTTTTGAGGAAATGCCAAGATACAAGAGTGACCCCGGAAGTAAAAATGCTCCAAAAGTAGAGTTTTAATGTCCAAAATTGAAGACTTTTTAACTGCTGAAGAAGAGCAAGATATTATTGAAGCGATTCGACAGGCTGAGCTGAATACTTCCGGAGAAATCCGAGTGCATATTGAAAAAACATCGAAAGAAATGGACGCATCCAATCGTGCTTTGGAATTGTTTCATATCTTAAAAATGGACAATACAAAACTCCAGAATGCCGTGCTGATTTATGTAGCAGTTGAAGACAAAACTTTCGTGATTTATGGTGACAAAGGCATCAATGACGTAGTTGAAACCGATTTTTGGAACAGCACCAAAGACGTGATGCAATCCCACTTTAAAAAAGGCAGTTTTAAACATGGGCTGGTTGAAGGTATTCTAAAATCTGGTGAACAGCTTCAGAATTATTTCCCCTACGAGGATGGGGATACAAACGAATTGACTAACGAAATTTCAAAAGGATAGGGGTTCAGTATGCAATGGTCAGTATTCAGTAGGCAGTCACAGTCGCAGTACAAGCTAAAAAGGTTTGGGTTATTTATTCTATTCACGTTAGTTTCATTTTCTTTTTCTTTTGCACAATTTGAAATTCCTGAAAAACCAACTGACCCAGAGATTATCAAAAAGGACTACGTTGTTTATGATAAAGGTGAATTTCTTCAAGCCCACGAAAAAGAGCAACTGAGATGGAAATTGATTAATTATGCAGATTCTACATCAACACAGGTTGTAATCGCAATCATTCCTTCTACTAATGGTGAAGAAATAAAATATTTAGGTGCAAACTGGGGGCATAAATGGGGTATTGGAGGTAGTCAAGAGAAAGATAATGGAGTATTTATTCTTCTTGCTCATAAGGATCGAAAAATTGCCATCAATACTGGCTACGGCGTAGAGCATTTGTTGACCGATGCCATGTCCAAGCGGATTATTGAGCGGGACATCATCCCCTTTTTCAAAAGAAATGATTACTATGGTGGCCTAAATCGTGGTGCTGATGCCATTTTTGAGGTGATGAACGGGGAATACAAAGGTTCCCGAAAATCCAATAACCATGAGTTGCCCATTGGTTTCTATTTGGTGCTTTTCCTAATTTTTATTGTGATACTTATTGCCATTACCAAAAACCGACGTGGTGGCGGAGGCAATAGAGGACATCGCTCTACCGGACAAGACATTTTAGAGGCCATCATTTTAAGTAATATGGGCCGTGGCAACTATCGTGGCGGTTCCAGTGGCTGGGGAAGAAGTTCGGGCGGTGGCGGATGGTCTTCCGGAGGCGGAGGCTTTGGTGGTGGCTTCGGTGGCGGAGGCTTTGGTGGCGGTGGTGCTTCTGGGGGGTGGTGATGTTCAGTTGGCAGTATGCAGTAAAATTGGCATTCAAAAGTTAAGGATTCAGTCAAAACTCCTGACTACCGACTCCTAACTTCTAACTTCTAACACAACTATTTCTTCCGCATATAAACGCTAATCGGGACACCGGTAAAATCAAACTTCTCACGTAGCTTATTCTCCAAAAAGCGTTTGTAGGGATCTTTTACATATTGCGGTAAATTGCAGAAAAATGCAAATTGTGGCTGAGGGGTGGGCAATTGCATGATGTATTTTATCTTAACGAATTTGCCCTTGTACGCTGGAGGTGGGTAATGCTCAATGATAGGCAACAACACCTCGTTTAATTTGCTCGTTTTGATTTTTTTTGCTCGGTTTTGATATACCTCAACGGCAGTTTCAATAGCTCTATAAATACGTTGCTTGGTTAATGCCGAAATAAAAACTATGGGAACATCCGTAAAGGGTTCCATTTGTTTTTTGATGGCTTTCTCGTATGCTTTTACGGATTTATGATCTTTTTCTACCAAGTCCCATTTGTTAACCAACACCACAATGCCCTTTCGATTACGCTCCGCAAGCCAAAAGATATTCTGTACCTGACCGTCAAAACCACGATTGGCATCCAAAACCAACAGACAAACATCACAATGCTCAATAGCCCTTACACTGCGCATTACGGAATAAAACTCCAAATCTTCTTTTACCTTGGACTTTTTTCGGATTCCGGCAGTATCCACCAAATTGAATTCAAAACCGAAACGGTTATATTTGGTATCAATCGAATCTCGAGTAGTACCTGCAATGTCAGTGACAATATATCTGTCTTCGCCAATCAATGCATTTATAAAAGAGGACTTCCCTGCATTTGGCCGACCCACCACTGCAAAACGGGGCAATTCTTCTTCATTATCTTCTACTTTTTCGGGAAGGGCTTCCACCACAGCATCCAATAATTCGCCTGTACCGCTACCGTTAATACTCGCTACTGTATAGTATTCGCCAAGCCCAAGCGAGTAAAACTCGACGGCATCCTCCCCCCTTTTGGCATTGTCCACTTTATTCACAACCAAAAAGACTGGCTTTGATACTTTTCGTAATAGCTTAGCCACATCCTCGTCCATGCCGGTAACGCCGCTCTCAACATCCACCATAAAAATAATTGCATCGGCTTCATCAATGGCCAACTCTACCTGCTTATCGATTTCGGCTTCAAAAATATCATCGCTTCCAAGCACATAACCCCCAGTGTCGATTAGGGAAAACTCTCGTCCGTTCCATTCACATTTGCCATAGTGTCTATCCCTAGTCACACCACTTACGGCATCAACGATAGCCTCCCGTTTTTGAATCATTCGATTAAAAAAAGTAGATTTCCCAACATTTGGCCTTCCAACAATTGCGACTATATTTCCCATGCCTTTTTTGAATAGGGTGCAAAGGTAATGTATAAAATTGAAGAAAAAACACTAATTTAACGATGCAAACTGAACATTATGCCAACTAAAAATGAGATTGTGCTAAGACCCCGATTCAAAATGGAATTGGAAGAAGACAACCAATCTGTTTTGCAACGATTCGAGGACGCCAAGAAAGCCCAGACAGATTTCACCGTGACCCGAATTGACAATCACGTATTTATAAAATATCCTAAGAAAGGCCAGCACTTTTGGTCACCACAACTGCATTTGGAAATTGACGAAGTGGATGCAAATTCCAGTTTGCTTCATGGCCTTTTTGGCCCCAACCCAACCATTTGGACCATGTTTATGTTTTTGCATTTTATTGTAGCGACACTTTTTATAGCCTTTGGAATTTGGGCCTATACCAATTGGAGCCTGAACAATGAATACATCGTTCAGGTAAGTTTGATGGTTTTGATGGTAATTATTTGGTTTGCGTTATACTTTGGGGGACGTATCGGGCGGGATTCCAGCAAGCCCGAAATGCATGATTTGCATGACTTTATGAAAAAAGTTATTTCACAAAAAAAGCCCTAGTTGAAAGAGGAGGACAACCAAAGGCTTTTAAAAACTAACTAACTCAAAACTAACCAAACTAACTGTTTGAGATATGCAAATATTGAATTGTTATATTAACTAATGGTTATCTTATCAAGAAGTTAGTATTAGGTTTTCTGATTTCGGATAAAACAAAAACCAGAGCAAACTAGTACTCTGGCTTTTCGTTTTTTATGCTTTGTGGTTTATTTTGAATAAATATTCAAAGTAGCATCGTCTGGAAATTCGTTGGAAACGATTAACAAGGTTTTACCGTTTGGGCTATCCTCCGCATCCACCACCAATAAACCTTCCGGCGATGTGTTTCTCAATCTTTGGACAAAAAATGGATTGTAAATATCACGAATATTGTAAATCAGTACATCCCCACTTCGTTCTAAACCAATAACCGCATAAGTGTTATCGCCTTCCACAAAAGTGGTGACCGCTTCTGGCTCCGTGCCTTTATCGTCCGACCTGTTTTCGGGGTAATTGCCAAAGTCAAATAAGGTCATTAAAGTGAATTCATTTCCAGAATCGAATAGCAATTGCCCCGATGTACTCCAAATGGAGAATGAACGCGCACCGTATCCGTAAATTTGGTCCACGTCGCCATCACCGTCGGTATCTCCATTGGCAGTAGTTACTTTTAAACGACCTAGATTTTCCTCCTCTTGAAGTTCAGACGGATCACCAAAAATTGTAGGGTCTAAAGTCAAATCGTCTCCTCTTTCCTCTTCGGAGTAGCCATCATAATCCCTTGCATCCCCTTCATTTGCAGTAATAATATAGCCGTTGCCACCTATTTCAAAATAATCAATGGCGTCTGGCTGATAAAAACTCAACACTGGCCAAAATTGAAGTTTCCCGGTATTACCATCCTTATCACTTAAATCGAAAGCAACTTTTGAATAGTCCTTAGTTCCCAAAGGATAGATATCTGTAATCGTTTTAGAATCGATATCTAATTTGGCGATACCGTTGTTCTCTTGCAAAGCGATAAATGCGGTTTTGGAATCAGAAGACACCGTAATATATTCCGGTTCAACATCCGTACTTAAATCAGCATCCGGACCAAACACCCTAAATCCTTTTTCTTCCAAGGTGGCTTCTTCACTATTGAAAGCATCAAAATAAATTTGAATAGCTGTTTTTGTTTCGATTTCTATTATAGTGACAGAACCTTTTGGATCCACATCATAATCATCGTTTGGCTCACCTTCATTGGCGGATAAGATATATTTTCCATCAGGTGTAAAAGTTACCATATCTGGCAATGCTCCAGCTGTAACATCAGCATAAGGCGTTAGTAAATCGTCCGTTTTAAAAACCACGACGTTACCGTTGGCCTGCTTATCCTCAGCTTCAATAGCAATGGCCAAATAGCCATTTTTGCATGCCACGGAATTAACGTTACCACCGTAAGCAGTCACATCAATCGACATTTTCATTTCTGGGTTGCCCACATCTGAAATGTCGATTACCTCAACTTCTTTTGCTTCAGAATTTGTCGAAAATACAGTTTGTGTTTGGGCATCATAGGCAGAAATTTCTGGAACGCCATCACCGAAAACAACTTTTGCAACTTTGGCAAAGGAGGTAACATCCATTCCATCTTCCCCGTCCGCACCATCTTCGCCACAAGAAGTAAATACGGTAAAAGTCCCCAAAAGGGCAATACTAAATAATTTGAATACGTTTTTGAGTTTCATAATTTTTTGTTGATTAATTAAACCACAAATATGAAACCCAACATTAAAGCTAATGTTACGAAATCAAAAAATAAAGGTTAGAATTTAGCGCTGATTGTAACCAAAACGTTTCAGCTGGTTTTGATTGCTCCGCCAATTTTTATTTACTTTGACATAAAGCTCCAAGTGGATTTTTTTATCAAAGAAGGTTTCCAAATCCTTTCGAGCTTCCATGCCCACACGCTTTAAGGCGCTTCCTTTATGGCCGATAATGATGCCTTTTTGAGACTCACGTTCCACCATTATTACCGAACGAATTCTAATAATTTTTTCCTCTTCAAAAAACTCTTCAGTTTCAATTTCAACGGCATAAGGAATTTCTTTTTTATAGTGCAAAAGGATTTTTTCCCTAATTTTTTCGTTTATAAAGAAACGTTCAGGCTTATCCGTCAACTGATCCTTTGGATAAAATGGAGGTGACTCGGGAAGCAATTCAATAATGCGATTAAACACTTCCTTCACATTAAAACCCTCTAAAGCCGAAATGGGAAATATTTCAGCACTGGGTACTTTTTCTGTCCATAATTGCACTTGATTTTCCAATTGTTCCTGATGCGATGTATCAATTTTATTCAACAGCAACAGGACAGGGATTTTGGCATTAGTGATTTTTTGGAAGAAGGCTTCATCCTTTAAATTCTGCTCACCAATTTCAACCATGTAAATTAAAATATCGGCATCCTCAAAAGCAGATTTTACAAAACCCATCATGGATTCCTGTAATTCGTAGGCCGGTTTAATAATCCCCGGGGTATCGCTAAGCACTACCTGAAAATCGTCACCATTTACAATCCCCAAAATCCGATGACGGGTGGTTTGCGCCTTTGAGGTAATAATAGATAGTTTTTCCCCCACAAAGGCATTCATCAAAGTAGATTTGCCCACATTTGGGTTGCCTATGATATTTACGAAGCCAGCTTTATGCGCCATTTGTAAGTTTCTTTTAAATACAAAGTTACAATGTAATATGTCTCAAATAAAAACAGGAAGCTAAATTGCCTCCTGTTTCTATAATCTAAATATGCATAAAATCTATTTTTTATCTAAAATCTCCAATAACTCAACCTCAAAAATCAACATAGAGAATGGCTTGATGTTTGGTCCAGATTGTCTCGCACCGTAAGCCAATTCCTGAGGAATGAAAAATTTATATTTGGCCCCCTCGTTCATTAATTGCAAACCTTCAGTCCAACCTTTAATCACTTGAGTTACTCCAAAATCGGTTGGTGTCCCTCTATCAACAGAACTGTCAAAAACAGTACCATCAATCAAAGTACCGTGATAATGTACCTTTACCCTATCAGCAGTGGTTGGTTTTTCACCATTACCTTCTTTCAAAACAATATACTGCAGTCCACTGTCAGTGGTTTTAACATCAGGATTTTCTACATTCTTCTTTAAGAACTCTTCGCCTTCAGTCTTGATATGTCCAAATGCCTTCTCAGCTTTTTTAGCGGCGATTTCCTGTTGCCTTTTCATGATTTTCTCACGATTTTTTTGAAAATAACCTTGTACTATATTTGCAGCCTCATCCTTATCTATCAATACTTCTGCTGAATCCAAAACATTCATATAACCTGCAATAAACAGATCGTTATTGATGTTTTCAAAATTTGAACTCACACTGTTTCCTACATCCATTCCTATGGCATAGCTTACAGAGTCTATTTCGGTTTTTAGCGCATCTTTGCTAACCGCTCCAGGCTTGTTTTGGCATGACGCAAAGCTTATCACTAACGCTATAATTGATAATTTAATAAGTTTCATAATCCTTTCTTGTTTTTTAAATTCCGCCAAAAGTAATGAAATTAAGTACATAAAAAAAGGGTATTAACGTTCTATTTGGTTTTGTAAATCCATTTAACCAAACACCTGAAAAATAAGGGTTTTACACAAAAAGCAGAGCGTAAAAAAATTATTCGGGCCTAAAATCGGCAGCTTTGGAAAGGATAAACTTATCAAACTCAAAACCGTCCTCCCGCATGGAAAAAGTGATGTAGTGAATGCCTTTTTCCTTGATATTTAAAGTTATTTTTTGAGGAATACCACAATGTTTTTCTTTTGTTCGTTGTGCTGAAGACCAGGTCCAAGAATTTTTCCCTTTACACCATTGCATTCTTGCACCACTTTCCGGCCATTCTCCATCTAAACCAACATGCAAACCATTATCCTCACTTCCTGTAGAATATGCCCTAACCCATACGTAATAAGTGCCGGGGTTTTGTATTTTAACTTTATAAGAAACCGTTCCACCAGTCCCAGGAACCCCGAAAAAATTCTCATTTTTAACGAGTGTATCATCGTGCGTCACCCGTGTATCAGGTAAAGCTTCAAGATAAGCTTCTCCGCTTGCTGAATCGGCATGATCCTCCAAGATAACGTCTTTAATTGGGACAATACTTGTTTTGGACCTCACGTACCAGTCACGAGGCGACCCATTATTGGATTTATGGTGAAAATCCTCAGCCTCAACCTCTAAAAGACCTTCATTTTCTTCAAACGGCACCACATCCTTTAGTAAGGCTTGCAGGAATTCCTTTTTGTTTGATAGTAGTTCTTTCGGGATAAGATCCAAGCCCGTCCAGCGCCCCCGGGACCAAGCAGTGCCATCATTTTCAGGGATTTCACCATTGGTAACTGCTTTAGATTGAATTTCAACGATATCATTTGTATTCAACATAATTACGTCCAAATCGTGGGTTACCCTTTCAAAAGGTGCCTTGGTTTTCGGGTTTGTAATGGTTCTAATCTCATTTCCATTCACCGAAATTTTATACACAGATTCACCATCATTTTCGGTCATTGTGCGCAAAAATGGCTTGTAGAACCCAGATTTGCCTTCAAAAGTAATTTCAGCGCTTGCAAACACATCTCTCTGAGATTTATCCGCAGCATTCACGGCCAGAGCACCATTTCGCTTATCTTTATAATATGTCGCCTTCCCACCTTGCGCTAATTCAAAATCGCTCACCGCCCTTAAATTCCAGGCTTTCGAAACGGCTTCACTGTTAACACTATCTTCTTTTGACTGCCCTAGGGCAATGCCAATGTTTAGTAAAACACATAATACTAAAAACAATACTCTATTTTTCATTTGCTTTTTTTTAGCGGTTGAACCATTCAGTAAATCTAAAGGGACAAATTAAGATAATAAATTGTATTTTCAACAAAATACAATCAAACGTTCTCTATTGTTACAATTTTTAATCATTACAATGATAAAGGCACATTAACGGCCTAAAGCAACATTAATGAATCCGATAATGCAAAAAAAATCCTCGTTCTCCTTCTGCCATATTTTTCTCTTATTGTGCTTGGCCAATTTTAAGCTAAGTTACTCACAGCAAGATATATGGATCGATAAAGATGAAAATGAAGACTATGTGGCGCGCCACGAATGCTCTTTTGTTCAGGCAGGGGATGCATTCTATATGTTTGGCGGACGGGAAAAGGCACAACAATTGGATGTTTATGATTTTAAAAAAGACAAGTGGTCTATCGGCGGGAGTGCTCCAAAGGAGTTCAATCATTTTCAGGCTACATTTTTTGAGGGGTTTATTTGGGTAATTGGCAGTTTTAAGACCAACAAATTTCCACGTGAAAAACCTGCCGATTTTATTTGGTTGTACTATCCGCCTACAGCAACTTGGATCCAAGGCCCTGAAATCCCACAAGATAGACGACGAGGGGGCGCGGGTTTGGTGGTCTATGATGATAAATTCTATTTGGTTGGTGGCAACACCATAGGCCACGACGGCGGTTATGTAAACTGGCTGGATGAATATGACCCAAAATCAAATACTTGGACAGTATTATCCGATGCCCCAAATGCACGGGACCATTTTAGTGCATTAACAGTCAATGACAAGCTTTATGCTCTGGGCGGAAGACACTCAGGTGGTGATGGCGGGGTTTTTGGGCCATTGATTGCCCAAGTTGATGTTTATGATTTTAAGTCAAAAAAATGGTCTATTTTGAACGAACCTCTCCCCACACCTCGAGCGGCACCGGGAGTGGCTCTATTCCATAACGAACTTTTTGTTATGGGTGGAGAAGGCGAGCAACGGGGCCCAGCTTACAAACGTGTTGAAGCTTATAATTTGGAAAAAGACACTTGGTCAAGGAAAGCCGATATGCACTATTCCAGACATGGCACACAGACCATTGTTTCCGGAGAAGGCATCTATATTGCCGGAGGTTCGCCTAAGCGCGGTGGAGGCAGACAACTAAATATGGAGGTTTATAACGAAGATGCTCCCAATGGATTACCATTGATTTCGAGTAAATTAAAGGGACCAAAAAAAATATGTGTGAAGCAAGGTGATTTCGAAATCATCAAAATAAAAAACCTAAGAGGCAATACGGGCAGTTTTATCAATTCTATCAGGTCTGAAGGGAAAAACGGAGATCAGTTTAAAATTCTCGAAAACTTTGATCTTTCACTTTTGGGGAGCAAAGAAAATGCGTACCTGAAAATCATTCATTTAAGGGAGAATCAAAATGACACAGCACAGATTGTGATCACTTATAATGGCAATTCAAAGCTCATCATACAAGTTGTTTCCAAATAAAAAAGCCTCTATGAATTCATCATTCATAAAGGCTTTTTCAAGTAAAGTTTAGTTTTAGTTTAGTATATAATTTTGGTTTTTAAATGTAACCCTAATTTTCAAGTATATTTTTGACCAAACCAATAGCGGATCAGTATTTTACTATCTACCCATCCAGCCACCGTCAACTACCACGATAGCCCCATTCATATAGGATGCAGCCTCCGAAGCCAAAAATACGGTTGGGCCCGCAAAATCTTCAGGTTTCCCCCAGCGACCTGCCGGAATTCTGGATAGTATTGATTCTGCCCTTGCGGCATCATTTCTTAAAGCTTTTGTATTATCTGTGGCGATATAGCCTGGAGCGATGGCATTTACATTTACGCCCTTGCCTGCCCACTCGTTTGAGAAGGCCATGGTAAGTTGCCCAATGGCACCTTTACTTGCGGCGTATCCTGGAACAGTAATCCCCCCTTGGAATGTTAAGAGCGACGCGGTAAATATAATTTTTCCTGAACCCCGTGCAACCATTTCTTTTCCAATTTCTCTGGTAAGCACAAACTGCGCGTTTTGGTTTACTTCAATCACTTTATCCCACATTTCATCAGGATGTTCAGCTATGGGCGCCCTTAAGATAGTACCTGCATTGTTTACCAAAATATCAATTTTAGGATGATCTGCTTTTACGGCTTCAATGAATTCATACAATGACTTTCTATCCGAGAAATCGCATTGATAAGCACTAAAGTTTTTACCTATCGCACGCACTTCTTTTTCAACATCGCTGCCACTTAATTCTAAGGATGTGGAAACACCGATAATGTCAGCGCCTGCTTCGGCCAAACCTACGGCCATTGCTTTTCCGATACCTCTTTTACAACCCGTTACCAATGCTGTTTTTCCTTCTACACTGAATGTGTTTAAAATACTCATTTTTATCTATTTGTTTATGCCTGCAGGACATGAAAAGAGTTTGCAGGGAGTTTATACTTTGAAATTTATTAAAACGTCATTAGGGCTAATTCTTAAACCATTTCACAAATTATAGAAACGGTACACAATTGAAGACAACTGTATTATTAAAGATACTAGGACTCAAATATCCTAATTTTGATGAAATTTCCAAAGTATCGGTGGAAACAATTTCACTTTTTTTTGGGGATACCTCTGAAATAATTTGAAATGTTCAAGCGGAATTGTATAAAACGTGTTACCGTTCTAGCAAAACTATTGGGAAATTTGAAGTAATAGTGAGGGTTTTATTTGTAACTACAGCTTCCTGACCGGAATATGCATCATGAATTTTTTCACCCTCGGTGAAAACCCCCGAAACATTGATTACTTTTTTTCCCGTGGACAACCCCAAGCCTATCACCACATTATCCTCAAAGCTGTTTTTGCTAAACGATCTCGAAAACACAAAAGGATCTTTCGAAATGATATGATGCACACCAGCACCTACGGCAGGATGTTTGGCTCTAAATTGCCCCAGTTTCTGCCAATGTTTCAAAATATCTTGAGTTGTTGCATCATTCTGAATCGCTTCCCAATTCATAAATGACCGTAAAGTAGCATCAGCTTGAGTGTCTTCAATCACCAATGAACGTGCAGATTCATCCCCATAATATATCTGCGATGCGCCTGGACACAGCAATAGTTTCGTTGCGGTTTCAAAAGGTTTTTCCCTTGAAGGGTCAAAAGGATCTCCGTCATCGTGGGAGCTTAAATAATTTAAAACGCTATACCCCTTTAAATCTGAGTTTAGAACATCTGAATAGTTTTGAAAAAACGCATCAATTGGTAATTCCTTTGCATTCCATTTGGCTTCAAAATTGATTAATCCATTAAAAGCGCCATCAAAATAGTTGACTTTTTTATCGCCAAAATCAAAGGCTTTTTTTGCCGATATACCATAATTATAGACTTCACCTACCAAATAAAAATGATTGTCATCTAACGCTTTATCAGGATTGTTTTTTTTGAACTCTGTGAAAGCCACATTACAAACATCTTTAAACTCTTGCCAAACATAAGGTTCGGTATGCTTCACTGTATCTACCCGATACCCGTCAATGCCAAATTCTAAAATATAATCCGAAAGCCATTTCATAATGTAAAAACGAGGTGCACGAGGATAGCCAGTTTTCTTAAAAAAGGCTTCCAGTTCTGCAACCTCATCCTCAAAACGGCCTTCAGACTTCCATTTTTGAACTAATTGGTGAGGCAACTCCACCGTTTCATTACTTTCTGTTCTGATGTCCGGGAGGTTTTCCACCAAAGTGCAGGTCACCGTATTTTCAAACGATTTATAATCGCAAGTTGGTTCCGTACGCACCCATTCCTCTGGCCATACCGAATCCTGTTCAGTCACAGGCCCCGTGTGGTTGATGACAGCATCCAAAAGAATTCGAATGCCTTTTTTATGGGCGGTTTCAACTAATTCTCGTAAATCTTCTTTTGTGCCAAAATTTGGGTCGATGGCCGTCCAATCACTGGCCCAATAGCCATGAAACCCATAGGTTAACCCAGTACCTTCATCTGTCCCTCCATGGATTTGTTCAACTATTGGCGTCATCCAAATGGCATTTATACCCAAATTAGTAAAATAACCTTCGTTAATTTTTTGGGTGACCCCTTTGATATCACCACCTTCAAAACCACGGAGTTTTCCAGTTTTAAGGGTTCTGCCGAAGTTGATGTCGTTTAAAGTATCGCCATTATTGAACCTGTCCGTCAACAAAAAATACACGTTCGCGCCCTCCCAGACAAAAGGGATTTCAACATGCTTCACAGGGGCTTGTTTTTCGTCTTTACAATTGAAAATGAATACAAAAGCTAATAAAAGAAGTAAATGCTTCATGGGCTATTTGATTTTTAAAATGAAGGATTCCAAAGGCTTCAATCGAATATTGATGCTTCCTTTCCCCTTTTCAACCTCCAATTTTGAAACATATTCGCGGTAAAGAACATCACGCATTAGGTAATCGCCGTCGGATAACTTCCAATTTTTAATAATACGCTCAGGAATTTCTAAATCAAATTCATAGGTATTGACATCATCAAAATTGGCGACTATAATCAGTTTTTCATTGTCACTCCACCTCACAAAGGACAGAACTTTATCATTATAGCCTTCGGTGTACTTGCGATTGTAACTGTGGATATCTGAATAATTCCCAACTAGGGCATCACTTTGAATGGTGAAATTCAACAATCTTTTATAAAAATCACGCAGGGCTTTTTCACCGTCAAACAATTGTCCCCCATCGAATTTTTTGTCGTTCACCCATCGCTGATGTGCGGGTACACCAACGTAGTCAAAAATCGAGGTGCGTGTTGGCGAACCAAAACCAGCGTCCTCAGAACCATCTTCCCCAACTTCCTGTCCGAAATAGATCATAGTGGGCGAGGTTGTTGATGTCGCCGAAACCACCATCGCCGGCTTGCCTTTTTCAGGATTCCCAGCAAAATCTGGACTTGCCAATCGTTGCTCATCATGGTTTTCTAAAAAGTGAAGCATGTGATGCTCAATATCCATCAGCTCTTCCAAAATTGGCGGTATATGATCCGTTTTTCCTTTGCCCTGCATTACGCTTTTTATGGTATCATAAAGCTGAACTTTATCATACAGGTAATCCATTTTTCCTTTTTTGATATAATCTCTATACAATGATGGATTGTACACTTCTGCCAATAAAAAAGCATCTGGATTTTTCACTTTGATAGACGAATTCATAAAACTCCAAAACTCCACTGGCACCATTTCTGCCATATCATATCGAAAACCATCAACACCTTTATCCACCCAATACAAGGCAATATCCCTAAATTTCAACCAAGAATTTGGCACTTCCTTGTCCTTCCAAAACTCGAAGTGTTTTTTATAGTCTTCTTTTTCAAAACCTTCGGGAAGTTCGTCAAAATCCTTTTTCCCTTCTGGTGAAATGCCATAATTTACCTTAACGGTTTCGTACCAATCGTTCATATCGGGTTGCGACAATCTTGAACCGTTCCCGGTCCATTTTGCGGGTTGCTCTGGGAATTGGTCGTCCTCAAGAAGGTGTTTTTCATCGCCCAAAGGAGAATAGCCATTTTTCCAATCGGGCACCTTAAAGGCTTCGCCCGGGTTGTAATAAAAATTATTGTGCTTATGGTAGGATATGGAGGCATCATCATCCTCTCCAAAATCTGTAACTCCTTCAGGCTTGGAAATACTTTTGTAGTTTCTTGCCACATGATTGGGCACTATGTCGATTATCACTTTCAGGCCCGCATCGTGAGTGCGTTTTATCAATGCTTCAAATTCTTCCAAACGGTTTTCCACATTAACCGCCAAGTCTGGATTTACATTGAAATAATCCTTTACGGCATACGGCGAACCTGCTCTTCCTTTCACTACATCGGGGTCGTCGTTTGAAATACCATATTCCGTATAATCATTGATGACCGCGTGATGAGGCACTCCCGTGTACCAAATATGGCTGACACCTAAATCCTTGATTTCTTTTAATGCCGTTTCTGTAAAATCATTGAATTTACCAACGCCATTTTCTTCGATGGTACCCCAAGGTTTGTTGGTGGTATTGGTGTTGCCAAATAAACGTGTAAACACTTGGTAGACCACGTATTTTTTCTTGGTTATTTCAACATCACTTGTTTGGGCTTTAGCTTCTTTTTTTTCTTTCGTACAACTTAAACCTACCATCATTAATGCTATTAATATGTATTGAATCGATTTCATTTTAATCTTGTCCTAATAAAAAAGTAAAGGGAATATCCAGTCGCTTATTCCACGCATTTTCAGAATGGTTTGTACCTTCAAACTTTAAATTTTTGAAATTATCTTCTGAATAGCCTTTTGACATTAAAATCTGTGTTACTGTTGGAGCATACTGCGGATAATGTGCATCCAAGGTTTCAGTACCGTAATCGAAATATATTTTATGGTTTGATGGATTTGGCAAGTTATTTTCCATGTATTTAAGAATGGCCCATGGGAGCGGATTATTGTCAATCGGTTGTGCTCCAGGCCAATGGGTGGACAGACAACCTGCTCCTCCGAACACCTCAGGATACTCGCATATCGCATACATGCTCATAAGCCCTCCCATACTTGAACCCATCACAAAAGTGTTTTCTTTGTTTTTATGCACTGAAAACTCGATATCCACAATCGGTTTCAATTCTTCTACCAAAAACTTTAGATAATTATCACCATTTAGCTTACTGCCTTCTTTAATATGTTTTTTTTGCTGGTTGATTATCTGCTTATCGCCTTCTGACAAATTTGCAAATGCCTTCTGCGGAAATAAATCCTGCCAGCGCTCTGCTTTGATATTGTGGGTGGCAACAACAATGAAATCCTTTGTTTTGTTTTCGTCCATTAATTTCGAAGCCCATTCGTCCACTTTCCATTCTTGTTTGTTCCATGTAGAAGTGGAATCAAATAACATTTGCCCGTCGTGCATGTAAACTACGGCGTACTTCTTCTCTTTTGAATAATCGTTGGGCAACCAAATATCAACAGGTCTTGATGTGATAAATTTCGAAGGAAAACTGTCCATGCGCATTAATTTTCCACTGGATAATTGCGCCTTTGGATATGTTTTGAAATAGGTTGTTCTATTCTGATTATTTATAGAGTTTTCCTGTTTGATTTCATTTTTGCAAGACAACATCGTTATAAACACAAACACTATGATACCATATTTCATCTGTTTAAATTTTTATTTTTTTTTCAGACCTCACAGGTTTTAAAAACCTGTGAGGTCTTTTTCATCCTATAGAATCATTCTAAAATCAGTTCTTCCAAAATTTCCATTTTGGCGTTCATCACAGTCTCAAAATTTTCTAAACCATCAAATAGCGACAAAACAAATTCACGTTTAACGAGTGTTACCTTATTGGACACTAATGCATGAAACGACGAATGTTCATATTCCCGAAAATTGGACACAAATCCGTGTTGTACGGCATTCGAATTAATGTAAATAATTAAAGACTTCAGATAGCTTTCATCGTCAATTCTTATGCGCGCAAACCTATCTCGAAATAAGCTTCCCGTTCTGCCATAACTTTTATTGATACTCTTAGCATAAGCATTGAAAGTATCTGAAAAAGCACGAGAAATGGTTTTGGCATCAATCCCATCTTTCGTTTTTATCAATAAATGAAAATGATTTTTCAACAAACAATATGATAGTATGTCAGCAACAGGGACAATATACTTTTTGATAAGATTCAAAAAATAAGGATAATTTTTTTCTTCAATAAATATGTCCTCCTTGTTATTACCACAATTGTAAATGTGATAATAATTACCAGAAGTTAATGGCTCGTATTTCATGTATTTGGTCTTTTGGATTTTTGGAGACCTCACAGGTTTTAAAAACCTGTGAGGTCTGTCACATCAATCCAATTTCGTAGTCAAAAGTGTAGTACCCTTCTCGGTTAAAACGAACTTGTCTTTCCAGAGCACATCAGTACTTGTAAGTATATTTCTTAGTGTCTTTCCATCTAAACCAACTTCCTCAAATCGCTGTAATTCCAGTTCTACCGGCTCCACATTTTTGTTCATGATATGAACCACAACTTCGTCTTCGTGAATCCTGAAAAGCACATAAATACCATTTTCAGGAGCAAAATGAACGGTTTTGCCTTCGTGAATCGCAGTACTTTGCTTCCTATAATTCAATATCTTTTTGAGATAGGCCTGCATATCTTTTTGCTCATTGGTCAAACCTTCGCCCGTAAATGCGTTTACAGTATCGCCATTCCATCCCCCAGGAAAATCGGTTCGAACCAATCCATGGTCGCCGGGGTTATCAAAATCATGCATTAAAATTTCGGTACCGTAATACAATTGTGGAATTCGTGGCAACGTCAAAATGTAGCTCAGCGCCATTTTGGTATTCACCACACTACCGTACATTTGGGTAAATATGCGGCTCATGTCATGATTATCGGGAAAGACCATAATATCCTTCGGACTTACATAGATAAAATCGTTAGCCAAGGCCCGATAAATTTCGATAAAGCCTGTACCCCAAGTTTCCTCTTCGTTCAAACCTTTTACGATTTTTTCCTGCATGGCGAAATCCATCGGGGATTTCAAATTAGAATTGTAACCATCCTTGTTAGCGTTGTCCTTTTGCCAATAGGCAATCAGCAATGGGTTGTTTGTCCATTCCTCTCCTACAATATTGAAATTAGGATATTCATGCATGATTTCACCCGCCCATTGGCTCATAAAATGCTTGTCGGGATAAGGGTAAGTATCCTGACGAATGCCCCCTAAATTTGCCGTTTCAATCCACCAAATACTATTCTGAATAGTATATCGCGCCATAAACGGATTGCGCTGGTTTAAATCTGGCATTGCCGAAACAAACCAGCCTTCGTTCATCCCTTTTTTATCAATTTCTGAAGCATAAATATCCTGATTAGTGGTCCGTCTGTGGGTCGTCATAATATTCTTTCCAGCCTCCCAGTTTTCATCCCTGTTTTCATATTTTTCTTGATGGTTGACCCAATCCTTAAACGGAAAATCTTTCATCCACCAATGCTCTACACCACAGTGGTTGGCCACCTGGTCCATAATCAATTTCATACCTTTTTGGGAAAGCTTTTTGGACAATTCCAAATAGTCTACAATGGTGCCGAAACGCGGATCGACCTGATAATAATCGGTTATGGCGTATCCATGGTACGAACCTTCTGGCATATCATTGGTCAACAACGGACATGACCAAATAGCCGTAAACCCCAAATCTTCAATATAATCCAAATGATTGATGATGCCCTTGATATCCCCACCATGTCTAGCATAACCATCAGTTCTGTCCAAACTGGTGTCCTTCATGGATGCAATCACATCATTTTCTGGATTTGCATTGGCAAACCTATCAGGCGTAATTAAATAAATGGCATCAGTGCTATCAAAGCCTAAATAATCCTCAGCTGATTTTGAACGTGATTTCAATTCATAAGTATGCACCAAACTCGGCTCTCCTTCTTTTTTAAAAATGATATTGAATTTTCCAGGTTTTGTAGATTCTGAAATATTTAAATCCAAAAAGAGATAATTTGGGCTATCTGCCTGATGTACTTTTTCAATTGAAACCCCTGTGTATCTAATTTCAGGTGTCCATTTTGAAATGTTCGGGTGATGTACCAAAAGTTGCAAGGATGGGTTTTTGAAACCTACCCACCAGTTTAGTGGCTCAATGCGTTGGATATCTTTTTTTTCTGTAAATGAAGATGTTTCGGCCACCTCTTCCTTGTTTTCTGCGGTTTGTTTTTTGCACGATAAAGTTACTGTATATACGCACAGAAACCCAACAAAAGCTAACTGTTTTATTATTTTATGATACTTTGCCATAATTCTGTTATTTTATTTCAACGATGCTAATAGCATAACCACCTCCCGGAGCTGACGTCAGGGATAATTTAGATTTATTGGTCACCTTTTTCGTTTTGATTGTGTATGCTTGCGGGTTGGTTTTGAAATGCGCGTCTTTGGCATCGGCATAGATGGTCGCCATGTATTTTTTCCCTTTTTCAAGAAAATCTAATTTGATAGATGATTTTCTGGGGACAATCCCATTTACGTTTCCAACAAACCAATTATTGCCGCTTTTTTCTTTTCGAGCTATGGTGATATAATCCCCAGGTTCAGCCTCCAAGTAAACGCTCTTATCCCAATCTATCGCCACATTTTTTATAAATTGAAAGGCATCCATAAATTGTTCGTAATGCTCCGGCAAATCAGCGGCCATCTGTAACGGACTATACATGGTAACGTACAATGCCAATTGATTGGCAAGCGTACTATTCACATGGGAATTATTTTCCGGATTCAACTTGCTGATATCCATTTCAAAAATCCCGGGGGTATAATCCATCGGCCCGCCAATCAATCGTGTAAACGGCAAAATGGTGACATGATTTGGTTTTGAACCGCCAAACGCCTGAAACTCTGTCCCCCTAGCGGATTCGTTCCCAATTAAATTAGGGTACGTTCTGCAAATGCCTGTCGGACGAACAGCTTCGTGGGCATTCACCATCACTTCATAGTCGGCCGCTTTTTCAATAGCGTATTGATAATGATTCACGATATATTGACTGTAGTGGTGTTCGCCTCTTGGAATGATATTACCAACATACCCACTTTTCACCGCGTCGTATCCATTGTCCTTCATAAATTGATAAGCTTGATCCATATGACGCTCATAGTTTCTGACGGAACCAGAAGTTTCGTGATGCATAATCATTTTGACGCCTTTTGACTTGGCGTAATCATGAATTTCCTGCACATCAAAATCGGGATATGGCGTTACAAAATCGAACACATAATCCTTTGATTTTCCAAACCAATCTTCCCAACCTTCGTTCCAGCCTTCAACCAATACCCCGTCAAACCCATGTTCAGAAGCAAAGTCGATATAGCGCTTTACCTTTTCATTATTTGCAGAATGCTTACCGTTTGGTTTGACTTTTGAATAATCCGTTACTCCCAATTGGACGGCTGGCAATTCATCGGTATACGCCCAAGAGCCTTTACCGGTTATCATTTCCCACCAAACACCTATGTACTTCACTGGTTTTATCCAAGAGGTATCTTCAATGGCGCAGGGTTCATTTAAGTTCAAAGTGATTCTGGATGCTAGAATATCGCGTGCATTATCACTAACCATAATGGTACGCCACGGCGAATTGCACGGGGCTTGCATATAGCCTTTATCACCGTTTACATCTGGAGTTAAATGCGACTCAAATATCATGTTCTCATCATCTAAATCCAGATGCATACAAGCATAATTCACCAGCGCCGCTTCATGCAAATTGATGTATAAGCCACCATCCGTTTTTAGCATTAATGCCGTTTGAACCCCAGTTTTTGAAAATGCGGTTTGCGAAGCATTGCTCTGGCGCGAGCTATCAAACTTTTCCCTTATCTCCGAAAGCCTAGACTTGGTATAATCGTATTCTTGGGAATCATAATCACCAGCAATCCAATGCGCCATATGATCTCCAGTCATAGCAAATTGTGTCCGTTCTTCTTTAATTACGAAATACACTAAATTGTCTTGTTGTGGAAATTCATAACGAAACCCTAAGCCTTCATTAAACATCCTAAAACGCACCAACATTAATCTATCGGTTTCCTTTTGTTTTAGGGTTATAGCTAACTCGTTGTAATAGTTTCTTATTTTGCTTTCTTCACCCCAAACTGGTTGCCATGTTTCATCAAAAGCTGATGTCTTTGTTTCAACAATTTCAAAATCGTTAAGCAATGATTTTTTATCATCCTTTAGCTCTAAACCCAAATGACTTGGCCTTATGACCTCTTCATTTTTATAGGACAATTGATATATTGGTTTGCCATCTTCTTCCAAAGAAAATTGCATTGAAAGCGCTCCATTTGGGGAAGTCAACTCTTGAGCATGGCCAAAATTGAAGATCAATATGAGGAAAATAAGGATTATTAAATTTTTTGATTTCATTTTATGTTTTAACATTTTAATTAGCTCATTTTGTTTTTTAAATGGTTCTCGATACATCCCGACGAAACCTGTCGGGACACTCGAACTGACATATATCTATTTTTTGTACTTCCGGAAATCAGCTCACTGCTTTTAATACATTGCTTTCCAATGTTAGGGGCTTGTCGTTTACCAAAATTTCAAGTGCTTCGCCACAAAGCATCTCAAAATTGGCCTGCTTAGGAGTCACATTTACTTTTAAAATATGGTCCCTGAAATTCACTTTAAAAGAATAGCCCTTCCATTGTTTTGGAATTTTAGGAGCGAAAGACAGTTTTCCATCCTTAACCCGCATACCGCCAAAACCTTCCACTATACTCATCCAGGTACCAGCCATTGAAGTAATGTGCAGACCTTCGTGGACTTCGTGATTATAATCGTCTAAATCCAACCGCGACGTTCTTAAATAGAAAGTATAAGCCTGCTCCATTCTATCTAATTTTGAAGCTTGGATACTGTGTACGCAGGGCGACAAAGAACTTTCATGTACCGTAAATGGTTCATAAAAGTCGAAATGCCGTTCTAATTGCTTATCTGAAAAATGATCTTCAAAGAAGTATAAGCCTTGAAGCACATCCGCCTGCTTGATGTAGGGCGACCGTAAAATCCGATCCCAACTCCACTTTTGGTTAATGGGTCTTTCAGATTTTGGTAAATCGGCAACGGTAATCAGTTCCTTGTCCAAAAAGTTGTCCTGTTGCAAATAAACGTTATGCTTATCTGAAAACGGGAAATACATATTATCGGCAACCGCCTTCCAAAGTGCCAATTCTTTTTTTGACAATTTCACTTTTTTGGCAATTCGCGAAAAATCCTTGGTATATCCCTCTTCCACCTTTTCAATTTGAGCCAAGGTGTAATCGATACACCATTTCGCTATATAGTTGGTGTACCAATTGTTATTCACATTGTTTTCGTATTCATTAGGTCCTGTGACACCAAGAATAACGTATTGGTTTTTAGCCGTTGAAAAGTTGGCGCGCTGCTGCCAAAAACGCGCTATACCAATGAGCACTTCCAATCCTTTTTCAGGAATATACGAGTAATCGTCCGTATAGCGACAATAATTGTAAATGGCGAAGGCAATCGCTCCATTTCTGTGTATTTCTTCAAAAGTGATTTCCCATTCGTTGTGGCATTCCTCACCGTTCATTGTTACCATCGGATATAAGGCTGCCCCGTTTTTAAAACCTAATTTTTTAGCGTTTTCAATAGCTTTTTCCAAATGGTTGTAGCGGTATTCCAAAAGGGTACGTGCCACTTTTTGATCCTTTGTAGCCATATAAAATGGAATACAATAGGCCTCAGTATCCCAATAGGTACTACCGCCGTATTTTTCGCCAGTGAACCCTTTCGGGCCAATATTCAATCTGGAATCCTTGCCTAAATAAGTTTGGTTTAATTGGAAAATATTGAATCGGATGCCTTGCTGTGCTTTTACATCACCCTCAATAGTGATATCTGCCATTTCCCAAATATTGCTCCATGCTTTCTTTTGTTCTTCAAGTAGCTTATCGAATCCTTTTTTAGTGGCTGTTTTGAGAACGCTTTTAGCAACTTTCACCAATTTGGATTTATCGTGATTTCTATCCACAACATACCCGCCAAATTTTTGAATGCTATATACCGCTCCCTGCTTAACAGGATAGGCGTAATTAAAAGCCACCCGATTGGAATCCGCAGTAACATTGTGCTCTACCAAAATTGGTTTTTCCGAAATAAAAACCTTGGACTCCATGAACGTACATGTATGAAAATCCGTTTTCATGGTTTTAGCTTCGATAAAGGCTTGATGGTTGAGATGGCTTACATGGGTGGTGTCCCAAAATTTATCATCCCAATTGGTATCCTCATTCGTTATCCCAGCGTCCAAATAAGGCTGAAAGACGATTTCGGCATCCATATTTATCGGCTTAATTTCATATTGAATTGCACCCACTTCATCCAATTCCAAGCTTAAAAAACGTTTTATCGAAACCTCAACCTCCACATCATTTGGGAGTTTGACTATAAAGTATCGGGACAGCCAGCCTTCCTTCATATTAAGTTCTCGCCTGAATTTTTTAACAGTTTTACAGGTATGCAAATCCAAAGGCTCGCCATTAACCAACACATTAATACCAATCCAATTGGGTGCATTGAGCACCTTTGCAAAATACTCTGGATAACCGTTTTTCCACCAACCCACACGGGTTTTATCCGGATAGTACACGCCAGCAATATAACTACCCTGGAAGGTGGCTCCTGAATACTGCTCCTCAAAATTGGCACGTTGCCCCATGGCACCATTGCCTATACTAAATAAACTCTCAGAGGACTTAACACGACTGGCATCAAACCCCTCCTCTATAATCGACCAGCTATCTGGCTTAATATAATTTTGGTTCATTTCCTTTCAATATTTTTTCTGAAACCTTCCTTGTGAAAAAATCATTTGGGATTTCAGTTAAATTTTTAAAATTAAAATCGGCTTCATGGAGCACGTCCTTGTCTCCAATACCGACAGATATCATATTTGCCCTATTGGCCGCTTCAATACCGGCAATGGCATCTTCGAAAACCACACAATGCTCAGGTTTTAAATTCAATTTTTCGGCACCAATTAAAAATACCTCCGGATCGGGTTTGGCCTTTGAAACACTGTTACCATCTACAATTCCAGCAAATCTGCTGAATAGTTTTACTTGTTTTAAGATTAGCGGTGCATTTTTGCTCGCTGAGCCCAACACATAATGAAAACCCAATTCATCCAACATATCGAGCAACTCACTTGCCCCAGGAAGGATTTCATCAGGCCCCATTTTATAGATATACTCTAAATAATGTTCGTTTTTGCTCAACAGATATTCCTGCTTTTTTTCTTCGGACAGATGCACCTTTCCGATATCCAAAAGGATTTCTAACGAGCGCACACGACTAACACCTTTCAGTTGCTCATTATGCGCTTCGGTAAACTCAAAACCTAAATGATCGGCAAGGTCTTTCCATGCCAAATAATGGTATTTTGCCGTATCGACGATAACACCATCCAAATCGAATATGACTCCTATTTTTTTATTCATTTGAAAAGCCCCATAGTCCCGCTTACAGCGGGAAACTCTTACTCGGGCGGATAAGAGTTTTATTAATATTTCTTTTCCACTACATCGTCAACGTCTTTAACTTTAAACACTAAAGCCGCCGCAATTAAAAAACTTATACCACTCATTACTAGAGCAACTACTGCTTGATTTCCATAAACATACTTCACTAAAGGTCCTCCGATAAGCGCATTTATAATTTGAGGAATCACAATGAAAAAATTAAAGATTCCCATGTAAACGCCCATTTTTTTTGGAGAAATAGACCCTGCTAAAATCGCGTAAGGCATTGCCAAAATACTTGCCCATGCCACCCCAACACCTATCATTGAAAGCATTAGCCAATTCTTGTCTGGCATGATGTAAATAGATAGTAGCCCCAAACCACCAATAATTAGTGAAATGGAATGCGTTTTCTTTCGTCCAACCTTTTTTGCGATAGATGGCAATGCAAATGCATAAAATGCGGAAACAAAATTGTAGACTCCAAAGAGAATCCCAACCCAATCTCCAGCATCTTGATATAACGCGCTACTGCTATCATCAAATGCCAAGCCATAGGTATGCTGTGCAATAGCTGGTGTAGCAAACACCCACATCCCAAAAAGTCCGAACCAAGAAAAGAACTGCACCCAACTTAGCTGGCGCATCGTTTCGGGCATTTTTTTGAAATCCTCAAAAATGTCCAATAAACTTGATTTTTCTTGTTCGCCGTCTTTTTCAAGCGCTTCAGAATGTGCTTTTTCATCCTCGAAACTAGCCAGTTCCTCAGGAGAATACTCTTTAGTAGTTGTTACAGTAACTAAAATTGAAACGATTAAGATAATAGCCCCAATAATAAAAGACAATACCAAATGAAATGGCACGGACCCAGATGCAGATTCATTTGAAACTCCAAACCAATTTGCTAAAACATAGGGCAACCAAGAACCTACTACGGCTCCAAAACCAATAAGTGCAGTTTGAACGCTAAAACCGAGCGTTCGCTGGTCTGTTCTTAAGTTATCTCCAACCAATGCTCGGAAAGGCTCCATGGCAATATTAAATGAAGCATCCATAATCATCAGCATCCCAGCGCCAACCCATAGGGCAGGTATAAATGCTATAAAAATATCGGCCTGCGGCATTAATATTAACCCAATTGAGGCGAGAATAGCTCCCACCAAAAAATAAGGCTTTCTTCTGCCAAATCTACCCCAAGTTTTGTCGCTATAATGTCCAATGATGGGTTGAACAATTAAACCCATTAATGGTGCAATGATCCAAAACCATGATAATTCATGAACATCCGCTCCAAAGATTTGAAGTATTCGGCTGGCGTTTGCATTCTGAAGGGCGAAGCCCATCTGGATTCCCAGAAACCCGAAACTCATGTTCCAAATTTCCCAGAAACTTAATCGACGCTTTTCCATTAAATAGTATTTTAATGATTAATACTATTTGATAAGCGATATTTTAGATATTACTTACCAAAACTTATGTGAGAAGTGAAAATATAAGTTTTGATTTCGAATCAAAGATATAAAAGAATTTTGATTTTCCTAATGGCCAAATTTGGTTACGAAACTATTTAGTAGATTCCCTTTCAATGATTTCGGTCTCGATAACCACCTTTATAAAGTCTCTTTTTTGATCGCTATTTGTAAAGTATTGCTCGCTTTCGGCCTCTTCCGCTTCCAGTCTATCAATCAATAAATTAGCGGATTGTTCTCCCATTTTTTGGCCATGTTGGCTAACCGTTGTAAGGCTAGGTGTGGCATGTTTTGAAAGCACTCCGTCAGTGAACCCGATTACCTGCATGTCATCCGGAATGGTAAGCCCTAATTTTCTGGCCACTTTCATGGCGCTAACCGCGTACAATTCGTTTACCGCAAATACTCCGTCGATGGAGGGATTCGATTTAAAAAAATGGGCAATTTCGGTTTCCAAAACCTCGACATGGTTTTCAACGTCCAAGCTATCGTCAATCTTCAAAATCAAATTGGAATCGGCCTCAATCCCGCTACTTTGCAGAGCATCCAAGTAGCCTTGAGTCCTAAGCCTACCAACGCTCACGTAGTCCATTGTGGTTATTAGTGCAATGTTTTTACATTCGTTTTCAATCAACTTTTTCACAGCCTTAACCGCTCCATTAAAATCATCCACAATCACCTTATCACATTGTACCTCATTCACTACCCTATCAAACATTACGATTGGCATCCCTTGATTTATCGTGGCGTTAAAATGGTGATAATCCTGTTTCAAAAGAGTCTCCTTAGAAATGGATAAAATAAAGCCGTCAATACTACCATTGGCCAACATTTCCATATTGATGATTTCCTTAGTAAACGATTCGTTGGAAAGTCCAACAATAACGTTGTATCCTCGACGATTGGCCACACGCTCAATACCCCGAATCACGGTAGAAAAAAAGTGGTGCACAATTTCAGGAATCAGTATACCAATAGTCTTAGTTTTTCTATTCTTTAAGCTAAGCGCTATATTATTGGGCTTGTAGTTATAGAGTTTGGCAAAGGCCTGTATTTTTTGGGTAGTATCCTCGCTAATCTCCTTACTGTTGCTCAATGCCTTGGAAACCGTTGATACTGAAACATCTAATTCCTTGGCTATCTGCTTTAATGTTATCTTTTTCTTCATGGATTGAAATTCACTCTAAAATAATAATTATTCCCATGTAATCTAAACTATGCACGCATAATTATTTGATGGCATAAAAATGTTAATTTCTCAATTTTAAGACAAAAAATTAAAAAGTTGTCAACACGAAAACGTTTTCGTTAAATATTTCGTAATTGAAAATTATTTCTTAACAATTCCTTTACATAATTTTGACGTGAGAAGTGAAAGTATAACTGACTAATTAATACATTAATTTAATAAACTGTATGAAAACAAATACTAAAAGCTTACTGTTTTTGATGCTGGTTTTCCCTGTGTTCTTATTCGGGCAAAACTTGGTAACAGGAATGGTAACAGAACAGTCAACTTCCATCCCACTCCCGGGCGTTAATGTTGTAATCAAAGGAACTACAACGGGAACCGCCACGGATTTTGATGGAAATTATCAGATTGAAGTCAATAATGGTGATGTTATTGTATTCTCCTATGTGGGCTATCAATCTAAAGAAATCACTTATTCCGGTCAAACCTCTTTGGATGTTCAGTTATCCGAAGACGCTGCGCAACTGGAAGAAATTGTGGTGATTGGTTATGGTTCCACAACCAAAAAGGACGCTACCGGTTCGGTTGAGGCCATAACACAAGAAGACTTTACCAAAGGTAACATTGTAACAGCCGAAAACCTTTTAAACGGTCGTGTTGCAGGTGTGAGTGTTAATACTAGTGGTGCACCAGGTTCTGGTTCCCAAATTAGAATTCGGGGTGGTTCTTCTATTAATGCATCCAATGATCCTTTAATTATTATTGACGGTTTACCTATTGATAATAAAGGTGTTACCGGATCAAGAGGTGTGCTAGCTTCCATCAACCCAAATGATATCGATTCATTTTCCGTTTTGAAAGATGCGTCGGCCACCGCTATCTATGGGTCTCGAGCGGCAAACGGTGTAATCATTATTGTTACCAAAAAAGGTAAATCTACTTTTAGCGCTACATATGACACACAATTTAGTTTTGGTGAGGTAACAGACTATATCGACGTATTTTCTGCTGATGGCTTCCGTCAATTAGTGGCCAGCCAACCCATCAACAATCAAACTATTGATGAGAGTTTATTAGGAAATGCTAACACGAATTGGCAAGAGGAAGTTTTTAGAAGCACTGCAGCTTCAAGTCAACATAATATATCAATGCAAGGCTCCTTGCTTAGGGTACTGCCAACTAGATTTTCCTTTGGGGCGGTGAAACAAGAAGGTGTACTGGAAACTTCAGATTTTGATAGACGAAACTTAAGTGTCGCCTTAAACCCATCGTTTTTTGATGATCATTTAAAAGTAAACTTAAACGCCAATTTGGCTTTCGAGGACAACCGCTTTGCGGATGCTGGACAAATCGGTGCAGCTATGCGCTACGATCCTACGCAACCTGTTTTTGATCCTTCTTCTCCATTTGGGGGTTATTACCAGCATAGGGATGGCAATATTATATCCATTGGCACCCAAAACCCTGTAGCTTCGCTATTACAAAGGAATAATACAGGTGATGCCAATAGAGCTTATGGTAATTTGAATTTCGATTATAAATTCCATTTCTTACCAGAATTAAGAGCAGTATTGAATTTAGGTTTTGACCAAACAAAATCTACTGGTACCGATATAAATGCCTTTGGCACTCCAAATTCAAATGAGCGACTAAACTTTATTGGATCCTTCAAGAGAAACAATCAAATAAGGATTAACAGACTTTTTGACGGGTATTTGACCTATAAAAAAGATTTTGATAAAGTTGGTGCTGAGCTTACAGCGGGGTACTCTTATCAACGTTTTATCAATAACGGAAAAAATGGTAGAAACATAAGGGATGAATTAAGTGTTGATGATTTTTATGCGGATCCAGATATTGTCTTAATAGGATTTTTTGGAAGAGCCAATATCAGTTTCCTCGACAAATACTTATTAACTCTTACCTACAGGCGCGATGGAACCTCCCGCTTTGGCGAAAATAATAGGTGGGGTGATTTCCCTGCCGCAGCATTTGCTTGGAATATTAGTGATGAAGATTTCTTAAAAGACTCTGAAACCATTTCAAACTTAAAGCTTAGGGTTGGTTTTGGTATTACGGGGCAGCAGGATATTGACGAAAAGGATATCTTCCTAAACCGATATAGAGGTGGATTGAGCAACTCTCAGTATCAATTTGGCAACTCAGTAATCCAATCCCTAATAGCTTCAGAGATAAATCCTGACCTAAAATGGGAAGAGACAACTACTATTGAATTTGGTGTTGATTATGGCCTTTTTGGCAATAAGGTTACGGGTTCGTTAAACTTCTTCCAGAAGAATTCAACCGACTTGTTATTTACAGCTACAGTTGCTGACGGTACCAACTTTTCAAATAGTGTCATCCAAAATATAGGTGAATTACAGATTCAAGGTATGGAATTCTCTGTAAACACTGACGTTGTAAACACCGATGATTTTAAATTAGATTTTAACCTTAACGCCACATTATTGGACAGAGAAATCCAAGAATTAGCACTTGGCCAAGATGTGAGAACAGGCGGTATTTCTGGAGGAACAGGTAATAATATCCAAATCCATAGGGAAGGCGAAGCGCCTAATTCCTTTTACGTATTTAAGCAATTGTACGACCCATCCGGCAACCCAATTGAAGGTGCCTATGCGGATTTGAATGGCGATAACGTCATTAATGATGAAGACCGCTATATCAAGGAAAACCCTGGCGCTAATACCATTTTAGGTTTTCAATCGAATATCTTTTACAAGAATTTTGATTTTGCCTTCAACTTAAGAGCTAACCTTGGTAACTACGTTTACAATAACGTTAGATCTTCGAAATCCCAATATGCATTGTTGTTGGATAACGGTATACCAGCCAACGTGCCAACCTCTGTTTTGGAAACCAATTTCCAAAATACTTCGGACGTCATCACTTCCGATATTTATGTAGAAAACGCTTCCTTTTTAAGAATGGATAATATAACTTTAGGCTACACCTTTAATGAGATATCCAACTCCTTAAAAAGTATAAGAATATGGGGGGGTGTTCAAAACGTATTCACCATTACCGAATACAGCGGATTAGACCCAGAGGTAACGGATAACGATTCCGATCTTACTTTGACTTTAGGAATCGACAACGTAGTATACCCAAGACCAAGAACTTTCTTGGTGGGCGCTAATTTTAAATTTTAAAAAAAACAAACTATGAATACAAGATTTAAAATACACGACACATTTGGTCTGATATTACTGCTTGTCGTTACATTGACTTCGTGTACCGATGACTTAAATATCACTCCGAAAGATGATCAAACCACACTTGGTGGGGATTTGTTTCAAAATGAAGGAGCCTACAAGCAAGTTTTAGCAGGTATTTATGCAAACTTAGCTTTAACCGGGACAGACGGGCCAGAAAGCTCAAACTTAAAGGGTATTGATGCCGGTACTAGCCAGTTTGGGCGTGTACTACTTTATACACAAACTCTTTCGGCAGATCAGATGATTTGGTCCTATGAAAATGACCCGGGTACACGCGAAATCCAAAGAAATATTTGGACCTCCCAAAACCCATTATTATTAGGCATGTTTAGTAGGGCTCATTTATCTGTAGCCTTGGCAAATAGCTTTTTACGAGAAACCACAGATGGCGCATTGGATGCACGGGGTGTCTCAGCCAACACACGAAGTGAAATTGTGGCCTATAGAGCTGAAGCAAGGCTGTTGAGAGCCATGGCTTACTATTATATGATGGACCTTTTCGGACAAGCCAATTTTTCTGACGAAAATACACCAATCAATTCACAGCCAGAAGCTTATAATAGAGTTCAACTGTTCGATTTTGTTGAATCAGAATTGTTAGCTATCGAAAATGATTTACCAGCTCCAGGGCAGAATGAATATGGCAGAGCCGATAAGGGCGTAGCGTATATGCTTTTGGCAAAGATCTATCTTAATGCCGAGGTATATATCAATGAGGCCCATTACGCAGAGTGTCTTACCTACTGTGAAAGAATTATCAGTGGTGGTTATCAATTGGCCGATAGCTATCTGCATAACTTTATGGCAGACAACAATACCAATTCAGCAACCAAGGAAATCATCTTCCCGATTGTTTCGGATGGTATTACCGTACAAAACTACGGGCCTACCACAGTGATGATCAACGGATCTGTTGGAAGTATCGAGCAAAATGGCTCTGAAGTTGGCGTAGGAGCTGGCGGATGGGGTGGTGCCCTAAGAGTAAGAAAGCAATTGGCTGATTTATTCGGTGCCGGTTTTAACAACGACGATAGAAATACGATTATTTCAGCAGGAAGACCAATTGAAATTACTGATATTTCAGATAGAGACACTGGATATATTCTTCAGAAATATTCAAACGCCACGTCTACTGGAGATTTCGGCCCAGACCAAACATTTGTGGATACCGATTTCCCATTGTTCAGATTGGCAGATGTATATTTAATGTATGCCGAAGCGCACTTACGTGGTGGTGGAGGCACATTGTCTGCCGCAGTTGATTATTTCAACAATCTTCGAACTAGGGCAAATAATCCTAATACTATTACTTCCGGGGAATTAACATTAGATCTTATCCTAGATGAAAGAGCCCGTGAATTACACTGGGAAGCACACCGAAGACAGGATTTAATCCGATATGGCAGATTTACTGGCGGTAGCTATAACTGGGTTTGGAAAGGAAATGGTAGTAATGGTATTTCTCTACCTGCACACTTTAACCTTTACCCAATTCCAGTAGGTAGTTTAGCCGCTAACCCTAACCTTGAGCAAAACCCTGGGTATTAATACTTAAAAGATTTAAAATGAAACATATTAAAAACATATCAATAGTTGTACTTGCAGTGTGCACTATGCTACTTTCAAGTTCATGTGAAGATGGGACAGATGAATTCTTTATCTCGGAAACAGCTCCAGTGGTTTTATCAGATTTATCTATTACCAATGTAGAGCTTGACCCAGTAAACATCAATAATCCAGCGATGACCTTAACTTGGACAGAAGCTGATTATGGACAGCAGGCTGCTGTAAACTACAGCATAGAAATTGCCGCTGATGAGGCTTTTGCAACGTCAACAATTGCAACAACGGTATCTGGAAATAATGTCGCTACACTCTCTGTTAGCGAGTTGAATTCCGCAGCCGGAACCGTTGGGCTAGCTCCTTTTGCTTGGAGCACGTTATATGCACGGATAGTTTCTTCATTAGGAACTCAAAATGGCATACCTGTGGCTTCTAACAGTATTAGTTTTATGGTATTTCCATACTTCAACTATCCTTTTGACGATTACTATTTAGTTGGAAATGGCGTAGCTCCCGGGTGGAGCAACAATTCAAACAACCCTGCATTATTTAGGGATGCTGGCAATTCAAATTTGTATCACTATACTGGTTTTTTCGCAAATAGTTCAGGCGATTTTGGTGAAGGTAGATTCAAAGTTTTAGAAACCAGAGGCTTGTGGCAACCACAATGGGGTGTTACAGACAGCGAAGGAGAAGACACACCCAAAACAAGTGGAGAAATTGCGGGTAATCCTGGGACTCAAGACAGTGATCCCGGACGGTTTGGAGTTACCAGTTCTGGATATTATCACTTTACAATCAATTTCGGTGATAATTCATATACAATGGAACCTTATGATGAATCTGGTGCCACAGATTTTACAAGTATGGAAATCCAAGGTTCGGCGGTTACTACAACTGCTATGACACAATCTAGTTTTGACAGCCATATTTGGAACCTTCCAAGTGTTCGTCTCGTTCCCGGAGATTTGCAATTTGTTACAAATACTGGTTCAGCTTGGGGCGGAAGTACAGAATTTTCTGGACAGGCTACTGAAGGTGGCATTACACCTGTAGTTGTAGAGGACGATTACGAGGTTTGGTTTAACGATTTAGACGGTCGTTATATACTAATCCCATTGAATTTATAATCATAAAAAAAATTAGAGATGAAAATATTAACAAACAAAATAAGCTTTCTTTTTCTTTCACTTGCTTTGATATTCACAGCCTGTGAAACTGAGGAAACGCTTGTAATAACATCACCTGATCCAGCATTCACCTTGCAACAACCAGGTATAAGCAGTGTGTTCTTAAATTTTGGCACACCAGATAATGCCGCCCTAAGCATAGCATGGAACGACGAGGTAACCGGTAGTTCATCATACGATGTGGAAATGTCTTTGGATGCCGATTTTACCTCCACAGTTAATCTTGGAAACGTTAGCTCTAATTCCTTTTCCATTAGCGTAACTGATTTGAACAATGCTATTAGGGATGCAGGAGCTGCAAACTTTAGGGATGTAGCCGTTTATTTCAGAATTAATGCAGGAGGCACTTTAAGCAATTCTGTACTTTATTTGGTTACTACATACCCTACAGATGCTCCCATGATGTCAAGCCCATCAAATAATGATGCATTTGTTCTAGCTTTGGCCAATTCAGGGGAAACAGCAATGACTATTGATTGGGAGGATGCCGTTTTATCTTCAACCTTAGGTATCGAAGTCATCTATACCGTAGAAGCAGCCGCAGCCGGAACGGACTTTGCTGTCCCAGTTACCGTTGGAACGGTTACCAATGGCACAACTTTATCCGTTACGAATTCTGATTTAAATGCTGTAGCCATAGGCTTGGGCCTTGCTCCAGATACTGCAGGAAATGTCGATATGAGAATCATTGCCAGAAATACTAACCAAAATGGGAATACTTTAGAACGCGTAAGCGATACCACTACGGTTTCAATTACTCCGTATAATGTATCCTTCCCATATTTATATATGGTAGGAGATGCCACTACTCCAGGATGGAGCAATGACAATAACAATACACCTATATTTAGAGATCAAGATGTACCCAACGGCTATTTCTTTACAGGATACTTTGGTGCAGGAGCTTTCAAATTATTAGAAGTAAAAGGACAGTGGCAACCACAATGGGGAACAAATGATGGCTCAACCTTGGCAGTTAATCCAGGTGGCGGATCTGACCCCGGAACGTTTAACGTAGGCGCTGCTGGTTATTACACCTATACCTTCACCACAGTTGGAGAAGGAGGAAGCTTTACAGTAACCCCATACGATGCTTCTGGAGCGCCAACTTATGGTACTATAGGCATAATCGGAGATGCCACCCCAGGTGGATGGGGCTCAGATACCGATTTTACACAAGATCCTAATAACCCCCATTTATGGTACCTAAATGGTGTTACCTTAACCAATGGAGGACAAATGCTAATTAGAGCAAACGACGACTGGGCCGATGTTTGGAGGTATACCGGTTCGTCTGAACTCTATGGCACTTCAGTACTTGCAGGAGGTGGAGATAATATCCCCTTTAACGCACCTACAGGAACCTACGACGTTTGGTTCAATGATTTGGATGGCGCTTACGTCATCATTCCTAACTAGGAATTTGATTTAAGAGTGTTAAGTGACTAAAAAGGCTGTGCCAATTATATCGTACAGCCTTTTTTGCCTAAAACTTGCACCATGTTTTCTTTAAGCATCGTGGTGCCTTAACATTTTACATACTATTTCGAAGCTATTAGATAGCTATAAACTTCGACCTAGTCCACTATCACAAAAAAATAATGCAAATGAAAAAAATTACATATATGCTTTTCGTTGTATCAGCTTTCGTTTTGGCACAACAACAAACAGTTACGTACAGCGTTTCACCACTTCCCTTTGAAGAGGATGACTCAATAACGATTACCTTTCAAGGCAGCAGTATTAACGAAGCTACATGGGGCGTTACTGGCAATGCACTTTACCTTTGGGCCTGGTCC
Source organism: Hyunsoonleella rubra (assembly GCF_042684665.1). NCBI lineage: Bacteria > Pseudomonadati > Bacteroidota > Flavobacteriia > Flavobacteriales > Flavobacteriaceae > Hyunsoonleella > Hyunsoonleella rubra. Next base: position 716,414 of record NZ_JBHULY010000005.1, on the reverse strand, counting down.
TGGGATACAAATATCTCTAACCAGCAAGATTGCCCTACCAACGGCACATGGAACAATTCGAACGAAGCCAATCGACTGACCTACAATAGCGGTAGCGATACCTATACCATTACTTTCACCCCTACCACGTTTTATGGAAGAACAGGCATCGGACGCATAGGTTTTCTAATTAAAGCAAAGGACGGCACAGGAGATAAAAAATCTCAAGACTTAGATGAGGATGTGGGCACCCTTCAACTGACACTTACATCACCTACAGACGCAACAACCATTATATCGTCTGGTGGAAATCTTAGTATTTCTGCCACCAACTCCGGTGGCAACGCCAATTATGTCCTAAAGGCAAATGGTGCTACCATAAACACCCAAAACGGTATATCTTCCTACTCCTTTACGGATATGAATATTTTGGTAAACAAGAATTACGTTTTGGAAGCCACCATCGGAGGCACAACAAAATCGGCCGAATTTTCAGCCATCATTGACCCTGGCTCCAATAGTGCAACGATGCCGGAAGATTATGAAGATGGCATCAATTACGACGACTCAGACCCAACAATTGCGACATTGGTGTTAAATGCGCCGGGCAAGGATTTTGTATATGTTGCCGGAAGCTTCAACGGATGGGAACCCGAAATCTCAGATGCCATGAAATATGACACCACACGAAATAAATTTTGGTTAACACTGACAGGGCTCACTTCACAAAAAATTGAAACCTATCAATACTGGGTGGTGGATAAAACGCCGATTGCCAATTCTCCGGAAATGGTAAAGACGGCCGATCCTTTTTCTACCTTGGTATTATCCCCTTTTGATGACCCATTCATTCCTGCATCAACCTACCCAAGCTTACCTGCCTATCCAACAGGACAGGAACGCGAGGTTACCGTTTTACAAACAGACAAAACACCGTACAATTGGCAGGTCACAAATTTCGTAAAACCTAAAAAAGAAGATTTAGTGATTTATGAAGTGTTGATTCGCGATTTTGATGCGGACCGAAATTACCAGGATTTGATTGGTAAGATTGATTACTTCAAAGATTTAAATATTAATGCTATTGAGTTAATGCCAGTGATGGAGTTTGAAGGCAATGAAAGTTGGGGCTACAATACCTCATTTCATATGGCTTTGGACAAGTTTTATGGTACTGAGGACAAATTTAAAGAGTTTATAGACGTATGTCACCAAAACGGTATTGCCGTAATTTTGGATATCGCTTTAAACCATGCCTTTGGCAGAAACCCTATGGTACGCATGTGGATGAATGATCCCGATGGTGACGGATGGGGCGAGCCAAGTACTGACAGCCCCTATTTTAATACGTCTCCAAGACATGCTTACAATGTAGGTTCGGATTTTAATCACTCCAATACTATCACAAAAGATTACACAAAACGAGTGGTAAAACATTGGATCGAAGAATTTAATATCGATGGTTTCCGTTGGGATTTGACCAAGGGATTTACACAAAATTGTTCGAGCGGCAATGAAAGTTGCACCAATAGTTATCAGGCCGATCGTGTGGCCGTTTTAAAAGAATATGCCGATTATTCCTGGAGTTTGGACGAAACCCACTATGTGATTTTCGAACATCTAGGAGGTGATACAGAAGAAAGCGAATGGGCCAATTACCGATTGGGTGATGCCATTCCAAAAGGCATTATGCTATGGGGAAAAATGACCGACCCCTATGCCCAATTGACTATGGGATATTCCAGTAGCTCCAACATTAGCCGCATGGGACATAAGGCACGCACAGGTTATACAGCACCGCGCGTAGTAGGCTATGCTGAAAGTCATGACGAGGTAAGAACAATGGAAAAAAATTGGCGTTTTGGCAATAGCGGTGGTGGCTATGATACAAAGGATATCAACACTGCTTTGTCTAGAATATCTGCTTTAGGTGCAGTTTCCTTAACCATTCCCGGGCCAAAAATGATCTGGCATTTCGGAGAATTGGGCATGGATAACTCTATATTTACGTGCTCCAATGGTACACTAAACCTACCAGATGATGCCCCTCCCGGAGGCGATGGCGGAACACCATCAGGCGATTGTAAATTAGATACCAAACCACAACCACAATGGACCCAAGATTGGATTAACGATGTCAATAGAAGCCCGATATACGAAGCGTGGTCTAGAATCAATAATTTAAAAATTAACGAACCTGTATTTGAGGGAGACTATAATATTTCCTCTGGAAACCTTCGTCCTCGGATAAGCATTTTCACCGGAGATGAAAACACTTCGGGTTCTGAATTAAAAAATGTGATTATCATCGCTAATTTTGAATTGACCACTATGAATATCAATCCAAATTTCCCTTACGGGGGAACTTGGTACGATTTAATGGATACCTCAGGCTCACCAGCAACTATTGACGGCAGTACTACCTCAATCAGCCTAGCTCCGGGCAAATTCAAAATTTATGGGAATCAGTTATCAACACTTTCCTCAAATGATTTTGAAACAACACGCAACGTTACTTTGTATCCCAACCCTGCCCAAAACGAGTTTTCATTAAATGTTGATGTCGCAACAGTTTCCATTTATGACATACATGGTAAACTGGTAAAATCATTCGATGGCAATTTTAGAAGTGGATATAATTTTAATATTTACGATTTACCTAAAAGTATATATGTTGTAAGGGCTAAAAACGATTTAGGAAATACGTTTACAACAAAACTTGCAAAGTTTTAAAAGATAGTAAGTAACTAGCTTAATGAATTAATTAATAGCACTATAGTTTGTTTAGTTTAGTTTGGTTATTGGTTGAGCAACCGGTAACAGAAAAAGGTTTTCTTTCTAGAAAGCCTTTTTTGTTTATCAAAGCGAAATACACTTTGAGGCATAAGTCCTATTAAAAACATCATATGGATGAATAATCCAATCCTACTTTTTCACGGAACGAACGGTCTGAATAGTTTCACCGGAGCCCAGTGTTGTTTCAAAAAACTCAAACACAGCATCCAATTCGTCATAAGGAATATGGTTGACTTCGTGCCCTCCTCCTATTACTTTATGTAGATAGTACGATTGGTTCAACTGGTGCAATCTATTGGCAATACTTTCTGAGCCATTTAAAACCAAAAAACCTGAATCATCCTCAGAACAATAGCGGTGCGGGGCTTCCCCAAAAGGCACCAATTTATCTTCAGTCCCATGGAACAAAACCGCTGGAACGGCATTGTCCTCGTAAATATAGCTGGTATCCATGACAGCGCCAGCCAATGCAAAAACACCGGCAAAATTCACTTTGGCGTATGTTTTAACATCATCAAGCAAAAATCGTTTCAAATACACTGCATGCAATACCGCCTCCGCTCCGGCGCTACTGCCTCCTGCAATTATTTTATCAATATCAATCCGGAGTTTTTTCTTTCGGGCAATAATGTATTTAGTCGCGTCCAAAAAATCCATTGCGGCCTGACGGAACACTTCCTTTTTTAAAGACGCAGGGCAATTGCATCCAAACCCGGTTTTAGAACCTTTTAGCAACAATCTATACGAAATCGACACCCCGATATATCCATTTTTTGTTAGATATTTCATAAAGCGGGTCTCGGTAGCGCCATCCCTTTCTCCTCCAGAAAAGCTCCCTCCATGCATCCAAATGACCACAGGTAAACTTTCTCCTTTTTTTAGGTGCTCGGGGGTGTAAACATCCAATCTCAACTTCTTGGAGTCCTTTCTTGCGTAGGTATAACTCCTTTTATTTTGAGAAACCCCTAAAAGACTGCAACCAAAAACAAAAAGTAAAAATAAATTTCTCCTCGAATATATAGGCCAGTTGAACATGTTTTTTTGCAGCCAAAGGGTGTACATTAGAGTGTACGGTTTTTAAAAAGACAAGATTTCTTGGGCATAAAAAAATGCGGCTCAAATCTATTTTAAACCGCATTGTCTCTTATGTTTCCGTAAAATCTACTTTGTAGCGGGAACTGGACTCGAACCAGTGACCTTCGGGTTATGAGCCCGACGAGCTACCTACTGCTCTATCCCGCGATATTGGACAGCAAATATACAACCCTTTTTAGATTTGGCAAGGCTTCAAACGAAAAAAATTGTTACTCGATACTAGTGGTCTGAAAGTCTGTTAATTCCGCCTCGGAAAATTTTACAGTGAGTTGAATAGGGTTGCAACATACTTCACAATCCTCTATATAGGATTGACTGGAGACGGATTCATCGATCAACATCGAAATGTTTTGCCAGCAATAAGGACAGGTAAAATAATGCTCTTTCATATATAAACAAAAAAAGTAGGTGCAACTACTGCACCTACTTTCCCATTAACTTATTGATAAATAACTTTACTAATTAATCTTTTTCAATGTCCATTGTGGCCGTAGCGCTTTGGGTATTTAAACGCATCAAAGCTGGTGGATTCTTGCCTGAAACACTGATATATTCTTGGTTCAGGTTGTTATCGCTAACCATAATGGTGTTAAGGTTTGTCAAATTAATCAACTCCATTGGCAAATCCCCAGTAAACTGATTGCTTGACAATAATAACTCTTCCAGGTCTTCCAATTGTGCAATCTCAACAGGAATTTCACCATCCATTTTATTGTCCATAACGCTGAATTTTTTCAACTTGGTCAATGCAAAGATTTCGGTTGGAATATTTCCTGTTAAAAAATTACTACCCAATAACAACTCTTCTAAATTGGTCAATTCCATAATAGAAGAAGGAATATTTCCCGTTAATTGGTTACTATATAATTTTAAGGATTTTAGGTTTTTTAAGTTACCTAATTCAGAAGGAATATCGCCTTCAAATTTATTCATAAACAATTCAAGAGCCTCAAGGTTGGTCAACTTGCTCAACTCCGATGGAATAGTTCCAGTTAAGCCATTAAAACCAAGATTTAAGGTTTTAAGATTTACCAAACTGGCAATTTCAGCAGGCAATTCACCTTTTAGGTTATTGAAAGGTAAGTTGATTTCGGTAACCGTTCCGTTTTCAATTTTAACACCGTTCCATGTATCTATGGAGGCATTAATATCCCAAGTAGCATTCCATTGCGCGCCATTGGTACTGTTATAAAGGGCTAAGAGCGCCTCTTTTTCACTATTCGAAATATTCGCAAAAGCCGAAACTGCTACGAATAGACTAAGAATTGTTAGCTTTAAGGTTTTCATCTTTAGGTCGATTTTAGGACTAATACTCAACGAAATTAGCTATCATATAGATGAAAAACTATTTTATTCGACGAAATACATAAAATTTTAACATTTAATTTCTTCAAAAATCGACGTTCAGCAATTCTCCACTTATTCTCAAGACTTCCAACTCCGCCACTTTAGCCTGATATTTAGCCTGGTTTCTATTGAGTTCCGCATTTATTAAATTAATCTGAGCTTGCCTAAACTCAATAGAATTGACCTGTCCTAGCTTGAATTTCTCCTGGGTTCTTTCAAAATTATTGGACGCGGTGATGATATTACCCTCCTGCATCCCCAAAACAGTAAGTTTATTTTGATAGTCTTCCCAAGCATTGTTAAAATTCCGTTCCACATCCATTTGCAACTGCTCTTTTTGTAGCTCTTGGATTTCGAGATTGATTCTAGCATTCTTTGTTCGGGTTATTGAAGTACCTCCATCAAACAGATTCCATGTTAAGTTTACCCCACCCGAAACCCCACTGCTCGTACTTTGGAGTACGAACGCTATTGGATTGTTATTGTTTGCAGTTTCGTTCCAACCATAAGACCCCTGTAATCCCACCGAAGGTAAAAATTGGGCTTTGCTAGCTTTTACATCAAATTGACTGATACTGATGTTTTTTTCGGCCCTCAATAAGTCAATGTTGTTCATCTGAGTTTTTGAAAGTAACTCTTCTTTATCCAAATTAAGCAGAAAGCTGACATCCGTTTGCACGTCAAACTCAATCGGCATTTTATTACCCAAAACTACCATTAAGTCTCGTTTTGCATTTCTCAATTGCTGTCGGGCATTAATAAGGTTGATGCTATCGTTGTTTATATCTACTTCGGCATTCAGCACTTCCAACTTCGTGCTTTGACCATAGTCAAACTGATACGTCGCTCGGGTTAGTCTATCTTTAGAAATGGTTAAGGTCTGCTCCAAAATCCTAGTATTCTCAGAGAATTGCGCAACGGTGTAATATATTGAGAATAATTGTGTAATTGTAGTTTCCACGGTTTCCCGTGCGTCCAATTCCGACAGCTGATATTCTTCCTTTAAGCGTTTGTAATTATACATTCTGCCCAACCCATCGAACAATACATAATTTAAATTTAGTGAAGCATTATATCTCCTCGTCTCAGCCCCATTAGCTATACGAGGTGGTCTTTGAATAGCTGGGCCATCAGGGTTATCTGGATCGGGCTGAGGGGCCAATTGCCCTTCAGTATTTTGTCTATCAATAGAAGCCCCTGCATTCCCCGTGAGTGTCGGTAAGTAGCCTGAATTCAAAATATCGGCATTGTTCTCGGCCAATTCCGCTAGGTTATTGGCAATTTTAATACCATAATTATGCTCCAATGCCAATTTTAGTGCGTATTCTGTACCCAGTACCTGTTGGGAATTACCAAACATTCCAAGTAAAACTAATGCTGAGTATAGTACTATTCTACTTTTCATCGGAATTGTTTTGTTTATTTAATAGAGCTAATACTTCTTCCTCGGTCACATACTTATCATTCATCAAATGAGTCTCCGTGTCTTCCAATTCCAAATCATCATCCTTTTCATAAACCACGCGCTCAACTTCTTCTTTTGAAATTTCCCTATTGAGCCATAACCATTTAGCGGTCGTTTTTACATTATTGCCAAAGGATAAAAAGATAGGCAACATAATCAATGTCAAAACAGTAGCAAAGCCGATGCCGTATGCTATAGAAACCGCCATGGGAATTAGAAACTGCGCCTGCCTGCTTTCCTCAAAAATTAAAGGTGCCAAACCTGCCACAGTTGTTATTGAGGTTAAGAAGATAGCCCGAAACCTTGAACGACCAGCCTCGTAAAGGGCGTCGTCAAAGGTCATCCCTTCCCGAAGGTTATTATTGAACTTACTAATAAGTACCAATCCGTCATTCACCATAATGCCAATGAGCGCAATAATCCCCAAAAGGGAAATAATATTCAAAGGAAAATCATGGATCCAATGGCCCCAAGCGACTGCAGGCAAACTAAACGGAATCAAAATAATGAGCAAAAGCGGTTGACTGTAACTTTTAAAAGCGAACGCTATTACAATATAAATGAGGATTAAAACTGCCAAACCCACTGGGCCTAAGGAATTGGTGAGTTTTAAACGTTCCCGGTTCTGGCCCTCATAAGACGGCGTAACCGTTGGGTATTTTGCCAGGATATCTGGCATAATATCATTTTGTATCTCGGCCATAATATCCGTGGCGCTCGTTTTCTTTTGGTCTTTGATATCGGCAGAAACTTGAATTTCCCTGCGCCCATCCAAGTGGTTTATAGCCACATCGCCTCGTTCTATGGTATAAGTGGCTACTTCCTTTAATGGAACGCGTTGGCCATTAGGTGTTACAATGCGCATATTGTCCAAATTTTTAACGGATGTTCTGTCCTCTTTATCATAGCGTACCCAAACCCTAATTTCGTCCTGACCTCTTTGGAAACGTTGTGCCTGGGCACCAAAAAATGCCGATCGCACCTGCCCCATTATAGATTGCAAATTCAGTCCAAGCGCATAGGCGCTTTCCTTTAACTTCAGACGGATTTCCTTTATGCCAGCCGGGTCATTGTCCGCAACATCTTTCAATAAGATATTATTTTCAAGATTTTGTTTTAACTCGGCTTTTACAGCTTTTAATTCATTGATATCATTGCCTAACAAAGAAACCGAAACAGGACTACCACCAAAATTTCTACCGGATCCAAAAATTAAACTCTCGACTCCAAATACTGGTCCAACCTTTTCACGAATCTTATTAGTCACCATGCCTGCGGTAATCTCATTAGGGCGTTCTTCCCCTGGCAATAGATTGATTGACACCGAGGCCGATGAAGACCCTGGCCCTAAACGTTTAATCATGTTTTCCACCAGATGACTTTCAGCATTTTCACCCAAAAACTCATTATGAATTTCATTTGTTGCTTCAATAGCTTTCTGCTCGATAAACGAAATTATACTATCCGTTACCTTTTCATTAGTGCCATTTGGCATATTCAACGATACTTGCACTCGATCACTGGCAATTTGCGGAAAAAAGGATACTCTTATGATACCCCCTAATACACTTGACCAAGTCAATATGAAGAATACCACGAAAAAAGAGAAGGTTAAAAACTTATATTTCAAAGCGAATTTTAGGGTTGGGCTATACATATTATCTCTTAGCCATTTCATGATACTATCACCCAGGGTATTGATATACCGAAGTTTGGAAAACAACCTTTGAAAAACACCAGCTATGCCAGATTTCGGCTCTGTGCTTTGCTTCTTAAGCGCTTTGGAATGGGCTAAATGCGCTGGTAAAATAATTAAAGCTTCGACTAAAGACACGATAAGCGTAAGTATTACAACAACCGATACTTCCCCAAAAAACTCTCCTATTCTGCCATCCAAAAACAGGAATATACTGAAAGCCAATACCGTGGTAATTATTGCTGATATAATTGCCGGTAACACTTCCATTACGCCGTCTATGGCAGCCTGCTTGGGGGATTTACCTTTTTCGTATTGCTGATAGATGTTTTCGGCAATTACAATACCATCATCCACCAAAATACCAATCACGATAATCATTCCAAACAAGGACAGCACGTTAATGGTGACATTAAAAAACCCTGCAAACATAAACATACCCAAAAAGGCCACGGGTAGCCCAAAAGCCACCCAAAACGCCAAGCGGATGTTCAGAAAAAGGGATAAAAAGGTGAGCACTAAAATCATGCCTATAATGGCATTCTCGGTAAGGAGGTCTGTTCGTTGTACAAGCGTAGTAGACAAATCCCTGACCACATTGAGCTGAACGTTGTCGTATTTTTGATTAAACTCTTCAATATATGCTTTGGTTTTCTCGGCGGAAGAAATTAAATCTTCTGTATTCGTACTAGTAATCGTTACATTAATTGCTAAATTCCCGTTGAAATATGAGGCATTGGGTGTTTCTGAAAATTTATCACTTACCTCAGCAATATCTTTCAACCGAACAATACGCCCAGAAGGATCAGCTTTTACAACAAGGTTAGATAATTCATCGGCATAATAAGAGCGGGCATTGGCCCGTATTAAATATTCTTCGGCAACGGTCTTTATTGTACCACCAGTAGTTATAAGGCTGGACCGGTTGATAGCTTGAGAAACTTCGGCAAAAGAAAGGTTGTAAGCCAATAAATCGGTTTCCTTAACCGCTATTTCAATTTCTTCATCTGGATAGCCAGTAATTTCAATTTGGGAAATGCCATCAATACCTCTTAAATCATTTTCAACTTGCCTTCCTAATTGCTTAAGGGTTGCCAAAGGAATGTTGGAACCACTAATAGAAAAGGTTATGGTGGGGCGCATGTTCTCTATTTTGGCCACTACCAAAGGCTCCATCCCGATAGGGAAAGACGGCACTCTGTCCACGGCATTCTTGACTTCAAGCAACATAAAATCAACGTCTTTTCCCTTTTCAATTTCAACATTAATAGTACCGCTATTCTCCCTAGAAGTTGACGTGACACGTTCCACGCCGTTAAGTCCCTTGAGATTATCTTCTATTTTCAGAATAATACCTTCTTCTACTTCTTGTGGCGAAGCACCAGGGTAGGTTACACTGATATTAATATTTTTTGAATCGACTAAAGGAAAGAAAGAGGATTTCAGTTTAGAAGCTCCGAAAAGGCCAAAAAGCAAAAACGCAATAACAACAACGTTGACCGCAACACTATGTTTGATAAAATAGGCAACTAATTTCCTCATGCCTATTGCGCTTTTCTTATCTTAGTTTTTTGAGGAGCTTCCTTTTGTTTTATACCGAAAGGCCGTACCATCATGCCTGCGTAGGCTCCTGGAACGGGCTTTTCAATAATCACAGTGCCTTCGGGAATATCCTTTAGCACCACTTTGGTATCCGAAAAATAGACGGGATTGACATCTATCACATCCAAAATACTATCTCTTACTACAAAAATCTGTTCTCCCTCCAGCATCAAACTCCTACTAATTTCTATGGCATTTTCTTCTTTTTTAGCATTGAGATTGGCCTCAAGGTACATGCCTTCTTTTAGGCGCTCATCTTTCACCTCAATAAAGGCCGTAACAGTTTGGGTCGTGGGGTCGATGCGTCCATTAACTCGGGAAACTACCCCAGAATACGTTTCAGTATGCTCCAAATTATTAAGCGCAACTTGCTCCCCAACTTGAAGAAAACCTGCATATGCCTTACTAATGGCCACCTCCATCTCATAAACTGAAGGACTGATGAATTCGCCTAATTTTTGTCCGTTTCTGATTAGCGAGCCCTCTGTAACCAAGGCCTCCGTTAAAATACCTGAAAATGGTGCGCGGATATTGTATTTTGCCAAACGTTGCTCCAAGTTTTTCACATTGTAGTAACTGGATACAATGCCTCGACCGGTGATAAAAAAGTTCTCTTTTTCAGAAGTCATTTCGGGCAATTTCGGCGTTGATTCCTCCAAATTAAAATTATTGATATAGGTTTGCCACTTAGGATAAACTTCAGGAAAATCCAACCTTAAATCCGGCATTATTGAAGCAATAGAATTATAAAGATTGCTTTTGGCCGATTGCACATTGGCAAAATGCTCAGAAGCGTCAATTTTAATGAGCGTTTCCCCCTTGACATATTTCTGCCCAGGCCTAAAAAGCTTTCCGTTAGACCGAAATATGCCCTGTACTTCGGCAAACAATTCCACACGTTGTTTGGCCACTAAATTTCCATTGGCTGGAATCACTATTTGAACTATGCCATTTTGAACCGTGTCGGTAAACACCGTTTTTACAACTTTTTTCGGAACAGGCCGCCTTTTCTTTTTATTTTCGGCAATGCTATTACCAATAAAAACGGCTCCTATAATAAGTATAACACCCAGAAGGGATAAGATGATATTGCGCATGAATGTTGATGGTTAGCGAAAGCCAAAAAATTTTGACATGACAATTTAGGCATTCTCTACGAAAGTATTCAAAATACCTGCCGATTGCAGTTAAAAAAAACTTAAAAAGGTAGATTACCGGTTAGGACAGAGTTTCCAACTTATATTGAATAGCTTCCCAGTCTGCCATGAGCTCCTCCAACCTTTGCTTTTTTTTGTGATATTTATCAAAAAAACTTTTATCAGCCACCGTAGCATCATAATTCGTGGCCAATTCTACATCGTCTTCTTTTATTTCCTTTTCTAATTGAGAAATTTTGGCCTCCACGCTGCTCAATTTGTTATTTAATGATTTGAGCCTTTTCTGTTCTTCGTAGGACTGTTTATTTTTTTGTTTCGGTGTATCTTTAACCACCGTACGCTTTTCTACCTCGCGAAGATTCAGTACCTGGCGTTGCTCCAAATAATAATCGATATCGCCTAAATATTCTTTGATTTTGTGGTCCTTAAACTCGTACACTTTATTGGTTAGCCCTTGAAGAAAATCCCTGTCGTGAGACACCACAATCAATGTCCCTTCGTAGCGCTTGAGCGCTTCTTTAAGAACATTTTTCGATTTGATATCCAAATGGTTGGTAGGCTCATCCATTATGAGGACATTAAATGGCTGAAGCATTAACTTGGCCAACGCCAATCGGTTGCGCTCCCCACCAGAAAGTACTCTCACATACTTTTCAACCTCGTCTCCCCTAAACAAAAACGATCCCAAAATATCGCGTACCTTACTTCGATTGGATTCATTGGCAGCATCTATCATGGTATCCAGCACCGTTTTGTTGCCATCCAAATACTCAGCTTGGTTTTGAGCAAAATAGCCGATTTGCACATTATGTCCCAACTTTAACTGTCCTTGGTGCTTGATTTCACCAACAATAATCTTTGCTAAAGTGGATTTTCCTTGACCGTTCTGCCCAACAAAAGCGGTTTTGCTGTCACGTTCGATTAATAAATCGATTGATCTTAACACCTCGTTTTCATCGTAACTTTTCGAAATCCTCTCTGCCTCTACTACCACCTTGCCCGGTGTTACAGATACGGGGAAATTTAAGGTCATAACGCTATTATCATCCCCGTCCACCTCGATTCGCTCAATCTTATCCAGTTTTTTAATGAGGGATTGAGCCATGGTGGCCTTAGAGGCCTTTGCCCGGAACTTTTCAATCAATTTTTCGGTATGCTCAATCTGTTTTTGTTGATTTTTTTGTGAGGCCAACTGTTGTTCGCGCAGTTCCCTTCTTAAAACCAAATATTTGGAATAGGGCTTCGGGTAATCATAAATTCTGCCCAATGAGATTTCAATAGACCGATTGGTAATATTGTCCAAAAACATTTTATCATGAGACACAATTACCACAGCTCCCGGGTAGTTCTTTAAAAAACCTTCAAGCCAAATAATAGATTCAATATCCAAATGGTTTGTAGGCTCATCCAAAAGGAGGATATCATTATTTTGAAGTAGCAATTTTGCCAGCTCAATCCGCATGCGCCACCCTCCAGAGAACGTATCGGTAGGATTATTGAATTGATCACGTGAAAACCCAAGCCCTTGCAGAATTTTCTCTGTATTACCCTGATAATTATAACCACCTAAAATTTCATATTGATGTTGTAAATCATTGATATCAATCATCAATTGGTTGTAACCCTCACTTTCATAATCCGTACGCTCGGCTAATTGCGTATTGATGCGCTCCATTTTGGCTTCCAAAGCCTTGATTTCCGTAAATGCTTGATAGGCTTCCTCCAAAACTGTTCGCCCTTGAACAAAATCAATATCCTGCTTTAAAAACCCTATCTTCAGTGCTTTATCAGTAGCAATCTGTCCCGAATCCGGTTCCAATTCCTTGGATAGAATTTTGAGCATCGTAGATTTCCCGGCACCATTTTTTCCAATCAGACCTACACGATCACCATTACCTAGCTTAAAGGTAATATCTTCAAACAGGTATTCGCCTTGAAATGAAATAGATAAGTTATGGATATTCAACATAGAAATGTGACTAATGTTACAACCTTTTGGATTATTACAATTACTTTTGTTGCGAGCAAAAATACGATAAAAAATTTCTTGAAATTTTTTATTTAGATTCCCATTTTCATGGGAATGACAGTTTAATTTGAAGCCTCACCACAGTTGTGGCGAGCTGACATATTTTTGAAATAAATGTTTAAAAAAGGGACGAAATTGTACAGCATTTTGACGGGAAGTTGCCCTAAGTGCCATCAGGAATCGATGTACAGCAACAAAAATGCTTATGTGTTTTCAGAAACTTTGAAAGTTAATGAGCGCTGTTCGCACTGCAATACCAAATATAGAATCGAACCTTCATTTTTCTACGGCGCCATGTATGTCAGCTATGCTGTTGGGATTGCTTTTGCGGTGGCCGCTTTCTTCATTAGCAATCTTTTTTTAGGTGCCAACCTAAAAATAACTTTTATTTCGATAGTGGGGACCCTAATTGTGTTTATGCCAATAATCATGCGCCTTTCCCGAAATATTTGGATCAATATGTTCATGAATTATGATGAAAAATTAGCGAACAAAAAGGGACAATCCTAGTTGTATCGGGAAATATTTATTGAGGGCTCAAGTTCTTCTTCGTTTTCAATAAAATTGTAAAGTTGTTTGGCTACATAGGGCCCTATCATCACCCCCCTGGTTCCTAATCCATTTAAAACATACAGGTTCTTATGAACTGGATGTTGCCCCACTAAAGGCCGCCTATCTCTAACTGTGGGGCGGATGCCCGCTACTTGATTTACAACACTAAACGGACAGGAAATCATCGTTTTTAAACCTTCCAATAATTTGTTTTTGGCTTTATCAGTAGGTTTGTGGGTTAAATCGTAGAGTTCATAAGTGGCCCCAACGATATATAAATCGTTTTCCAAAGGAATCAAAAACACTGGACCTTTCAATACGAAATCAATCTTCAAATCGGGCGCATGGATAACCAGTAGTTCTCCTTTAGTTGGCGATAATTTCAAGTTTTGAAAAAAGGGGTTTTTGGCGACCCCAAAGCCTTCAGAAAACACAATATGTTTCGCATTGATATTTTTATAACTTACTGAATCAGTATTGTTTAAAACCTCCGAGCACTCAAAAGACTTCTTTCTAAGAAGCCCTTTTTCAGATAAATATTTACGATAGGCTTCCAATAGAGTTTTGACGTCAATCCGCCCTGTATGCAGCACTTCACCAAAACCAAAGGAGGCTTGAATGGCTGGGTTTTCATTTTTAATAATGCCACTTGCAAGATATGGCTTAAGTGCCGGTTTATCTGAGGCCGCAAACCAATCGTTTTGTTCTTCAATTGATGCAAATTTTCGGTACACCGGGATTTTAAAATCCACTTTTACTCCCAGCAATTGCTCTAAGTCTTGATACATTGCAAGTGCTAAGGGCAATTGCTCATCGCTTTTCCAAACGGCAGTAAAACGCTTTAAAACGACTGGATTATATAATCCTCCCGCAACTGTGGACGATTTTTGGGAGCCGTCATCAAAGACCACGAAGGTCTTATTATGCTTTCTTAACTGCTCACAAAAGCTGATGCCAGCTAAACCAAGGCCCACAATGATGTAGTCGTATTCTTTTTTCATTTGGTACGAATATAGTGGAAATGGTGAAGAATTTAGGCCGAACTTGCAACGACTTACCCACTCATGCACATAAACCCCTCCTAATCCCGCCAAAGGCAGGATTGTCCTCCCCTTGAAATGAAGAGGAGGAATTGGTGCCGTTTGAATATTAGATAAATAAAAACGCCCGCAAAAAAAAAGCGGGCGTTCATTTTTATACTTTAGGTTTTAAACTAATATGTCCACATATCCAATTCAAAATCCCTGATTTTTGTTTTGATGCGCTCAGATTCAAGAAGTTGCATTAAAGCATTATCCGAAACGTATTCGCTAATCTTTCTATCGCCTTGTACGTTTTCTTCTTTGTAAATATAACCTTGAAAACGACGGGCATTCAAAATATGATCAAACGAATGCGGAATGGCACTATTGGAATTGTTAAAGGCTTTAGCCTCATGCAATACTTCTCGGGCATCTGGGAAAAATACCCAGAATAACTCCACTAAATCTGGATTATCATCATCGATGAAGTTAACATCTGGCGCTACTGGAGCAATTCCCAAAAGTCTGTACTTCATTTCAGCGTGACGCTTATCGAAATACCAAAGTCCCTTGATATGGTACTCTTGAATTTCGGCGGCTGTAATTTCCCTTACGTCTATATACTCATCAGATAATTGTTCGCCTGCATTCAACTGTTCGATACCCAATTCGGTAGTATCAATACTTTTCAATGCGGCCTGAATATCTTTAAGTGTACGCTTAGTAGTAAAATAAGAATCATCATAAATGTTTTTGATTTTCCCATTTTTGATGTTCTTCATCAAAACATCGTAAAGAGATCTCCTGTCGTTTCCAATATTATTGGTATCTATTGGATAATACAATGGAAAGTTGGCGCGCTCATCAAGCACAACTTTTTCCCATGTCATTTTAGAAAAAAGGATATCTCTATCGTCAACATATCCATATTCCAATGGTTTATCGTTGTCAATTTCCTTTTGTTCCGCCGTTCTTACCCCGATTTCCTCAGGGCTTTTGGCATTTAATATATTCGCTTGGGCAAATACACTAGATACCGTAAAAACAGCAACAACAGCTAACAAAACACTTTTCAAATTCATCTTATTTTCAATTTTATAAATATTGGGCCAACCGAGGCTAGCCCAATAGTTTCTTTTTAATTTGTAAGCTCAATAAATACTGGGGATACCTTTTTAAGTATCACACTTACTCCACTGGCTTTAGCTTCGATATCAAATATCTGAACACCAGAACCACGCTTGGCCTTGCGTAAAGCACTTTTGGCTCTACTATCTAACTTACTTCCTCTTACATTTATTGTTGGTTGTCCAGGAACTTTAAATTTAAATCCTGTAACACGCAATGGTAATTCAAAGTCAAAGTCTTCAAACATAGCACCAACAGTAGATTTTTCTAAACTCTGACGTTGCATTTTTGCAGAAGTTTCACCTCTGATAGTACCTGTAGGCCTTGGCAAATCCTTAATTCTGAAAGTAGCTCTATCCGATACTTTACCACCGTCAGGAAGTGTACCGGTAACGTTGATGGTTACCTCACGTCCCTTTACAGTAGTCACGTCCATTACGTATTTGCTTCCACCACCTCTTGCCAATCCTTGGGCACTAGCCGAAACTTTGTTATCAGGAATACCTGCAAACGAAATAGTCATTGGGTTTTTTACTCCACGGTACACTACGTTCATTTTATCAGCTGAAATCGTTGCCGAATTTGGTTTTGCCACAGTAGCGAAAGATGTGTTTACAGGAACTTTAATTTCCTCACCACCTTCACCAAAAATAAGGTCACCTGTGATTTTGTGCTCTCCAACACCACCAGTTCCTAATTTCAATTTCACCTTACCATCTTCGATAGTATATTGGTTTTCAGAAAGTGGTCTGCCATCCAATTTTAATTCTACTCTTTTAGGCTTGGTTGTAGCATCTTTACGACCTAGTACGATCTGACCATCAAACTGCTCTCCATTAAAGTAGGCAGATTTAGAGGTCTCCATTAAAGTGGTATAGTTCGTCATAGATACCTGGCTAGACAACTCACCCTCTAACATTTTTGATAAAATCTCAGATTCGGTAGTTTTGATATCAGCTTGTAGTTGTGTCATTTTGGTTAAGGAAGCTACCAGAGGGAAACCTTTATAGTGGTAATCCAACCAATCTACTTTAATACCGTCACGGTTAACTTCTTGTTCAGTACTAAATTTGTCCTGAACTTCCTTGATGATCCCTTCCATAGCTTTATCGCCTGAAAGTACTTGAATCACTCCATCTCTAAATCCATTGATCTGATTTAGGAATTCTTCTCCTTCAGGTTTAAGCTTATCGCCCTTAAAGAAATTTTGGTCAAGGTAATCACCCTTATCCATGATTTCGTAATCGGTAGGGTCGTCCACCGTAGCGGTCATCTTTCCTTTTAAATCCACTAAATAAGAATCAAACTTGTGCGCAAGCGCGTCAATCTGATCTGCTTTGGCTTTTAAAGGTTTGTATTTTTCGGGCTGGTCTGAAGCCTTTTGGTCCAAACTAGCTACGAAACTTGCGTTTCTAGCTTCAGTAGCCTCGTTAGACTCTGTAAGCTTTTCGTTCATTAATCCGAAGGCTGATAAAACTTCCTTTGACATGTTTAATGCGAGCATCGCAATAAATATCAAATACATTAAGTTTATCATCTTCTGTCTTGGTGATAAATTTCCTCCTGCCATGTTAATTAGGTTTTAATGGTTAATTAAATTTGGGTTAACCCCTAATTATTTTTTGTTCATAGCAGACAACATACCACCGTACACACCGTTAAGTGAGGATAAATGAGACGCCAAAGATTCCATTTGTTCTTTTACCTTGGCTGCATTTTCAACAGACTCTTCGTTGATAGAAGCTTGTTTGTTAATGCTATCCAATTGAACTTTGTACAAGCTGTTCAAAGATTCCATTTGAGCGGCCGCTAAAGATAGTTCTTCACCATATTTTTGAGTAGCTTGGATTGAATCCACTGTTGGAGAAATGCTTTTTGCAGCACCTTCAAAATTCTTGATGCTATCGCCTAAACTGGCCATTAATTCTCCATCAATCTTAGCTTCTTTTAATAATTCATCTAATTTTTGAGATAAAACACCTTTAGGGTTCTCTTTTTCCTTAGCAGATCCTCCAGCTAATTCTGGGTATACTAAAGACCAATCTAAATCGTCATCTACAGGTTCAAACGCTGAGAGCGCGAATATAATTGCTTCGGTAACAAGACCTATCGTTAACATAACATTTCCGGTAAGGAATCCTATTTCAAAGTGTGTAATTTTGAATAAAGCTCCAACAATTACAATTGATGCTCCCAATCCGTAGGCCATATTCATGAACCTTTTACTTGCTTTTGACTGTGCCATAATTTCTGGTTTTTAATTTTGAGCAGATAAACCGCTCAAGTAGGTTAAATTAATAGTTATTATTTTGATTTTACTTGTTTCTTGCGTTCCGGGTTACGTTTGTCCCCATGTAATCCTGAACCGTTCTGAAACCTATATAACTTCTCGCAGAATCTGCGTATTCGTAATCTCTAGTACTTACCTGTAAAAAGTAAGCTACATCTTTCCAAGACCCGCCGCGTATGATTTTACGTTTGTTGTCTGGATCATTAACGCTTGGGTTAATGGTTGAATTGTACTCATATGATGCAGGGTCGTACGATGCATTTACCCATTCAGCAACATTACCTGCCATATTGTATAAGTTGTAATCGTTTGGCTCATAGCTTTTTGCTTCTACCGTGTACAATGCTTGATCTGCCGCATAGTCCCCACGTACCGGCTTAAAGTTTGCCATAAAACATCCTCTATCACTCTTGGTATATGGGCCTCCCCAAGGATATGTTGCCGCTTGTAGACCACCTCTGGCTGCGTACTCCCACTCTGCCTCGGATGGCAATCTAAAGGTATTGACCAAAGCCGCTCCTTTTCTTGATTTTTGATAAGAATTCTTGTTGATTGTTCTCCACTCACAGAAGGCTTTGGCTTGTTGCCAAGTAACGCCTACTACAGGATAGTCCCCGTAGGCCTCGTGCCAAAAATAATCATTGTGCATTGGCTCATTATAAGAGTATTGGAAATCGCGAATCCAAACCGTTGTGTCTGGATAAATTTCGATTTCTTCCTTCTTCATTACTTTACTGCGCTTGACACCTCTATTTCTAGCGGCTTCCTGAATATCCATAAAGCTATACTGGAACTTGAATTTCTTCACATCCCAAGTGCGTTGTCCGTTATAAGATTCTTCCAAAGGTAAATACATGGTATCCATTACCTCTGCATAGAATTCATCCGGATAGTCTGCTGTATCCAAAATCAAATCGATATCTCTATTGATTTTTCTACCTTCATAGCCAGTCGGGCCCAATCCAGTGTAGTTTTCAAACATATATTTTTCGTATACGGACATATTAGCGGTATCAGCATCCTTAAATGCAAACTCACCAATACCACCATCTTCAGGAGTTTTCCCGACTTCATCGGCAAGAATTGCCAATTTCATACGTAATATAGAATCTCTTACCCAATGAACGAATTGTCTGTATTCGCTATTTGTAATTTCGGTTGCATCCATGTAAAAGGCTCTTACCGTCACGGTTTTACCAGGAGCATCATTTACCCCGGCAAGATCATCGTCAGCTTTACCCATTATAAAAGCACCACCAGGCACCAATTCCATACCATAAGGTTTTTCTGGATGCCATTTTTTTCCTTTAACTCCTACCAGTTCACCCTTATCGTTAGAGCCACAACTAGTGAGCAGAGCTAAAACTGCGGTTAATAAAACAAACTTCTTCATATTCATAGAAAACTCGAGGTTAATTATTTATGCTTCAATTTTGAGAGCGTAAACATATTTATATATTTTAAGAAAAACAACTATTTGTCTAAAAAATTAACGTTTCATCGTAAAAAGAAAGCATTTCATCGATAAAATTAACCGTTTGACCATACTTTGTCTATTACACGGAATTCTTCTGGAACGCTTTATACCAGCGGTCTGGGACCGTATTTTTAGTGGCATCGACGTAATCCTGGTGCGTGCATGGTAATAACGTATGTCTTTTTAATTTATTATTTACCTCGGCTAAAAAAGGAATCTCAATCCACCAACGCCCCGTTTTATTACTTTTATAGAAGACAAGTTCTTGTTCATCAACCAATACGGTAAACTTTTGATAGCTACTTTCATCCGTGAAATCATCATCCTTCACCCGGCAGTTTACACCTTCGATAAAATACCAAATGATTTGAGCTATAAGCATCGACGAAAGGGCATCGTCACTTGAAGGTTTATATTCATAAATGCCAAAAGAGCTGACTTTATTGCTGATGCCAGCATAACGTGCGATGGCACACACTTCCTTTCCGTCCAATCCGTTTGGCGAAAACTTTTGGCGCAAACTCACTTCTGCGCCCTTAACGCATCTTAAATCTAAACTTACGATATTAGCATCCCGCAATACGGGTTCCACAATAGTGATGTCTTGGTTGACCTGGCCTAAACGATAGGATTCAAAGTAGAGGCGCTCCATCAAATCAATTTCTTCCTGTGAATTGAAATAGGTTTGATATCCGATATTGGAATAGTTGAACAGGTTATACGGTTCGTCGAGAATTATCTTCCCAACATAACTATTGTTTTTGATGGGCTTAGCTGAATCGCCCAAATCGAACTTGCAATCCACGTTGACCAAATTCACCATTGGGATAACACTATCATATGCCCTATAGTTGGCATAGGTTAAATCCTGACTGCCTCCCAACAAAATGGGAATGATATTTTTCTTTACCAGAATGGCAATGGTTTCCTTAAGAGCAAAATATGTATCTTCAACACTTTCACCGGCATTGATATCACCCAAATCGGCAATGGTAGCGGACCAACTTCCCGGGAACAGGGCATAAAGGGATTTTCTAACTTCATCCAATTCAAAGGCCTCACCAATATAATCTACATCATTTCTGTTTTCAATGATGCCCAATATGGCGATATTGACCCCATCCAAATCCGGAATACCTCGCTGATTAGAATGCACCCGTAGCTTCCTTCCCAGGGCTTGCATCGACAACAACTCGTTATGGGCTAAAACATTGTCAGATACTGGGGAGAGAAAATTGAAGTTCATGCTTGGGTGTTGTGTTTATTTTTTTTCGCTTGCTTTTTTTGTGGTTCGCTTTTTGGTCGCTCTTTTCTTTGGTGCTTTTGTCTCGATATGGGCTTTGGCTTCCTCCAAAGTCATATCCGTAACATCAACGGTTTTGGGCAATTCTACTTTTATTTTGCCTTTGATGACATTGTGCCTGCCCCAACGCGCCTTCTCAACTCGGATACCTTCATCTTCCCAATGGTGGATCAATTTATCCTTTTCCTTTTGAATTTTGTCTTCAATCAATTCCACAATATCAGAATCTGACAAATTATCCCAATCGTACTTTTTGTTCACATTGATGAACATGTTATTCCATTTGATGAATGGTCCAAAACGCCCTTTACCTTTTTGCACCGGCAAATCCTGATACATATATATAGGTGCATCCGCCTTTTTCTTTTCTTCTATTAAATTAATTGCTTCGTCAAGCTCCACACTCAAAGGATCGACACCTTTTGGCAAGGACACAAATGACGAACCAAATTTAACATATGGCCCAAAACGTCCATTGTTTACCTGAACCTCCTCACCCTCATAATTCCCAAGGGTTTTAGGCAGTTCGAACAATGCCATGGCTTCATCATAAGTAATGGTATTCAATTGCTGGTCTGGGCTTAAGCTAGCAAACAAGGGTTTTTCTTCGTCGTCCACGGTACCAATTTGAACCATTGGCCCAAACCTCCCCAGTCGCACACTTACCTGGCGTCCTGTTTTTGGGTCTTCACCTAAAATACGTTCACCAGATTCCCTATCGGCATTCTCTTTTACATCTTCCACCACGGGGTGAAATTTCTTGTAAAATGATTGCATCATTTCCGTCCAATCTTCCTTGCCATCTGCAATGTCGTCAAAATCCTCTTCAACTTTGGCCGTAAAATTATAGTCTAAAATAGCTTCGAAATGGTTTACCAAGAAGTCCGTTACTATCATTCCTATATCGGTTGGCACCAATTTTCCTTTATCGGCTCCCGTTTTTTCAGTAAGGTTCTTTTCTTTTACAGCACCGCTTTTAAACACAAACTGCTTATACTTTCTTTCAACACCTTCGTTAGAACCTTTCTCCACATAATTTCTATTTTGAATGGTGGATATAGTTGGCGCATAAGTTGACGGACGACCGATACCCAACTCCTCTAATTTCTTTACTAAAGATGCCTCGGTATATCTGGATGGAGGACGGGTAAAGCGCTCCGTGGCCGTGATGTATTGGTTATTTAGGGTTTCACCAACTTTCATATCTGGCAAAATACCATCCTGCTCCACCTCTTCATCATCGGTACCTTCTAAATATACCTTTAAAAAGCCGTCAAAGGTGATGATTTCACCATTGGCTACAAATTGCTGACTAACAGCCTTTGAGCTGTTGACTTTGATTTTCAAATTGGTACGCTCCAATTCAGCATCACTCATTTGAGAAGCGATGGCACGTTTCCAAATCAATTCGTACAATCTAGCTTGGTCTCTTTCAATAGCCAAGGAATGTCTTGAAAAATCAGTTGGACGAATGGCCTCATGTGCTTCCTGCGCCCCTTTGGATTTGCCTTTATAATTTTGAGGTTTGCTGTATTTATCACCGTAAGCTGAAAGAATTTCGGCTTTTGCCCCGGCCCTGGCCTCATCAGATAGATTCACACTATCCGTTCTCATATAGGTAATCAAACCTGCCTCATACAAACGTTGGGCATTGGTCATGGTTCTGCTCACAGAAAACCCAAGCTTTCTTGAGGCTTCCTGTTGTAAGGTTGACGTTGTAAATGGGGGTGCCGATGTCTTTTTCGCAGGTTTCTTTTCTAAATCTGAAACCTCATATGCGGCACCAATATTTTTATTTAAAAACTCAAGAGCCTCTTTTTCGGTTTCAAAATTTCTCGACAATTTGGCCTTAAAGGCTTGACCGTCTTCATTTGAAAACTCAGCATCTATTCTATAAGAAGCAACCGGCGTAAACCCTTCAATTTCCCTTTCCTTTTCAACAATCAATCGTACGGAAACGGATTGCACCCGTCCGGCAGACAAACCGCCTTTTACTTTTCGCCATAACACCGGAGATAATTCATATCCCACAATTCTATCCAGCACACGGCGCGCCTGTTGCGCATCCACCAAATCATAATCTATACCTCGTGGATTTTCAATTGCTTTTTGAATGGCCGATTTGGTAATTTCATGAAACACGATACGCTTCGTTTTGGATTTATCCAATTTTAACGTTTCGGCCAAATGCCACGCAATAGCTTCCCCCTCTCGGTCTTCATCACTTGCCAACCAAACCATTTCGGCTTTCTTGGCAAGTTCCTTTAATTTTTTTACAACATCTTTTTTGTCCCGAGACACTTGATATTTCGGTTTAAAATCCCCATCCACATCAACACCTAACTCCTTAGAAGGGAGGTCAGCAATGTGTCCGAAACTGGATTCTACCTTAAAATCCTTTCCTAAAAATTTCTCTATTGTTTTGGCCTTTGCAGGTGACTCAACTATTACTAAATTCTTCGCCATACATCATTTTTGAGGCTACAAATGTATATGAAAAAAAGTTTATCTACCTAATTTTCGGATGAACTGTATATTAATTAAATAAAAAAAGCCCGCTTTTAAATACTAAAAAGCGGGCTTTAAATTTTGGCTTTGGAATATTATATTTCCCCAGTCCCTATGCGGTCTATATCGGTTT
Source organism: Hyunsoonleella rubra (assembly GCF_042684665.1). Taxonomy (NCBI): domain Bacteria; kingdom Pseudomonadati; phylum Bacteroidota; class Flavobacteriia; order Flavobacteriales; family Flavobacteriaceae; genus Hyunsoonleella; species Hyunsoonleella rubra. Next base: position 692,835 of record NZ_JBHULY010000005.1, on the reverse strand, counting down.
TCTCATCAAAGCCTACGGATTCTTTATAAATGTAATATAAAGGTATGTAAGCAAATGCAGAAGTAGCAAGGATTCCAATAAAACACATCAAGAATCCGATTAAGGATGCCAAAATGCCTGCAACTATCATCAACCCAAAGGTGATTAGCCATTTTTTATTTCCTAGCTTAAAACCAGCTTTAACTATATCCGAAGTTGATAAATCAGGGTTAAAAGCGTAAATCACATTTATAATAGAAATGGGCACAACTGCGTAAATAATTGGCAAGAAGCACAGTAAATACGCCCCAATCATAATACCAAAGGAGATGGCTCCTACGCCGAACGTTTTCCCAAAATAAGGTTTCTTGAAGAAATAAAAATAATCATCATTTTTAGCTTCGTTGAAATCCTTGTGTTTGCATATTCTGAAAAATGCACCTTTAAGCCCAACACCGATAATCGTTGCAAAAAATGAAAATACGGCGCCCAAAGCATAAAACGGAATAAGCACCGATATATCCGGTTGCCCTCCACTATTGAAAGACTCTGGATCCATCATACCCGAAGCTATTAACGGTATATACATCAAAAAGTAAAAGGGCATCATTAAAAGCATGGTTAGCAAAATGGTGACCAAACCTTGCAGCCATACCTTTTTGAATAATTCTATAGATTGATTAAAAATAGTACCAAAGTCCAAATCCTTGGCATTTTCTATTTTCCCAAATAAAACATTTATTGCATCCATTTTCAATAATTTGGTTAATATCAAATTCCAATACAATAATACACAAAAAAAATCTGCCCGAAGGCAGATTTTCCAACAACGTTTAGTTTATTTAGTTGAGTCTGAAAGAGCTAATTAGCCCTACGTTGTTTGCCATATATTTGTATTGATAAAGGGTATTGTCCCCAATCATTATTAGACTGTTTTCTAAAGGAATCACATCCGTTGCTTGTATATTCTTTAGATTTCTCACCATGTTTAGCTCCACTGGTGTTTCGCGTTTAAATAGCTTCAAACCAGCTGTACCGTCACACACATAAAGCATATTCCCTTTTACGCCCAGCCCGTATGGGTTTTCTAAAGTGTAGCGTTTCGCCAATGTTGGATTTGCTTTATCACTGATATCAATCACTTCAAGTACACTTTCCAGTTGCCCGCATAAATTACCTCCTCTTAAAGTTAAATAAGCATAATCGCCATCCACAACAACGGGATCGCAACCTTCCCAGTGCACAAATTCGGATACGTATTCCGGGGAGGCTGGATTCTTTAAATCATAAATGTACATCCCATTTACACTACCGAGGTACAAATAATTATCGGCAGCGAACATGGTTTCAATATTCCAACCTGCGCTTTGATTGGCCTCCAAACTAGGATTGGCCAAATCTTCAATATCAAAAATTGCCATACTGTAAGAACCCACAGTATATAGATACTTATCCACTATTTGAAAACGCGCCAAAGACCCCCCTGTCCCAACGGTATTGGCAGACTCCAGACCCCTAGGGCTACCATCAAAAGCAATATCAATCCACAAAAGTTCCTCAACATCTTCCCTACGTTCCTGCTTTGTAGTCCAACCTACAATAATATCGGTTTCATAATTGAATTCAGCCCAATCAGTGGCTTCGGCCTCTAACGGCACATTATAATTGTAGCGCTCAAACACATCCTCCAAACGCTCCACCATTTTTATGTTATTGATATCCGAAAGGTCAAACACCACCAAGTCCGTGGCACTATCGGCATATAAAAAATTATTCTTCACCGAAATATCTTCGTTTCCGGGAATGGTTAAATATTTGATAGCCTTTGGAAACTTTGGGTTGGTGTTGTCAATAATATGTACTCCCCTATTCTTATCGTTTACAAAAAGATAGTCGCTGTAGGCATAAATTTTACCGGGAGTCTGTATTGGCTGTGGCGGCAGGATGTCCACAGACTTACGGAATTGAGATTTGCTCATGATTTCGGGCGTAGCGACCATGACCAAATCAAGGTTTTCATCGTCGTTGCTATCGCATGAAATACATGTGAAGGCAATAAAAAAGACGCAAATGGCAAATTTTAGTTTCATTTTAGTTTGATTTTATAGTTTATAGCTAACTTTTCTTTAATAGTTATAGGTTAAACTCTCTGAGAACCCCTCAATATTCAAAATGATTTGATTACTTCCTTCAATTTGTAAGGATCTTATATCAAAACTTTGCTCTCGGGTAAAAAATGCCAAACAATCTTCATTATTAACAAGTTGAAATTTCAAAAAACGCTGTTCTGGCAAGGATTCGGCTACGGCTCCAGAATCTACCATCTTGTACTCCCAAGAGCTACCGCTACATCCTGAGGCACCGAAATTTATGATGAGACAATCTCCCGCTATAGATGCACTGCTTAATCTATAAGTATCCGAGGAAGTATTTTTATACAATTCCGAATCAATTATAACCACATCCTGACATATGGTATCCTCTGGCAAATCCACATCATCATCATCTTTACATTGCATGTTGAAAAAGCAAAGTGTTATTGACGAAACGAACAAAAGTTTTTTCAATAAGTTAAAAGTCATAGCTGGTCGATTTGAAGTTTAATTTATAGATACCCAAAAGTAAAAATGGTTGCGTTACATCTTGTTTTATTTCTGAAAAAACAGGTTAAAAATAAACTGCCACTTTGTCATAAGAAACAATTTAATTGTATCTTTGCACCCTCCTGAAAGCAGGCAGGCACGAAAATTGACCCACAGAGGTTTCAAGCAACATATGGAAAAGATTATTGACGAAAGTAAGCAAGGCGAATCCTTAGTTCTGGATAAAAAAGAGGGCAATACCCGCAAACTTTTTATCGAGAGCTATGGTTGCCAAATGAATTTTAGCGACAGTGAAATCGTGGCTTCCATTTTGACCGAACAAGGTTACAATACCACCCAAAGTTTGGAGGAGGCCGATTTAGTTTTGGTGAACACCTGCTCTATCCGGGATAAAGCCGAGCAAACAGTACGAAAGCGCTTGGAAAAATACAATGCCGTAAAGCAAGAACTGAACCCAAATATGAAAGTTGGGGTTTTAGGTTGCATGGCAGAACGCCTGAAAAGCAAATTTCTTGAGGAAGAAAAAATCGTGGATCTGGTGGTTGGGCCTGATGCTTACAAGGATTTACCTAATCTTTTGGCCGAAGTGGAAGATGGTAGGGATGCCATAAATGTGATTCTTTCCAAGGAGGAAACCTATGGCGATATTTCACCGGTGCGGCTGAACTCCAATGGGGTAACAGCATTTGTATCTATTACCCGTGGTTGCGACAACATGTGTACGTTTTGCGTGGTGCCTTTTACCCGTGGACGTGAGCGCAGTCGTGACCCACAGAGCATCATTGAAGAAATCAATGGCCTTTGGGACAATGGCTATAAGGAAGTAACTCTGCTTGGCCAAAATGTGGATAGTTATTTATGGTACGGCGGTGGGTTAAAAAAGGATTTCGACAAAGCCAGTGACATGCAAAAGGCTACCTCCGTAAACTTTGCCATGCTCTTGGATATGTGTGCCAAAGCGCAACCTAAAATGCGCTTTCGTTTTTCCACTTCTAATCCTCAGGATTTTACTTTGGACGTAATTGAAACGATGGCCAAACATCGCAACATTTGTAACTATATTCATTTACCCGTTCAAAGTGGTAGTAATCGTATTTTGAAAGCAATGAACCGTCTACACACCCGTGAGGAGTATTTTGAATTAATTGATAACATCAAGCGTTTAATTCCCGATTGTGCGATCAGCCAGGATATGATTGCCGGTTTTCCAACGGAAACGGAAGAAGACCACCAAGACACATTGAGTCTGATGGAATACGTCAAATACGATTTTGGATTCATGTTTGCCTATTCTGAAAGACCAGGCACCTTGGCGGAACGTAAAATGGAGGATGACATTCCTGAGGATGTGAAAAAACGTCGTTTGAATGAAATAATCGCACTCCAGCAAAAACATAGCTTATTGCACACCCAAGCACATGTTGGTAAAGTTGAAGAAGTGCTAGTTGAAAAACCATCAAAGCGATCGGACTCCCATTGGTCAGCTAGAAATACGCAAAATACGGTGGTAGTTTTTCCAAAAGAAAATTATAAAGTTGGAGATTTTGTAAACGTAAAAATTACGGATTGCACGAGTGCCACATTGATTGGAGAGGCTGTGGGATATTCAGAAAACAACTAAATTCTCATGTCAGAATTCAACTTTAACAACAAAGTTTTTTCGCTTTTAGACAACTCTGAAAACGGCAGGGTGAATTCCGATACAAAATTTTACTATAAGCAAGATGGACATTTGATAACAGCCGACTACTATGGAGGAACGATAACATACGGCAAAATTATCGGGCATTTAAAAAACGATAAAATTGAAATGCTGTATCAATGCTTAACCACTGAAAATGAATTGAAGGCAGGTAAAGCCTTGGCTTCAATTAGCAAAACGAACACAAATAAATTAAAACTGAAGCTGGATTGGGAGTGGCTAAACGACGCCAATGAAAAAGGAACTTCAGAATACATAGAAAATTAAATGGAATCCATTCAAGCAATAAAACAACGCTTTGGCATTATTGGGAATACCCCATCGCTTAACCGTGGTATAGAAAAAGCCATTCGCGTGGCGCCCACCGACATTTCGGTTTTGGTTACCGGGGAAAGCGGCGTGGGAAAGGAAAGCATCCCTAAAATTATTCATTCCCTTTCGCACCGAAAGCACAATAAATATATCGCGGTAAACTGTGGCGCCATTCCCGAAGGCACAATTGACAGCGAATTGTTTGGCCATGAAAAAGGTGCCTTTACGGGTGCCACCCAAACGCGTAGCGGTTACTTTGAAGAAGCTGATGGCGGCACTGTGTTTTTAGATGAAGTTGGAGAACTGCCTTTAACAACACAGGTACGTTTGCTTCGTATTTTGGAAAATGGCGAATTCCTAAAGGTAGGATCGAGCAAGGTGCAAAAAACCAATATTCGCATCGTAGCTGCTACCAACCTCAATATGATGGAAGCCATTGAAAAAGAAAAATTCCGCGAGGATTTGTACTATCGTTTGAGTACTGTGGAAATCCACTTGCCCCCGCTTCGGGAGCGCCAAGAGGATATCCATTTGCTATTCCGAAAGTTTGCCAGCGATTTCGCTTTAAAGTATAAAATGCCAACCATAAAGCTAACAGATAACGCCATACATTTGTTGCTAAAACACCGTTGGGCTGGAAATGTTAGACAGTTGCGCAATGTTGCTGAGCAATTATCGGTTTTGGAACAGGATAGAACTGTAACAGCTGAAACGTTGCGAAGTTACCTCCCGGCTTCGGCTTCCACTAACCTGCCGGCAGTTGTTAAAACCTCCAAAAGCGAGAGCGATTTTAGTAGTGAGCGCGAAATCCTATACAAAGTGCTTTTCGATATGAAAAGTGATTTGAACGACCTTAAGAAGCTCACCATGGAATTAATGAAAAGTGGCAATGTTAAAGACGTCGAGCGGGACAACGAGCATTTGATTCAAAAAATATACGGGGACACAAATGATGTTGAAGATGATATTGGATTTGAAGAAGAGGTTGCCGAAAACCCAGAAGTACTATCCATTCCAGAGCATGTAAACGATACTAACAGCTCGGATAAATACCACTTTGCTGAGGAAATTGAAGAAGAAGAAACTTTATCGCTTCAAGACAAGGAACTCGAATTGATTAAAAAATCATTGGAACGCCACAACGGAAAACGTAAATTGGCTGCTGCGGAATTGGGCATTAGCGAACGTACGCTTTACAGGAAGATTAAGCAGTATGACCTTTGATTTAGTTGGCAGTCGCAATGTTCAGCTTGCAACATATTAAAAAATAAGTCGTTAGGAATCAAATGAAATATATCAAATATTTAATCCTTTTAGCAGTTGCTTCAACAAGTTTTGGCTGTGGCATATACTCCTTTACGGGTGCCTCCATTTCACCGGACACCAAAACATTTCAGGTGAACCGATTTGAAAACAATGCGCTGTTAATCGAACCGGGACTGGATCTTTTAGTACGGAATACGATGATTGAGATTCTGGAAAACCAGACCAACCTCAACAACGTCAACTCCAATGGCGATATTGTTTACGAGGGTGAAATTACGGAATACCGCATTTCCCCAACTACAGCAACATCACAAAATACGGCTGCCCAAAACCGATTGACCATTAGCATTAAAGTGCATTTTTATGATAAAAACGACCCTGAGGCTGAATTTGATAAGTCTTTTTCGTTTTTCCATGATTTTGACGGAAGTGCCCAACTAATTGGGGGCCAGAAAGACACGGCACATGAAGAAATATTGGAACGTATCACGCAGGATATCTTTAACGCATCATTGGCCAAATGGTAAGCATAAATTTTTAAATTGAACAGTCACGATTTTACATATCTGCTACAAAATCCCAAGGAGGTTAACATTCAGAAAACTGAGGCATTACGGTCTATTTTAGAAGACTATCCCTATTTTCAATCTGCAAAAGCTCTTTATTTAAAAGGACTCAAACATCAGGAAAGCAGTGATTATAATCAGGCCTTAAAAACTACTGCAGCCTATACGACAGATCGAAGCATTCTCTTTGATTTTATTACTTCCGACAGTTTTGTTCAAAATGAAATTTCAAAAGCGATAAAGAAAAATGTAACCTACCTCAATGATATTGAGGTTGTGGCCGATGACATTTCGGTAAACAAAAGCACAACGATTGATGATGCTTTAAAACTACAGATCAAAGAAACCTCAGGTGTTTTGGATCCCGAATTGTTTCAACCGAAAAACCCTTCAGAAAAACGGACAGTGCCTTTCAAATTGGACGAATCCGAAAAAATCGAAGACGTTACCGAAAACACCAAAACTCAGGAAGCCAGCGCGGAGGATATTTTAAACCTCGGGAAGCCCTTGCAATTTGATAGACGCGAATCGCATTCCTTCAACGAATGGCTGAAACTCACCAGATATAAGCCCATCAAAAGAGATGAAAGCCAAAAAGTATCGGAACCTCTGAAGGCGGAACATAGCCCTGAAAAAACGAAAAAATCAGAACTTATTGATAGGTTTATTGCGGAAAACCCGAGAATAACCCCATCAAAATCTCCATCAACAAAAGGCAATCTGGCAAAAGCACAAATGATACAGCCCGAAACCTTGATGACAGAGACTTTGGCCCGTATTTATGTAGAGCAAAAAAACTATAAAAAAGCCATTCAATCCTATAAAATTTTAAGTTTGAAATATCCAGAAAAAAGTAGTTTCTTTGCAAACCAAATTAGAGCTGTAGAACAATTGCAGGAACAAAATAAAAAAGAATAATGAGCACCTTTACAATATTTTTAATACTTATCATATTTGTAGCATTTTTACTTGTAGTAGTAGTAATGGTTCAAAACCCAAAAGGAGGTGGATTATCATCTTCCTTCGGAGGTGGAGGCACGCAGCAATTGGGAGGCGTTAAGAAAACCACAGACTTTTTGGATAAAAGTACATGGACCCTAGCAACCTTATTGTTGGTTTTGATTTTATTATCAAACGTAGCCATACACGGTGGTGATGATACTACTGACTCAAAAGCTTTAGACCCTAACGCACAAAGCACGCAACCTTTGCCATCACAAGATGGGGCGGTTCCGCTTCCTACTACTAACAATAGCACAACTACTGTTGGAGATTCGCTTTAACAAACAAAATGACCACAAAAAATGCCAACTTTACAACGTTGGCATTTTTTGTTTCTGCCTATCTTCAATCAAGTCTGAAAGTTTGTCAGTTTCCCCGCCATGGCACATTTTTGGCTTAAAGCTAAAGCGTTAAATAATAACCTTAATAAATAAAATATAAAACAAAAATGGGAGTAAACATTAAACCATTAGCAGATAGAGTTCTTATAGAACCTGCTGAAGCTGAGACCAAAACAGCATCAGGAATTATAATTCCAGACAACGCCAAAGAAAAACCACAAAAAGGAACCGTTGTTGCGGCCGGGCCTGGCACCAAAGACGATCCAATTACCGTAAAAGTTGGTGATACCGTTTTATATGGGAAATATGCCGGAACCGAATTGAAATTTGAAGGCAACGATTATTTAATCATGCGAGAGAGTGATATTTTGGCGATAATTTAAGAAGCCCACCCTAACCCTCCCAAAGGGAGGGAAATCAAAACTTAAAAATAACCGTTCCGAGAAACTTTGAACTTTAAACTTGGAACTTTAAACTAATAAATAAAATGGCAAAAGACATAAAATTTGATATTGAAGCTCGCGATGGTTTAAAACGCGGGGTAGATGCATTAGCAAATGCAGTAAAAGTAACCTTGGGCCCAAAAGGACGAAACGTAATCATTAGCAAAAGTTTTGGTGCACCGCAAGTCACCAAGGATGGTGTTACCGTTGCAAAGGAAATTGAACTGGATGACGAGCACGAAAACATGGGTGCGCAAATGGTGAAAGAAGTGGCTTCCAAAACCAACGATTTAGCAGGTGACGGTACTACTACAGCTACTGTTTTGGCTCAGGCTATCGTTAAGGAAGGTTTGAAAAACGTAGCTTCTGGCGCTAATCCAATGGATTTGAAACGTGGTATCGACAAGGCTGTAGAAGCCATTACCAAAGACTTGGAAGGACAATCCCAAGAAGTGGGGAATTCTTCTGAAAAAATAAAGCAGGTTGCTGCGATTTCTGCGAACAACGATGACACTATTGGCGAGTTGATTTCAAAAGCATTTGAAAAAGTTGGTAAGGAAGGTGTGATTACCGTTGAGGAAGCCAAAGGTATGGACACCTATGTTGACGTCGTGGAAGGTATGCAGTTCGATAGAGGATATTTATCCCCGTATTTCGTTACCGATTCTGATAAAATGGTTGCCGATTTAGAAAATCCATACATTCTATTATTCGATAAGAAGATTTCCAATTTACAAGAGATTCTTCCAATTTTAGAACCTGTGGCGCAATCCGGTCGTCCATTGTTAATTATTGCTGAAGATGTTGATGGACAGGCTTTGGCTACTTTGGTAGTAAACAAATTGCGTGGTGGTTTAAAGATTGCTGCCGTTAAGGCTCCTGGATTTGGTGACAGAAGAAAAGCGATGCTTGAGGATATTGCTATTTTGACAGGTGGTACTGTTATTTCAGAAGAAAGAGGCTTCACTTTGGAAAATGCAGACTTAAGTATGTTAGGTACTGCGGAAACGGTAACGGTTGATAAGGACAATACTACAATCGTAAACGGTTCTGGTGACGCAGAGGCTATCAAGGCTCGTGTAAACCAAATCAAAGCACAGATTGAAACGACTACTTCAGACTACGACAAAGAAAAACTGCAAGAGCGCTTGGCTAAATTGGCCGGCGGTGTTGCTGTATTATATGTTGGCGCTGCTTCTGAAGTTGAAATGAAAGAAAAGAAAGATCGCGTGGACGACGCATTACATGCCACAAGAGCGGCAGTTGAAGAAGGTATTGTTGCTGGCGGTGGTGTAGCCTTGGTTAGAGCAAAAGCTATTTTGGAGAAATTGGAAACTGTTAATTTAGATGAAACCACAGGTGTTCAAATCGTTAACAAGGCTATCGAGGCACCTTTAAGAACCATTGTTGAAAATGCAGGCGGAGAAGGTTCTGTGGTAATCAACAAAGTATTGGAAGGAAAAAAGGATTTTGGATACGATGCCAAGTCAGAAGCCTATGTGGATATGCTTAAAGCAGGCATTATAGATCCTAAGAAAGTAACACGTATCGCATTGGAAAATGCCGCTTCGGTTGCTGGAATGATTTTAACAACAGAGTGTGCTTTAATCGACATAAAAGAAGATGCGCCTGCTATGCCTCCAATGGGAGGTGGCGGCATGCCGGGGATGATGTAAGTCGATAGGCTCGATAATCAATTTATAAAAAAACGCTTCTAGAATCTAGAGGCGTTTTTTTGTACCATAAATTTTCGTAAAATAAGGAGTTTTAAACCAACACTAATTGGCCCTCAAAATTTTATCCATTTTTCTGCCTTTGGCCAATTCGTCTATCAACTTATCCAAGTACCTGCACTTCTTCGTTAATTCATTATCAATTTCTTCAATTCTGTAGCCACAAATTACGCCTTTAATTAATGCTGCATTTGGGTTAAGATTTGCTTCATTAAAAAACTCTTCAAAAGTAACTTTCCTTTCTATAAGCTCTTGTATTTTGGTTTCATCAAACCCAGTCAACCATTCAATTACAGCATGTAGCTCTTCTTTGGTTCTTCCCTTTTTCTCAACTTTCGTAACGTAGTGCGGGTACACTGAAAAGAACTTCATAGTCCTTATACGTTCGTTGTGTTCTGGTGTAGTTTTCATACTTTAATTATTTAAGTTTTAATTAAACCAAACCGCATAACCCTTTCTGCGCAATTCCAAAGCTAAGGCTTTTTCGATTTTTAATGCTTCCGCTCTGGAAGAAATTGGGTCAATATGATTATACAAACTCGGTCTTAAATACGACCCATATTTCTCGACAATATTGGAAGATAGTTTATATCCTTTTTTATTTCGGTATCCCGATTTATGTTGCAAAAATCGCTCTTTAGGCATTTTACTGGTCATTCCCACATACAAACATTCCAAAACACCATTAAATTGCGGATTGGCATTTCTGAATTTGACATTTTCAGAAAACACCCGCTTCTTTAATTCAATGACATAAATGCGATATTCAGTTTTGGGCATACCTAAATCAATGGGGTACTTTAAGACTTCTTTTCGCCCTCATGCGCATCCTTAATAGCATCATCCCGATACTGGCAACAGGGATGTACTTGCGCATAGGCCTCGTCAGTTGCCTTTTGCTCCTGAACGTCATGGCCAGCTTCCAAAACACTATTTGTAATAATTGACGTATTCGTTTTACGTTCATCAAAAATCAGCTTCAATTCGTGGGTGTCGACATTCCATTGGGCATATTTTACACCTTTGGTATTTAAACAGGCCTTTTCAATTCGTGCCTTGCACATACCACAAACGCCATCCACCTCCAGCGAGGCTTTGGCATTTTTGTCTTGGGCAAAGGTTGTTGTTGCTAGCACTAACATTACTAAAGTCAATATTTGTTTCATTTTCATAATTTTTAAATTTTATTTGGGCGTTACCCTTCCTTCAGCCAACGCATCATCCTCGGGTCGGGCTTTCGGCAGTCGCTCTCTCCTGCGTCGAGGAGCTTCAACAAATGCCTCAATCCCTAACGCACTTATCCGCTAAAGTCGCTTTTTAACCCTAAGGCTTCGTTTATCCATTAAATTACTTTCAGTTTTTCAGACCTGACAGGTTTATTGGTGGCTGAGCGGAGTAGAAGCCAAACCTGTGAGGTCTCAACACTTTTATTTCACCCTAAATCGCAATCCAGCATAATACATACTCCCAAAAATGGGGCCATACACAAAGGTGGAATCAAAATTCGCACCAAAGGGGTCATCGGCACCCAAAATAGGGTTGGGTTGCCTAACATTCGTTACATTTTCCCCTCCTAAATATACTTCAAATTTAGGAGAAAACACTTTTGTGATTTGGGCATTTAATGTTGCTACCGTGGGTGTTCGTTCTGATAATTGATATTGCAAAGGATTCCCAATTGTTGAAGCAAAGCGCTGATCGCCCAACCAATTGAAGGTGGCATCAAATTTCCATCGCCCACCATTTTCCTTTGCTTCAGTTTTGTAACCTGCATTGGCAAAAAACCGATGCCTTGGCGTTAACGGGCGTTCCAATCTACCTGAATTGTAATCCGTTTTCACGTCATAAAACTTATAGGCAGTGCGAATATCGGCACCTTCAAAAGGACTATAATTAAGTTCCACCTGAAAGCTGTTCGCAAAACTTTTTCCATCCAAATTATAAAAATTGATTTCCTGTGGATTTTCCCAATCCACCACAATTTGATTGGTGAAATCGGTTTTATAAAAATCGAAGGTGATATCTCCTGCCCTTCCAAATAACTTAAAGCCTTGAAGATAGGACACTCCATAATTCCATGCAATTTCAGGGTCAAGTCCGTAAATAGCCCCACCTAACCTCCCCGAAGGGGAGGAACTCACAATGTTTATGCTTCTTGAAGTAGCAAACATTTGCTGGTTTTCCGTAAAAATATTGGCACTTCGTTTTCCTCTTCCAAACGATGCCCTAAAAGCCGATTTTGACCATGGGGAATACCGTAAATGGACGCGGGGGGTAATAAATGTCCCCAATAAATTATGACGGTCAATGCGTATGCCAGCCGTCAAATTAAATAACTCCAAATTATCATAACTATACTCAAAAAAGGCACCTACGGAGTTTTCCGTTCTTTCATAGTCCGTAGCATTCACTAATTCATCATAATGGTCATATGTATAGCTCAAACCCGTCTTAATTTTATGTCTGGAGTCGCTGATAATCGAATTGTAAATAGCATTGGCATACAAACTATTATGTCGAATGTCATAACTATTCAACCCAAAATAAGAATCCTGTTTATGATGACTAAATGCCGTTTGCACTCCCAAACTCTGCCATGGAACATCAGGGTTTACATAACCCAATTTTGCCGAGGTTTCAAAACGTCGGGTATCAATTTCACTGCCCCAACTGTTCGTTGTGAATTTATCCATATCTGGATCAAAATCCAGTTGGCCCGTTTGCTTTTCGTCATTCAAAAATTTCACATTGATAAAACTTACGAACCCATTTTGGGTATCGGTATATTGCCAGCGGTTCATCACATTAATTTGATTAAAGAGTGGCATATCCAAAAAACCGTCGTTATTGACATCGTGCTTTTTTTGATGCGTGTTCCCATGTAAATACAGTCCCGTATGCCACCTATTGCCCACTTGGGTATTCAGATGGGTATTCAATTCCAAACGCTCACTTGTGGCGCCATAAAGATTAACGAATACCTTATCGTCTATTGATGGTTTTACTAACTCCGTATTGATCTGACCCGCAATACTTTCAAAACCATTGACCACACTTCCGGCACCCTTGGTAATTTGGATACTTTCTACCCAAGTCCCCGGAATAAAACTCAGGCCATAAGCTTGGGAGGCCCCACGAACGGACGGAATATTTTCCGTAGCAATCAAAATATACGGACTGGTCAGCCCCAACATTTTAATTTGGCGCGTACCGGAAATGGCATCCGCAAAATTTACATCGATGGACGGATTGGTTTCAAAACTTTCCGAAAGGTTACAACAGGCCGCTTTCAGCAATTCATCGCTACTAACAATGGATACGTTTTCGGCCTTTAAAAATGATTTTGCCGTAGCTTGTTTTCTGCCCGTTACCGTAACTTCATCCAAATCATCTGTTGGTTGCAACCAATGATGCACAAACTTGGGCGCATCAATGGTGAGCGTATCCGTTTTAAATCCTACGTAACTAATAATGAGTTTTTTGAATGATGGTTGATATGAAATGGTAAATTTCCCATCAATATCCGTCACTGTTCCAACTTCGGTATTCAGCCAATAGACATTGGCACCGGCCAAACCTATATGCTTGTTCTCGGGGTTGGTCTCCATAACCATACCATTGATATGGTTTTGAGAAAAACAGAATATAGGAAGTATTAATATTATAAATATAACTTTTTTCATTTCTAAAATTCTTGTCATTCCGCACTTGATGCGGAATCCATTTAGATTCCTGCATTCACTTCGACTGCGCCCAGTGTGACACGCAGGAATGACAGCGTAACTTAATTTAAATTAACTAACATGATTATAGCCATCACAATCATGATGCTGTTTTCTATAAATGTAGCTTTGGTCATCGGCAATTTTAAGGCAGTCCCCAAACAGGCACATTGGATGGTTTTTTTATCCAACAACACCCTTGTCACACCAATGGTAGTAATGCCCAAAATCACAAGTGTAACAATTAATGCAATTTCAATTTCGAAACGCAATAAAAACAGCAATCCGAGTTCCACCTCGATAAAGGGATAAATCCAAGCATACACCGGCACCACCTTTGCCAGTGGGTCGTACATTCTAAATGATACCGGAAAACCTTTTATATCCAATAGCTTAAAAAAACTAAAAACGACATAAAACAGCCCCATAAAGTCGAGCATAAAACTATTAATGTCCCATGGATTTCGGTTCAATAAAACTGAAGCAATTGTGATATATCCAAAGATTAAAAACAATGGAAACAGTTGCCTTAACTCACTCCCGATAGCTATCGGGATTTCCTCGGCTTTCGAAGTATGCCTAACATTAAAAATATTCTTTTCGGTAATGGTGTACTTATCCGAAAGGGCTTTTTGCAATATGTTTATTGAAATGCGTTCGGACATTTCAACGGTTGCTTCGGAAGCCTCTAAATCTACCGAAGCATTTTTTACTTCGGGAATCCCTTTTAAAGCCTTTTCCACTGAAGCTTTGCAACCATTACAGGTCATTCCTGTAATTGTATATGTATGTTTCATTTTGAAATGTTTTGATTCATAAAATTTTGAATAAACTAAGATTCTGAAACAAGTTCAGAATGACAAAACTTTATGAAATCAAATCAAAAAAACCTGGTCTAATACCTGAATATCTTGGACCAAATTGGGTGGTGAGTAATCCTTGTGAGGAATGACCTGCTTTGGCAGGCTTTCAAAAAGATTGATATAAAATTGGGTGAATGCAACCAAGAATTGTTGCTGTTCGATATCCAAATCTTCAAATGAAGTGATTTTGAGTTCGTCCTGTCCTTCAACAACATCAACTTCATCTTTACAACAAGATTTTTTTTGTGCCTTTTCCATGGCTTCCATGCCACAATTTTCAGCCGCAGCAAACACCGAAGTGCCAACTAAAACATCCCCACAATAATGCTTTTCAATGGTAAAGGACACCGTTGAAAACAACACCAAAATGGCGAGACCTACTGAAAATAGTTTATGTGTTATGGTTTTAATCATTCTAATTGCAATCCATACAAAATTACGAAAATTGATTTTCTTGGTTTCTGTTTTATAAAATGATTAACACATCGGGTTCAAGACCTCACAGGTTTCTTGGTGGCTGAGCGGAGTGGAAGCCAAACCTGTGAGGTCTAATTCAAGTTTTCAATTTATGGTAATAAAACGCGGGCAAAAGCAGTATCAAAATAATGGGCTGAATCAAAAAACGCCGTACGTTAAAAAACAGGTAGTAATCTTCTTGCCGTGGGTTTACCACAAAATACAAGTAAATGGCCATCAACACCACAAAGGCAATACTAAAAATAATCCCAGCGAATTTCACAATACTTTTATCCTTAAATACCACGAACAAAATAGCTAACGAAATCAGTGTATTCAAAACAAAGCGCAACGTGGTAAAAACTACCAATTTTACCACCTCCCTTCTAGGGCTGTCGATGTACAAATAATCATTCTGAAAAAACTTCAAATAGGGGTCGTAAAACAGCGAATCTTCAAAAAACCGAATCAAAATCAACAGTCCAAAGAGGCCGGCAAGCAGTATGTATTTCAATGGCTTACCCATGTTTTCTATTTAATTTTGAAAACCGATTCACCCAAAAAATCCAAAGTAAAAACACCATGCCATAAATAATCGCAGGGAAGATTACAGTATGTAGCACATCCTCATATTCAGGGTAATGGTAAAGCCCAATAGTCAACAGTACGATGCGAATCAAATTCACCACATAAATCAAAACACTGCCCGAAAGGATGAAAAAAAATGTAGTTTTTAATTGCCCTGAAAATGCAACAATAAAGGACAAAAACAGAATGATGACACTTATGGAATTGCAACCCTCAACTACCCTTGCCAAATAGTTCCCGTTCAGCATTACTTTTAAGGAAGGTTCATCGGGATGAGGCAATAATTCGGCTTGGTAACCTAAGCTGTTTAACAAAACTTCGGTTTGTAATCCCACTAAATTTGTAAAATAGTCGGGGTAGAATTTTAAGCCGTCCGAATATTGCAAGTAAAATTTATAAATGACCGCACAGGCAATATACACCACCAAAAAGGTCAAAATGAATTTAATGACCGCCTTGTATTTTATGAAAAGTGCTTTCAAAGGTCCTAGCTTTGTCATTCCGTCCCGATAACTATCGGGATTGTTTCGGAATCTCATATATTATATCAATGAGACACTGAAACAAGTTCAGTGTGACAGGTTATTAATTTATTAAATGAAACCCGAAATTACACCTTTTTAAATACTTTTCTTCGGTAAAACTAAATTTTGAATTCTAAAACCTCCAAAATTTAGCTTCACCTCAGGAACCACTTCGTTAGTCCATGAAATTAATTCATTTAATTCTTGCCAATTTTCAAATGATTTAATTCATGTACTTTTGCCAAAATTCTCGACCATATGATTTTTGAAACCCTAAAGCCTAAAGTACTTGCCATTGTTGAAAACCAAAAACAATCTATAGATGAACGCTTATTGGCTATCTGCAATTTGCTGGAAAGCAATGTAGGCTATTACAATTGGGTGGGCTTTTATTTTAGAAATGGCGATAAGGAAGAATTGGTTTTAGGCCCTTATGTTGGCGCACCGACGGACCATACGGTTATTCCTTTTGGAAAAGGTATTTGTGGACAAGTGGCCGTGAGCAATCAAAATTTTGTGGTGCCAGATGTTTCTGCGCAGGATAATTATATAGCCTGTAGTATTTCTGTGAAATCGGAAATTGTGATTCCGATTTTTGTGGACGGTAAAAACATTGGGCAGATTGATATTGATTCCGAAACCCCTGACCCTTTTACCGATGCTGATGAGCGGTTTTTGGAGTTTGTCTGCAAAAAGGTATCCGAAATACTGTCTTAAGAATCCAAAACCCAACAACTAAATTCCAAAATTTCAAAAAACGCCTTTTTGGAGTTTGGAATTTGTTCATTGGAATTTTTACAGCTGTTAACAACTTCCCTTTTTCGTTAAAAAAAGCCAATCATTTTAAACATTTCCCGATTGAAATTCTAAAGGAAATAACTACTTTTGCACTTTATTAAAAAATCAGAGGTAACTCCCTGAAAAACAATAACTATTTGGTTCCTTTCAAAAGGAATGTTAAACACTTTATAACAACAACATGAGCAACGAAAAACATATCAAATCGGCACTGATTTCTGTATTTAGCAAAGACGGTTTAGCCCCTATTGTAAAGGAATTGGACAAACAAGGTGTTACCATTTATTCCACCGGTGGTACAGAAAAATTCATAAACGAATTGGGTGTTGGCGTTGTGCCTGTTGAAGACGTTACCTCCTACCCTTCGATTTTGGGTGGTCGTGTAAAAACCTTGCACCCAAAGGTGTTCGGTGGTATTTTGAATAGACAAAACCACGATGGCGATGTTGCTGAATTGGCGGAATATGAGATTCCTCAAATTGATGTGGTGATTGTGGATTTATATCCGTTTGAAAAAACTGTTGCATCGGGTGCTAGCAATCAGGATATCATAGAAAAAATTGATATTGGCGGTATTTCTTTAATTCGAGCAGCAGCAAAAAATTATGCGGATGTGATTTGTGTGTCTTCCGTTGATGACTACGCTGAATTTTTAGAATTGATTTCTGAAAAGGATGGCACCATTTCGGAAGAAGATAGAAAGCGCTTTGCTGGCAAAGCTTTTAACGTGTCATCTCACTATGATACTGCGATTTTCAATTATTTTAATCAGGATAATGAAGAAACCGTTTTAAAAATTAGTGAAAGTAACGGCAAGGTATTACGTTACGGTGAAAACCCACATCAAAAAGGGTTTTTCTTCGGAAACTTTGACGAATTATTTACTAAACTTCATGGTAAGGAATTAAGCTACAACAACCTTTTGGACGTGGATGCTGCCGTTAATTTGATGTTGGAATTCAAAAATGACGCACCAACTTTTGCCATTTTAAAACACAACAACGCTTGTGGTTTGGCCCAACGACACACCCTATACCAAGCTTACGTGGATGCGCTTGCTGGCGATCCAATTTCAGCTTTCGGTGGTGTTTTAATCAGTAATACTGAAATTGATTTAGCCACTGCCGAAGAGATTCACAAATTGTTCTGTGAGGTGGTGATTGCACCTTCTTTTTCAGCTGAAGCTTTGGAGATTCTTAAAGGCAAGAAAAACAGAATTTTGTTACAAATCCATGATATCGAAATGCCTCAAACCAACGTCAGAAGTTGTTTGAATGGGGTTTTGGTTCAGGATAGAAATAATGTAACCGATACTGCTGAAGATTTAAAGTCTGTAACAAACATCGCCCCTACCGAAGCTCAAATAGACGATTTATTGTTCGCATCAAAAATCTGCAAGCATACCAAATCCAACACCATTGTTTTGGCTAAAAACAAACAATTGTGTGCCAGCGGCACCGGCCAAACCAGTCGTGTGGATGCCTTGCAACAGGCTATTCATAAAGCAGGCACTTTTGACTTTGATTTAAACGGTGCAGTGATGGCCAGTGATGCCTTCTTCCCGTTCCCAGATTGTGTTGAAATTGCCGATAAAGCAGGTATTTCGGCCGTAATCCAACCTGGAGGCTCTATAAAAGACCAGTTGAGTATCGATTATTGCAATGAAAATGATGTGGCCATGGTAATGACCGGTACGCGCCACTTCAAGCATTAACGAAAAGCCCCTCCTAACCTCCCCAAAGGGGAGGGACTCTCACTCGGGTGCTAGACCCGTTAGGTTTTTGAAACCCGACAGGTCTGGTTAAAAGGTTTGAGTGGAGTTTCCCTCCTTCGGAGGGGTTAGGGGAGGCCTCGTATGAGTGGCGCGTTAGGGATAGAAGCGGCATCCTTTTTTGCTTCTATTTATAAGAGTGATTTGAAGCAAAAAAGATATAGCGGATAGCCCGACCCCTTGTGGGTAACGCCCAAATTAAAAATTACAACATCCAAACATCGACGAAAGACGTATAAATCAAAGTTGCATTGGTTTAAAAAATATTTTGAAGCCCTGAAAAACTCATATATTTACGAAGTTTTATTACATTTACGGGATTCGTTTTTAAACCACCAAAAATTATTAATAGCACATGGGATTTTTTGACTTCCTAACTGAAGATATAGCCATAGATTTAGGTACCGCAAACACATTAATTATCCATAACGATAAGGTAGTTGTGGACGCACCATCCATTGTAGCCCGAGACAGGGTTTCTGGAAAAATTATTGCGGTGGGCCAGGAGGCGAGTTTGATGCAGGGAAAAACCCATGAGAATATTAAAACCATTCGCCCTTTGAAAGATGGTGTAATTGCGGATTTTGATGCTTCCGAGCAGATGATAAGTATGTTTATTAAAAACATTCCTGCCTTAAAAAAGAAGTTTTTCGCTCCTGCTTTGCGTATGGTGATTTGTATTCCATCAGGTATTACTGAAGTGGAAATGCGAGCGGTAAAGGAAAGTGCGGAACGTGTGAACGGTAAGGAAGTGTATTTGATACACGAACCTATGGCAGCTGCCATTGGTATTGGCGTGGATATTATGCAACCGAAAGGGAATATGGTGGTTGACATCGGTGGTGGTACCACCGAAATCGCTGTGATTGCCTTAGGCGGTATTGTTTGTGACAAATCCGTTAAAATTGCGGGTGATGTGTTTACCAACGATATTGTTTACTACATGCGCACCCAGCACAATTTATATGTGGGCGAGCGTACCGCTGAAAAAATTAAAATCCAAATTGGTGCGGCTACTGAAGATTTGGAACTACCTCCTGAGGATATGAGCGTTCAAGGTCGTGATTTGTTGACCGGAAAGCCAAAACAGGTCTCTATTTCTTTCCGTGAAATCGCAAAGGCATTGGACAAATCCATTTTACGTATCGAAGATGCCGTAATGGAAACCTTATCCCAAACACCTCCAGAATTGGCGGCGGATATTTACAATACTGGTATTTACTTAGCTGGTGGAGGGTCGATGTTGCGTGGACTGGACAAGCGTTTATCCCAAAAAACGGACTTACCAGTTTATATTGCTGAGGACCCATTGAGAGCTGTTGTACGCGGAACCGGAATTACGCTAAAAAACTTACCGAAATACAAAAGTGTATTGATAAAATAGGGCAACAACAGCCGTAACCCATGCAACAGATTATAAATTTTATAATACGGAACAAAAACTTTTTATTGTTCGCGTTGCTCTTTGGGATTTCCCTGATTTTCACCATCCAATCGCATTCGTACCACAGAAGTAAGTTTATCAATTCGGCCAATTTTTTATCAGGTGGTGTTTATAATTCGGCAAATAATATTAGTTCATATTTCAATTTAAAGTCCCAAAATAAATTATTGGCGGAAGAAAATAATAGATTGAGCACCATGCTCTTCAACCAAAATATGGAATCAGATTCCATTAAGACCGATAGCTCCTCAACTTTAAAATATAAATTTACCCATGCCAATATCATCCGAAACAGCTATGCCTTAAGTTCGAATTTCCTGTTATTGAACAAAGGCAAAAACGATAGTATTCAGGAGGATTTTGGGGTTATTTCATCCTTGGGACTAGTGGGGATTATTGACCACACCTCTGGCAATTACGCCACGGCCATTTCAATTTTAAATACCAGTAGCCAGATTAGTGCACAGTTACAGAAGACCAATCATTTTGGTACGCTGAAATGGGATGGTAAATCCCCAGAAATTGTGCAATTAATCGATATCCCAAAAGCGGCCACTTTTACAGATGGCGACACGATTGTGACTTCTGGACGCTCCTCTATTTTTCCGAAAGGCATTTTGGTCGGAACCGTTGAAAACTCTAAACTGGATGTAGCCGAGAATTTCTATGAAATCAATGTGCGGTTGTTCAATGACATGACCAATTTGGAACACGTTTACATTATTGAAAATAAGGATAGGGAAGAAATTGAAAACCTGTTGAAAGCCACAGATGAATAGCTTGATTACGGCACATATCATCCGGTTTGTCCTACTTGTACTTTTTCAAGGGATATTGTTCAACCACATCAATTTTTTGGGGTATATCAATCCCTATATTTATATCCTGTTCATTATCTTTTTTCCTGTAAAAAACAATCGGCTGGCCTTTATTTTTATAAGTTTCCTTTTAGGCTTAACCATTGATATGTTTGCCGATTCCGGGGGCATTCATGCTGCGGCCTCGGTGACTATTGCTTACGTCAGACCCGTCTTTTTGAAGTTTGCCTTTGGCTCTATGTACGAGCACCAAAACATAAAGTTTGACAATACCGATTTTAGCGCCAAAGTGGTATACATCGGCATCTTGACGATTCTGCATCACATTATCCTGTTTTCATTGGAAATTTTTAATATTTCCAACATACTATCCATCCTTCAAAAAACGTTATTCTCTGGAATATTTACTATCTTAATGATTGTGCTGTTATCCATCATTTTTAGTCGAAAAACCAAATGAGGCAACTTTTACTTTTCTTATTGGTCATTTTATGCGGTTTTACCTTTATAGGCCGGTTGTTTTATCTGCAAATTTATAAAGGCAGTTCCAGCAATCTCTATCAGGACAATGCCATTAGAAAAGTGTTTGACCTCCCCAAACGCGGTTTTGTCTACGACAGAAACGGCAAGCTTTTAGTGTCCAATCAGCCCTCCTATGATGTGATGGTGATTCCTCGTGAAGTGGAACCTTTGGATACGTTGGAATTCTGCAGACTGCTGAAGATTTCAAAAGAAGATTTCGTTAAGAAATACAACAAGGCACGTCACTATTCCCCAAGATTGGAATCCGTTTTTGTATCACATTTATCCAAAGAAGACTATGCCGTTCTACAGGAAAAAATGCGAAAATTCAAAGGGTTTTATATCCAGAAACGTTCGCTAAGGCACTATGAAACCACGATTGGGGCGAATGTTTTAGGTGATATTGGGGAAGTAAATAATCGCATCATTCAAAAAAATCCCTATTACCGTATGGGGGATTTGATTGGCAAACAAGGAATCGAAGCTTCCTATGAAAAAACCTTGCGTGGCGTAAAAGGCATAAAATTCATTCAAAAGGACAGGTTTAATCGGGATATTGGCCCCTATAAAGATGGGAAATTCGACACGATTCCTGTACAGGGAAAGGACATCACCATTACCATTGACGCCTCATTGCAGGAGTACGGCGAACTGCTCATGAAAAACAAACGAGGTGGCGCCATAGCCATTGAACCCTCATCAGGTGAAATTTTAGCTATGGTGGCCGCACCGACATACGATCCTAACCTGCTAGTTGGCCGGCAACGTTCAAAAAACTTTACCAAATTATATAACGATTCCATTGCGAAGCCTTTATTTAATAGAAGTTTGCAAGGTGTTTATGAACCAGGCTCCCCTTTTAAATTAATGAATGCGCTAATCGGGCTTCAAGAGGGTGTAATTACGCCAAATGAAACCGTGACGTGCTATATGGGCTACCGATACGGAAACCGTATTATGAAATGCCACTGCAATTATGGCACGAGGAACAACCTCATCGGGGGTATTCAGCGTTCGTGCAATGCCTATTTCGCAACAACATATCGAAAAATTTTGGACAAAAACGGCAATGCCTCCGAAGGCATCGATACGTGGAGCCAACATGCACAAAGCTTTGGTTTGGGCAACTTTTTGAATAATGATTTGTATGTGGGTCAAAAAGGTAGAATTCCCAATAGGGACTACTATAAGCGCATTTATCCAAAAACTTTTTATTCTACATATACCATTTCCAATGCCATTGGACAAGGTGAAGTAGCAACTACTCCGATTCAATTGGCAAACATGGCGGCTGCCATAGCCAATAGAGGGTATTATTACACCCCGCATGTCATCAAAAAAATTGAAGGCGAAACCCTCCCGGATAATTTTACAACGCCAAAATATACCACAATTGACAGGGAACATTTTGAGCCTGTAATTGAAGGGATGTACCAAGTTTATAAAAAAGGTACGGCAGCCTCAGTTCAAGTGAAAGACCTTGATATTTGTGGGAAAACTGGAACGGTGGAAAACTTTGTGAAAATTGACAGCATAAAAACCCAACTGACCGACCACTCCATTTTTGTGGCCTTTGCGCCCAAAGACAATCCCAAAATCGCCATTGCCGTTTTTGTGGAAAATGGGTATTGGGGTAGCCGATTTGCGGGCAAAGTAGCCAGTTTAATGATTGAAAAACACATTAAAGGCTATATCACTAGAACCGATTTGGAAGATTGGTTATTGAGACATTCGCTTGAGGACGAATATGCCAAACCTTATTCTGGAGAGCCTTTCAGAATCAATGGGGAAACGAAACTACAGCTTGTGGACGAAAAAGAATACCATCGCCTAAAGAAAGAATTGAAACGACTGAACTCAACTACGGAACATGGTTAGGGAAACAAACAAATACTTTAAATTCGATTGGGTAACCATTGTTTTGTTTTTGCTTTTAACTGGATTTGGCTGGCTAAATATTTTGTCGGCTTCCCATACCGGAAGCACCGTCAACTATTTTGATTTCTCCCAACCTTTCGGAAAGCAATTGATTTTTATTTTCCTTACGTTCATTTTGATTATACTCCTGTTGGCCATTGACGCCAAGTTTTATGAACGTTTTTCTAGTATCATTTATATCGTTTCCATGCTGTCCTTGGTTGGTCTTTTTCTTTTTGGCAAAACTGTAAATGGTGCAACTTCATGGTACGCCATCGGGAGCTTTACTCTTCAACCCAGCGAATTTGCAAAGGCGGCCACAGTTCTGGCTGTGTCGAAATACGTCAGTGATTTAAATACCAACATCAACAATTTTGGTGACCAACTGCGCACCTTTGCTATCATACTGATTCCGGCCCTATTGGTATTGCTTCAAAATGATACGGGAAGCACCGTTGTTTATGGGGCATTCTTTTTTGTCTTATACCGTGAAGGATTACCAAAGATCTACCTCATCATAGGCGTATTAGTTGTATTACTTTCTGTTTTGGCTTTAAAATTTGGAGCCATTATTACGACCATAATTGCAGCCGTAATTACATTAATTTTCAGGTTTTTCAATAAAAGAAAGCTGTCGATTTTACAATCGGCATTTGTTATTATTTTAAGTGCTTTACTGTGTTTTGGTGTACAATTCTTTTACAAGGACGTTTTAAAACCGCATCAGCAAGACCGAATTAGCTTATGGTTGCGTTTGGAAAAAGATCCTCAAAAACTCGAGGAAATGAAGCGCACCTTTGCATACAACCTCAACGAATCAGAAAAGGCCATAAGCTCGGGAGGATTTACCGGAAAAGGCTTTTTGGAAGGCACGCGTACCACCGGAAAATTTGTTCCCGAACAACACACCGATTATATTTTTAGTACCGTAGGCGAAGAATGGGGCTTTTTGGGCAGTACCTTCGTAGTAGTGCTTTTTGTGTTGCTATTGTTGCGTATTCTGCATTTAGCTGAACTTCAAAAATCACAGTTTAGTCGCGTATATGGCTATGGGGTAGCCTCCATTATTTTTATGCATTTTTTGATTAATATTGGGATGGTGATGGGACTCATCCCCACCATTGGTATTCCCTTGCCTATGTTCAGTTATGGGGGTTCGGGGCTTTGGGCCTTTACCATTTTACTGTTTATTTTTATTAAATTAGATTCCAATCGCATCAACGAATGGTAGGTCGATAATCGACATTTATGTATCTCACTCGAAAGTAAATTGTTGTAGAATGTCAGGTTGAGCCCTTCGACTGCGCTCAGGGTGACAAGTACGAATTTTTTAATTACGATAGTTACATCATTACTTATGAATAGAATTGTAATAATTGTATTATTCGGGATTTTCCTTATTGGATGTTCCGGTTCCAAAAACCTCAAAACCGATGGCTTTTCCCGAGAAGAAAAGCAACTTATTTTGAATGCCGATAGTTTGAAAGCTATGCGTGTTTACAAAATCACAAACAACTCCGATTCTCTTTTGTTGCGCAAAAAAAGCACTTATATCAAACCCGACCCGAACGATAAAGTGCTTCAGCAATTTGTAAAACGGTTGTATGCGACAGTCACCGATAGCATGTCCATGGGCGTGGGGATTGCAGCACCGCAAGTCGGTGTTTTAAAAAACATCATTTGGGTACAACGTTTGGATAAAGATAATCTGCCTTTTGAAGTGTACCTCAACCCCAAAATCGTTAAATATTCTGAGGGGACGCAAACCGTTAGGGAAGGTTGTTTGTCCATTCCCGATAGAAGTGAAACCCTTAACAGCCGCTCACAGGAAATTAAAATTGAATACGACACCATGCAGGACGAGCATCAATCTGAAAGCGTGGAAGGCTTTACGGCAGTTATCTTTCAACATGAAATTGACCACCTCAATGGGATTTTGTACTTGGACCATTTGGAGCGGGAGATGAAAAATGCCAACTAATAATGGCATAAACCACCACTTGACTTTGTAAAAATTTTCTACTACCTTCGCTTTACCGGCGATAAAGTTCATTAAAACCCAACTCTATCTTGGTGATAAGCGATAAAAAATGAGAACAGCTAGAATCTTATTAGCATTGGTGGAATCAATCCTTGCTTTCACAGGAATATGTTTCATTGGAGTGGTGTTTTATTCTCAACTTTCCGAGCCTTTCAATTGGATTGTCGCGATACCTTTTCTTCCCTTGGCAATCTATTTAAGTCTAAGAGTTTACAAAATGATTATCCGGAGAGGGTATCTAGAAACTGTCTCTGGAAATAATTCATCATATGACGCTGATGAATTAAAACCAACTCCTGGAAGTGGAATCACAGAAATAAAACCCGAAGAGCTAGAAAGTCATTTCGATAATGGTAAGATATTATTTTCGGAGGTAACGGTATCTATTTGGGGAGATTGGAATGGAAGACAGCTTAATTCAAAGCACAAATTAAGCGCCATTGAATTCGATGAGAATAAAGAGATTCTCTTTTTTCGTTTCTCAGATTTCTGTCAACTTCAAATTAGAAAACCTTCAATTATTCATTACACAAACAGCTATTTGAAAATTTTTAAAGCGAAAGAAATAAAATGGCAAGTTCCTAATGAAGAAGGAGATACCGAAAACTATTACTATTTGATTAATGGCAATAACATTCAAACTAAGTCCAATACAAATTGGCGACCGAAAAAAGAAGATTTTGGATTTGGCATGAACGCAGTTTATATTCAAGGGTAGAAAACTACCGCTAATAATTTGCTGTCTTTCGGCTACTACGGAAAAGTCCGTCGGACATTTTCCGCGAGCCATACACAAAGCCTTCGAGCAAAACAGCCAAAAAATCACCCTCAATCCATATCAAACCGTACCCCAATCGAGATATTATTTTGGTCAATCATTTGGTCTTTAAAAATAGGGGATAAATCATATTTTACGTAAAGGGCAGTATCTCCAAAGGCGATATAACCGCTAAGGCCGTACACAAAATTACTGGTGTTAAAACTACGTTTTTCTTTGTCCTTTATGCTTTGACCATCCAATTCGTATTTTAGTTTCTGGCGTGTACCGATATTAAATCCGGCGTAGCCCCCTACCCCAATTTTAAATTGGTTGTGCGTGGAATAACGGAAATAAGTATCCTTTTCAATCTTTTTAGAAGGCCCAAACTCAAAATGTACTGGAAACACCAAATTGCTTATGGTCAATTTGGACTTATCCAAGTTTTCTGGAAATTCCTCCAATCGCGTAGTATAGCCGTCCATTACAAAATACTGGTTGTTGTCTGGTTTTAGCCCATTGATCTGCACGGACGCCCCGTATTTAAACCTCATAAAATTGGTGTTTTGAAATACCCGTGTGCGCCAGGCCCAACCGATTTCAAAGAAGCGGGAACCGCCTATTTTATAGGGCGTATCGTCAAAACTTTGCCCATCAATAATGGCATTGTTAAACCCAAGCGCCAATACAAAATCGCTTTCTGTACGTCGGTCATACTTCTTCGGTTTATTTTCCTTTTTGATTTTGAATCCGGCAAAACTACCTTCGTCACTGCCAATGCTAATGCCTACCTTATCCAAATCTTCCTCATTAACGATAACATAGCCCTCGTCGTTCCGCTCTAAAAGCGCAATTTTATTGGACAAAATTGCGGTACGGTTTTCAATATTCAATGCCCGCTTTTTCGCCACTTTCATTTTTAGATCGCTGGCTTCCTCGGCAGTGATTTCACCCTTTTCCAATCGCAAATTTATAGCTTCTACCTCAAGCTTTAAATACTCTTTTTCCTCCGCTTCAATTTGGGCTTTTGTGGTTTTCAGAATTTTTATGCGCTTGGCATTCGGTGTTGCGGGAATACTATCCTGTGCGTTGATGAGGTGCACACTTAAACTTAAAATTAATAGAATAGAATACTTAATAATGGTTTGCATAACTGTTCGTTTTCGCCCACACTGGGCTTTGATTAATGATGAATTAATATTGATTGATGATGATTCTTATAATATTTTTTGAGAGATTCCTTCTTTCGAAGGAATTAGATTAATCATTCCGATGGGCGATAGCCGTTTTTACCGAGCCATAGCTTTTCCTGAGGGTTTCAAAAACCTTGTCCCTAAAGGATTTATCCAGTTCGAATTCTACTTCCTGCAGAAGCAAGGCAGCATCTACAACGGCTTTGTCCTCCCCCTTCATTCTGTCCAGAAGTATTTCGCGTTGCGCCACCTTCAGCAACGAATCGATATCCTCACTGGTAACACCCAAATCGGTTTCACTTAAATTAAAAATGGCATCCGCCACTTCCTGCGCTTTCTCTGTTTCAAAAGTTAAGGTCTCGCCATTTTTAATGGGTATCACTTCTTTTTCCAGTTCCTCCTTTTGAACGGTCTCTTCTTGAGCGACTTGCACCGAAGCTTCCTTTGGCATTAGTAATTGTTCCTTAGATTGCCTCTTAATCATTTGCTTGGAGCCCACTTTCTTTTGAACTGGAACTTCAGTTTCAACAGCAACTGTGCTCTTTTCAGCATTCACTACCTCAACATCCTGCTTCTTCTTGGGTTCAATAATACTATCCTTAGTATCCACAATCACAGGTGACTGCTGTTCCGCTTCCCCATTGAAAAATTGAAATGCAACAAATAATAGTCCTACAACACTGGCGGCCACAGCAAGCCACCACAACCCCTTGCTGTTTCTGGTGTCTCCATCTGCTTCTTCCAACCTGGATGACAGTTTTTCCCATGCACCCTCGGAAGGTTTAATTGTTCGCTGGTCCAACTTATCTTTAAAATCGTCTTCAAATTTAATGGGTGCCATAGCTTGTTTTATTTACTGTTTTTATCTGTTCCTGAAGCATCTTTCGTGCTTTAAACAATTGTGATTTTGAGGTGCCCTCACTAATATTGAGTGCATCGGCAATTTCATGATGCTTATACCCTTCAACAGCATACATCACAAATACGACGCGATAGCCTTCGGGCAGATTGTCAATAAGTCTTTGAATGTCGTTGACTTCCAAATCCGTCTGGAGACTTACACTATTGTCTCTCGAGCTTACATCTTCATCCGTCAAAAATTCTATCTGCTTCTTTTGTCTTAGATATGAAATTGACTCTCGTGCCATAATTCGCCGTATCCAACCTTCAAAACTGCCTTCGCCCTTAAAGCTCTTCAAATTTTGAAATACTTTAAAAAACCCATTCAACATCGCTTCTTCCGCCTGATGAATGTCCTTAATATAATACCGGCAAACACTCAACATTTTTGGCGCATGCATTTCATATAGCACACACTGCGCCTCACGATTATTTTTAATCGCTTTTTTTATCAATGCACCTTCGTTTTTATGCAACGGTATAACCTTCAAAAAAGATTTCATTAAGAGTTCTATGTATTAAGACGCCAATTTGTAAAAAAAGGTTGCCTGCAATATCAAATTTTTAGATTATGAAGTTATTCAAACTTTTGTTTAACTTTTTGAATTTCGTAATTAAGCAAATATTTTTTATTAAAAACACAAGTTTTCTTAAAGAATTAGATGTTTTCATAATTTATTCTTATTGAAATAGTTAAATCTTTGATAATACTTTAGCAATAGTTATATTTGAAAGAGGTAGATTTTTTTCAAAAGGAATGCAAAATTCTCCACTTTTTTCTTCGTACGATTTTCTCAAGGACACTTGGGACGAAATGTATTCTAGTGACACAAAACTAAGGACTCAGTACGAAACGATTATCGACTATCTAAAAAAAATGCCGATTGATGAACTGAGAAAAAAAGAGGACTTATCGAAGACCCTTTTTATGAATCAGGGTGTGACTTTTACAGTGTACAACGACAATAAAGGCATTGAAAAAATTTTCCCCTTCGATATTTTACCCCGTATCATTACCTATGACGAATGGACTAAAATTGAAAGAGGCATTAAACAACGCTTAATTGCCTTAAATCTTTTTATCAAGGATATTTACCATGATCAATTTATATTGAAGGATAAAGTTATCCCTTCAGAATTAATTTATTCTTGCCCATACTTTTTGAGGCAAATGAAGGATTTGGCGCCACCCTTTGATATTTATACCCATATTTCGGGGATTGACCTGATACGAAACAATGATGGGGAGTTTTATGTTTTAGAGGACAACCTGAGGACACCTTCAGGAGTAAGCTACATGCTGGAAAATAGGGAAATCTCCAAACGGATTTTCCCAGGAGTGCTACCTCAGAACAATGTGTTATCGGTTTCTAACTACCCTGACCTACTATACAAAAAACTGCAAGGTTGTAGCCAGCAGAGCAACCCGAACGTAGTACTGCTGACGCCAGGCATATATAATTCAGCCTACTACGAACACACTACGCTTGCCCGAATGATGGGTATTGAACTTGTGGAGGGCACGGATTTGGTGGTAGACAACCATTTTGTGTACATGAAAACCACCAACGGATTAAAGCGGGTGGATGTAATATACAGACGGGTTGATGATGATTTCTTAGATCCATTGGAATTTAATCCGAATAGCGTTTTGGGCGTGGCTGGAATCATGTCGGCTTACAGAAAAGGCAATGTTACCATAGTAAATGCCCCAGGTACGGGAGTGGCGGACGACAAAGCTATTTACATTTTTGTTCCGGATATGATTCGATATTATTTAAATGAAGAGCCCATTTTAAAAAATATTGAAACCTATCAGCTGGGCAAGCCCGATGAATTGGAGTATGTTAAAAAAAATATCTCAAAAATGGTCATTAAAAAAACCGATGGCAGTGGTGGCTACGGGATGCTCATGGGTCACGAGGCCAGCGACAAGGAAATTGAGGATTATTTTAAGGCCGTAAAAGAAGCACCATCAGCGTTTATTGCGCAACCAATTTTAAGGCTTTCCACCGCGCCATGCTTTATCGATGGCACATTATCCCCACGCTGTGTGGATTTAAGGCCCTTTGCCCTTTATGGCCCGGATGGCATAGACATCTGCCCGGGCGGCCTGACCCGAGTGGCCCTTAAAAAAGGCTCTTTGGTAGTCAATAGTTCGCAAGGTGGAGGCAGTAAGGACACATGGGTAATCAAATAATAAAATAAGTATGCTAAGCAGGGTTGCAAATAATCTTCTTTGGATGAACCGCTATATGGAACGTGGTTATGGCATCATTAGGTTGCTTAAGGTTAATTTTTATGCCAATCAGGATTCGCCAGAATTGTTCTGCTGGTCGCCAATTATCAAAAACTATACAGATCGTAGCAATACCTTTTACACCGAAAACACCATTGAATGTATCGATTTTATGGTATTCAATTTAGATAACCCGAACTCCATAATCAATTTGGTAACCAAGTCCCGAGAAAATGCCAGAAGTGCTCAGGAGCACATCCCACGGGAGTTGTGGTTGGGTTTGAACAGCTACTTTCTATATCTGACGGACCAAAGTTTACCTAACAAGCTACAGACAGAAGACCCTGTTGCTCTTTTGGACGGTCTTTTAAATTATCACCTGCTCCATTATGGCAATATAGACATCACCCAAGAACGCGGGGCAGCGTATTATTTTATGAATGTTGGGAAGTTTTTGGAACGTGTGACCCTTATTTCTGATTTAACCTCGATGAAACTACGTGAAATCGAAAAAACTTCGGATACTTTGGAACAAAGTTTCCATTGGAAAAATCTTTTGATCTCCATAGGAGCATCTCAATTGTTTTTGAAAAAATACAAATCAAATTTTCAAAGAGATTTGGTAATAAAAACCATTTTTCAAGAAGAACTCTTTCCAAAATCCATGTACTACTGCATCAACAAACTAAGCCGTCATATTCAGGAGCTTATCCGTCTGAAGGAATTGGAAGGCAATGAAATGGAATTTTTATTAGGAAAATTGGAAAGCACAGTAAAATATACTACTATTGATAATATCAACGAGCAGGGTCTGGACAATTTTATTGGAAGCATCAATGCGGATATTAGAAATATTTCCATGACCATTAACAAGGTTTATTTTTCCAAATACTAAAGGTTCGCATGTCGTTATACTATATCAAACATATTACCAAGTATGATTATAGCGGATACGTGTATGACGGAGCCAATCAGATACGGCTTTATCCTTTGAACAATGAGTTTCAGAAAGTGAACGAACAAAAGATAACCATTAATGGCAACCCAGATATCCATACATACCAAGATTTTTACTTAAACAAAGTGGGCTCGTTCTCTTTAGTTGAACCTCACAATTTCCTATCGATTGTTTCGGATATTGAAGTGGAAACCTTTCCCATTGTATTTCCTATGGATTCAAAGCCTGCCAAGGAGCAATGGGAGGAACTAAAAACTCTGAGATCGGACACACAATTCATGGATTATCTAAAGTACATCACCTTTGACGGTACCGACGAAATCTTTGAAATGATACGAACCAAAGACCTTTCGCAATTGACGCCCTATAAGATAGCATTGGAGTTTTGCGAGTTTATTTATACCAATTTCAAGTATCATCAAGGGGTTACCAATGTAGATTCCAAACTGGACCATGTCTGGGCTCTTAAGGCAGGCGTTTGCCAGGATTTTACCAACATTTTGTTACAAATGATGCGCATGCTAGGCATTCCAGCGCGGTACGTTAGTGGCTATATTTGTCCGGGTGGCTCAAAAACCCGTGGTGAAGGTGCCACCCATGCTTGGATTGAGGTTTTTATTCCATTTTATGGTTGGCTGGGATTAGACCCCACCAATAATTTGATAGCTTCGGACCACCATGTAAAACTAGCCGTTGGCAAAAACTATAAAGATTGTGCACCTATAAAAGGTGTCTATAAAGGATTGGTAAAAGACACGCTTTTTGTGAAAGTGCACATCAGTACAACAAAAACATTCGAGGAAGAAATTACTGTATCCCCCTATGACGTGGAGAAATCGAAAACAGAGGAAAAGCAAAAGCAAAAAAACAGTTATCGGCAACATTTGGAGTTCATCCAACAACAACAACAGCAACAACAACAGTAATCCTATTCTAATTGATTGTCATCAATCAAATATTCTAGGATTGGTCTCTTATTTCTTCCTATCAATCACATAGTTTACCATCAATTCCAACGAATTTTTATGGACAGAATCTGGGTAGGTTTGCAATAATTGGAGTGCCTCTTCCTGAAACCCTTTCATTTTTAAAATGGCATAGTCCAAACCACCATTGTCTTTTACAAAAGCAATGACTTCTTTAACTCGCTTTTTGTCTTTGTTGTGATTTTTTATGGAATTTATGAGCCAGTTTTTATCTTTTTTGCTGACATTATTTAAGACGTATATCAATGGCAGGGTCATTTTTTGCTCTTTGATATCGATGCCCGTTGGCTTCCCAATTTGGGTTTCACCATAATCGAATAGATCATCTTTAATCTGGAAGGCCATTCCAATAAGTTCTCCAAATTTCCGCATGGTATCCACATGCTGGGAATCCGGTTTTACCGATGCAGCGCCCAGGCTACAGCAAGCGGCAATCAATGTTGCCGTTTTTTGGCGTATAATATCGTAATATACATCCTCAGTAATATCCAACTTTCGGGCCTTTTCAATTTGAAGTAGTTCTCCTTCGCTCATTTCCCTCACGGCAATAGAGATGATTTTTAAGAGGTCGAAATCATTGTTATCAATGCTCAATAGAAGACCTTTGGATAACAGGTAATCCCCAATCAGAACTGCAATTTTGTTTTTCCAAAGCGCATTTACTGAGAAGAATCCTCGACGTCTGTTACTGTCATCGACCACGTCATCGTGCACTAAAGTAGCTGTATGGATCAACTCAATGACCGAAGCACCTCGATACGTCCGCTCACTCACTTCACCATCGGACACCATTTTGGCCACCAAAAACACAAACATGGGGCGCATTTGCTTCCCTTTTCGGTTAACGATGTAATGGGTAATCCTGTTGAGGAGCGCCACCTTACTGGACATAGAAAGCTGGAACTTCTGTTCAAAAAGTTCCATTTCAAAAGCAATAGGCTGTTTTATTTGCTCTACGATTTTCAAAGTGAAGTACTGTGTTTGATTCGACAAACCTACTAAAAAAGCGGATGAATCCCATATTTAATTTCAAACCATTGGCAATTAACAGTTTGATTTCTAAATCCTCAATTTTATTTTATATATTGTTACTTTATTAATCCATAAACTCTCTCTTGCTTATGAAAAAAATTACATTTTTTACGTTCACATTTTTTCTTTTTTTAAGTTTTAATTTAAACGCCCAGCTACTTCAATCCATAGACTTGGAGGGACTTGTTATTGGTGATGTAGGCACGGATATTAACGGTGTTACACCTGGCCAAGATGGCTTGTTTACCCTCACTAATTCTGGAGGAAACTCAGACTTTCAGATTGTTAGTATTGGCGGCGCTATTGGTCAGGCCCTTCAAATTACTGGTTCAGATTCGCCTACAGGCTCAAAGTTTGTTTGGAAGGATGGACTTGGTACCGCTTGGGCATCACGTTCTGCAGGGAATGATTACATACAAGTAGAATACAATTTCTATACTGGCGGTGCTACTACAAGTAAAAATGTTGAGGATGTTTTGCTCTATAATAGTGATTATTCCATTCTAATTGCGGGATTACGGTTTATACCCGAGACAAAAGAAATTTTAGGACTGGCCTATTTCGATAATGCTGGAACTCCAAATACCTTCCTATTCAACCTTGCGGCATCTCCCGTGATTTTGACAGCAGATACTTGGTATCGAGTTGGTTTTGCATTTAACCCTACCAATGGTGAGGTGATTTGGAGAGGTGTCGATTTTTATTCTGGCGTTATGGGAGCTGCAACAGGAGTCGATCCATTTGAGGTAGATTTATCCGTTTTCCCTATAACTGGAAATGCAGTATCCTCTACCTCCTATTTTGATAATATCAGAGTAAAAGCAGAAGCCACGGAAAACTTGCTTTTAAGCATTGAGGACAACCATATTTCGAAATCTATTGCGTTGTTTCCAAATCCTACGAATGATGATATTAATTTAACAATTCCTACAGATGTTAATGTGACCAAAATTGAAGTTACCGATATTAGTGGAAGGACGATTAAGACTATTGGAGAGAAGAACATTAATTCACCGATCAATGTTTCAGACCTAAGTAGCGGTCTCTATCTCTTAAATATTTATTCGCCCATTGGAAAAGCCACAAAAAGGTTTATGAAAAACTAGTGGCCTTTTAAATTTATAAATAAAAAAAGCTGCATGTGCAGCTTTTTTTATTTAACTTTTATTTGCCAATTGCCCACATGCCGCATCAATATCCTTCCCTCGGCTTCGGCGGATGGTCACGGTTATATGGTTTACTTCCAAAATATTTTGGTACATTTCAATGGCCTCGGAACGAGCTTGTTGAAACTCGCCATCATCAATAGGATTGTATTCTATTAGGTTTACTTTGCTTGGCGCAAACTTACAGAATTGTACCAAAGCA
Source organism: Hyunsoonleella rubra (assembly GCF_042684665.1). Taxonomy (NCBI): domain Bacteria; kingdom Pseudomonadati; phylum Bacteroidota; class Flavobacteriia; order Flavobacteriales; family Flavobacteriaceae; genus Hyunsoonleella; species Hyunsoonleella rubra. The sequence continues at coordinate 657,991 of NZ_JBHULY010000005.1, read as the reverse complement.
TCTACATCTTTGCGCTGGTCATTGATCCCTCTCCACACGACGTATTCGTAGGTGATTCTATTTTTGGTTTTTGAAAACCAATATTCCAGAGCCTCTCTCAAATCGGCCAAAGGGAAGGTTTCGTTAAAAGGCATAATGGACGTCCGCACATCATCGATGGCTGAATGCAATGATACGGCTAACTTAAATTTTACGCCATCATCTGCCATTTTCCTTATCATTTTCGGTACGCCGGAGGTTGAAACGACAATACGCTTTGGGGACATTCCCAAACCTTCGGGTGAGGTAATTTTATCAATGGCTTTTATAACATTGTTGTAATTCATCAACGGCTCTCCCATACCCATAAAAACAATATTGCTCAATGGCCTATCATGGTACAACCTACTTTCGTTATCAATAGCTACTACCTGATCGTAAATTTCATCTGGGTTTAGATTTCGCATACGCTTTAATCGGGCTGTTGCACAGAAGCGACAATCCAAACTACAACCTACTTGACTGGACACGCAGGCAGTAGTTCTGGACGCAGTTGGTATTAATACGGACTCCACCACCAATCCGTCGTGTAAGCGCACGGCGTTTTTAATAGTGCCGTCGCTACTGCGTTGCATGGTATCTACCTGAATATGGTTGATGACAAAATTGTCCTCAAGCATTTGTCGAGTTTGTTTTGAGATATTTGTCATGGCCTCAAAACTATGTACAGACTTTTGCCAGAGCCATTCGTAAACCTGGTTGCCCCGAAAGGCTTTATCGCCTTGGGATACAAAAAAATCCCTAAGTTGTTCTTTGGTTAACGCTCTTATGTCCTTTTTGGAAATGTTCATTATGCCTGCAAAAGTAATGAATGAAAAGTCGAATTACGAATTATTAAGCCTGCAACGCGTTAGGGATTGAACACTTCGACTGCGCTCAGTGCAGGCTCATTGTTTGAAATCCCCGACGGAGGAGGGATTGAGTAGTGAAAGCCCGACCCCTCCCGGTAGCTATCGGGAGTGGGTAACGCCCAAAAACTAAAAAGCCCTAAATTAATAGGGCTTACGATTTTATAATATCAGCATGGCGTCGCCATAGCTGTAGAATTTATACTTTTCCTTAATGGCTTCTTCGTAGGCATGCTTTATAAAGTCATGGCCCGCAAATGCCGACGCCATCATCAGTAAAGTGGATTTTGGCGTATGGAAATTGGTAATCATGCAATTGGCAATGCTAAAATCGTAAGGCGGAAAAATGAATTTATTGGTCCAACCTTCCATCTCGTTTAGCAATCCATTGGAAGACACGGCACTTTCAATGGTGCGCATGGCAGTGGTTCCCACGGCACAAACACGCTTTTTGTTTAAAATACCACTGTTAATAGCGCTCACTGCTTCAGGGCCGATAAAAATTTCTTCACTATCCATTTTATGCTTGGACAAATCTTCAACTTCAACTGGATTGAAAGTTCCCAAACCTACATGCAAAGTCACTTCTGCAAAATTTACACCTTTGATTTCCAATCGCTTCAAAAGATGCCTTGAAAAATGCAACCCAGCTGTTGGTGCGGCCACAGCACCTTCGTTTTTGGCAAAAATGGTTTGATATCTATCTTCATCTTCAGGTTCCACCTCTCTTTTGATATACTTTGGTAATGGTGTTTCACCTAATTCCCTCAATTTTTTTCGGAACTCCTGATAAGAACCGTCAAAAAGAAAACGTAAGGTTCGTCCTCGGGAAGTCGTGTTATCAATAACCTCGGCAACAAGGGTTTCATCTTCACCAAAATAGAGTTTGTTTCCTATTCTTATCTTTCTAGCAGGGTCTACCAATACATCCCAAAGACGTTGCTCCTCATTAAGTTCCCTTAACAAAAACACTTCAATTCTTGCCCCAGTTTTTTCTTTGTTACCATATAAACGGGCAGGAAATACCTTTGTATTGTTCAGTATCATCACGTCGTTCTCATCAAAATAATCAATAAGGTCCTTGAACAATTTGTGTTCAATTTTCTCACCATCACGGTGCAATACCATTAAGCGGGATTCATCTCTGTTTTCTGAGGGATATTCTGCCAACAACTCGGGCGGTAAGTTAAAACCAAAGTGTGATAATTTCATGGATTAGATATTTTCTTAAGCGTTATAATTTTTTACAAAGTTGCAAATATACAATCTCCAAATAGGGGTTGTCAAGTAATTAAGGGATTATTATTCGGTAATTTCAAATCCGAGGGATTTCAGGTCCTCCCAAAATGCAGGGTAGCTTTTCGAAACCACACCGGCATCCTCAACCTTTAAAGATTGCTTTAAAGCTGCTGGTGCAAATGCCATAGCCATTCTGTGGTCATGATAGGTACCAATGGACACCATTGGATTAATGCTTTTTGATGCCGACATATGCAGGGATTTATCAGTGACTTCGATTTCACCTCCTAATTTTTCGATTTCAGTTCTGAGAGCTTCCAAACGGTCAGTTTCCTTAATTTTAAGGGTATGCAATCCCGCCAAATCACATGAAATTCCCAAAACGAAACAAGTAACCGCAATGGTTTGGGCAATATCGGGTGCATTTTTGAGATTGAGCGATAAGGGCTCCAACGCTTTTGCTTCTTTTCTTAAGGTGAGTGTGTTCTCATTAAAGCTAGACCTTACTCCAAAATGTTTATAAATGTCCACCAAACAGGAATCGCCTTGTAATGAGCTTTCTTTATATGATGATAAGTATATTTCAGTTCCAACTTCACTTATGGCCAATATACTGAAATAATAAGATGCGGAAGACCAATCGGATTCCACGGTCAATGTATCCACTTTTGGTGTTTCGTTAAAAGGCGATACTTTAATCACATTATCCTTAAACGAGGTTTCCACACCAATTTCATCCAAAAGGCTTAAGGTCATATTGATATATGGCACTGAAGTGATGTCACCTTCCAAAGTCAATTCGATGCCGTTTTCCAATTTTGGAGCAATCAACAACAAAGCCGAAATATACTGACTGCTCACGTTTGCTTTTAGTGAAACCTTGTTTTTATCGAGCTTCTTTCCATTAAGTTTTATGGGTGGATAGCCTTCATTTTCAACATAAGAAATATCGGCCCCAAGTTCGCGCAAAGCATCCACCAAAATTTTGATGGGGCGCTCCTTCATTCGCTTGGAACCCGTTAATATGGTTTCCCTGCCCTCTTGAACGGCGAAATAAGCAGTCAAAAAACGCATGGCCGTTCCTGCGTGGTGTATATCGACAATGATTTCATTTGAGCTTAATGCTTTGGCCATTAACTCACTGTCATCCGAGTTTGATACGTTTTTCAATTCAATTTCAGGAAATAAAGCTTGAAGCAACAGTAATCTATTAGATTCACTTTTAGAACCTGTTATTGCTACATATGACTTCCTTTGAATTGATGATTTGTGCAGGGTGATATCCATTAAAAAACGCCTCTAAAATTAGAAGCGTCAAATATAAATATAAATTATTTTAATTTCTGGTTATTGTGATGCCTATCGTGGTCGCGTTTGGCCTTTTTGTCCATACGCCTATCGAATGCCTCCTGTAAGTCTACACCTGTTTGATTGGCCAAACACAATACTACAAAAAGCACATCCGCCAGCTCTTCCCCCAAGTCTTTGTTCTTATCACTTTCTTTTTCGCTCTGCTCCCCATAACGGCGGGCGATGATTCTTGCAACTTCGCCTACTTCTTCCGTTAATTGGGCCATGTTTGTCAGTTCGTTAAAGTAACGAACGCCATGCGTATTAATCCAATCGTCGACTATTTTTTGTGCGTTTTTTATGTCCATCATGCTTTTGTAAGTACAACCTGCTCCGCCTCTTTTGTAATCATTTTATGAAATAACTGTTTTAAAAAAGGAAAATCCACAATAGTTATTATTGCTTTATTTATTTCAAAATTAACTAATAATTGTAAACTATCCCCCGTGGGCCTGGTTCTATACACAAACTTGCCTAAGTTTTTTGGCATTTTCATAGCAACTGCCTCTGGCTGGGACTCTACAATATATCCGTCTGGGAGTTTGATGTTAATGATATATTTCTGACTGAAAGGCGCACCAAAATCAATAGGGCACTCCCTTTTATCTTGCTTAAAAGGGTTCTCTTCCATCGCAAAAAACATGAACGGATTAAAAAGTAGTTTATCACCAACTACATCTACTGCATTTTCGTAGTAAAAATCAAAAGACTCATTTACAAACCCTTCGTGGTTATTTATGTTTTCTAATTCATATTCTGAGATTTCTATATTCTCCAATGCGGATTCCCTTTCGGCAATAAAAGCCTCCAAATCTCTATTCTTAAATTTCTTTCTCATCTTGAGGGCACTATGTTTTGAGCATCTTGCACTTAAGTGTCCTTCTATGCTTCCGTCTTCATTTAGCTTTGTCTGAACCATATACTGTTCTTTTGATTGCTCAGGTTGCCTAATATCAATTAAGGTCCATCGTTTTTTTGCATTATTTATGTAAATGCCTTTCCAATTATAATCCTTTATTGGAAGCACATTAATATCACTGAATTCATCAGTAGCATCTAAGAAGTAAGTCTCATCCCCAATTTTGGCATAGGCAATTACATAATTTAGCCTGTCCACTGTAGGGAAAAAAGGTATAATATTATCTTTTGTGCTTAAAACAACTGGATTTGCATCTATACCAGCATATCGCAACATGGCTACAAGCGTCAAATTAATATCCGCTACATTACCTTTTTTTTCTTTTAATGCTTTTTTTACACCATTGTAAAAGTATTTACCGTCAATACCATTCCATGTCATATTGTCTTTTACGTATTTAAAGAGAAGTTTCATTTTCTCTTCTGGCTGGCTCAATCCTTTTAAGAGTAGATCTAAATCATCATCGAATGATCTTGTTTTATCAAGTTTATCTTTATAATCTTCAGAACTACCAATAGTTTTAGCAACGTCTGACCAACTAGTAGCATAGGTGCGTGGTACTTCACCTGGTATAATTATTGAAACCAGTTCAAACATTACTCCGGTCCTATAATTGTCCATATTATCAACGTAGGGTTCTTCTTTTAAAGCTGGAACATTTACCATATTGTATTTAACATTCTTCATGTCAGTACCATGAAAACCAGATTGAGATTTAATAAATAAAAACCCTTTTTGAGTGGCTCTAAAATTAAGCACATCTGGTGTTCTAAGTTCAGCATCTACTTTCTTTATTGGAATATCGTACTGAAATTTAAATTCATCAATATTCCAAACAAAAGGCGATGTGATTTTATATTTAAATTCTATAACTGAACCTTCTTTAATATTTGGCATTGTAAAACTGACGCCCCTGTAGTTATAGCTTATTTCTTCATCAAAAATTTGATCTTTATCGAGTTTAGTTTTTACAATCTCCCCTTTTTCAAGATTATAGGTATAGGCTCTTAATCTGGTAAGCATTTCTCGGGCAGAACGTGATTTAAAAAGACTTATTTGTTTGGTGGCATAGTCAAAACCTTCTTTATTGTAAATTTTTATACGTTCGTGTACTTCAGTAATTAAATCGAAATTCTGTGAATAATATGTCAGTCTATTTTTGTAGAGCACTACCGCATTAGCCGATTTATCATGCACATATTCCTTTTCTGATAATTCATCTACAGTTACCTCTCCAAACTTAATTTCAGTTTGAGATGGCAAAAATTGAGCACTTATTAGGAGTAGTGCTAAAGAATAAAATGTTTTCATTTTTATATGGTTTTCTTCAGAGCTATTTTCAAATTGTCGTTTCGGGATATAGATTTTCTAAACATCCTATAAGCCTTGTATTCAGTCTTAGGGTAATCTCCCTTTTTGATCAATAATTTCCTTTTAACTCTAATTATGTTGTTTTCCTTACTAAAACTTATCTGATAATCCCCGTATTTATTCGTTATGGTTTGGTTTTCAGGAAGAGCTTCCACTGTGTATCCAGAAGGAATTATAATTTCAAAAGTATCTTCATCAACATAGCCTCTTTGGATTCTAAAGGGCAGTGTTCTATTTCGATATCTATCTGGAACAAAACTATTTCTATTGAATACGTTGGCATTAAAAATAAGTCTGTCTCCTATTTTTGACGCATAATTCCTGGCGTAAACCGTTAAATCTTCTTGAAACTCAACGTCATTTTTATCATTCTTGAACTTATAGGCTTCTATATCCAAACCATTAACGTATCCCCAAAGCTCCTTATAATATTCTAAAATATCTTTTTCCGATTGATTCTCTAGAAAAAACCTATTATCATATTGGACACCTTTTGTTTTTATTTTCAAAGAAGCTTCAATACTCGAGTCCTCTTTCAAATCTATTGTAGCTGAAATAGATTGGTGATTTATGTCTGCCGGATAAAATTCAGTTTTTATGATTTTGCTATCATCTTCCTTAACGACTAGTACTGACCTGTCATCGGTAAAGTCCCCTATAAAACCAAACGGATGTGTCTGGCTAGTACATTCTAACCATATCTTGTCTTCTTTATAAGGGAGACATAGAATGATATGGTTTCCTTGGGCTAAGGAGGGAAAATCTTCCTCAAAATCTATGATGTCTTTACCGGCCTCTACAATGGTGTAATAGGACTGAACACCAACAAGATTTAAAAGGGCTTGTGTGTAATTAGTAAGGCCTTTACAGTCGCCATATTTAAGCTCATCTACTTCGCTAGCAGCTATGGGCTGAATACCTCCAATACCTACCTGAACACTAATATATCGCGTGTTATCCTGAACATAGTTATAGACGAGTTTTGCTTTTTTTATGGGATCTTGCACACCTTCAACCAATTTTAGGACAATATTCTTGGTCTCTTCTGAAACTTGGCCTCTTCCATCTAACAAATCACTTTTAATCCAATCCCCCATTTCCTTCCAGTTGCTCGCATTTCCATCCAAACCATTATAATGAAATTTTTCTGACATAATTAAAGCACTCGGAACTATTTGAACTAAGGATGGACTTAAATCTTCAGGTCGTAAAGCTTTAATATTCTCAGCGCTATATTGCAATGTATTGGTGCTTTCCTCAAAAGTAACAGAGCTGTAATTTTCAAAGTTTTTTTCTTTATGCTTTAATCCAAGATTTGCGTTATCAGTAATTTTGTAGATGCTCTTTTCTATACTTACAAAGTAGCCGTCAATTGGATACCAAGAGGGAATAGCTGCCGTGTTTGGTGTTTTTATTTCGCAAATAAACTCAACCGTATAGGGGTAATTTGTTGGTGTGTAGCCCATAAATAAAACCCTAGAGTCTGAATATAAGGTACCACCATCAACAGCACTGTGATCTATAAAATCCTTCTTCTTAAACTTTTTGATCTGCTTACCTGTTGCGTCATAAATAATAGCATCAATCCCCTTTACTTTTCTATAATTGTCATATCCAACAAATGCCTCAACATACTTATTCCCTGCTTTATTTAAAACTGTAACTACTCGTTTTTGTGTTACAACCATATTATTTCTGGACTCTATGTTTATTATAGATTCATCTAGTCTCACAACCGCGTTGGCGTGTTCTTGTAAACTATTTGGTATAGATGTACTTGAATAAGAAAACTCTTGAGATATGGATTTAACCGTAAATAAAAGACACACTAAAAGCGCCATGTTTTTTAGCATAATACGGATGTTTTTAAGGTATAAAAGTAGATAAACGTCAATAGCTAGTTAATGACAAATGTCATATTAATCTTTTCAAATTAAATAAAACTCGTACAATTAAAATAATGAAATATTGAAAAATCGACAAACGTCACCTTTTATCCTTTGTGTCCATGATAATTGTTACAGGCCCATCGTTAACAAGATTAACCTGCATCATGGCTCCAAATTCACCAGTTTGAACTGATTTGCCTAAAACACCCTCTAAAGTTTGTACAAATGTTTTATACAACGGAATAGCCACATCAGGTTTTGCGGCTTTTATATAGCTGGGGCGATTTCCTTTTTTAGTCAGCGCGTGCAAAGTAAACTGGCTTACAACGATTACCTCACCTCCCACATCCATTAAGGATTTGTTCATTACACCATTGTCATCCCCAAAAACCCTCAGATTTACTATCTTATTACATAGCCAATCAATATCCTCTTTTGTATCTTCATCAACAATTCCCAAAAGTATTAATAAGCCGTTGCCAATAGAAGCCACCTCCCCATTGTCAATGGTAACGCCCGCTTTTGACACTGTTTGGATCACTACCTTCATTCGTTATCCCAATTATCGGTTCTATAACTTTCATCATCACCCTCTAGGATTTGGACGTAACTTCGGTATCGCGAATAGGCAATTTCGTCATTGTCCAAAGCATCTTTTACAGCACATTTTGGTTCGTGTAAATGCAAGCAGTTGTTAAACTTGCAATCCTGTTTCAAAGCGAAAATTTCAGGAAAATAATCACCTACCTCCTCTTTGTCCATATCTACCACTCCAAAACCTTTTATCCCGGGTGTATCAATGATTTTTCCTCCAAAGCTGGTGTCAAACATTTCGGCAAAGGTGGTGGTGTGCTGGCCCTGCATATGTTGGTTTGAAATTTCCTTGGTTTTTAAATCCAAAGAGGGCTCAATGGCATTGACCAAAGTGGATTTTCCAACGCCCGAATGCCCCGAGAACATACTCACCTTATCACGCATTAAGGATTTTACTTTCTCAACATTTTTTCCCGTTTTTGCTGAAATTCCAATGCATTCATAGCCTATTTTTCGATACACATGGGCTAAATATTTCACTTCTAAAAGGGTTTCCTCATCGTACGTATCAATTTTATTAAAAAGCAAAATAGTTTTAATGGAATACGCTTCGGCCGTTACCAAAAATCGATCTATAAAACTTGTGAAAGTAGGCGGGTTATTAATCGTAACCATTAAAAACACCTGGTCGATATTTGCCGAAATGATATGGGTCTGTTTGGAAAGGTTTACCGATTTCCTAACAATGTAGTTTTTCCTATCGTGAATATTATGAATAATCCCCGAAACCTCATCATTTTTGGTTTCCAATTCAAAATCCACGACATCACCAACGGCAATAGGGTTAGTGCTTTTGATGTCCTTAATACGAAATTTACCCTTTATGCGACATTGGTAGAACTCCCCCAATTGGGCCTTTACCGTGTACCAGCTTCCTGTAGATTTATAAACGCGTCCTGTCATGCATAATGTTGAAGTACAAAATAACGATATTTAAATCAAAAAAATTACTGAATGATTGCTTTTTTGGAGGCGATTTGCTTGCCATCGGCATTCAAATTTATAATGTAGATTCCTGACGAAAATTCGCTTAAATCCAAACTCATGGTCTTATCCGAGGGTTTATTTAACATGCCTTTTACAAATTGACCCGCAATAGTGTATATCTGAATGTCCACCTGCTTAAAATCTTTTAAAAGCTTTAGTTGAAATCTTCCTGTTGTAGAGGGGTTTGGGTAGAGTTTTTCAGTTATCACATCTGATTTGAACCCCATCATATATTCAGATTTGATTTCTCCTATACAACAACAAACAGTTCTGCACATGTGGCTTCCATAAGCTGTAATTCTTACTTCGTTCAATGCGATATTTCCATCTAATTTCACCTCCAAATCCTCTTGTTTTCCAACCTTTATTTCTTTGGAATCATACCCCAAATAAGAAACAACAAGGGTATCTCTGGGTTTCACAACAATTTGAAAATTGCCTTCTAAATCTGAAGTTGCACCCTTTTGGGAATCTTTTATTATGATATTTGCTCCCGCAAGTGGTCCGTCATTATCAGAAACATTGCCACTAATTTTAGTTTGCGAAAAAAGTACGTTGACAACAAGCAGAAAGCTAAGTGTAATGATAGGCTTCATAGTTTAAAAAATTTTGGTTAATACTATAAACCTAAACCAAACCCCAGCAAAGTAAAACTTTAATTGAGTGAATGCAACCTTCCGATTAGGGAACTGTCAATAAAAGTACAATGATCAGTTTCATTAACTTTGAAAAGGATGATAAATATCCGCTTCGTTTAATCTTTAGTTTAAAAATACAACACCATGAAAAGAGTAATTTTGGTATTGGCAATTGCCATGTTTAGTTTTATTGAAACCAATGCCCAAGTGGAATATAAAATCGTTACGAGCGTGGAATCCATTGTACCCAGCGGACTTGGACGTTCACGTTTAATTTCCGCCAGCGTTGATAGGGATTACGAATCATTTACTTCGGAAAAAACCGAAGAAGACAACACCAGAAACAAATCCAAACGAAAGGATATCCGTGTCAAAGACTTTGAGGAAACCAAACTTTTAAATTTCTTCAATTTAGCAGGTATCCGATTTCAAAATATTGCCTCAAATGACGCGCTTGTAAGCTCCAAACTTAGTACTATGGCAGAAGAGGGCTGGGAATTGGCTTTTGTCACCAGCGGTGTGGAAAGCGATAGTGGCAAGGACGATGGCCAGGGTATTTTTATAACTCGCTATATTTTTAAAAGAAACAAATAAGCTACAAACAAAAAGCCCCGCATTGCGGGGCTTTTTAATCGGAAAACTATCCGTTAATAATCTTCTCTTGGTGGTTGATGGATTCTTGGTGAATCGCTTTAAACATCTTCAAAATAAAATCCTCGCTCAAGCCATGCTCCTCGCCTTCCAACACCATGCGTCCTAAAATTTCATTCCAACGCTTGCTTTGCAATACAGCAACATTCTTTTGCTTTTTTAGTGCGCCAATACCGTCTGAGGCCTTCATGCGAGTGCCCAACAATTCAATAATCTGATTATCCACCACATCAATCTGAGCCCTCAATTTATCCAACGCGGTATTATATTCAGACTCCGCATCGGTTTCCTTTCTAATTTTTAAATCTTTCATAATCTGAACCAGAGTTGCAGGGGTTACTTGCTGTGCCGCGTCACTCCAAGCATTGTCAGGATCAGTGTGTGTTTCAATCATCAACCCGTCAAAATTCAAATCCAACGCCGTTTGTGATACGTCAAAAATCATATCTCGCTTACCGGTGATATGAGATGGGTCATTTATAATCGGTAAATCTGGAAATCTACGTTGTAGTTCAATGGCCAATTGCCATTTCGGTTTGTTTCTATATTTGGTCTTTTCATAAGTGGAAAACCCTCTATGGATCACACCTAGCTTTTTGATATCGGAAGCATACAAACGCTCAATAGCCCCAAGCCACAAAGGTAAATCTGGGTTAACTGGGTTTTTCACCAAAACTATTTTGTCAGTACCCTTTAAGGCATCTGCAATTTCCTGAACAATAAACGGACTCACCGTTGAGCGAGCACCAATCCACAACAAATCAATGTCGTGTTCCAGGGCCAACTTCACATGCGCTGCATTGGCTACTTCCGTTGCAGTTTTCATTCCTGTTTCCGCCTTAACTTTCTGTAGCCATTTCAAACCCAAGTGTCCAACGCCCTCAAAATTCCCTGGGCGGGTTCTAGGCTTCCAAATTCCAGCACGGTAATAATTAACGTCCGTGTCCTTCAGCTCATGTGCAATTTTTAAAACCTGCTCCTCGGTTTCTGCGCTACAAGGCCCGGCAATTACCAACGGATGCTCCAATCCTAAGTCATCCAGCCAAGCTCTCATTTCCTTTTTGTTTTCCATTTTTACTTAATATTTAGCTACTTCAGCTATTGCGTTTACTATTTATTTATGTTGTTTTATTCTTCTTTTTTTGGGCGTTACCCACAAGGGGTCGGGCTTTCACTACTCGCTCTCTCCCGATAGCTATCGGGAGAGGAGCTCAAACAGGCCGTTCAATCCCTAACGCGGGCGTACCTGCAAACTTCATACTTCAAACTCCCTGTCTCCTGTCTCCTAAATAATCCCATTCAAAATATCCTTAATATGATTGGTGTTTTTCATTTCCTCATATATAGCCTCAAAATCATCATTTTTCATCAGCTCCTTAAAGTGCGTCAAATTGCTGATATATTCCTCCAAAGTTTCAATCACATTAGTTTTGTTCTGTTCAAAAATCGGAGTCCACATTTCCGGCGAACTTTTTGCCAAACGTACCGTTGATGCAAATCCACTACCTGCCATATCAAAAATATCCCGTTCGTTTTTCTCTTTGTCGATCACCGTTTTCCCCAACATAAACGAACTGATATGCGAAAGATGGGACACATAAGCAATGTGCCTATCGTGTTCAATGGGATTCATATACCGCATGCGCATCCCAATATCCGTGAACAACTTCAAAGCAGGTTCCTGTAATTTAAAGGCCGTTTTTTCTACTTCACAAACAATATTGGTTTTCCCCTTAAACAGCCCTTTCACTGCCGCGGAGGGCCCAGAATGTTCTGTCCCTGCAATGGGGTGCATAGCTAAAAAATTCCTGCGTTTCGGATGGTTTTCCACCACCTTGCAAATATCTTCTTTCGTTGAACCTGCATCCACTACCAATCCAGTGTCAGGAATCTTATCCAAAATAGTGGGCAACAATTTTACCGTCGCATCCACAGGAATTGAAATAATCACCAAATCGGCATTTTCAATATCATCTAAGGATCCCTTTTGGTCAATCAGCCCTAATTCCAAAGCAGTCGTTAAGGTGGCATCCTTTCTACTAATACCGTGTATCACTGCGTCAGGGCGATGGGTCTTGATATCCAAAGCAAGACTACCTCCTATTAAACCTACTCCTATGGCGTATATATTCTTCATAAATAAGCCCCACTTAGCCTCCCCGAAGGGGAGAAAATTTACTCGGACGGATTTTTATTATTTACAATTCATTTTCAATTCATTTCGAAGCCTCTGTCAACTGAGACTGCGACTGTCAACTTTATTTAACTCGTGCCAAAGCTTCTTCTAAAACCTCCGTTGCAGCACACAACGAAAACCGAATGTACCCTTCACCCTGACTTCCAAAAATGGTTCCCGGGGTAATGAATACGTGATTCTCTTTCAATATTAAATCTATAAACTCTTCAGACTTTAAATATGGTGGCAACTTTGCCCACACAAACATACCAGTGGCATTTTTATCGTATGTGCAGTTTAAAGCCTCGGCCATTTGCCATACCAAATCGCGTCGTCTTTTGTAAACACTATTCAAAGTCACAAACCACATTTCCGAACATTTTAAGGCTTCAATAGCGCCTTTCTGAATCCCATAAAACATTCCAGAATCCATATTGCTTTTTACCTTTAAAATATTGCCGATATGCTCGCTATTCCCCAAAACCATACCCACGCGCCATCCAGCCATGTTAAAGGTTTTGCTAAGTGAATTCAATTCCAAGCACACATCCTTGGCACCTTCAACGCTTAAAATACTTTTTGGATTCTCATTCAGCACGAAACTATAAGGATTGTCATTGACAATCAGAATATTATGGCGCTTTCCAAAAGCTACCAATTCTTCAAAAACGGTTTCAGTAGGTGTTGCTCCCGTTGGCATATGTGGATAATTCACCCACATTAATTTCACCTTACTTAAATCCTTTTGCTCTAAATCCGCGATGTTGGGCATCCAATTGTTGGAAGCATCCAAATCATAGGTTACAATTTTTGCACCCACCAATTTCGTTACCGATTGATATGTGGGGTATCCCGGGTTTGGAATCAACACTTCATCGCCTTCATTGAGATAAGCCATCGAAATATGCATAATACCTTCCTTGCTTCCCATCAAAGGCAAAATTTCGTTGGTAGCGTTGGCATTCACTCCAAAATGAGTTTTATAAAATTTGACCATCGCCTCCCTTAACTCCGGAAGTCCTTGGTAACTCTGGTATTTATGCGCCGTGGCGTCACCAAGACTATTGGCAATAGCATCCAAAACACGTTGTGGTGGTTGCAAATCCGGACTGCCAATACCCAAGTTGATGATAGGCTTTCCGCTTGCAATCAACAAGCCAACCTCTCTCAATTTTCGAGAGAAGTAGTATTCTTCAACCGTATGTAATCGCTTCGCTACTTCAATCATAACTTGGCATTTTTATATTCCCCGAGCAACTTAAAACTCGGGCTCATAATTTCAATCAAGGACTTCGCCTTTAAAAAATCTGCATAAGCGTCAAATGTCACATCTACGAAAAAGGCATATTTCCACGGCGTTTCAATAATGGGCAAGGACTGAATCTTTGTTAAATTCAACTTACAATCACTCATCACATTCAATATCGTTGCTAAACTCCCGCGCTTATGGTCCGCTTCAAATTTAATCGAAGCCTTATTAATTTCGCTTTCGGACACTTCGGAATTGGTCCGTTTTACCACCGCAAAACGCGTTTCATTATGCTTTATCGTTTGGATACTATGCGCCAAAACATCTAGTTCAAAAATTTCGGCCGCAAGTACGCTGGCAATCGCGCCAATATGTTTCAATTTATGCTTTTGAATACGATCCGCAACCTCCGCCGTGTCCTTATCTTCTACTAATTTGATATGAGGATATCCCCTAAAAAATCTTTTACATTGCAACAACGCCATCGGGTGCGAATACACCTCTTTTATATCTTCAATTCTTTGACTCGGTAGTGCCATCAAATTATGCTGAATATCCAAATAGTGCTCCCCAACGATATGCAAATGATTGTTATCAATCATCGCATAATTTGGAATAATCGAGCCAGCAATAGAGTTTTCCAAAGCCATAATGGCCGCATCGCACTCACCGTTAATAAGTGCTTCCACAACCCTGTCAAAAGTCATACACTCAATAATATCCACAGGCTTTTCAAAAAATTCCTGTGATACAATATGGTGAAAACTCCCTTTAACTCCCTGTATGGCTACCGTATTAATCATAAAAAAAGTCTCGATTTTCATCGAGACTTGCATTAAAATATATTGTTACTATTTATACACACAACGTCTCGATTTCTTTCCCAAAAAAGAAATAAAAAAAGCTAAAGTATGTATAAAATGTTGTCGTTCTCATAATTACGTCGGCTAAAGTAATTAATATTTCAAGAAATCAAAGCACCCCAAAACGTTTTTTTTGACTTTTTTAAAAAGATTTAAAGAATTTATAGCAAAATTAGAATTGCGTTATAGAATCGCTATTTTTGACAAAACAAATCAGTCAAATGTCTATTGAAGTCAATGGTGTTTCCAAATTGTACGGCAATCAAAAAGCCCTAAACAACATTTCATTCAACGTGGTACAACCCGAAATTGTAGGCTTTTTAGGCCCCAACGGCGCTGGCAAGTCCACTATGATGAAAATTTTGACCACTTACATCCAGCCCACCTCGGGCAGTATAAAAGTGAATGGTTTTGGTATCGAACAACATCAAGATATTCAAAAAAGTGTAGGCTATCTGCCCGAACACAACCCTTTATATTTAGACATGTATATAAAGGAGTATTTAGCTTTTAATGCGGGCATTTACAAAGTAGATAAAGCAAGAATTGCCGAAGTCATCGAAATGACGGGATTAACGCCCGAAATCCACAAAAAGATAGGCCAACTCTCCAAAGGCTATCGCCAGCGAGTAGGTCTAGCTAGTGCTTTATTACATGACCCGGAAGTTTTAATTCTAGATGAACCCACAACGGGTTTGGACCCCAATCAATTAATTGATATTAGGAACCTTATCAAATCCATTGGCAAAACCAAAACCGTTTTCCTATCCACCCATATCATGCAGGAAGTGGAAGCCATGTGCGATAGGGTAATTATTATCAATAAAGGTGAAATTGTTGCTGATAAAAAACTGAAAGACCTTCGCAACGAAAAAGTCCAAACCGTAATTGTAGAATTTGATTACCGTGTGGAGGATGCCTTTCTTTTAAAACTCCCAAAAGTTGAAAAAGTGACAAACACCTATGATTTTGTTTACGAAATTACATTTAAGACCTCCGAAGACATGCGCTCATATGTGTTCGATTTTGCGCACGACAATCAATTAAAGATTTTACAGCTCAATCAAAAAAATGCGAGTTTGGAATCACTTTTTAGAGAATTGACATCAAAATAATTTGGACCATCCCCATCAAATCCTAGAAATTTTGTTGCATAAAATTAAAGTATGATAAAAATCATCTTCCCATAAACAACAAGGCTGTAATTTTGCCGAGCAAATCACAAAATAGTTATAGTTATTTTCTGGTTAAAACACATAAAAAACTATCTTTGTAAATCTACAAAACGTCAACAATGAGCAAGGGAATTTATGTAGCAACCATCGAACCCAACAGTGGAAAATCCGTGGTTGTTCTGGGCTTAATGCGCATGCTTTTAGGCAAAACTGCTAAAGTGGGCTATTTTCGTCCCATTATCGAGGACACGAAGGAAGGAGAACCCGACAACCACATTAATACGGTAGTCTCCTATTTTGAACTGGATATTAACTACAAAAAGACTTTTGCTTATACGAGAAGCCAGGTTTTGGATCTGTACAACAGAGGAAAATCCGGTGATGTCATAGACGAAAT
The DNA here is from genome assembly GCF_042684665.1 of Hyunsoonleella rubra. Lineage (NCBI taxonomy): Bacteria > Pseudomonadati > Bacteroidota > Flavobacteriia > Flavobacteriales > Flavobacteriaceae > Hyunsoonleella > Hyunsoonleella rubra. The sequence goes on along the minus strand of NZ_JBHULY010000005.1, from coordinate 641,606 downwards.
CATTAAAAAGTACAAACATCTTGAAGAACGTTTTGACTTTGTATTGGTTGAGGGTACTGATTTTTCGCATGAAAATTCTAGTTTGGAGCTTGATATCAATATTTTGATTTCAAAAAACCTTGGATTGCCGGTCATAATTGTTTCACAGGGCGACAAAAAAGAACTTTCTGAGATTGTAGAAAACGTGCAATTAGCCCATGACACCTTCAAAGAAGAAGTGGACGTACTGTCAATTATGACCAATAAGATTGACCCCAAAGATGTCGGCACTCTAAAAGGGCTGATAAAATCCCGAATCAATGAAGGCACAGACATTACGGTCATTCCTAAAATTAGCAGTCTGGCAAGCCCAACGGTCAAGGAAATTGTTAGAAAGCTCAAGGGTACCGTACTTTTTGGCCAAGAGATGATTAACAATCAATCCGAAAACTACAGCGTGGGTGCCATGCAATTGCGTAACTACTTAACACATTTAAAAGAAAACGCGCTGGTGATTACCCCTGGCGATAGGGCCGATATAATTTTGGGAGCCTTACAGGCAAACATTTCTGCCAATTACCCAAAAATATCCGGCATTATTTTAACCGGTGGCCTTATTCCAGAAAAACCCATACTTAGACTTATTGAAGGGCTTTCAAGCGTTGTACCTATTATAAGCGTAAAAGATGGTACTTTTTTTGTCACCAATGCTATTGGCAAAATAAAATCCAGAATTTATGCCGAAAACATAGAAAAAATCGAAACCTCTATCGCCACATTTGAAAAACACGTAAACACAGATAAGTTAGCTGAAGATTTGATTACGTTCCAGTCAGATATCTTCACACCAAGGATGTTCCAGTACAATTTGTTGCAACGTGCCTTGAATGACAAAAAACACATCGTTTTACCGGAAGGTTATGACGAAAGGGTTTTACGGGCCTCTGCAAGACTGATTGATGCACACGTAGTAGACTTAACCCTGATAGGTGAAAAAGAAAAAATACAAGAGCAAATCAACAAATATGACATCCCTTTGGACTTGGATGATATAAACGTAGTATTCCCAACAGACGCTCCACATTTCGAGGATTATGTAAAAACGTTCTACGAACTGAGAAAACATAAAGGTGTAAATATAGATATGGCCAAAGATGCCATGACCGACGTGTCGTATTTCGCCACAATGATGATATATAAGGGGCATGCAGATGGTATGGTTTCAGGAGCCTTACACACCACAGCTCATACCTTAAGACCGGCACTGCAGTTCATCAAAACCAAGCCGGGCGTAAATATTGTCTCTTCCGTATTCTTTATGTGTTTGGAAGATCGTGTTTCCATTTTTGGAGACTGCGCCATCAATCCGAATCCCAATGCCGAGCAATTGGCAGAAATCGCGATTTCATCCGCTGAAACGGCCCGCAGTTTTGGGGTTGAACCAAAAGTAGCAATGCTATCCTATTCCTCTGGCGCCTCTGGAAAAGGTGAAGATGTGGACAAGGTGAGAAAGGCTACCGAAATTGCAAAAGCCGCCGCTCCCGATCTTAAAATTGAAGGCCCTATACAGTACGACGCTGCCGTGGATATGCGCATTGGAAAAAGCAAATTACCAGATTCCGAAGTTGCGGGACAGGCTAGTGTGTTGATTTTCCCTGATTTGAATACTGGAAACAATACCTATAAGGCCGTACAGCGAGAGACGGGTGCCTTGGCTATAGGCCCAATGTTACAAGGCCTAAACAAACCAGTTAATGATTTAAGTAGAGGCTGTACTGCTGATGATATTTATAGCACCGTAATCATAACCGCAATCCAAGCTCAAGATTTTTAATATGCAGGTACTCGTTTTAAACTCAGGGAGTTCATCTCTAAAATTTCAATTGTTTTCAATGCCTGATACCAGGATTTTATGTTCAGGAATAATTGAGCGCATCGGCTTTGAGGATGCCATTTTCAAATTCAAAACAAATAAAGATACAATTGAAGTTGTGGAATCCATTCCCAACCATAAGGTAGGCCTGCAAATGGTTTCCAAACAATTGTTGGACAAAGATACCGGAATTATCAAATCAGCAGATGCTATTGATATTGTGGGGCATCGTGTGGTACACGGAGGCAAGCATTTCAGCAATACAACTGAAATCACGGCAAACGTTAAAGCAAAAATCAAAGCCTTATCCTCTTTGGCTCCTTTACATAATCCTGCTAATTTGGAAGGTATTGAAGTTGCCGAGGCCATTTTTCCAAAAGCCAAACAGGTGGCAGTTTTTGACACAGCCTTTCATCAGTCCATCCCAGAACACGCCTATAAATATGCCATTCCTAATGAATATTCAGACATGCATAATATTCGATTGTATGGATTCCATGGCACGAGTCATAAATATGTGTCCGAGAAGGCCATCGAATACTTGGACAAAGCACATTCAAAAATCATCACGATTCATCTAGGTAATGGTTGTAGCATGACTGCCATTAAAGATGGCAAAAGTATTGACCACTCTCTGGGTTTTTCCCCTGTTAACGGATTAATTATGGGTACACGCTCTGGAGATGTAGACCCTTCCATTATTTTCCATATGGCCGAGCGTTTTAATCTCAGCCTTTCAGAAATCAATACCATTATTCAAAAGAAAAGTGGTATGTTGGGATTAACAGGACACAGCGATATGCGAGAAATTCAGGCAAAAGCGGACAATGGGGACAAAAATGCACAACTAGCACTGGACATGAATGCCTATCGGATAAAAAAATATATCGGTAGCTATGCGGCGATTTTGAACGGTTTAGATGCCATCGTATTTACTGCGGGTATTGGAGAAAATTCAGTTGATATGCGCCGACGCGTTTGTAGTGAATTGAATTATCTAGGAATCGTCTTGGATGAAGACAAAAACAAAGTAAGACCGGACAAACTTACAGATGTAAGTGCTGAAACTTCCATAGTAAAAGTACTGATTATCCCCACCAATGAAGAGCTTGAAATCGCGAAACAGTCAGTGGAATTATTCAAAAATTAGGCGTCCTTTGTAGAGTTCTTCAACCTCTACAACTGGTGGCCGGTTTACAGCTATAACATTTCCAGTACTGGATATTGTACCTGTGATTTCTGCCTGCGGATTAACCACCATATCATTGGAACCACGATTAAGTACCTCAACGTTTTGAGCGATTAAGTTCCGCCCCTCAAACCTTCCGTCGCCAGCAAAAAAAGAAACATTCAAATTATTTACCGAACCAGAAACAAAACAGCTGGACAACCCATTAAATGTCGCTCTAAAAGTGTTACTATTTAACTCGAGAATAAAATCCCCAACTGTGAAAGTACCAGGAGCATTAAAATCTTCGGATGCAACTGTGATTTCAGGATAAGACAAAACCCCATCAGATTTGATACTGTATTGAGTGGAACTTCGTATTTCTCTTATATTTGGTGAGGTGATATAAATTTTGGTAATGCCATAATCACGAACATAATTGCAATTGTTATGATCCGTTAAAGTTATCCTTTCATCAGTGACCGACACCTCAACATCGTTCAATAGATTTTCACCGGTTTCTACAACCACCTTTTGTTCAGAACCATCTTTCAGAATTAATTCCACATTGCGGTTCACTAAAATCTTATCAAAAGGTTCAACAACCACTTCATTTTGAACCAGTGGCCCAGCAGTTTGAAAACAGTCGTTGGCATTTTCGCTGTCACAAGCAAAAACTAATAAAATTAACGATATGCAAGCTATTCTTTTCAGCATAAACTAGACTTCAGATGTATTACCCTTCTCATCCATCGCCAAGAATGGATTGAATGCTATTTCCCATAAATTCCCATCCATGTCTGCAACATAGCCACTATAGCCACCCCAAAATACCTCTTCGGCTGGTTTAACTATAGCAACCCCTTTTTGCTTCAAATCTTCAAAAATGGCATCCACTTCTTCTTTAGAGCGTGCATTAAAAGCAATGGTAAAACCTTTAAATCCACTTCCTTCATTAGACACTTTGGCATCTTCGGCCAACTTCTCTCTTGGGTATAAGGACAACAAGATACCATTCATTTGGAAAAACGAAATACTGTCATTGCTCGATTCCGTTTTCCTCCAACCAAATTTTTCTTCATAAAACTGAGTTGCCGATTTCAAATCGCTAACACCCAAACCTACAATTGTCAGTCTCTGTTCCATAAATTATAATCTTAGGCCAACCCCAAATTCAACCGCTTCTGCCCTAAACCCATGAGATTTCAAGGTCAGAGTCCCAAACCATTTTTCTCCAAAATAGCGTTTTAAACCTGCCCTGATATAAGTTCGGCCTTCAAATTCAAATGGATAATACACATAATACCCCACTTGGCTTAACAAGCTCAATTTGTTGATGAACAATTCGTGGCCAACAAACACGCCAACTCTTTTATAGTCTTCATCTCCCGAAACATTTTCTTCTGGAAACGCTACACTTCTAAATTTAATTAATTCCTTTAAAAAATTAGAAAAGAACACATCTGCCCCTAACTGCACAGCACTTTTTCTATTGATACGTTTGTCGGCATAGGCCGATAAAATATAAAACGGGTATTGCCCGCTACCAATCAAGTCACTTTCATTTACCCCTCCCCTAAATACCATATTGTATTTGATAGGTTCGGTAAATTTTCTGTCCGTTTTTCGGTCTAAAGTATCTTGATATTCCAGATTTTCCTCATCTAAATTATACGTTACACCCACATTAAATGCAATGGTATTAGTGCCATTGTTTGGTGCCTTAACATTGGCGTTGGAATAGTGAATCAGGGAAAATCCAGCCTGCATCCCAAATCTATCAAAAATCCGCTCCTTTTTATACTGCAACATGGCATAAGTACTACTCATAAATGTAGAACCGAAAGCCACATTCTTAAAGTTGGTTTCCCTGTCGTAAGGATTGGAATTATAGGCCATCCCCTGACCAATCCGAAGCATTAAATTCCGGTTGAAAAAGTAAAAATTATAGTGGGCGTAAACCGAAAGGTTGTTTCCTAAAACAGAATTGTTAAAGTTTTGATAGGCTAATGAAAATCCTAAGTCTGGGTAGCCAAAACATTGTTCCCAATCCTCGTAACCAAAGGTTTTTTTATTCCAGCTTACAATAACACCTTGGGGATGTTCCTGAATTAAATGCAGTATTTCATCGTTGTGAAGCCCAACGTAGCCTGAGAAATAATTGACATCCAGATAGGACGTATGGGTTTTGTCTTGGGCCAAACAAACGGCACAAATCAACCACAACAGGCCGGTATAAAATAGCTTCATTTTGGGGATTCTGTACTGCAAATGTACTATTTAAAACAATGCTTTTGCAATGGCATGAATATTATCGCTTTTACCCATTGAATAATAATGCAAAACCGGCACACCAAAATCCAACAGCTCTTTGGATTGCTGAATGGCAAACTCAATACCTACCTGGCGTACCGCCTTATTATCCTTGCAATCTTCAACCGCATCGATTAAATCCTGTGGCAAATCTATTTTAAATACCTGTGGTAACAATTGCAAATGTCTCTTTACCGCAATCGGTTTAATCCCGGGAATAATGGGCACATCTATCCCCATTTCCCGAGCCTTTTCAACAAACTCAAAATACTTTTGATTATCAAAAAACATCTGTGTCACCACATAATCTGCACCGGCATCCACCTTGGCTTTTAAACGTTGTAGGTCGGTTTTTAAGGATGGTGCTTCCATGTGTTTTTCTGGATACCCAGCCACTCCGATACAAAAATCGGAGTAATGCTCCGCCTCAATATCATCATGCAAATATTTACCACGGTTTAAACTTGCAATTTGCTCCACCAATTCGCTGGCATAAGCATGCCCACCATCGCAAGGCTTAAAATACGGCTCATCTTTCATTGAGTCACCTCGCAACGCCATGACGTTATCCAAACCTAGATAATGACAATCCACAAGCACATATTCCGTTTCCTCTTTGGTAAAACCTCCACACAACAAATGTGGTATCGCATCCACTTGATACTTATGCATAATGGAGGCGCAAATCCCAACTGTTCCGGGTCGCATCCTAGTAATCCTTTTATCCAAAAGGCCGTTACCTTTGTCAATATACACATACTCTTCACGAGAAGTCGTCACGTCAATAAATGGAGGTTTAAACTCCATCAACGGGTCAATATTATTGTATAAATCCTGAATATTCTTCCCCTTCTTCGGTGGAATTACCTCAAACGAAAACAAGGTTTTCCCGTTTGCGTTCTTAATATGGTCTGTTACTTTCATTCTACTTTCCTGCTCAAGCAGGAATCTTATTTAGTTATACTTTTTTATTTTTTGGGCGTTACCCAAAGGGTCGGGCTTTCACTACTCGCTCTCTCCCGATAGCTATCGGGAGAGGAGCTCAAACATGCCGTTCAATCCCTAACGCGCCACTCAAACGCGGGCCTCCCCTAACCCCTCCCAAGGAGGGGAACCTCACTCAAACGAAATCTTACCCACGAGTAAGAGTTCCTCCCCATCGGGGAGGTTAGGTTGGGCTTTTAGCTAGGAGGGGCTTAAATTGGGATGCAACCATTTCCTAGCCTTTTCAATGTCGATACCTTTCCTTTCAGCATAATCCGTTACTTGGTCGTCGGTAATTTTCCCCAAACCAAAATACTTCGCTTCCGGATTTGCAAAATAATACCCAGAAACCGCGGCCGCAGGCCACATGGCCAAACTTTCAGTAAGGGTCACCCCAATTAGCTTTTCTACCTCCAGCAATTCCCAAATCGTTTCTTTTTCCAAATGGTCTGGACAGGCCGGGTATCCCGGTGCGGGACGAATGCCTTTATAACTTTCTTTTATCAATTCATCATTGCTAAAATCCTCATCAAAAGCATAACCCCAATGTTTGGTTCTAATTTGTTTGTGCAAATATTCTGCAAAAGCTTCAGCAAACCTATCCGCTATGGCTTGAGCCATAATCGCGCTGTAATCGTCATCTTTGGCCTTATAACTGTCCGCCAATTCTTGAGCACCAAAAATCCCGACACAAAACGCCCCAATATAATCCATTTTACCCGTGCTTTCGGGGGCAACAAAATCAGCCAATGCATGATTTGGAACACCTTCACGTTTCTTTAATTGCTGGCGTAAGGTTCTAAATACTGCAATTTCCTCACCTTTTTTCTTCACAGAAATATCGTCATCATTTACCGTATTGGCTTCAAATAAACCGAAAACAGCCTTCGGTTTCAGTAACTGTTTCACCACAATTTGGTGTGTCATCTCCTGGGCATCATCAAATAATTGTGTAGCCTGCTCACCAACCACCTCATCTTTCAAAATATCAGGATATTTTCCATGCAAATCCCAACTTCTAAAAAACGGGCTCCAATCAATAAAAGGCAGCAGTTCTTTTAAACTTAATTGTTTCAAAATTTGAACCCCCATTTCTTTTGGCTTCACAATTTCAGCGTTTTCCCAATCAATTTTAAACTTCTTGCTTCTCGCCTCTTCAATAGAGATATAAGACTTCTCTTTACCCCGTTTTAAAAACTTGGTTCTGAATTCTTCGTAATCCTTTTTCAGCTTTGCCACATAGGCGTTAGAAGTCTTTTTGTTTAACAAATCTCCAACAACAGTAACTGCTCTTGAGGCATCATTAACGTGTACCACCGCATTTTCATATTGCGTATCAATCTTAACGGCAGTATGCGCCTTTGAGGTAGTTGCTCCACCAATTAACAAAGGCACTTCAAAATTTTTGTTTTGCATTTCCTTGGCCAAATACACCATCTCATCCAACGACGGTGTAATCAAGCCTGATAATCCAATAGCATCTACACGCTCACTGATTGCAGTTTCAATAATTTTTTCGGGTGGCACCATCACCCCTAAATCTACGATTTCGTAGTTGTTGCACGCCAAAACAACGCTTACAATATTCTTTCCAATATCATGCACATCGCCTTTTACAGTAGCCATCAAAATTTTCCCGACAGGCTCAGAAGCATCTGATTTTTCAGCTTCAATAAATGGATTCAAATAGGCCACAGCCTTTTTCATCACTCGCGCTGACTTTACGACTTGTGGCAAGAACATTTTCCCTGCACCAAACAAATCGCCAACCACATTCATCCCAGTCATTAAATGACCTTCAATCACTTCTATAGGTTTGGTAGCCTCCAATCTTGCCTGCTCGACGTCTTCAATAATATAAGCATCGATACCTTTAACCAAAGCATGTGTTATTCTGTCTTGAACAAAACCCTCTCTCCAAGATAAATCCACCGTTTTTTCGGTCTTTGTCCCTTTAACAGTTTCGGCGAATTCCAGTAAACGTTCTGTAGCATCATCACGTCTATCAAGTATTACATCTTCAATATGCTCCAATAAATCCTTTGGAATATCGTCATAAACTTCCAACATTGCCGGGTTTACAATTCCCATATTCATACCTGCCTGTATCGCATAATATAAAAACACAGAATGCATGGCCTCCCGAACTATATTATTTCCTCTAAACGAAAATGATACGTTACTCACACCACCACTTACGGAAACATTCTCAAGATTTTCTCTCACCCAACGGGTAGCTTCAATGAAATCGATGGCATTTTTGCGGTGCTCCTCCATACCGGTAGCCACAGGAAATATATTCAAATCGAAAATGATATCTTCTGACGGAAAACCGACTTTGTTTACCAAAACGTCGTACGACCGTTTAGCAATTTCAATTCGTCGCTCATAATTATCGGCTTGGCCCACTTCATCAAAAGCCATCACAATTACGGCCGCACCGTAACGCTTAATTTGAGTAGCCTCCCAAATAAATTTCTCTTCACCTTCTTTTAATGAAATAGAATTCACCACGCATTTTCCCTGAACCACTTGAAGTCCCGCTTCGATAATTTCCCATTTGGAAGAATCAATCATAATAGGTACACGGCAAATATCTGGTTCGGCGGCGATTAGATTTAAGAAACGTACCATCGCCTCTTTTCCATCAATCAAACCGTCATCCATATTGATGTCGATAATCTGTGCACCACCATCTACCTGATGACGTGCGATATCTAAAGCTTCATCAAATTTCTCATCTTTTATTAAGCGTAAAAACTTTCTAGAACCCGCAACATTGGTACGTTCTCCAACATTTATAAAGTTGCTGTTCTCATTAAGGATTAGTGGTTCTAATCCCGAAAGTTTCATGTATTTGGTTTGTTTTATTTTCATTTTGAAATTAATGAGACGCTTCGACTGCGCTCAGCGTGACAATTTCCCGGGGTTGATATTTTGAGGCGATATCTGCTATCACTCTGATATGTTCTGGTGAAGTACCACAGCATCCGCCAATAATATTGATTAAATTCTTTTTTAGATATTCTTCAATTTGCTCTCCCATTTGTTCTGGAGTTTCATCATATTCACCAAATGCATTAGGCAACCCCGCATTGGGATGGGCCGAAATGGCAAAATCCGTTTTATTGGCAATGGCCTCCAAATGCGGTTGCAATAAATTGGCACCCAAAGCACAGTTGAATCCGACGGATAACAAGGGCACGTGCGATACTGAAATTAAAAATGCTTCCGCGGTTTGTCCAGACAAAGTTCTTCCTGAAGCATCGGTAATCGTGCCACTTAGCATAATTGGGATATCAATATTACGCTCCGCTTTTACTTCTTCTATGGCAAAAAGCGCTGCCTTGGCATTAAGGGTATCAAATACGGTTTCCACCAATAACAAATCCACACCACCGTCAACCAATGCTTCTACTTGTTGTTTATAAGCAATACGCAATTCGTCAAAAGTAACGGCTCGATATCCTGGATCATTCACATCTGGTGACATACTTGCCGTACGGTTTGTTGGCCCAATGGAACCCGCAACAAAGCGCGGTTTATGAGGTTCTTTTGCCGTGAATTCATCTGCTACTTCTTTGGCTATTTTAGCTGACTCGTAGTTTAATTCATATACCAAATCCTCCATTTGATAATCGGCCATGGCTATTGTGGTGCCCGAAAACGTATTGGTTTCAATAATATCTGCTCCGGCCTCAAAGTATTTCCCATGAATGGTTTTAATCGCTTCGGGCTGAGTTATGGACAGCAAGTCGTTATTCCCTTGCAAAGGAATGGGGTAATCCTTAAATCGCTCACCCCTGAAATCTTCCTCAGTGAATTTATAGGCTTGAAGCATAGTACCCATGGCACCATCCAAAACCAAAATTCTTTCTTTTAAAGCCTTTCTAATATTTGACATTTTCAATCAATTTATACCTACAAGGTTTCGGAAACCTTGCAGGAAGTTTCATTTTTTTTATTCAAACAATGTTGACGATAAATACCTATCCCCTCTATCACAAATTATCGCAACGATAACCCCTTCCTCAATTCGTTCAGCAGTGGTTAAGGCACAAAACACAGAACCTCCACTGCTCATCCCCGCAAATACACCTTCCTCCTTTGCCAGTTTTATGGTTGTGGCCTTTGCGTCCTCTTCTGAAACATCTACAACGATGTCCACACGTTCTGGCTCAAAAAACTTGGGCACATACTCTGGCGACCATTTTCTGATGCCAGGTATTCTAGCACCGTCTGCTGGTTGTGCTCCAACAATAGTTATGTCTTTGTTTTTCTCCTTTAAATATTTTGAAACGCCCGTAATTGTGCCTGTTGTTCCCATTGCTGACACAAAATGGGTCACTTTACCTTCGGTCGCTTTCCAAATTTCAGGGCCAGTAGTTTTATAATGGGCTTTCCAGTTATCGTGGTTTTCAAACTGATTTAAAAGGGTGTATCCTTTTTCATCTCTCAACTTAAACGCTAAATCACGAGACCCTTCAATACCAATATCTGCAGGGGTTAAAATTACCTCCGCTCCGTAGGCACGCATGGTTTTTACCCGTTCTTCGGTGGAGTTTTCAGGCATAATCAATACCATTTTCAACCCTAATAATTTTGCGATAAACGCCAAAGCAATACCCGTATTACCACTTGTGGCTTCCACCAAAGTACCTCCTTTTTTGATGTCACCTCGCTTTAAGGCTTCATTAATCATGTTGAAAGCTGGCCTGTCCTTAACGCTTCCTCCTGGATTATTTCCTTCCAGTTTCAAAAACAGTCGCACACCTTTTTTGTTAATCAAATGCGTCGCTTCCACCAAAGGTGTATTCCCTATTTGACCAATAATACTATTCTCGAATGCCATTCTTTTTCGGTCTTATTTTAATTTCAGTTTGATAGGTCACCAACGAATTCTCAGGTACCGACTCAGTAATCCATACGTTAGCTCCAATTATACTATTGGCACCAATTACAATATCACCACCTAAAATTGTGGCATTCGCATAGATGCAAACGTCATCTTCAATAGTCGGGTGACGTTTGGTTTTAGCCAAACTCTTCGCCACTGAAATACCTCCTAAAGTCACCCCTTGATAAATTTTCACGCCTTTTCCAATAATAGAGGTTTCCCCAATCACAATACCTGTACCGTGGTCGATATAAAACGATTCGCCTATGGTTGCCCCGGGATGAATGTCAATCCCGGTAATCCCGTGAATGTACTCGCTCATCATCCTTGGCAAAATATATACGTTTCGCTTGTAAAGCGCATGACTTAAACGGTAAATGGAAATTGCATAAAATCCTGGATAGGCCAGGTAAATTTCCCTTAAACTATGGGAAGCCGGGTCGTTCTTTTCAAAAGCGATAGCATCCAAATCCAGTTTTTTCCTAATTTTAGGAAGCTCTGCTTTAAAACTGGCCCATATTTCTGTACCGTTTTCAATCTCCAACGCCGAAAGTATCTTAAGGAACGTCTGCTCTAAATATTCGCCATAAGTTTCTTCTTGCTCACAATCGAATAAAGAGTAAAACAGTCTTTTTGTGAACGTCTTAACCGTGTCCTTTAAGCAAACGTTGTAACTTTTCATTTCCTTGATTACATTTTAAAAATTTCAGTGGATAAAAATATAACTTATCCCTAACAATCTGGTGTATTTAAACATTAAATCCCGCGAACTTAAAAGAAAACTCGCGGGATTTTTATTTATAAAGCTTATACTTAATTTATAGCTTGAACTACCGCTTTTGGTGCTTCCTTTCGTGTGCCATCGAAACCATTAACCCCAGAAACTGTGGTGTACTTCAATACAAATTTCTTTCCTGGGTTAATAATTTTGTAGGCCGCTTGGCACATTATAGTCGCTTCGTGAAAACCACAAAGAATTAACTTTAGCTTTCCGGGATAGTAATTACCATCTCCAATAGCAAAAATGCCGGGTATATTGGTTTGATAGTCCAGTGCATTATTTACCTTTATGGCATTTTTCTCTATCTCTAAGCCCCAATTGGCGATAGGCCCTAATTTAGGAGACAACCCAAACAAAGGTATAAAGTGGTCTGTTTCCAATCTAAAAGGCTCCTCGTCCTTTTTAGTGATTTCGATGGCTTCAACTTTACCATCACCCATGATATTGGTTACTTCCGCTGGAGTAATCAAATTGATTTTACCATCATTTTTTAGCTCCTGCACTTTTTCGACAGAATCCAAATGGCCTCTAAACTCATTACGCCTGTGTATTAATGTTACGCTTTTAGCAACATCAGCTAAAAAGATACTCCAATCCAAAGCCGAATCTCCTCCACCTGCAATTACCACATTTTTATCGCGATACATTTCAGGTTCTTTAATCATATATTCAACACCTTTATCCTCGTAGTCCACAAGGCTGTCAAGGGCTGGTTTCCTAGGCTCAAAGCTGCCCAATCCACTGGCAATAGCGACCACCGGAGCTTGATGTTTAGTCCCTTTATTCGTTGTTACAATAAAAGTTCCATCTTCTTGCTTTTCAACAGTATCGGCGCGCTCTCCTAAAGTGAACCCTGGCTCGAACTGCTTCCCTTGTTCTAACAAGTTTCTTGTTAAATCCCCAGCTAATATTTCAGGGAATCCAGGAATATCATAAATAGGCTTTTTAGGATATAATTCTGAACATTGACCTCCGGGCTGAGGCAATGCATCAATTAAATGGCACTTTAACTTTAATAGTCCCGCTTCAAAAACCGTGAACAAACCTGTTGGCCCAGCTCCTATAATGAGTATATCCGTCTTAATCATGTTATGATTCTTTTTTTTGTATTAATCCTTTTGTGAATTCATTGAGGGTTTCTACTTTTTCCTCAAAATCTCCTTTTATGGTTTTTCTATATTCGTTTAAATTCTTCACCAAATCGTCAATGTTTTCGGGAATCACTTCCTCAAAAAATTGTCTCAAACGTTTCGCTGTCGTTGGCGATTTTCCGTTGGTTGAAATCGCCACTTTTACGTTGCCCTTCGTTACAATCCCACCCATGTAAAAATCACAGTATGGTGGGTTGTCGGCTACATTCACCAAAATGCTTCGCTTTCGACAATGTTTATGCACCTTCACATTCACCTCAGGTATATCTGTCGTCGCAACAACAATATGATTTCCCTTCAGATACTTCTTTTTATAGGTGTCCTCAATCAGCTTTACATCGCCCTTTTCGGCCAGTTCTACCGTACCTTCCCTAAACATGGGCGATACCATCGTTACATGGGCATCCGGACTTGATTTTAGTAAGAACGTTAATTTTTCTTCAGCTACGTACCCTCCACCAACAATCAACACATTTAGGCTTCGTGCCTTTAAAAAAATGGGATATAAATTATTCCTTTCCATAATTTAACCCTGCGCCACTTCACTATAAATAGAACTCAAAACCGCTCTTTCCTTTACCACATCTCCGATAATGATAATTGCCGGGTTGGCCAATTGCTTTTCTTTGGCAATGCCTTCTATGGTTTCAATCGTTCCAATACCTACATTTTCATCTTCCCTAGTTCCATTTTGAATAATAGCTACGGACGTCTCTGCTTTTCCTTCTTTTGAAAAAATCTCCACGATTTCCGTTAATCTGCCCATTCCCATCAATATCACGACGGTGGCTGTTGATTTAGCCGCCAGCGCAACATCCATCGACAATTTATGATGTTTGGTAGTCCCTGTGATTACCCAGAAACTTTCTGACTCTCCTCGTTTTGTCAAAGGAATTCCTTGATACGCCGGCACTGCAACTGATGATGAAATCCCGGGCACTACAAAGGTTTCTAAACCAAACTGTCTCACATAATCAATTTCTTCCGCTCCTCGACCAAAAATAAATGGGTCACCCCCTTTAAGCCTTACCACATGTCCCTTTTCTTTGGCTTTTGAGACAATCAACTCGTTAATTTGTTCTTGCTGAAAGGCATAACACCCCTTACGTTTCCCTACAAAAATAAGTTCGGTAGCCTCCGAAGCATACTTTAGTAAGGATTCGTTGATAAGTGCATCGTAAAGGATAACGTTAGCAGATTCAATTGCCTTAATTGCTTTAAGGGTAATTAAATCTTCGTCACCTGGGCCTGCACCTACAACCGTTAATTTTGGGGTTTTAATACTCATTTGAAATTTAAACAGCTTTTTTAGCAAGGTTTAATTCTAATTCTCTATAAGCCCTAGCGTTTTGTAAAAACTTGCTTGCACTTTCGATATAATTTAAAGCAAACTCTTTTGAAGGTGCAAATTTATTGATTTGATACACAATATTAGCAAAGCTATCTGTTAACTTTATTTTACCAGCTTCAACAAAAATGGCATCAAATTGAGCAATGATATTCGCATGTGTATTCGTTTTCTTTTTCTCCGCCGTTAATAGTGCCTTAGCTGTATTCACCATAGAACTATAGGCATGATAAATAGCTCCTGAGTACACACCGTTTTCAACAGATTCTTTAGCATTCTCTATCTTTTCATCACTTTCCAAGAACAATGTCGCCACTAAGTCTATTACCACACCAGCACACTCGCCGATACCAATTTCTTTTACATACTTTTCTTCAGTACCCCAATCAATAAAATCGGCATCTGCTAAATTGCTAACATCCTGTAAATCTTGAAGGAAATCGTAAAAATACTTCTCGCCTTTTTCTTTATAGTAGTCCACAAATAATTTTCCATTGGAATTAGCCTCGTAATCGTCTAAAATTCTTCGCAATGCTTCAGGACCTCTTTTGCTCGGTACTTTTACCACTTTATCAGCAAAAACGCCGTTTCCATCACCTAAATTTCCACCACCTAAAAGCACTTGTAACGCAGGGGCAACCAATTTGTCTGGTGTACGTACAGACATCCCTTGGAAACCAATATTTGCCATATTGTGCTGTCCACATGCATTCATACACCCACTGATTTTAATCACCAAATCTTCATTGTTTAAATACTGCGGATATTCGGCTTTAATCACACGCTCCAATTCATCAGCAATACCCGTACTACTGGCAATACCCAAATTACAGGTATCCGTACCAGGGCAAGCGGTGATATCCACAGCTTTATTATAGCCTGCTTCAACAAAACCTAACTTTTCCAATTCAGTGTAGAAAAACGGTACTAATTCCCTTTTCACAAAAGGAATCACGATATTTTGACGTAATGATAGACGAATTTCTCCAGCGGCATAGTTCTCAACTAAGTCGGCTAATAATCTCGCTTTATCTGTATAGAAATCACCTAACAATACTTTGATTCCGACAGCCACATAACCTTCCTGCTTTTGAGGGATTAAATTGGTTGACTTCCAAGTTTCAAAAGCTTTTTGGTCTTTGATTTCAACTATTGGAATTTCAGTTATTTCAACTGGAACAGAAGCTTCGAAAGCATCAGCATCGATAGCAACTGATTTTAATTCAATCGCATTTTGTTCAGCTTCAACTAATTCTTTAAAGGCATCCAAACCTATATCTTTAATTAAGAATTTCATTCTCGCTTTGGCGCGACTTTTACGCTCACCATTACGGTCAAAAATTCGCAACACACCTTCCATTACTGGAATGATTTTATCAGTTTCCAGAAAATCATATAGCACATCAGCATGACGTGGTTGTGAACCTAGTCCACCACCAATCATCACTTTAAATCCGCGAACACCATCTTTGATTTTAGCAATAAATCCTAAATCGTGCATGTATGACAATCCTGTATCTTCATCTGAAGACGAGAAAGACACCTTGAATTTACGTCCCATTTCCTGACAAATTGGGTTTCGTAAAAAGAACTTATATAACGCATCCGCATAAGGGGACACGTCAAAAGGTTCGTTAGGGTCAATCCCTGCAGTTTCAGAAGCTGTTACATTTCTTACTGTATTACCACAGGCTTCACGCAACGTCACATCATCACGCTCCAATTCCGCCCAAAGCTCAGGGGTTCTGTTTAAATCCACATAGTGAATTTGAATATCCTGACGCGTAGTGATATGCAATCTTCCTCTAGAATATTCATCAGAAACATCAGAAATTCTGTGTAATTGATTGCTCTTCACTTTTCCGTAAGGCAATTTGATACGAATCATTTGCACGCCTTCTTGACGCTGACCGTAAACTCCACGTGCTAAACGTAAGCTTCTAAACTTTTCCTCATCAATCTTTCCATTGTGAAACAGCTCAATTTTATTGGCTAATTCAATAATATCTCTTTCAACAACTGGATTCTCTATTTCTGTTCTAAAACTTTGCATATTAGAGGCCCCTCCTAACCTCCCCACCTGTGGAGGGATTCTTACTCGGGCGGAGTAAAAACCTTTGTTATTTATTGTTTCTTTTATTTCATACCTACAAGGTTTTAGAAACCTTGCAGGTTCACTTTTTTATTTTATTTATTCCGCAAACCTGCTAGTTCCCCCTTCGGGGGCTAGGGGGCTTACTGAATGAAGCCAGCACCAACTGTATTGTTAGACTGTGTATCGATTATAATGAATGACCCGTTAGTTCTATGGTTTTTAAACTGATCGTAAAAAATTGGCTTGTTCAATTTGAACGTCACCGAAGCGATATCGTTAATTCCTAAGCTTGTTACACCAGTTTCAAAACCAGAATAGTCAGGGTTGATTTTATGATTGATACGATCTACTTTTGCTAACACTTTATTGATGCCATGTTGTACAATGTATTTGCCGCCCGGAACTAATTCATTCGTATCCATCCAACATACATTCGCCGTAAATTGCTTATCGATGGTTGGTAAATCACCTTCTTTCACAATCATATCACCACGACTCACGTTTATATCGTTTTCTAAAGTAATTGTAACCGAAGAACGTCTAGAAGCCGTCTCGTATTTCTCATCATAAAAGTAGATATCCTTAATTTTTGAACGTGTTTTTGATGGCAACACGATGATATCATCACCTACACTAAGATCACCTCCATAAACTTTACCTGCATATCCTCTAAAATCGTGGTAATCCTCTGTTTTAGGGCGAATCACATATTGTACTGGGAAGCGTGGCGTCCCTACATTGAAAATATCTGCTTTGTCAATGGCTTCCAAATGCTCCAATAAAGCTTCACCTTTATACCAGGGCATGTTATCAGATCCATTCACCACATTATCACCTTTTAAGGCGCTAATTGGAATAAATGAAATTTTTTGATCTTGGTAATCGCGCTTGCTCATCAGCTCTTCAAAATCAGCCTTGATATTATTGTAAACCTCTTCAGAATAATCCACCAAGTCCATTTTGTTAATGGCAACCACAACATCCTTAATTCTCAATAAATTATTGATGAAAAAATGACGGTTGGTCTGCTCAATCACCCCTTTTCTAGCATCAATTAAAATGATCGAAGCTTGAGAGGTTGAAGCCCCTGTTACCATGTTACGTGTATACTCCACATGACCTGGGGTATCCGCAATGATGTAACTCTTATTCTTCGTTGAAAAATAGATGTGCGCTACATCAATAGTAATGCCTTGCTCTCTTTCCGCAACTAAACCATCTGTGGCCAAAGAAAAATCCAAGTAATCGTATCCACGTTGTTTACTTGTATTTTCAATGGCTTCCAATTTATCTGTAGTTAATGATTTTGTATCGTAAAGAATACGCCCGATAAGAGTACTCTTTCCATCATCTACACTTCCTGCTGTTGCTATTTTTAATACTTCCATTTTTTATGGCTGTTAGCCTTTAGCTTTTGGCTCTTGGCTTATTTATATTTTAAATTTTGTTTTTAATTTTCAGCTAAAAGCTAAAAGCCAATAGCCAAAGGCAAAATTTGCTACTGCAAATTTTAGAAATACCCCTGTTGTTTACGTTTTTCCATGGCTGCTTCAGAGCGTTTATCGTCAATACGAGCACCACGTTCTGAAATTGAAGAATCTCTAATTTCTTCAACAACTTTTGAAATTGAAACCGCATCCGATAGCACAGCCGCTGTACAACTCATATCTCCAACCGTTCTAAAACGCACCATTTCTTCAAATACCTCTTCCTCTTCATCTCGGTAAACAATATCATCCTCAGCAGACCAAATCAGACCATCTCTTAAGAACACTTTTCTTTTATGCGCGAAATAGATTGATGGAATTTCAATATTTTCTTTTTCGATGTAAGACCAAACATCAAGCTCTGTCCAGTTTGAAATGGGGAATACACGAACGTTTTGTCCATGATCAATCTCACCATTCAACATGTCAAACAACTCCGGTCGCTGATTTTTTTCATCCCACTGACCAAAATCGTCACGAACGGAAAAAATACGTTCTTTAGCTCTTGCTTTTTCCTCATCGCGCCTTGCACCACCAATGGCCGCATCAAATTTGAATTCCTCCAAAGCATCCAAAAGCGTGGTGGTTTGCAGCATATTTCTACTGGCGTAACGTCCCGATTCTTCTTTCACTTTTCCTTCGTCTATAGAATCCTGAACATTGCGCACAATCAATTCCAAACCTAATTCTTTAACCAAACGGTCTCTAAACTCAATGGTCTCAGGGAAGTTGTGCCCTGTGTCAATATGCATCAACGGAAATGGGATTTTAGCTGGATAAAATGCTTTTTGGGCTAACCTTACTAATGTTATGGAATCTTTCCCACCTGAAAACAACAACACTGGCTTTTCAAATTGCGCTGCTACTTCTCTAAAAATGTATATCGCTTCGTTTTCTAGTGAATTGATATGTGATGTATCTTTATTCATAAATAAAAGCCCCTCCTAACCTCCCCAAAAGGGAGGGATTCTTACTCGGGCGGAGCAAGAGTTTTTGTTATTATTTTAATTTCCTATCTGTTTCACAGTTTACTGTCACTGCCCACTGATTATGCGTGTAAACCACACTCTCTATTTTCCAATGCTTTAGTTGGGTCAAAATATTTAAACTCGTTTGGCAAGTTGTTCTCTTCTAAATAAGTATCCAATTTTTCGTCAGACCAATAATAGAATGGGCTAACTTTTAAAACGCCATCCTTGCTCAAACTAAAAATTCCAATGCTATTTCTAAAAGTCGTTTGCCCCTGACGCAGGTTAGTGAACCACACATTTGGCTTATGCTCATCCATAGCTCTTTTGAAAGGTTCTAGCTTTACCTGCTCAGTAAACTCTGCATGTTTTGGGTCGTCAATAGAAGGAATGCCCATCACCACGTCGCGATGTGCTGAAGTTTGCTTTGGCACGTATAAAAAGACATTCAAATCCAAATCCTTAACCACCTGTTCCGCGTGACGGTAAGTATTAGGCGTATTATAACCTGTATCACACCAAACTACAGGAGTTTTAGCTTCCACCTGGCTCACCGCATGAAGGATTGCAGCTTCGTACGGTCTGAAATTAGTGGTAACAACAGCTTTGTTATTCAGCTCAAAAGCCTTTTGAATAATTTCAGCTGGCGTTGCGGTTTCAAACTCTTTATTTAATATTTCTATTTGATTTTCTGTAAACATACCCATATCAATTTATTTCCCCCATTTGATAAGATTCCAAAAACGTTCGTGAAAGAAGTAGAGAATCAATTTCGTCACAAAATCCACGGATGCTATTGAAGCGGCCAGAGATATTCTTCCTGTTAAAATATACGAAACCAAAAGCGTATCCAAAGTCCCTACTACCCTCCAACTTAACGCCTTGGCAACACTTCTAATTGGTTTTTCGCCGGCACTATCTTCCTTATAAGTGGACTTCTCTTTACTTTTTAATAACATCTGCGCAATCATTTGTCGTTATTTTATATTAATCCTATCAATTTAATAGGGATTACAAAAGTAATACTTTTTTCCGCTCTACAAAGGTTCGAGCTTACTTTTTAGAATATTGGAGTATTTTGACGATAAAATGAACAAAACTTACAAGGAAATGGCGTTATACTATTAATTTTTCAATGGCTAAACCCTAGATAAATCTGCTAAAGTGGTATTTCTTAACACTTTAAGGGTACTATCACGTACCTCAATCATCAATCTGTGTACGCTACATTTATGCTCGTCCGGACAATCATCACACTTTTCATAATAGTTCAAACTTACACAAGGCACCATGGCGATTGGGCCTTCCAGAACACGCATGACGTCAGTCATTTTGATTTCAGAAGGTTTGTTTCTCAGATAATAACCTCCATGTTTTCCTTTTTTAGAACCTAAAACTCCTGCTTTTCGCAAGGTTAATAAAATACTCTCGAGAAACTTCTGAGGAATTTGCTCGCTTTTCGCTATAGCACTGACCTGAACTGGAACATCATCCCCACTTCTTGCAATAAAAGTTAGAGCTTTTAAGCCGTATTTTGTCTTTTTGGAAAGCATCGTGCTAAGATATAAATTATAGCTTCAATTTTGCCTCAAAAATGGTAATTGCTTTTCCCTTTATTTCAACGTTGTCGTCATTTAAGACAAGGTGCAAAATACCCCCTCGTTTAGAAATCTGATGAGAAACCATTTGATTTTTCCCGAGCCTCTCGGCCCACAAAGGGGCCAAAGCACAATGCGCCGAACCGGTTACGGGGTCCTCATTTATACCCGCTTGGGGCACAAAACAGCGCACCACAAAATCAACTTCTTCTGATTTTCCCTCAGAAGTTACCATTAATCGACCGAGTCCGTTTGCTTTGAGCGCATTGAAATCAGGCGTGCAGTTTTCAATAGCTTTCCGGTTTTCAGCCACTGCCACAATCCAGTCGTAATCACTATGATACGTGGCAATTGGCTCAAAGCCCACTAAGTCATAAAAGTTTTGGGGAGTTTCTATTTCTGAAAGTTTATACTGTGGAAATGTCATTCTAATAAAATCCCCTTGTTTAGAAATAGTTAAATCCCCACCTTTTGACCTAAAGTGAATCAACTCATTTGGCGTTTTGATTCCTAATTGATACATAATGTGGGCAGAAGCCAAAGTAGCATGTCCGCATAGCGCAATTTCAACCGTTGACGTAAAATATTTAATATCATGACCGAGACCATTTGGCGCAACCAAAGCTGTCTCAGATAGATTCATCTCCATGGCCATGTTTTGCATCCATGATTCAGAGGGCAATTCATCTAAAATCATTACTACCGCAGGGTTACCTCCAAAAGCCTCGTCCGCAAATGCATCAACTTGATATATGGTTTTGTTACGCATCGATTTAACCGAGAGCTTGTTCAATATCAGCAATAATATCATCCACATGCTCTAAACCAACGGAGCACCTTACCATACCGTCCGTAATGCCGGCGGCAGTCTTCACTTCTGGCTCTACCTTTGCATGGGTTGTACTTGCTGGATGAGTAACAATCGTTCTTGTATCCCCAAGATTGGCCGATAAGGAACACATTTTGATGCCATCCAAAAATTGCCTTCCAGCCTCTAGTCCACCTTCCACTTCAAATGCCACAATATTTCCTCCCAATCGCATTTGCTTTTTAGCAATCTCATGTTTTGGATGTGACTTTAAAAAAGGATATTTTACCCATTTTACTTTGGGATGGGTTTCTAAATATTCCGCTAGTTTGAGGGCATTATCACAATGTTTTTCAACTCGAATGGCCAACGTTTCCAAAGATTTTGACAATACCCAAGCGTTAAAGGGACTCATGGATGGACCGGTCAGCCTCGAAAACAAATAAATCTCGCGAATCAGCTCTTTTTTGCCGACCGTAATACCGCCTAAAACACGTCCCTGGCCATCCATCAATTTCGTTGCTGAATGAATGACCAAATCAGCACCAAACTTTATAGGATTCTGCAGATAAGGCGTAGCGAAGCAGTTATCAATCACCAATAACAAATTATGCTTTTTACAAATCGCACTCAAAAATTCTAAATCCAACACATCCACTCCTGGATTGGTTGGAGTTTCGGCAAAAACAAATTTGGTATTCGGCCGGATTAGACCTTCAATCGAGTCCAATTCATTAATGTTGAAATAGGAACACTCGATATTCCACTTCGGGAAATATTTGGTGAACAACCCATGCGTTGCCCCAAATACCGAACTACAGGACACCACGTGGTCACCTGCATCCAACAAAGTGGCAAAGGTGGAAAACACGGCCGCCATGCCACTGGCAAAAGCAAAACCATCTTCGGCACCTTCCATTTGGCAAACCTTTTCTACAAATTCGTTGACATTGGGATTGCTATAACGACTGTACAAATCGCGCTGTTTTTCCTCCGCGAACGAGGCTCGCATATCCTCGGCATCTTCAAATACAAATCCCGACGTTAAATATAGTGGCACCGAATGCTCCGAAAATTGTGTGATTTCCCATTGCGTTCGTATGGCCTCTGTTTCGAATTGTTTTTTCTTACTCATTTTACTTATAGTTGCCCCAAAAGGTTTCAATAAAATTGTATTTGATCAAATAAACCTCTCTAGTTCTGTAATTATTTCATTTTTATTTGATTTTGAACAAAGAACAAATCTCGGTTTAAAATCAGCTTCATCCATCTCTTCCAATGAATCCAGTCGCTCTGGCACACCACCTTTGAATTTAATTATTGTAAAGGTTTTGTATCCTAAATCAATAAAATTCAATGGCAACATTCCGTTCCAAATGGCTTTTGTAATAGTTGCATCAATATCAATTCCTCCTAAATTATCTTGAAGGTCAATCAAGAAATCAAACTTTTTGGGAATTTCGATTTCGCAAACAGCTCTACAAAAGGAAACTAATTCGTCTGAGGATTTCTCCCAATTGAGATAAGCAATAACCTCTTCTGATTTTTCTTTTCCTCTTAAGAATCTATTGATCGAATCAACCGCCGGTAGTTTATCCAATGCAACAAAGGCTGAAATGGGCACATATTCATTCTCAACGATAGATTTACGCTTATTCATGAGTAATTCATGTAACTAATTAATATGTTTTGACAACCGCAAAATATCTCCAAACACCCCACGTGCCGTTACCTCTGAACCAGCCCCCGCACCTTGGATAACAATAGGTTGCTCCCCATAACTTTCAGTAAATATCTCAAAAATTGCATCGCTACCTTTAACATGGCCCAAAGTACTATCCGCAGGAATGGACACCAATTTCACTTCCAAATTGCCTTTATCCTGCGACAAATCTCCCGACAAATCTCCCACATAGCGCAACACATGCCCCGGCTTTTGCTCATCTTTCAATTTTTGATACTGCTCATCCAAAACCTCCAATTGGGATAAAAAGTCCTCGACCGAAATATCGCGATAGGCCTCAGGAATTAAATTCAGAACTTCAACGTCCTCAAACTCGTTTTGCAAATCCAGTTCCCTTGCCAAAATCAACAACTTTCTGGCCACATCATTTCCTGAAAAATCCTCTCGTGGGTCTGGCTCTGTAAAGCCTTTTTCAACCGTTTCACGGATAATGACACTAAAGGGTTTATCTTCAACTGAAAAGTTATTGAACAAATAACTCAGAGTTCCTGAAAACACCCCTCTAATTCGCGTGATATTTTCACCAGATTCGTGCAATAATTTAATCGTATCGATCAAAGGTAATCCGGCACCAACGGTGGTTTCATACAAATATTCTTTATTGTGTTCTTTCAACTGCTCACGCAATTCTGTATAAAACTCATGCGAAATGGTATTGGCGATTTTGTTGGAGGACACCAAATCAAACCCTGCCTCCACCAACGGAATATAATTTTTGTAAAATATATCGCTCGCCGTATTGTCCACCGCAATCAAATTCTCCAAATGATGGTTTTTCGCGTAGGTGATAATATCAGCAATAGAACTTTCATAAGTACTATGTTTGATGGCCTCCTTCCAATTTGACGCCACTCCATTTTTATCCAAAATCAACTTTGTGGAATTGGCAATGGCAAACACATTCAAATTGATACCTTTTCGTTTTTCAATCTCATCTTTCGATTTCAAAATCTGATTGATAAGCGCTCCACCAACACCGCCGTGACCAAATATGGCAATATTAATTTTCTTCGAAATCCCGAAAATCTCCCCGTGAATCACATTAAGTGCCTTATGCAATTGCGATTTTTTAACCACCAAACTTACGTTCTTCCCTGTAACCGTATTGTTGAATAACAATGGCGTTATCTGGTTCCGTATTAAGGCATTAAATGGTTTATGGAACGAACTCAACTCAATGCCCACAATGGAAATTACCGCCACATCGTCCACCACATCAATCTTGTTTACATCCTGGGAATAGAAATCGCTTTCAAACTCACGTTCCAAAGCTATTACGGCCTGCGTAGCTTGGTCGGCATCAATAATCAACCCGATGCCCCGCTCCGAAGAACCCTGGGACACAATACTCACACTGATGCCATAATTGCTCAACGCCCCGAAAATTCGTGCGTCTACGCCAATTTTGCCTAATAAGCCGCGCCCTTCTAAATTCAATAATGCCACGTTATCCAAAACCGAAAGCGAGGTTACTTCTTTGTTACTCGGTCGCGCCGTGATCAATGTGCCTTCATCATCAGCATTAAAGGTGTTTAAAATCCTGAGGTTGATATTTTTTTCCACCAAAGGAATAATGGTTTTGGCATGTAATACCGAAGTTCCAAAATTGGCCAACTCATTCGCTTCACTATAAGACAATTCCCTGATTTGCTTTGCATCGGAAACTAAACTCGGGTCGGCCGTATAGATACCGCTAACGTGCGTGTAGTTTTCCAATTCCTCAGCGTCCAAGAAATTGGCCAATAAGGCGGCCGTATAATTACTTCCGTTTCTTCCCAAAGTAGTGGTTTCATTCTTTAAATTTGAAGCGATAAAGCCAGTAACTATATTTACCGCCTCCCTATGTTTTTTGAAATACCCCTGTGTATTTTCTTTGGATAATTTTGAAAGCGGTTGGGCATTTCCAAAGGCCTCATCGGTTTTTATCAACTCCCTTGCGTCCACGGCATTGGCCTTTATACCTTTGACGTTCAAAATTTCGGTAATCAGCTTTACGGACAGCAATTCACCCTGCGCCAAAATAGTATCCTTGGTCTTTTTGCTGTAATCGCGCAACAGGCTCACCCCTTCAAAAAGCTTGTCCAAAACTGCAAATTCCTTTGAAAAATCCACCGATTTTAGAGGCTCCACCTGATAAGCTTTAAATGCTTCAAGTTCCTCCTTATAAGCTTCACCTTTTAAAGCTTTGTTTAAAATCCCTTCCAAATCATTGGTAGCAGACCCTCTTGCCGAAACCACAATGCTAATCCGTTCGCCAGCGTTTACCTTATTTTCAATAATTGAAAGCACGGTATTCAGCCCTTTTCCATTGGCCAAAGACTTGCCTCCAAATTTTAAAATCTTCATACGTTTACGTTTTGAATCGGGCACAAAAATACCCTCCACAATTTCCTCCAACTGGTCATATTCCATTAAAAAAGCATCATGTCCATGTACGGAGTGAATCTCATTATAAGTCACGTTAGGATGGGCCTGCGCCAATTGACGATGTGTCTCCCTATTTTCGGCTGCCGTAAAAAACAAATCAGAATCCACTCCAACTATATGAATATTGGCCTTAATATTTTCAAGCACATTAAAATTGCTTGCCCTACCTTTGGTGACATCGATGGTTTTCAACAACTGATTCATCAATTTATAGGCCGAAAGCTGGAAGCGTTCCTGCAATTTTTTCCCGTGGTGCAACAACCAACTTTCCACATTAAAAATCTCTAAATCCTCATTTTTAGACCGCTGGAAACGTTCCTTAAACGACTCTGGCGTACGGTAACACAGCATGGCATGCATGCGTGCATCGTGTACGGGATTCTTCGAATTCAACAGAAATTGCTCCTGAATTTGGCAATTTGCAATCAGCCAATCGGTGGATTTCCAATCTGTGGCCACCACAATCAAATGCTCGGTAAAATCAGGTGCCAAAGCCGCCATTTCCCAAGCAATACCACCACCCAAAGAACCACCAATCGTTGCAAATAATTGACCCGTTTTCAGGATTTCCAAACCTTTCAAAAAGATATTCGCAACGTCGCGCGCCACAAAATCCTTATAGTTGTCGATCACAAAACCGTCAAAGCCATTTCCGGGAATATTAAACGCCAAAATGGTGTACAATTTGGTATCGATCACCTTGTCCACACCAATCAAATCCTGCCACCAACCATCATCACCGGCCACATTACTATTCCCAGTCAGCGCATGGTTTACCAAAACAATTGGCGCACTCCCCAAAGCTTGCCCAAACACCTGATAACTCAATTTTATTGCAGTATTCAGCACACCACTTTCGGTGGTGTAATCTTTAATGATGATATGTTGTAATGGGTGTTTCATATAAGCCTCCCCTAACCCCTCCAAAGGAGGGGAATTTTTACTCTTATGTTTTAAAGCTGACTGGAAATTTAAACCTTTCAACTTTTGTTTTATTTAATTTTTTGGGCGTTACCCTACACTTCGACTCCGCTCAGTGACCACGGGTCGGGCTTTCACTACTCGCTCTCTCCGAGGAGCTTAAACATGCCGTTCAATCCCTAACGCGGGTGTGTCTGCTAAAAACACTTCTTATTTCCAGCTTTTAACCCACCCCTATCGGGACCTCCAAGGAGGGGAACGCCTATTGTTATGTTTAAAATCGCACCTTGCCTCTCCAATACTTCGACTACGCTCACTCAAACATAATACTCCCCATGAGTAAGGTGCCTCCCCTTTGGGGAGGTTAGGCGGGGCTTTAAATCTTAGCAAACGCCTGTTTTAAATCTGCTTTTAAATCTTCAACATCTTCAATACCCACAGACAATCGAATCAAATCCGCAGACACCCCGGCCGATTCCTGCTGGGCTTCGTCCAGCTGTTGGTGTGTCGTACTTGATGGGTGAATAATCAAAGATTTAGTGTCTCCGATATTAGCCAATAATGAGAAAATTTGTGTTTCATCGGCCACTGTTTTGGCCGCTTCAAAACCACCTTTCGCACCGAAAGTCACGATACCACTTTGTCCATCCGGTAAATATTTATCGGCCAAAGTTTTGTACTTGCTACTTTCCAAACCAGGATAGTTTACCCAAGCCACTTCAGGTTGAGCCTCCAGCCATTTGGCAAGTTCAAGGGCATTTTCACTATGCTGTTTGATGCGCACAGGCAATGTTTCTAAACCTTGGATAATATTAAAAGCATTGGTCGGACTCATAGCGCCTCCGAAATCCCTTAAACCTTCCAAAATCAATTTAAAGGTATAGGAAGCTGCACCCAAAGTCTCGTGGTATTTTAAGCCGTGATACCCAGCCGATGGCTCAGTAAATTCCGGGAATTTCCCATTGGCCCAATCAAAAGTACCGGCATCGATAATAGCACCTCCCAAAGAGGTACCCTGCCCACCAATATATTTAGTCAAGGAATGGATCACGATGTTAGCACCATGTTTTATTGGATTTAACAATGCAGGCGTTGCTACCGTATTATCCACAATAAATGGCACACCAGCCCCTTTGGATTTTTCAGCAATCGCTTCAATATCCAAAACATCCAATTTTGGATTTCCTAAAGATTCTACGAAAAACGCACGGGTATTATCCTGTACGGCATCCTCAAAATTTTGTGCGTCCGAAGCATCCACAAAAGTCGTAGTAATGCCCAATCTTGGAAGAGTAACATTCAATAAATTATAGGTTCCTCCGTATAAACTACTCGAAGCTACAATATGGTCGCCAGCCTTTAAAAGCGTTAATAATCCAGTAGAAATTGCCGCAGTACCCGACGCAAATACCACTGCACCGATACCGCCTTCAACAGCCGCTAAGCGTTCCTGTAAAATTTGGTTGGTTGGGTTGTTCAATCGCGTGTAAATAAACCCTAATTCCTGTAATGAAAAGAGATTGGCCGCATGGTCAGAGTCATTAAAGACGTAAGACGTGGTTTGATAAATTGGCACTGCTCTTGTTCCACCGTTGGCTTTTACATCGTGTCCGGCATGCAATGCATTTGTCGCTAATTTTTGTTCGCTCATTTTTCTTATTTTTTTAGTTAATTTGATTCCCGCCTCCACGAGAACGACAGGTCCAAAGGATACTTCGATGTTTAACATCTCAGAGTTCTTTTTCGAACCAAAAAGTCAATAGCGCACTAGTTAAATATGCGCATCAAATAGAAAAATGTTATAAAGAAATTCGGAAAATTACAGTGTGTAATTTGTTAGGTTATCTATCAAAACCTCGATAAATGAATCAGGGCTTAAGTAGAACGTAGCACCTTCTTTAGTAAGTCTAAAGGGTTGCTAAGGCTTCACGGGGTCTAATCCCTCCACCTTTCTTGATAACATTTCAATACCTGTCTGAACTTTTGTGAATGCAAATATTCAATATTAAATGCGAAAAATCAAAATTTTTGATGTGAAATTTTAATCGATTTAAGTTTGATTGAAATTCTGCCCAATATGACAACCGTTAGTTTTTTATTCTTTCGGAATTCATACATTGCCACTTTTTACAACCTATATGACCTCGGATAAATTGACTACAAAATTGCCTCTATTCCTTTTCGTTTTTGGAATTTTACTCAATGTTTCGGCCCAGCATAAAATTTTAGAAAATATTGACTTCGAAGCCGATTTTAGATTTCGGGTGGAGCAGGATTGGGATTCCAGAAAGTCTGATGGCACTTATAGGGAAGACCGCACCAGAATGCGCTATCGTGCACGGATTGGAGCCACCTACAGCTATAAAGATTGGGCAACAGTTGGTCTAAGGCTAAGGACCGGCAACCCTATTAAACAGCAGGATCCCCAAATTACTTTAGGTGATGTTTCCAAAGAATTTGGCACTTTGCCGGTGGGGTTCGAGAAAGTATATTTCAAAGCGAAACACAAAACTTTTGAAGGATGGATAGGAAAAAACACCTTCCCATTCGAAAAAAACAATGAGCAGTTTTGGAGTGACAACGTATTTCCTGAAGGTGTCTTTTTGAAAAATACAATTCCTATAAATTCGTGTATTTTGGATGCTATCAGTTTGGGAGCAGGGCATTTTATTGTTGTGGCATCAGGTGAATCCTTGGGCAAAGATGCTTATTTTCAGGGTTATCAAACTAACCTAAGCTTTTTGGATAATCGGCTAAATATCTTCCCCTCATTTTATTTTTTCAAAAACATACCCGATATCCCCGATGGGGCGGCCACTTTCGTTTTTGATTATACTATTTTTCATTTGGGCGGCAAATTGAATATTAGTAAGAAACCGAATA
The DNA here is from genome assembly GCF_042684665.1 of Hyunsoonleella rubra. Taxonomy (NCBI): domain Bacteria; kingdom Pseudomonadati; phylum Bacteroidota; class Flavobacteriia; order Flavobacteriales; family Flavobacteriaceae; genus Hyunsoonleella; species Hyunsoonleella rubra. The sequence goes on along the minus strand of NZ_JBHULY010000005.1, from coordinate 612,181 downwards.
TCAACTGGGATTGGGATTACTATCAAAATTTGGAGGATTACAACAACAACCCCAATATTCCGCAAAATTTGAAGGATGAAACAGCTGGCTTTGTTAGCGGTTTTAGCTATGGAGAGCTTAAAGCCAAGGGTGATTGGTTTTTCAAACTGACCTATAATTATTTGCAGCGCTATGCCGCTGTCGATTTCCTGACACAAAACGATTGGGCGCGCTGGGATTATTCGGCATTCGATTCACCTGATGGAAGATTGACCAATTACAAAGGCTTTGAATTTGTAGCCGCATACAGCCTAAACAAGCGCATGAATTTAGTGATGAAGTATTATTTGGTGGAACAGCTTGTTCCTTACGGTCCATCCTTGGAAAATGGCAGCAGGATTCGTTTTGATATCGATGTTAAGTTTTAGTTAAGCACTATATACTACCTAGCCTGTGTTTCCCGAAACTTATCCCTAATGATATCACCAATAGGGCGATTTTCAATTTTAGATTCCAACCATGAAATAATGTCCAAATACAAAAAAGCCCTGCTTTGATAGGGGTCGTCCTCAAACTCTTTCAATTTATCGCGCAGTTTGATGAATTCCCCTTTAACCTCGTGCGGATATATATCGCCCAATACCCTCAAAAATTTGATGAATTCCTTTTGAACCTCGTAAAGGTCTTCCATCTTTATGAGGAATTTATAGGTGCTTCGTATCAGCACGTCAAGATTGTAATCTAGCCCTGCTTCGTAATGGGCCACTAAATTCAAAATCCTGGAAAAACATAGCAAATCCTCCCGCATTTGAAGGGATTTATTGTTGATGATTTTTTCAAGATAATGAATACATTTTCGATTTTCTCCAGCGCCAAAATACATGCTGGCTATCTTATAATAAAACACCATAATATGATGTTCATCAATCCGATTTTTATAATTTTTCAGTTTCTCTAAAACCTCATCAATCAATGGCAAACCTTCCTGAAAACTGCCTTCGAAAAAATGAAGATTGAATTTGTTGGTGTAGATATATAAAAAGGCCAGCGACTCATTATTATCATCCAATGGAAACCATTTTTCTGTGACCACCTCCTCAAAATCCGATAGGGTAGCTTTAAATTTTTCATACTGCCTTAGATAAAAAAGTGCTTCCAGCAAATAGTGATTTCCCCTTAGGAAAAATACGGGATTGAGCACAATCATATCCTTGTTTTCATAAAACAGATCCACCCATTTTGAGGCGTATTTATAGCACGACAGAAAATCCACTGTTAAGAAACTATACCACAGATATGACTTATACAACCACAGCTTCTCCCTGAAACCCAGCTTGTTGATATCATAGACGGGCAACCTGTCGTTAAAATACTTGGTGATAATTTTATGTTCTTCGTCATTTTTGATGTAACCTGTTTTTAAAAACAAGCCATACAGTTGTAATGACAAATTAGAAAGTTTACTGGCCACCACATTTTGCAAGCTCAATTCTTTGGCCTGAATGGTCAACTCATCTGCCCTATTACTGATACTCCTTGTAATGTACTGTGATTCAATTACTTTCTCTAACTCTACAATTTCGTATGCCACATTTTTCTCTTCGTGAGCAATCGCCAAGTTTTTCGCCTTATCCAATATTTTTAAACTCTGTTTGTAAAGGCCTTTATGGTACAAAATCGTTGCAAAATCAAGCTGTTCTCTGATTTGGATTCTAACATTTTGATGAGAGGGGTTTAGACGTAAACTGATCAATATTTGTTTGTAGAGATGCGCTTTTAGATTAGATAGTTGCTGTTTCTTTACAATGCCTTTTTTTAAAATAGACGCCTCATCATAAAACTTCAACTTATCCAAAATATTGAACAACATCAGAAACTTGGAATCCTCGTTAACCCCCAGTCTGCCTACATAAAGCTTGAATTGTCGCTTTTCAGACTTGGAAAGCGATTTTACCAAAACAAATAAATTATCTTTTTGCTCTTTTAGCATAGTCATAAAATCAGATTTACAAATCTGATTTTCAGTTATTTAACATAATAATATACAAGTTAAACATCGTAAAAAAAGCTATTGCAGTAGTAGTTTTTACGAAACCAAAATATACATTCGTAACACAATAAGAAAATATATTCTAATAAATGTCTGATAATCACGTTCAAATTTTTGACACCACGCTACGCGATGGTGAACAAGTTCCTGGCTGTAAGTTAAATACTGACCAGAAATTGGTTATTGCCGAACAGCTTGACCAACTTGGGGTAGATATTATTGAAGCAGGTTTCCCCGTGTCAAGTCCAGGTGATTTCAAATCCGTTGAGGAAATTTCAAAAATAGTAAAAAATGCAACTGTTTGTGGCTTAACACGATCGGTTGAAAATGATATAAAAGTTGCTGCAGAAGCACTAAAATATGCTAAAACACCAAGGATTCATACAGGTATCGGCACATCAGAATCGCACATAAAATTTAAATTCAAATCTACTCAGGAAGATGTGATTGATCGTGCGGTAAAAGCCGTGAAATATGCGAAGTCCTTTGTGGAAAGCGTAGAGTTTTATGCCGAGGATGCGGGCAGAACCGATAACGAATACCTCGCTCGCGTGTGCGAAGCCGTAATAAAGGCTGGTGCTACAGTGCTCAATATTCCCGATACTACGGGTTATTGCTTACCAAGTGAGTACGGAGCAAAAATCAAGTACCTAAAGGAAAATGTAAAAGGTATTGAAAAGGCCGTTATTTCCTGTCACTGCCACAACGATTTAGGATTGGCAACGGCCAATTCCATCGAAGGTGTGATCAATGGTGCACGCCAAATAGAATGTACCATAAACGGTATTGGGGAGCGTGCCGGAAATACTGCTTTAGAGGAAGTGGTTATGATCTTGAGGCAACATCCTTACTTGAATTTAGACACTAAAATCAACTCCGAGATGCTGTATGGCGTAAGCCAATTGGTTTCCAATAGCATGGGGATTTATACGCAACCGAACAAGGCCATCGTTGGGGCTAATGCGTTTGCTCACAGTTCGGGTATCCATCAGGACGGAGTGATTAAGAATCGGGAAACGTATGAAATTATAGATCCTAAAGATGTCGGCGTAACGGAATCCGCGATTGTACTAACGGCTAGGAGCGGTAGAGCCGCGTTAGCATACAGGGCGAAAAACGTAGGCTATGAATTGACCAAACTGCAATTGGACGAAGTTTATGCCAAGTTTTTGGAATTTGCTGATCAGAAAAAAGAAATTGATGACAGTGACATCCATCAAATAGTAGAATCAACAAGCGTCTATAACGAAATCATTTCATCATAACTATTAAATAATGAAATTGAACATTGCCGTATTACCAGGAGATGGTATTGGCCCTGAAGTAACCGCCGAGGCGGTTAAGGTGCTCAAGGCTATTGGCATGGCCTTTGAGCATACGTTTAATTTTGATTACGGGTTGGTGGGTGCAGCGGCCATTAAAGAGCACAATAACCCGCTTCCTGAGGAAACTATTTCGCTTTGTAAAAAAGCAGATGCCGTGTTGTTCGGGGCAATTGGAGATACGGCCTACGACATTGACCCCGACGCCAAAGTACGTCCTGAACAGGGTCTATTAGGCTTGAGAAAAGCTTTGGGGTTGCATACTAATATCCGCCCGGTAATTGCTTATGACGATTTATTGAACAAATCATCACTCAAAGTCAAGCAGATAAAGGACACAAATATTTTGATTTATCGTGAGTTGACCGGTGGTATTTATTTTGGTGAGCGCAAACTAAGTGAAGACGGCAATACGGCTTCCGATTTATGCGAGTATCACCGTTACGAAATAGAGCGAATTGCCCATGCCGCCTTTAAGGCTGCACAATCCAGAAAGCGAAAACTAACTTTGGTGGACAAAGCCAATGTCTTGGAAAGTTCCAGATTATGGCGTCGTGTGGTTTTGGAACTGGCCAAGCAATATCCCAATGTTACCATGGATTTTATGTTTGTGGATAATGCCGCTGTGGAACTCATTAAAAACCCGAGACAGTTTGACGTAATTCTTACGGAAAACATGTTTGGGGATATCCTATCGGAAGAAGCTAGTGTTATTGTTGGTTCTATCGGTCTTTTGGCTTCGGCCTCGCGTGGCGATAAACACGCAATGTTCGAGCCCATCCATGGGGCGTACCCAAAAGCCACCAATAAAGGTATCGCCAATCCGATTGCCTCTATTTTGTCGGCAGCATTATTACTGGATCATTTTGATTTGTCTGATGAAGCAGCACTTGTTCGCGAAGCGGTGGATAAATCGTTGCAATTACATATCACAACTCCGGATTTGAATACGCGATATAATAATATTACCACCAGTAAGGTCGGTGAATTTATCGAGGATTTTATAAACAATCCAGAAGAAACAAATCTAAACTTTACCAACATTCACTTAGGACAATCCACCATTATTTAATTATTTGAGTTAGTCACCGATGCAATTAAATATGCTAAACTAAAATGAGACGTCCAGAAAACGAGAGCCCAATTCTAGGGCTCTTTTTCTTTAGTTAGAGTTTAAACAGGAAACTTATTTCTGATCTTATCCAAACTCAAATTATGGATACTGCCAATGTGCGTGTGCCTTTTTGAAGTATCAGGTTTGTAAGTTCCGTCCTGAACTTGTCCACCAATTTTTTGATAGGCTTCCCTAAAACTCTGGCCTTCCACCACCAAAGTATTAATATTATCCACCGTGAAGAGATATTTATACTTGTCGTCATTCAAATCTACATCCTTTACTATGGCTTGTTGAATGGAATAATTGAAGATATCCAAAATATCCTTTAACTCTTCAAACGCCGCAATCATATTTTCTTTCAGCAATTGAAAATCCCTGTGATAACCACTAGGCAAATTATTGGTGATCAAAATCATTTCAGTCGGTAGTGCCTGTATCTTATTGCATTTGCCACGTATCAATTCAAAAACATCCGGATTCTTTTTGTGAGGCATAATACTGCTACCTGTTGTCAATTCGTCCGGAAAGGAAATAAAATCAAAATTTTGGCTCATGTACAAGCAAGTATCCATCGCGAATCGCGCCAAAGTATTACCCAAGCTTCCTAAGGCCGTGGCAATAGTGCGTTCGTTTTTACCCCGGCCCATTTGTGCGGCCACTACGTTGTACTTTAAGGTTGAAAACTCCATTTCTTTAGTGGTCAACACTCTGTCAATAGGAAAAGAACTCCCGTAACCCGCGGCTGAGCCCAAAGGATTTTGATCCACTGTTTTTAAGGCGGCGTTTAATAAATACACATCGTCAATCATTAATTCTGCGTAGGCCGAAAACCATAACCCAAAGGAAGAGGGCATGGCTACCTGCAAATGTGTATAGCCGGGCAATAGTTTGTCCTTGTGGGTTTCGGCTAAATCCAATAGCGTATCAAAAAGTATTTTCGTCTTGGATAAAATCAATTGCAAATTCTCTTTATAATACAGTTGACAAGCCACTAAAACCTGATCGTTTCTGGAACGCGCCGTGTGAATTTTTTTTCCAACATCACCGAGCGATTTGGTGAGTTCAAACTCTATTTTGGAATGGACATCTTCAAATTGGGCATCAATTTCGAAAGTGCCGGCTTCAATTTGCTGGGCCAAAACATCCAGCCCGCCTAATAATTGTTTCAATTCCCCGGAAGACAAAATCCCGATACTTTCCAACATTTTGGCGTGTGCTCTTGACGCAATTACATCGTATTTTGCGATATGGATATCAATTTCACGGTCGTTCCCTACGGTGAATTGCTCTATTTTTTTATCTATGGATATACCTTTGTCCCAGAGTTTCATTTTAAAAAAATGTTTATTTGTTGATGCGTTTATTTGTTTAAACGATTACTCGATTTAATAAATCAACGTATATTTTAATTCCTTCTTCAATTTCATGTAAATGAATAAATTCATCCGCCGAATGCGAGCGCGTACTATCCCCTGGCCCCAACTTTAGTGAGGGACAGGACAATACAGCTTGGTCAGATAATGTTGGCGAGCCATAAGTTGTTCTACCCATGGCAATACCAGCCTGCACCAATGGATGCTCCATTGGGATTGAAGATGAATTTAATCGCAAACTTCGTGGCGTAATACTGGTTACGGGGGCTTCTTTTAGCAAAATTTCTGCTATTTCTTCATTAGAATACGAATCGTTTACTCGAACGTCAATCACCAAGCTTAAATCCGCCGGAACGGCATTATGTTGTTTCCCTGCACTGATTTGGCTTACCGTTAATTTTACATCACCAAGCGCATCAGACCCTTTTTTAAACTTAAAATCCTTGAACCATTGCAAGGTTTCAATAGATTTATAAATCACATTGTCGTCATTAGGATGAGCCGCGTGACTTGGCGTTCCGGTTAACACCGCATCAAAAACCACCAACCCCTTTTCGGCAACGGCCAAATTCATAAGCGTTGGTTCCCCAACAATAGCAACATCAATTTTGGGAATAATCGGCAACATACTGTTCAACCCATTTGGCCCACTGCTTTCCTCTTCCGCGGAAGCCACAATCACTAAATTGTATTTTAAATTGTCCTGATTGTAATAATAAGTGAAAGTTGCTATTAAGGACACCAAACATCCTCCGGCATCGTTGCTTCCCAAGCCGTACAATTTGCCGTCCTCCACAATGGCTTTAAATGGGTCTTTGGTGTAAGCCGAATTGGGTTTCACCGTATCGTGATGGGAGTTCAACAACAATGTTGGCTTCCCTTCTTCGAAATTCTTATTGACCGCCCAAACATTATTTCCGTTGCGTTTGTACGCGATTTTATAACGCTTAAACCAATCTTCGATATGCGAAGCCGTCACCTCCTCTTCCGAAGAAAAGGATTGAGTTTCGATAAGCTGTTTTAAAAGCTCAATAGCCCCTTTTGTAAGCTGCTCAATCATAAATACAAGGTAGTAAACTTTTGCTCTTTATTACTTATCACCGTTGGGTTTCCTATAAACACCCTAGACACACCTGATTCGATGGCGTGAAAGCTATTATCTAATTTGGGAAGCATCCCGTCATAAAATGTGCCTTGATGTTTTAACATCTCATAGGTGCCGTAATCCATATATTCAATAACCGAATTTTCATCTTCAACAGACTTTAGTACACCATTTTTTTCGAAACAATAATACAACTCAACGTGATACAATTTTGAAAGCCCAATGGCCAATTCAGAGGCTATCGTATCCGCATTCGTGTTCAGCAATTGCCCATTTCCGTCATGGGTAATGGCACAAAATACGGGCGTAAAATCAGCTTCAATTAATTTATTAATTGACTTATGCGCCACAATTTTAACGTCTCCCACATAACCAAAATCAATGTCTTTCACGGGTCGTTTTTCAGAATAAATACTGTTAATATCTGCACCCGTTAATCCAATCGCATCAACATTCAATCCTTGGAGTTTAGCAACAATATTTTTATTCACCAAACCACCATAAACCATAGTAATGACTTCCAAAGTATCGGCATCAGTAATTCTGCGGCCTTTGACCATTTTGGACTCAATTCCCAGTTTTGAAGCAATATGGGTAGCCCTTTTGCCACCACCGTGTACCAGAATTTTTTTGCCTTCTAACTTAGAAAAAAGCTCTAAAAATGTATTTAAAGCCTTGGCATCTTCAATAACGTTGCCTCCTATTTTTACTATGGATAGTTTTTCCATTTCCTCTTGTTTGTTATGCTGAATTTATTTCAGCATCCATAAAATTGTCTAAGATTCTGAATCAAGTTCAGAATGACAGGATTTTTTATAAGTTTTCCAATAGTTTTTTAAGCACCAATTGCGCCGCATAAGTCCGGTTATTGGCCTGCTGTATTACTAACGAACTTTCAGAATCCAATACGGCATCTTCAACTACGACGTTTCGTCTTACTGGCAAACAGTGCAAAAATTTAGCTTTGCCAATTTTATCTTTTGTAATCATCCAATCGGAGTCTTTGCTAATGACCTTCCCGTAGCTTTCATACGAACTCCAATTTTTAGTATACACAAAATCAGCATCCTTAAACGCCTCCTTTTGATGATGGAAAATGGGTGTATCCCCAGTGATTTCGGGATTTAGGTCGTAGCCTTCCGGATTGGCAATCACAAATTCAACATCCATCTTTTGCATTGCTTGAACGAAACTATTTGCCACTGCATGAGGCAATGCTTTAGTGTGGGGTGCCCAACTGAGTACTACTTTTGGTTTTGAAACCTGAGCATGTTCCGAAATAGTCAAGGCATCCGTAAGGCCCTGCAATGGGTGGCCCGTTGCACTTTCCATATTGACAATGGGAACAGAGGCATATTTTACAAACGATTTTAACACCTGCTCACTTTCATCCTTTGCTTTGTCCGTTAAGGTTGGAAACGCCCTTACCGCAATAATATCGCAGTATTGAGATACCACGGCTGCCGCTTCCTTAATATGTTCCGCAGTGGTACCGTTCATCACCGTACCATCCCCAAACTCAATGCCCCAAGCATCACCGGATACATTCATTACAATAGGGTTCATCCCCAAATTCAATGCTGCTTTTTGCGTGCTCAATCGGGTACGCAAACTGGAATTAAAGAATAACAAGCCTATAGTTTTGTTTCGCCCTAATTCGACATGCTTTAGTGGATTCGCCTTTAAAACCTTGGCTTCCTCAATCCAATTGGGCATATCGTCTATATCGTGAATGGATGTGTAATGTTTCATTCTATTTCTCTTTTTTTTCAATACCTCTTCCTTTATTTAATTCTTGTAAACGGTGCCATGTTTTCCATTGCATTCACAATGAAATTATCCTCCAGTCCGTTTACAATCCAAGTTTCAATATTCGCCTGTTTGGTTACCGAAGCCGCTTCAATTTTTGACGCCATACCACCACTACCGTGTGAAGATTTGGAACTCACCACCTGTTGACGAAGTTCATCAAAATGTGCAACTTCCTCAATGGTTTTCGGCGAACCGTTCTCCATCGAAGACTTCGTATAAATGCCATTGGTATTTGTCGCTATGATAAATAAATCCACATCTAAAAGTGATGCTGTTAAGGCACCTAATTTATCGTTATCGCCAAATTTGATTTCATCTGTCGCCACCGTATCATTTTCGTTGATGATGGGGATATAATTATTGTTCACCAACACATTAATAGTGTTCATAATATTGGTTCGGCTTTCCTTTTTTTCAAAGTCCGAATATGAAAGCAAACACTGCGAACTCAACAAACCGTATTCCCTAAAAATTTCCTGATAAATGCGAATTAAATGAGGTTGCCCGATGGATGCTAATGCCTGTTTTACAAAAATTTCCTTTCGCTTGCTTTCCAATTTCACAAACTGCTTGGCCACCGCAATTGCGCCCGAACTCACGATAATAAATTCACAGGAATCCTTTAATTGAGCAATCTGACTAGCAATATCCTCAATCTTTCCTCTTGAAATATTATCGGTTTCCTTGGTAAGCGTGTTAGAGCCTACTTTTAGCAATATGCGTTTCTTTTTCAGCATTCTATCGTATTTGACCGTTACCATGAACGTACCATTTGTTGGTGACCAAATGTTGTAATCCTATTGGCCCTCTTTGGTGCAATTTATCCGTACTGATAGCCAATTCACCGCCCAGGCCTAACTGCCCACCATCAGTAAATCTTGTCGATGCATTGTGATACACTGCCGCTGTATCCACATTGGCCATAAAAGTTTGGGCTTCGGTTTCATTAGTGGTGATGATTGACGATGAATGCCCTCCGGAATAGGTGTTGATTTTTTCGATGGCGTCCTCGTTAGAACCAATTTCACCAATCACGATTTTGTAATCCAAAAACTCCTCATACCAAATATCATTCGATTCATATTTTGAGATCCCATCTATTTGTGAAGTCGCTTCATCACCTAAAATCTCAACATTGTATGACTTTAATTTTGAAATCAATGTTTCAACAAACTCATCTTTATTCGGAAGATTGGCATCAATCAAGACTTTGTCCACAGCATTACAGGCAGAAATTTTTGCTGTTTTTCCATTAACGATCACATCCGTCGCAATGTCTAAATCGGCATCTTTATGCACATACACGAAGTTATTGCCCCGGCCACTAATAATCACTGGACAGGTCGCATGCTGTTTAACAAAAGCAATCAAACGCTCACCACCGCGTGGCACAATTAAATCTACACGTTGTGTTGGCTTTTCCAGAAAAGCTTGGGTTTCTGTTCTGTTGAATTGCAGATATTCCACCCAATCCTTAGAAGCACCCTGTTCTTTTAAGGCTTGGTGCCACAATTCCACAATTTTCAAGTTGGAGCGCAACGACTCCTTACCTCCTTTAAGTAAAATTTTATTGCCAGATTTAAAAGCAATTCCCGCGGCTTCAACAGTAACATCTGGTCTAGATTCGTAAATAATCAATACGGTTCCAAACGATGCGGTTTTATTATATACCTGCATCCCGTTTTCGTGTTTGAAACTGAAACGCTCCACACCCACAGGGTCATCCTGAGATGCCAAATGGGTCACTGCTTTTTTCATTTCATCTACTTTGGAATCGTCCACTTTTAGGCGGTCAAACATGGAAATATCATCGCCGTCATAACTATCCAAATCTGTTTTGTTGATGTCAATTATGTTTTCTCTTTCCTGCTCCAAAAGTTCGGCCATTCTTAATAAAACGGCGTTTCTGGTTTTTATATTTAATAATGTATTCATTTTATAATTCTCTTAAATGATGAGATTTCTCCTATCGTCGAAATGACAAACTCTATTTAATTATACGTTGTCATGTCGAAATGAGGTACGATTGAGACATCTCAAAACCTATTTACACGTTCACTTTCGTTGCCTTTAAAGCCACTTCCAGTGCTACAAAAAACTGATCAATATGTACTTTTTTAATATTCAACGGTGGTAAAATTCGCAATAACTTTTTATTCGAAGCCCCTCCAGTAAAAATCTTGTGGTTATAGATTAATTCCTTTCTTAATTCACCCACTTCAAAATCAAATTCCAACCCCAACATCAAACCTTTTCCTTTGGTTTTCTTTATCTGCGGAATAGCTTTCGCCTTTTCAACAAAGTAATCCCCCATGTCATTCACATTGTCCAGCAAGTTTTCAGATTCAATCGTGTTTAATACGGATAACCCTGCGGCACATGCCAAATGATTGCCACCAAAGGTGGTTCCCAACATTCCATATTTGGCTTCAATATCTGGGTGAATCAAGATACCTCCAATTGGGAAACCGTTACCCATGCCTTTGGCTAAAGAAACAATATCTGGAGTAACATTGTAATGCTGAAATGCAAAGAACTTTCCAGACCTAGCGTAACCACATTGAATTTCATCAGCAACAAACATGGTGTTGTTTGCCTTGCACAACGCATCCACTTGCTCAAAGAACGCTGCCGTTCCTTGGTCTAGCCCACCGATACCTTGAATAAACTCAACAATAACCGCACACACATCCCCTTTTTCAAGCTCTCGTTTTACACCTTCAACGTCATTCAGTTCTAAAATCGTAACCTCTTGCTGTGCATTTATTGGTGCGATAATATTCTTATTGTCCGTTGCCGCTACGGCCGCCGAAGTTCTTCCATGGAACCCTTTGGTAAAAGCAACTACTCGTTTTTTACCTGTTTTAAAGGAAGCTAGTTTTAAAGCATTTTCATTGGCCTCCGCTCCCGAATTCACTAAAAATAATTGATAACCTTCACAACCGGAAAGTGTTTCCAATTTGCTGGCCAGTTCCCTTTGTAATGGATTTTGAATGGCATTGGAATAAAATCCTAAGGTCTGCACCTGGCTTGTAACAGCCTTTACATAATTTGGGTGTGCATGCCCAATTGAGATTACGGCATGTCCGCCATAAAGGTCCAAATACTCAGTACCCTGGTCATCATAAACATGAATGCCCTTTCCCGAAACCGGGGTAACATTGTATAATGGATATACGTCAAATAATGGCATATTTTAGTTTTTAGTTTTTAGACTTTAGTCGTTAGTTTGAACGAATACAGTTTACTCAACACTACATACTGAAAACTCGATGCTGTAATGTACTGCAAACTGAACACTGCAAACTGCCTACTAAACATTAACTTTTTTTAATTTGATTAATTTTTTCAAATGAAGCATTGATCCCTTTGATTAAGGATGAACTTAATCCTTGGTGCTCCATTTCATTCAACCCTTCAATAGTGCATCCACTTGGTGTGGTCACTCGATCGATTTCTGCCTCTGGGTGTCTGCCGGATTCTTTCAATAAGCTTGCCGCCCCGTAACAGGTCTGCAAGGCTAGCTCATGAGCTTCTTCTGCTTCAAAACCCAATTGAATAGCACCTTGGGTGGTAGCCCGCACCAAGCGCATCCAAAAGGCAATACCACTGGCACAAATTACAGTAGCCGCCTGAATTTGTTCCTCGGGAATCACCATGGTAGTTCCCAACTGATTGAAAATATCCTTGGCCATTCCCAATTTATGTTCTCCGCTATCATTAGCTGAAAGGCAGGTCATGGATTTGCCAATGGAAATCGCTGTGTTTGGCATCACACGTATGATTTGTTTATCGCTTCCTACAATGCTCTCAATTCTAGAAATCTCAAACCCTGCAGCTACTGACATCACCACGTGATTATCAGTTATCAAAGGCTCAACTTCCTTTAAAACACCTTCAATATGGCGCGGTTGCAACGCAAAAATTACTACATCGCTATTCTCCACTGCCGTGGCATTGCTATTCGTGATTTTCACGTAGGGCTCATCCACAAATTGATTCACCGCCGAGGTGTTTTTATCACTTAAATACAACGCCGAAAACGACTTGTTTTTTATCAGCCCCTTTGCAATGGAACTCCCTAAATTTCCAGTACCTATAATTGCTATTTTCATAATCCAAAAAAGCCTCCCCCGACCCCTCCTAAGGAGGGGAGTACTTACTCATATTTTAAAATTATTATTTCATTTTTAGCTTATCTACTATTATCTTTTTTGTCGTTACTCAAAAGTAAAACTCCGCAAGAGTGTAATTCCTCCCCTTCGGGGAGGTTAGGTAGGGCTAGAAATAAGTTGCCTTTAACCCCAACCCTATGGTTTCTTCCAAACCAAACATCAAGTTCATATTTTGAATGGCTTGACCAGAAGCACCTTTTAATAAATTATCAATAATACTCGTCACTAGTAATCTACCATTGTGTTTATGCAGGTGAATCAAGCATTTATTCGTGTTAACCACTTGCTTTAAATGCAATTGATTCTCAGAAACAAAAGTAAATTTTGCATCCTTGTAATACTCACTGTATATTCTTATGGCATCTTCTACAGAACCGCTAAAGTCAGTATAAATGGTCGCAAAAATTCCTCTTGAAAAATTCCCTCTATTTGGCATAAACAATATATCCGAAGAAAAATCATTCTGTAATTGGGTTACAGATTGGTTTATCTCCCCTAAATGCTGATGTGTAAATGGCTTATAATACGAAAAGTTATTATCTCTCCATGTAAAATGTGTGGTAGCTGACAGTGATGTCCCTGCTCCCGTAGCTCCAGTTACGGCATTGATATGCACGTCGGTATTCAACAATCCTTTATCTGCCAATGGCAACAAACCTAATTGAATAGCCGTTGCAAAACATCCTGGGTTTGCAATATAATTTGCACTTTCAATAGAGGACTTGTTCAATTCTGGCAACCCGTAAACAAAGGTTTTTGCATCGAAAACCTTATCGGCTTCTAATCTAAAATCGTTGCCTAAATCGATGATTTTGGTGTTTTCAGAAAATGAATTTGCCTTTAAGAACTTCACCGAATTCCCATGGCCCAAACACAAAAACAATACGTCCACATTCGGATTAAGGGTGTCTGTAAATTTTAAATCCAGATTGCCCACCAAATCCTGATGTACTTTAGAAATTTGATTTCCTGCATTAGACGTACTATACACAAAATCAATCTCCGTTTCGGGGTGATGAATCAATAATCTGATTAATTCACCAGCTGTATAACCCGCACCTCCAATGATTCCTACTTTAATCATGACTTAAGAGTTTACTTGTTGATAAATCTTATTTTGATTACCAATGATTTTGATAAATCCTTTGGCATCATCAGCCGTCCAAGCTCTATTTTCCTCGCCGTAGCTTCCAAACTTCGCGCTCATTAGATCGTGTATGGATACAATACCATCCAATGCAAAATGGTACGGCTTCAAAGTAACGATAACATCACCTGACACCTTTTCCTGACTGCTTTCCAAAAAGGCCTCAATATTTCGCATCACTGGATCCAAATACTGTCCTTCGTGCAAATGCATCCCATAAAAACTTGACAGATACTCCTTGTGCTGCAATTGCCACTTGGTCAAGGTGTGTTTTTCCAAAAGGTGGTGCGCCTTAACGGTAATCAAAGCAGCAGCGGCTTCAAAACCAACTCTTCCTTTGATACCAACAATGGTATCGCCAACATGAATATCCCGACCGATGGCATAGGCCGAAGCAATATCATTTAACTTTTCAATATTCACTTCCGGGGCATTCGTTTCACCATTAAATGCGACAAATTCACCTTTATCAAAAGTCAAAGTCACCTTTTCCTCACCTGCTTTTTCCAACTGGGATGGATAGGCTTCCCCCGGCAAAGCTTTTTCCGAAGTTAAGGTTTCAGCACCACCAACACTGGTACCCCAAAGTCCTTTATTGATGGAGTATTTTGCCTTTTCCCAAGACATGTCAATACCATTGGCCTTTAAATAATCAATCTCTTCCTGTCTTGTCAATTTTTGATCCCGAATTGGGGTGATAATTTTTATCCCTGGCGCCAAAGTTTGAAAAATCATATCGAAACGCACTTGGTCGTTTCCTGCACCCGTACTACCGTGGGCGATGTATTCCGCGTCGATACTTTTGGCATATTCAATAATCTCAATCGCCTGAATAATTCGTTCTGCACTTACAGATAATGGATATGTATTGTTCTTTAATACATTCCCAAAAATCAAATACTTCACCACCTTTTGGTAAAATGTGGGTACGGCATCGATATTTTTATAGGTACTCACGCCCATTTTATAGGCGTTGCTTTCAATATGTTGAATTTCTTCGGCAGTAAACCCACCCGTGTTAACGCTTACCGCATGTACGTCATATTCCTTTGATAAACTTACTGCGCAATATGAGGTATCCAATCCGCCACTGTAGGCTATAACCAACTTTTTCATGTGTTCGTTTTTATATTATTTAATGGTCACATGTAACCTTTGATTTCGAAAATAATTTTAGTCTTATTGAAAAATTATTTTCGAAATGTCGGTTTCATTTGTCTTTGTTTTTATCTTTTCTTAAGAATAAAGCTTCCTTTATTCGTTTTAATCTTTTAAATGTTTTCGCTTTTACTTGGGTTTTTTCTTCCTTTTCCACTTTTTTAGGATCGTAAAGCATCCCTGTACACAAACACATTTTTCTATTGGTTCTTGACAGCACATCGTAATTTTTGCAGGTTTGACACCCATCCCAAAAGGTTTGGTCATCCGTCAATTCTGAAAAGGTGACGGGTTTATACCCCAAATCACTATTCATTTTCATTACGGCCAAGCCTGTGGTAATACTAAATACTTTGGCATCAGGGAACTTGTCTCTGGAATGCGCAAAAACTTTTAGTTTTATCTTTTTGGCTAAACCTTGGCCTCTGTAATTTGGATGCACGATCAACCCCGAATTGGCCACAAATTTACCATGACCCCATTTCTCGATGTAGCAAAATCCAGCAAATTTGTCACCGTCCAATGCAATTACTGCGTTGCCGTTTTCAATCTTTTTAGAAATATATTCTGGGGTTCTTCTAGCGATACCAGTACCCCTAACGGAAGCAGACTCTGCAATGGTCTCGCAAATTTCGGCGGCGTATTTTATATGTGATGTGTCGGCTATAACAACCTTCATATTTGTCGTCTTTGTGTTTCTGTTAAAGTGTTTTCTGTGGAATACTGAACCGGACGCACCTGGGTTCAAAAATAAATAATATACCCTTACGGGCGACGGGGAAAACGACGACGCATCATAAGCTCTTGGTTAATTGTTGAATTAACTTTGATTTGATTTACTATGATTTGGATTTTTGACACTGTACTGAAAAATTAAAAATGACGTTTTAGGTTTACTTCGTTTTAGGGCATTAGAAACGACGGCGACGGCGCACGGGGAAACCGGGAGTAGCAAAACGTATGTTATTTTTTAAATTTTTCATGCCGTAAAACTAAGACATTATTTTCTAAACGCCTAAAAATGATACGGTTTTTAGAAATAATTGAGGAAATTTCGATTTTAGGAAGATTTTGTTTCAAAAAATTAAATATTTCTTGGAATAGCTAAAAAAACAAGCATAGCAGAACTAAAACAAGTATTCAATGACATCCCCTAAAGCCTTTTTACACTGTATAATTGAACTTCGGAAGTCTTTCCCCTTAATAGCAGTTTATCGACTTCTTCAAATGAAAAAACATCTGCATCACCCAATCTCTCTCTAAGTTCTTTAGATATCAAAACTTTAGATTTCAATGCATTGCACTTGTCCTGTATGCGCGATGCAGTGTTTAAAATATCACCTGTATGAACGATATCCTTTTTAATGATGCCTATTTCACCCGTTGTTACTTTGCCTACGTGATACCCGGCCTTAAACTCTGGCACCAAACCAAATTTCTTTTGATAATAGGATTTCTTCCTATTAACAGCATCTTCAATCTTAAAAAAACAATGTAAACAATTGTTATTCTGAGTACCTGATTTTTCGCGCCAGCTTACCACAATTTCATCACCAACGTATTGATATACTTGCCCTGAAGTTTCTAAAATGGCGTTGGACATGTTTGCATAATATGTCTTGAGCAACTCAAAATACTTCGCATCTCCTAAACGCTCTGCAATGGTGGTAGATGATTTCATGTCCAAAAACATAAAAATCCGAATTTCTTGTTTTGGCCTGTGGTACCTGCCAACGTATTTAGGTAGTAGATCGGTCCCAAAATATTCTTCCATTTCAGAATAAAACAGGGCAACATCCAACCCCAAACCTGCATAAATAACAATACTCCAAAAGGAGAATGTTTGAACAAATTGTTTAATGGAGCCCGAAACAAGCGGATCAAAAATCGATACCTCATTGACCCTTGCATTGTACCATACTGCAAATACCAATAAAAAAGTAATGGTGAGTGCCAAATAAAAAATACTCTTAAAAAGTATTTTAGCCCACAACGATCTGTTCCTAAATTGCCTCTTTAACCACAGCACCTCGATACAACCTTGGATAAACCCCATAAAAAATGAGCCTATACAAACTGCAACCAAGGAGGTCTTGAAACTGTATTTATTCCCGGTAGCGGGATAGAATTCCAATCTACCAATTATTCCATATTCCAAGAGCGAATAGCAAAAGCCAAAAAGCATCCAAATAACCGCAAACGAGAGGATAAGCCGAATATTTCGAATATGATTGGCATGAAGTAACATGTCGTAAAATTAAGCAAACCCGAATATAAAATCGAAGGAAATCGAAGGATTACGTCTTCATAATTGAGACTTCAACAATTGGGCAAACCTCTTGATCACAACTTTAACAACTAATCCAACTCCCTAACCCAAATATTACGGTAACTCACTCGGCTATTATCACCATGGTCCTGCAGCATTAAAGGCATTTTACCGTGTGCCTTATACTTTGGAAAACCTACATGTTCCAAAGCGCCCTGAATTTCGAAATGATCTTGAATTAATATGCCATTATGCAATACGGTAATGGTAGCCTCTTTTATCACGTGACCCAAATCATTAAACCTTGGTGCATGAAAAATTATATCATAAGTATTCCAATCTCCATTGATAACAGAGGCTTTTACCAATGGTACCGACTGCTTATAAATTGAACCAACTTGTCCGTTAACATAAGTATCATTGTTGTTATTGTCTAAGATCTGAACTTCATATTGACATTGTAAAAACACACCACTGTTTCCCCTGTGTTGCCCTTGCCCTTGAATAGTCTTTGGCGATTTCCATTCTATATGCAATTGTATACTCCCAAATTTTTGCTTGGTTTGAATATCTCCCGACTTATCTTTAACCGTCATAGAGCCATCTCCATTTAAAACCCATCTTACCGCACTGCTGTCTTTTACATGTTCCCAAGCCTCAAAATCGCTACCATCAAAAAGTACAATGGCATCACTCGGCGCTCCACTCTGCCCCGATGGGTTTACTGTTGGCGGCGCAGGTTTATATACCTCCGTCTCTTCTGGAGTTGTAGGTTCTTGTTTGTTCAATGCTTTTTCTTTTGCTAGTTTTTCACTTTTATCTTCAAGCAGATAGTTACATGAACTCAATGAAACCAATAACAACAAAGCTAAGAGTCGTTTCGAAACCATATCTAAATTCCCAAAATACCTTTCAAATAATCATCATCAATATCCCCACCTGCAAAATCATCAAAACTTCGCGTCGCAGCCTCAATAATATGCTTTTGAATAAATGGCGCACCTTCCTTAGCGCCTTGTTCGGCAGATTTTATACAACATTCCCATTCCATTACAGCCCATAAATCCAATCCGTATTTGGTCAGCTTAGAAAAGATAGCGCCAAAATCTACTTGTCCATCGCCCAAACTTCTAAAGCGTCCCGCTCGATCTTTCCAATCGGCGTACCCCCCATAAACCCCTTGTCTGCCTGTCGGATTAAATTCTGCATCCTTCACATGAAACGCTCGTATTCGCTCGTGATAGATGTCGATAAAATCCAAATAATCCAATTGCTGCAATACAAAATGGCTAGGATCGTACAGCAAATTAGCCCGTGCATGATTCCCTGTAGCCTCTAAAAATCGCTCATAAGAAATCCCATCATGCAAATCCTCACCTGGGTGAATTTCGTAACACACATCAACCCCTTCTTCATCAAAATGGTTCAAAATAGGCAACCAACGGTTAGCCAATTCCTTAAACCCCATTTCCACCAACCCATTCGGTCGTTGTGGCCAGGGATACACCGTATGCCACATCAATGCGCCTGAAAACGATGCATGCGATTTTAAGCCCAATCGTCTACTGGCCGTACCACATTTTTTTACAAAATCGATGGCCCAATCGGTCCTCGCCTTTGGATTACCTCTTACGGCTTCCGGCGCAAAACCGTCAAACATGTTATCATAAGCTGGGTTTACCGCCACCAATTGCCCCTGCAAGTGGGTGGACAGTTCCGTGATTTCCAAGCCATACGAATTAACTTTTCCTTTTAACTCTTCGCAATAGGTTTGGCTTTCGGAAGCTTTCTCAATATCGATCAAACTTGCTTCCCAAGTAGGGATTTGAATGCCTTTGTACCCTAAATCGGATGCCCATTTGCACATCCCATCCAATGAATTAAACGGTGCCTCACTGCCCGCAAACTGCGCCAAAAATACAGCTGGTCCTTTTATGGTTTTCATTCCCCTCCTAACCTCCCCGAAGGGAAGGATTTTATTAATTAATATTTATTTTTTGGGCGTTACCCTACGGGTCGGGCTTTACGTTACAAGTCCTCGCTTCGCCCTAAGGGGCAACGCTTTGGGCTTTCCTCTGCTCCCGATAGCTATCGGGACCCTAACGCAGGCCTATCCGCCAACTTTAATTGTTGTAGTTATTTAATCTCTGTCCAAGCCGCGTTGTTGCTATCACTTTCAACGGCGGCATAAATAAACTTCATACCGCGAACACCATCTTTCATAGTTGGGTAATCTACATTTTCAACAGATTCACCATTATTTACCGCATTCAAATGCGTTGCGAAATTCTTATAAATGGTAGCAAATGCTTCCAAATAACCTTCTGGATGTCCCGCTGGAATACGACACACCTCCAAAACTTCAGGATGCAAACCATTACCATTTGGCGTAAATATTTTTTTGGGCTCCTCCAACCAACGTGTAATCAATTCATTCGGGTTTTCCTGATACCATTCCAAACTACCCTTGGTGCCATATACCTTTATGCCCAGATTATTTTCTTCACCTAAAGCTATTTGCGAAATCGAAATCGTACCCTTGGCACCATTTTCCATCCTAATCAACATATTACCATCATCATCAAGAGTTCGACCTTCTCCAAATCGGCCCAAATCGGCCGCAATCTCTTTGATTTTTAACCCGGTGATGTATTCAATTAAATTCTCAGCATGCGTTCCAATATCGCCCAACGCCCCACCAATACCTGAACGCTTTGGGTCCACCCGCCAAGCCGCTTGTTTTTGATCTGTCTTTTCCAAGGAAGTCGATAACCAACCCTGCAAATACTGCGCTTGAATTTTTCTTATGGTTCCCAACTCGCCTTTGGCTACCATCGCCCTGGCCTGTTTTACCATAGAGTTGCCTGTATAGTTATGGGTTAGCGCAAACAACTTTCCGCTTTTAGCTACAATTTTTTCAAGTGCCTCTGCCTCTTCCAAAGTCAATGTAACTGGTTTATCCGAGACTACGTGAAAACCATGTTCCAAAGCCATTTTTGCCGGTGGAAAATGCATATGGTTTGGCGTTACGATAGCCACAAAATCCATACGCACCCCATCTGGCAATTCGACTTCCTTTTGAATCATTTCCTCAAACGTACCATAGCATCTGCTCTCATCTAAACCAAGGGCCTTCCCAGAAGAAATAGACTTTTCAGCCGTACTACTAAATGCACCACAAACTAACTCTATCATGCCGTCAATGGATGCCGCTTTTCTATGGACATCACCAATAAACGAACCGGCACCTCCGCCAACCATTCCCATTCTTAGTTTTCTACTCATTGTTTATACTCTTCTTGCTTCTAATTTTTTTCGTTGTGTATAAAGGATTCCAAACAGTACTACCAGTACCATTGGAAAAATCGCAATATTGCTTAATGTTTCTTGGCCAGCCATGAGTTCTGCCATTTCAACAGTTGCGCCCGAATCAAGAGCATTTGCTTTGGCGCTATCCAACCAAGATCCAATCACCGGTTGCCAAATACTTGTGGCAAACATACCGATACCTCCAATTAAGGACATCCCTAAGGCTCCTGTATTGGGCAAGTACTCACTCACAAATCCAATCATAGTCGGCCAGAAATAGCACACCCCGATAGCAAATAAAATAGCCGCCACGTATACCATCCCACCTGTAGCGGTACTCATCATATAAATAGCAATAGCTGAAATAATTGCCGAGGCAAACAATACGCCTGGCGGGTTTAACTTATGAATAATTGGCCCAGCAAAATAGCGTCCTAGCGCCATCAAACCGGTTACCATTGCCAATATCAGCATGGGGCTTGCTCCGGAATTCCCCAATATTTTTTCTACCCATTGTTGCGTCCCTAATTCAGTAGTAGCTGTCAATGTCATACAGATTGCCATGAAAATGAACAAAGGTGTCAACAAACTTTTGGCATTTACCTTAGTATCGGAAACAATATTTTCGCTTTTTGGGAACGTCTGTCCAAAGAATAAAAACCCATACAACAAAGTTGGTATCAGCATAATGCCGATTTGCATTTGCCATCCCATATTAAAATCTGTCATAAATTTAGAAGCCAATGCGCCAATCACAATACCTCCGGGAAACCAAACGTGAAATTTGTTCAGCATAGTTGTGCGATTGTCAGTATACATATCAGCTATCATTGGGTTGCACGCGGCCTCCACCGAGCCGTTGGCAAAACCAATAAAAAAGGTAGAAATCAATAATGTCCAAAAACCACCCGCAAAAATGGTTAATAGTAAACCTAATAGGTGAGACACGAAAGCAATGGCCATCAATTTTCTAGCACCAAGTGAATTGTAGACAAGACCTCCAAAAATGGTTGCAATAGGAAAGCCTAAAAATGCCATGCCGTTTACATAACCCAATTCCTTATCAGACAACGCAAAATCCGCACCTAGCTGGCCAAGGATTCCCGCTCTTATTGCAAATGTCATTGCCGTTACAATCAAGGAAATACATGAGGCCAAAAACAGTCTATTCTTATTGATATTTTCCATATATCCAGTTTAGTCAATATTTTTTAAGTTAGTTCTTTGCCCACTTTAATCAGCAAGTCACGTGTGGCCTTTATGCCTTCTTCTTCTGAAATTGTCCTCCCTTCAAACTCCACACCTACAAAGCCTTTATAACCAGAATCCTTTACCATTTGCATGACACGTTCATAATCAATTGTGGTTTCATTCCCGTCGGCATCAAAAGCGTAGGATTTTGCACTTACCGCTTTTGCAAAGGGTAATAATTCCTTCATGCCCTTATACCTGTCGTAGGCTTCCAAACAATTTCTGTCCTTATCTTTTTCAATACAGAAATTGCCAAAATCGGGTAACGTGCCACAGTTTTCATTTTCTATTTGCGAAAACACCTTATGCATCCATTCACCATTTGAAGAAAATCCGCCATGGTTTTCCACTAAAACATTGATGTTGGACCCTTTGGCGAATTCAGATAGTTTTGTTAGGGAATCCACTCCACTTTTAATAGCATCTTCATAGTTAATTCCTCCGGCAAGATTCACGCGAATGGCGTGGCATCCCAAAAAATGTCCGGCCTCCACCCATTTAAAATGGTTTTCAATGGCCTTCAATCGCTTCGATGCATCGGCATCAGCCAAGCTACCTTCCCCATCTATCATAATCAACACATTTTGCTGTCCTTCAGCATTTGCCCGAGCATTCATTTCCTTAAGGTAGGCCATATCCTTGGCTTTATCCTTAAAAAAACTATTCACGTATTCAACACCTTCAAACCCCATAGCACTTGCTTTTGATGCAAAGTCAAGATTTTTCATCTCACCTTTTTGCAGGGCCCTATGTAAAGACCACTGCGCTAAAGAGATTTTAAAGAATGGTTCAGTTGCAACCCCAGTATCACTTACCTCATCGGCAACCACTTTTTTTTCTTTTGAATCTTTACAAGCGTACCAGCCAAGTGCAGATAGCACAATTCCAGATTTTGAGGTTTTTATTATAAAATCCCTTCTTTTCATAAAACGTAAATATAAACTGGATTAGACCTCCAAATGAACTATTTAAATAGAACCTTTTGAACTATTAGTTGGCACAAAATAGCCATTTTTCCAATTATATTGATATTTTTATAAACTTATCATAATAAATCTGTTAAGTTATTACCATATTAATACATTAAACACAACCCTCAAAACATGACCGATACATTAAAAATGGCCAGTACAAAATTTGACGCGATAGTTATAGGCTCTGGAATGACCGGAGGCTGGGCCGCTAAGGAACTATGTGAAGGTGGCCTTAAGACTTTGGTACTGGAACGAGGACGAATGGTGGAACATATTAAGGACTATCCTACAATGAATTTAGACCCATGGGATATGGAACTTCGAGGCGACCCAACTGCCGAACAAAAAGCGAGACAATATAAACAGGCCAGAACAAGCTATGTTGTAAAACAGGATTCCCGACATTGGTTTGTTGATGATATTGACAATCCTTACAATGAAAAAAAACGATTCGATTGGATTCGCGGCTACCATGTTGGCGGGCGTTCCATAACCTGGGGAAAACAAACCTACAGATTGAGCGATTTGGATTTTGAAGCCAATAAAAAAGACGGTTATGGCGTAGATTGGCCCATTCGCTATAAAGACATAGAACCATGGTACAGTTATGTTGAGCGTTATATAGGTATTAGTGGCGAAGCTTTGGGCTTGCCTCAATTGCCCGATAGTGTTTTTGAGCCGCCGATGGAGCTGAATTGCGTGGAACAGCACCTTAAAGCACAAATGGCGAAAAACCAAGGTCGGGTTTTAACCATTGGGAGGGTAGCACATATTACGGGAGATGAACCCCACGAAGGGCGTGGCAAATGTCAATACCGGCAAAGGTGCAGACGAGGATGTCCTTACGGCGCCTATTTCAGTAGTGTTTCTTCTACTATTCCGGCCGCAGAAAGAACTGGTAATTTAACGTTAAGGCCACATTCCATAACCTATCAGATCATTTATGATGAATCCACAAAAAAAGCAAAGGGGGTAAAGGTAATTGACGAAAAAACAAAGGAAAAACTGGAGTTTGAAGCAGATATCATTTTTTGCTGTGCCTCGGCCATTGCTTCAGCTTCTATTTTAATGCAATCCAAGTCCGATAGGTTTCCAAATGGATTGGGAAATGACTCCGGAGAACTAGGGCATAACATAATGGACCATCACCTAGGGTCGGGCGCCTCGGGCACAATTGATGGGTTTGAAGACAAATATTACAAAGGTAGAAGGCCCAACGGCATATACATTCCCCGTTTTAGAAACCTTGGCGACAAGGAAAGCAGACAAAAATCATTTCTAAGAGGTTACGGCTACCAAGGTGGCGCTGGCAGACGTGGTATTTCCGAGCATGTTGCCGAACTGGGCTATGGTGCCGAATTTAAGGAAGAACTGTTAAAACCAGGGCCATGGCGCATGCACCTTGGCGGTTTTGGCGAATGCCTTCCTTATCATGACAATAAAATGACCTTGGATTATGATAAATTGGACCAATGGGGATTACCCACCATAACCTTTGATGCCGAATGGAAAGAGAACGAGCTTAATATGAGAAAAGATATTATCGAACAAGCCGTGGACATGCTTGAAAAAGCAGGATTTAAGGACATTCAAACCTTTGATAGACCGTCCGGGCCTGGCATTGGCATCCACGAAATGGGTACTGCAAGAATGGGAAGAGACCCCAAAACTTCGGTGCTCAACAAATACAATCAAATCCACAGCGTGCCAAATGTATATGTTACCGATGGGGCATGCATGACTTCTGCAGGTTGCCAAAACCCCTCCTTAACCTATATGGCATTAACGGCTAGGGCCGCAAACCATGCCGTTAAAGAATTTAAAGCCAAAAACTCATGAAACGAAGAGACGCATTAAAAAATATAGGTGCCGCCATCGGCTACTCTGCCGTTATCCCAACTGCTTTTAATTTATTGCAAAGTTGCACATCCGAAAAAGAAAAATGGACACCGCTTTTCTTTTCAGTTGATGAGGCCATCGTTATCAAAAATTTGGTTGACCTCATCCTTCCAAAAACGGATAAAACTCCGGGGGCACTGGATGTTAATGTCCCCCAATTTATCGATTTGTATGCCTACAACGTTTATGTTGAAGAAAAACTGGAGGAATATCGACTAAGCATCGATAGTATTCTTAAAGCATTACCTATCCCTGAAACTGGGGCAATAGATCTTAAATACGAAGACTACGATAACCTGTTAAAAAAATACCTTAAGGCCAGCAAGGAGGAAAAACAGCAATATATCTCAGATAAAAATATAACTTATGAAGCTCTGATAAATTTAAGAAACCAATCTGTTTGGGCTTACAAAACCAGCAAAACTATCGGAAAAGATGTATTAGCCTATGACCCTATTCCGGCCGTTCAAAAAGGATGTATTTCTGTTGAAGAAGCCACCGGGGGAAAGGCTTGGTCTTTATAAATGCTTTAAAATGAAAGATTTTTTAATCCAACTTACAGTTATTTCGATAGTGCTATCATTCACTTTATCATGTAAGCAAAAACCAGAGAATTCTATCTCAAAACCAGAATGGACCACCCTTTTTAATGGCAAGGATTTAGACGGATGGACACCAAAAATAATGGGTTTTGAATACGGCAATAATTACAAAAACACATTTATTGTTGAAGATGGCCTATTAAAAGTTTCGTATAAAGCTTATGATTCCTTTAATAATGCCTTTGGACATCTGTTCTATAAAATTCCTTACAGCAACTACAGATTTAAGATGGATTATCGCTTTACTGGTGAGCAAGTTGCAGGCGGAAAGGCTTGGGCAGTTAGGAATAGTGGGATTATGATTCATTGCGAAGACCCAAAAGGCATGGGTCTAAATCAAAACTTTCCAGTATCCATTGAAGTCCAACTGTTGGGAGGCAATGGCATCGATGAACGTTCCACAGGAAATTTATGTACGCCGGGGACACACGTTTATTATAAAGATTCTTTGGTAACAGAACACATCATTAAGTCCTCATCCAAAACCTATCATGGCGACCAATGGGTAAATGTTGAAATTGAAGTGCGAAACGATTCTATCATCAAACATTTTATAAATGGAGAAGAAGTATTATCGTATCACAAACCCCATATTGGGGGTGGAGCCGTAAACACTGGCGATAAATGGAAAGCCAAAGAAAATCAACCCTTAAAAGGCGGTTATATCTCCCTGCAAAGCGAAAGCCATCCCATAGAATTTAAGAACATCAAATTGCTCGAGCTTTAAATTTAAGTGCACTTTATGAACCGTTTAGCCATAGTTATCTTATTAAGCCTCTTTTTGGTGTATTTTAATGGTGCAAATGGCCAGGACAATTCGCAACCATTGGTATATGTGTTTTCTAAAACAACAGGATTTAGGCATGCTTCTATTGAGCCTGGCATTGAAAGCATTAGAAAATTGGGCAGTGCAAACAACTTTAGGGTAAAAGCCACCGAAGACGCTGATGAATTGATTTCCAACTTAAAGAAAATTGACGCCGTGGTTTTTTTGAGTCCCTCAGGGGATATTTTAAATGATAAACAGCAAAAAAAGTTTGAAAAATTTATCAAAAAAGGAGGAGGCTTTGTAGGCATACATGCCGCCACTGTGGCCGAGACAAACTGGCAATGGTACAATTCTTTGGTGGGCGCCCAATTTAATGGCCACCCTAAGGAAAAACAAAATGCTACCTTAAATGTTTTAGATAAAACGCATCAATCCGTAGCCTTTTTAGGTGGTGAAAACTGGGTAAAGTTCGACGAATGGTATAACTTTAAAAACATGAACCCCAACGTGAAAGTGATCCTAACTGTTGATGAAGATAGCTATAAGGGCGGGAAACATGGCAACTTTCACCCTATTGCTTGGCACCACGAAACACTTGGAGGCCGTGCCTTTTATACTGCCTTGGGCCATACGAATGAAAGCTATTCGGAGCCTTTATTCCTTAAACATATTTTAGGTGGCATTTTATACGCCATTGGGGAATAACAACAATTGGT
Organism: Hyunsoonleella rubra; assembly: GCF_042684665.1. Lineage (NCBI taxonomy): Bacteria > Pseudomonadati > Bacteroidota > Flavobacteriia > Flavobacteriales > Flavobacteriaceae > Hyunsoonleella > Hyunsoonleella rubra. The sequence goes on along the minus strand of NZ_JBHULY010000005.1, from coordinate 585,154 downwards.
TTGCTATTACTCAACAATAAACTTCCCTTTCATTAAGGCATAATGACCGGGGAAACTACAGATAAAATCGTAAGTACCAGGAGCAGGCGCATCAAATTCGATGGATGTGGTTTGGCCACCACCAATTAATTTAGTCATTGCAATGATATCACCTTCTGCATCTGCTGGGATATAGCCATTATCCCTTGCCGTGGCTGCCTTATTTCCAAATGCGGTAATATCAACTCCTTGTTTTAAAATAACAATATTGTGTCCCATAACATTGATATCCATTTTTCCAGTATGCCTTAATGTTAGTTTTACTTTTTGACCCGCTTTTACTTTAAGCTCCTTTTTATCAAATTGCATGGCATCATTTCCTGCAACAACTAAATTAGCAACACTGTCATCTACTTTTTTCTCCTCTTTTTTCGTGCCAAGTTTCATTTTCTGCGCTGGCAATTCTTTCTTTTTTTCACCACCACAGCTAAAAACTAATGACGCTAATATCACCCCAGTAAATAAAATTTTAATCGTTTTCATAACCTTGTTTTTTTTTTGCAAAGATAAATATTACTGCTCAAATTAGTTTTATGATTTACCCAGTTGAGAAAGATTAACGCTATATTAGAATCTTTCTAAATAGGCGAATCGCCGTTACAAACATTACTTTTTTTGATGATTATAAACAGAAAATTTACAAAATATAATCTGTACTAATAAAATTGGAGGTTTTCTTATCCAATAGCTCATTTAATATTGCGTTATTGTAGTCGTTGTCCTTTGAGGCTACAAAAGTTCTGATTGAAAAGGAACGTAGGGCATCGTGCACACTTAAGGTGGCCACTGCCGAATCCTTTCGTCCCGTAAACGGATAAACATCTGGCCCACGCTGACAAGAGCTGTTTAGATTCACACGGCATACAAGATTTACCAAAGTATCAATTAATGGTGAAAGGGTATTCACATTCTTCCCGAACAGGCTGACTTGCTGTCCGTAATCTGATTCTGCCATATCATTTATAGGTTCTTCAATATCGGAAAATGGAACTACTGGAATTACAGGTCCAAACTGTTCTTCTTTAAATAGGCGCATATCCTTGTTTACCGGAAACAGTACTGCCGGAAAAATAAAATTATCTGTGGTTTGCCCTCCTTTTGTATTTAATATTTTGGCACCTTTTTCGGCAGCATCGTCAATCAACTCTTGGATATACCCTGGCTTATCCACTTCAGGCAGTGGTGTTAATTTTGCACCGTCCTCCCATGGGTTTCCAAATGTTAATTGATCTACTTTATAAGCAAAACGTCTGTTGAATTCTTCCACAATCGACTCGTGCACATACAACACTTTCAATGCCGTACAGCGTTGCCCGTTAAAGGACAAGGTACCCGTGATACATTCCTCAACGGCCAAATCCAAATCCGCATCAGGCAAAACAATTGCGGGGTTTTTGGCCTCCAAGCCCAACACCATTCGTAGCCTATTGCCCTTTGGGTGCTGACTTTGTAGAGCGTTAGCAGATTTACTGTTACCGATCAATGCCAAAACATCCACCTTGCCCGATTCCATAATCGGTGTTGCCAATACACGCCCACGGCCATAAACAATATTTACAACCCCTTTTGGGAAACTGTTTTGAAAGGCCTCCAACAATGGCGAAATTAAAAGTACTCCTAATTTTGCAGGTTTAAAAATTGTTGTATTCCCCATCATCAATGCTGGAATCAGTAAACAAAAGGTTTCGTTTAACGGATAATTATACGGTCCTAAACACAGTACCACTCCCAAAGGGCCTCTACGAATATGGGCATGTACTCCCGAATGTTTTTGAAAACGCGCTGAATCCCTGTCTATATCCTTGTAAGCTTCGATGGTATCGTAAATATATTCTATAGTTCTGTCGAATTCCTTTTGGGAGTCTGGTAGGTTTTTGCCAATTTCCCACATCAAGAGTTTCACCACCTCATCCCGTTTGGTCTTCATTTGCTCCACAAATTTTTCCATACAGGCAATTCTATCTTCCACCTTCATTGTTGGCCACAATCCTTGCCCATTGCCATACGCCTTTACGGCCGAATCCAAAGCTTCCATGGCCTCATCCCCGCCCAACTGTGGAATAGTTCCCAACAACGTTGGTTTGTATTTTTCCGTTGAAGATATGGTGGAGTAGATCTCGGCAGTATCACCCTTCCATTGTTTTAATTCACCGTCCACCAAATAAGTCGTTTGGTGCAATAACGATTGGATTTGAAATTCTTCTGGAATACGTGTTGATATTTTACTCATTGTTTTAGTTTTTAGCGGTGCTAAGATACCCATTATTTGGGATAACTTCTTTTAATTGAAGTCGTCAAAACAGAATAAAACTTAGGATTTAACAACAATTTTACATGGAAAATCGACTATATCGATTGCGTGGATTTTGTCTATTTAATTGAAGTTCTTCGAACGGGTTTTAAACGCGCCCTTTAACCTACTTACGACGCGCTACTGTTCTTAACGGAACCGTTTCCCTCCTAAAAAGGAGGGATTAAGGGAGGTGTCAAATGCCCCATTCCGTTAAATTCAATTTAACACACCCCTGACTCCCCTCTTCCTAGAGGGGACACTCAAACGGAAATAAATCTCAATGTTAATTTCAAGAATTCGTTAAACCAAAAACCGGAACAAGTCTGGGGAATTATTTAAGTAGTCTCCATAAAAGTTTCGCTCTTTCATTTTGGTAATCAGTGGCTCCAAATCTGCAGAAGATTTCAGTTCAATACCAACCACCGCTGCACCATTCTCACGATTGGTTTTTTTGGTATATTCAAAATGGGTAATATCATCATTCGGACCTAAGATATCCACCACGAATTCCTTTAATGCTCCGGCCCTTTGGGGAAATTTTACAATAAAGTAGTGCTTCAGGTTTTTATAGAGTAATGCTCTTTCTTTAATTTCAGGGGTTCGGGTGATATCATTATTACTACCACTGACGATACACACTACATTTTTACCTTTGATCTTGTCGGCATAAAAATCCAAAGCAGCCAAACTTAAAGCCCCGGCAGGCTCAACCACAATGGCATCCCGGTTGTACATCTCCAAAATGGTTTGGCATATCTTTCCTTCTGGCATAGTGATAACACCGTCAAGATTCTGTTGGCAAATCGGAAACGTCAAATCTCCAACTCGTTTAACAGCAGCACCGTCTACAAACTTGTCTATCTTTTCCAGTGTTGTGTTTTTATTGTTCTTAAGCGATGTGACCATTGAAGGTGCTCCTTCCGGTTCTACCCCAACAATCTTTGTTTGTGGAGATAATTTCTTAAATACCGTTGAAACCCCAGCCGCCAGTCCACCGCCGCCAATAGGCATAAATAAGTAATCTATTTGATCCTTGGATTGCTCCAAAATCTCCAGTCCAATTGTAGCCTGTCCTTCAATGACTTTATGATCGTCAAACGGGTGTATAAATGTTTTATTGAGTCGCTCACATTCTTCTTTAGCAGCGTAAAAGGCATCATCAAATGTATCTCCAACCAGCTTTATTTTAATAAAATCCTCACCAAACATTTCAACCTGTTCTACCTTTTGTTTAGGGGTAGGTGTTGGCATAAAAATAGTGCCTTCAATTTGAAGCAACTTGCACGACAGAGCTACACCTTGGGCATGATTCCCTGCACTGGCGCATACCACTCCTTTTTTTGCATCTTCAGCAGACAAAGAGCTTATTTTATTATATGCTCCACGGATCTTATAAGAGCGAACCTGTTGCAAATCCTCTCGTTTCAAAAACACGTTTGCACCGTACTGTTTCGAGAATCTTAAGCTTTTACCCAAAGGCGTCACCTCCGAAATATTTTGAATGGTAACAGCCGCTGTTTTGATATCGCTAATATTAGGAAAATAGGTGGTACTGTGCATGATATAAATCGAAACTTGTCAACCTTAAAAACTGATGGACAATTTTATCTGCAAGTTACGCAAATTAATATTTTGAGATACACTAAAAACACATCTTTAGAATTTATGCATAAAAAAATCCCCGCGTGAATTCACGTAGGGATTTCGCAACATTTTTCAATGTGCAGTATAGTTTAGTTTAGCTTAAACGATTGGTTTCATGGCGGTCATGGACTCTCTTAAGAATGTACCGATTTTTTCAACCGGGTGATTTCTTAAAGCCGCATTGATTTCAATTAACTTAGCATTGTCCACACCGTCACCGTTGTCCTTGGCGTAAGGCTTTCCAATAACATCTACATCAATACCCTTCATGAAGTCTTTCAATAAAGGCTTACACGCGTGGTCGAACAAATAACAACCGTACTCCGCAGTATCAGAAATCACACGGTTCATTTCGTATAATTTCTTCCTAGCGATAGTGTTTGCAATTAATGGTGTTTCATGTAAAGATTCGTAATAAGCAGATTCATCAATGATTCCCGATTCAGTCATAGCTTCAAAAGCCAATTCCACACCAGCTCTTACCAAAGCCACCATTAAAACGCCATTGTCATAGTATTCTTGCTCACTAATTTCCATATCACCCGCTGGCGTTTTTTCAAAAGCGGTTTCAGCAGTTTCAGCTCTCCAACCTAATAATTTTGCATCGCCATTAGCCCAATCGGCCATCATACCACTAGAGAAGTTGCCCTCCATAATATCGTCCATGTGCTTCTGGAATAATGGCCTCATGATGTCCTTCAATTCTTCAGATAACTCAAAAGCCTTAATTTTTGCAGGATTGGACAATCGGTCCATCATATTAGTGATACCACCATACTTTAGACCTTCAGTAACGGTTTCCCAACCATATTGAATCAGCTTCGACGCATATCCTGGGTCGATGCCTTTTTCAACCATTTTATCAAAACAAAGAATAGAACCTGTCTGTAATAATCCGCAAAGGATGGTTTGCTCACCCATTAAATCCGATTTTACCTCAGCCACAAAGGACGATTCCAAAACGCCTGCTCTGTCACCTCCTGTTGCCGCTGCATAAGCTTTGGCCTGCGCCCATCCCTTTCCTTCAGGGTCGTTGTCTGGATGCACAGCAATCAAAGTTGGAACTCCAAAACCTCTTTTGTATTCTTCACGTACTTCTGAACCCGGACACTTTGGAGCACACATGATTACAGTGATATCTTCGCGTACTTTCATTCCTTCTTCAACAATATTGAAACCGTGGGAATAAGATAAGGTAGCTCCTTTTTTCATCAAAGGCATAACGGCATTCACCACATTGGTGTGTTGCTTGTCTGGAGTAAGATTTAACACTAAATCAGCCGTTGGAATCAACTCTTCGTAAGTCCCCACTTTAAATCCGTTTTCGGTAGCGTTTACGTAAGATGCACGCTTTTCTTTTATGGCGACCTCGCGCAATGTGTATGAAATATCCAATCCGGAATCCCTCATATTCAATCCTTGGTTCAACCCTTGGGCTCCGCAACCTACAATCACAATTTTTTTGCCTTTTAATGCATTTACACCGTCAGCAAATTCCGAGGCATCCATAAATCTACATTTAGACAATTGGTTTAATTTCCCAGCTAATGTAAGTGTGTTAAAATAATTTTCCATTGTTATTTATTAATTTAATAGTCTGTTCGCATCTTAAATTTTTACGATGCTTTTATTTAATTTTGATTTGTTATTGATTTCTAAATTCTTCTAGTATTTCAGAAACTTTCATTTCATCCTTGGTAACCGCAATACGGCCCGAACGCACAAATTGCATGATACCAAAGGCATCCAATTTCTCTCTTAACTTTTCAATTTCATGACGTCTTCCAGTACTTTCCAAAACAAAAAATTCACGATTAACAGTAACGATTCTTGATTCACTGTCTTTTATAATATTTTGAATTTGTGGTTCTTCAAAAAGCAATTCACTCCTTATCTTGAACATGCAGTTTTCGGTAAAAATGGTTTCTTCATTCGTATGATAATACGCCCGAATAGTTTCTACTTGCTTTTCAATCTGACGCACCACTTTGATGGCTTGGTCTTCAGTAATTTTTACCACAATTACAAAACGATTGACATCTTTAATTTCAGATTGCGATGTGGTTAAACTTTCGATATTGATATGCCTACGTTGAAAAATAGCCGAAATACGATTAAGCAGTCCGATATTATTTTCAGTGTAAACCGATATTGTGAATGTTTTAATGTCTTGACTCATTATAATCTTTTTAAATACTGACTTAACTTAGCCTAATGTCTGAAACAGAGGCTCCCGAAGGAATCATTGGGAATACATTGTCTTCTTTCTCCACACAAACTTCCAAGAAGTATGATGCATCAGACTCAATCATTTCCTTAACAGCATCGGCTAGCTCTTCTCGCTTTGTAACACGCTTGGCATCAATATGATAACCTTTGGCAATAGTCACAAAATCGGGGTTGGTCATTTCAGTAGAGGCATAGCGTTTGTCAAAAAACAACTGTTGCCACTGACGTACCATTCCTAAAAATTCGTTGTTTAACACCACTATTTTAACAGGCACCTTCTGTTGGAAAATTGTCCCAAGTTCTTGAATGTTCATTTGGTAACCACCATCGCCAATAATGGCAACAACCTCTCGACTTGGTTCTGCCATTTTTGCACCAATCGCCGCCGGCAAAGCAAAGCCCATTGTACCCAAACCACCTGATGTGATATTACTTTTAGACTTATTGAACTCCGCATAACGGCACGCAATCATTTGATGTTGCCCTACGTCCGACACAATGGCTGCATCACCATTAGTATAATTATTGATTTCCTTTAAAACCTCACCCATGGTAAGGCCTTCCTTTTCGGGCAATAAATCATTTTTGATGACGGCTTCGTATTCAATAGCATATAAATCTTTAAATTCTTGAAGCCATTTATCATGGGAATTCTCTTTTAGTTCATTAAGCAACAAGGCTAAACTTTCTTTTGAATCTCCCAAAACTGCTAAATCAACTTTTACATTCTTGTTGATTTCAGCTGGATCAATGTCAAAATGAATAATTTTGGCTTGTTTTGCGTAAGTATTTAAATCACCTGTAACACGGTCGTCAAAGCGCATCCCGATAGCAATCAACACATCACACTCATTGGTTAATTTATTTGGACCATAGTTACCGTGCATTCCCACCATACCAACATTTAGCTGATGGGAGGTTGGAATAGCAGAAGCCCCAAGAATAGTCCATGCAGCAGGAACGCCTGATTTTTCAACTACCGCTTTTAGCTCTTCTTCAGCTTTACCCAAAATAACGCCTTGCCCCCAAACAATCATAGGTTTCTTTGCGTTATTGATGATTTCGCCTGCCTCCTTTACAGCATTTATATCCGTTTTCGGAGTAGGGTTGTAGCTTCTAACCGCCGTACACTTTTCATATTTAAAATCGAATTCCTCAAATTGGGCATCTTTGGTAATATCGATCAATACAGGACCTGGCCTTCCACTTTTGGCAATGTAAAAGGCTTTTGCAATTACTTCTGGGATTTCTGAAGCTTTTGTAACCTGAGCATTCCATTTTGTTACAGGAGTTGAAATACCAACGATATCAGTTTCCTGAAACGCATCAGTCCCCAATAAATGTGAAGGCACCTGACCGGTGATGCATACGATTGGCGTAGAATCAATTTGCGCATCCGCAATTCCTGTCACCAAGTTGGTCGCACCAGGGCCGGAAGTCGCCATAGCAACACCTACTTTACCAGATATCCTGGCATAGCCTTGGGCGGCATGCGCCGCACCCTGTTCATGACGGGTCAACACATGATGGATTTGCCCTTGATATTTGAACAATTCATCATAAACTGGCATTATTGCACCTCCGGGGTAGCCGTAAAGGATATCAACGCCTTCGGCGATCAAACATTTAATAATAGCCTCACAGCCAGTTATACGTTCGGTCTTAGCCGTTTTGTTTTCTTCTTTTTTTATGGTTTCTGTCTTCATAATCCCCACTTAAATTTATGAGATTTCTGCTTTCACTTCGACTCCGCTCAGTGACCGCGCAGAAATTTAAAATGCATCCGTTACACAACCTTTGGAAGCTGAAGCAACCGATTTTGCAAACTTATAAAGTATTCCTTTTTTATGTTTTAATGGTGGTTCTACCCACGCCGCTTTTCTTTTAGCCAATTCCTCATCTGATAATAGGACGTTAATTGAATTGTCTTCCGCACTAATCCTGATACGGTCACCTGTTTCAATCAAAGCAATAGTTCCTCCTGACTGTGCTTCGGGGGTGATGTGCCCCACCACAAATCCATGGGTACCCCCTGAAAATCTACCGTCGGTAATTAATGCTACCGATTTACCCAAACCTGCACCCATAATCATGGAAGTAGGCTTCAACATCTCTGGCATTCCCGGTCCGCCCTTAGGACCGACATAACGGATAACGACCACATCCCCTTTCTCCACATCGCCATTGCTTATCCCTGTATTTGCCTCTTGCTCACTATTATAAACGACGGCTTTGCCTTCAAAAACCAAGCCTTCATTTCCAGAGATTTTTGCCACAGCACCTTCAGTTGCCAAATTCCCGTATAAAATCTGTAAATTTCCAGAAGGTTTTAAAGCCTTGTCCGCTGGATAAATGACATCTTGATCGTCTTCAAATTCCAATGGTTCTACATCAGCTAAATTCTCAGCTAAAGTTTTCCCGGTAACGGTTAAACAATCTCCATGCAGATAGCCCTTTTCCAATAGATATTTCATTACTGCAGGAATACCTCCAATCCCATGAACGTCCTCCATTAAATACTTACCGCTTGGTTTTAAATCCCCTATTAAAGGGGTTCTATCACTTACGCGCTGAAAATCCTCCAGCGTAAAATCGATATCCGCAGCAAAGGCGATGGCCAAAAAGTGCAACACCGCATTAGTAGAGCCCCCAAGGGCATTCACCACCGTAACCGCATTTTCCAAGGATTTTTTAGTGATGATATCCAAAGGCTTTAAATCCAATTCCAAGAGGTTTTTGATAGCCCTTGTATATCTTTCCGCTTCCGATAGCTTATTGGGGTTTTCAGCAGGAATCGAAGAGTTATATGGCAAGGCAAATCCCATGGCCTCAATGGCGGACGCCATAGTGTTTGCAGTGTACATCCCACCACAGGCTCCAGCACCTGGGATAGACCGTTTTATAATTTCCCTGTATTCCTCTTCATCTATTTCACCAGCAACTTTCTGGCCCAAAGCTTCAAAAGCAGAAACCACGTTCAATTTTTTACCCTTGTAGTTTCCAGATTTAATGGTACCCCCGTACATCATAATAGAAGGTCGGTTTAACCGCAACATCGCTATTACGGCACCGGGCATATTTTTGTCGCAACCCACTACAGGAATTAGCGCATCATAGCTTTGCGCTTGCATTACAGTTTCAATGGAATCCGCAATTAAATCACGTGATGCCAAGGAATAATTCATTCCCGAGGTTCCCATCGAAATACCATCACTTACGCCAATAGTATTAAACCCCAAACCAACTAAACCAGCAATATTGCATTCCGTTTTCACCTCTGCCGCAAGACCGTTCAAATGCATGTTACAAGGGTTGCCATCATAACCCGTACTGGCAATGCCCACTTGCGCTTTTTTCATATCTTCATCGGTCAAGCCTGCCGCATACAACATGGCCTGCGAAGCCGGCTGAGATTCATCCTGGGTAAGTCTTTTGCTATATTTGTTTAGTTCCTTCATTTTTATTGAAAATAGTTTTAGGTTATAGTTGATTTAGCTGCGAATATTTCTATTTCATTAAGAATTTTAACAATAATCCTTTAATTCAAGAAACGAAAATACTTCTTTATGCCGTTCCTTGAATCCCTTCTCATTTTAACAGGTTAAATTCACTGCATTAAAAATTTTAACAAACAATTGATTTACAGTTAATTAAACTCAATTTTTTATGATGTTCAAATGAAAAAAAAGTCGTAAAAAAAACCTTCCTAATAAATTAGGAAGGCTTGTATATTTTTTCTCGTATTAAATAGCACTTCCTATCAATGTGAAATAATCACAATGACAATAACAGAAATGATATTTAAAACTTGTTTTTTCATTTGAGAATAACAAATATTTGGAAATAAAATGAATTGACCTAATTTCAATATGAAAAAAACTAAAATCCCCATTCTTTTTCCTTATTTTTTTTACTTTTGCACCTCACAAATCACAGAGGAAAGATTTGACTGATTGCAACCTCTTACATCTTATCATAAAAGATGTAGTAAAAATGCTAAAGGCAGTGTAAACTCCTGAGACGTTTTCCGTCAAATCTTGCTTCTTTAATTATTGTAATATGCCATATTTATTTACTTCGGAAAGTGTGTCGGAAGGCCACCCGGACAAAGTAGCCGATCAAATTAGCGACGCCTTAATCGATAACTTTTTGGCCTTTGATGAAGACTCTAAAGTTGCTTGCGAAACCCTAGTAACCACTGGTCAAGTGGTACTTGCCGGTGAAGTAAAATCCAAAACCTATTTGGATGTTCAAAAAATAGCCAGAAACACCATCAACAAAATTGGATACACCAAAGGCGAGTATATGTTCGACGGCAATTCATGTGGAGTATTTTCCGCCATTCATCCACAATCTCCAGACATCAATCAAGGTGTAGACCGTGCTACAAAAGAAGAGCAAGGTGCTGGCGACCAAGGAATGATGTTCGGTTATGCCACAAATGAGACGGAAAATTACATGCCTTTGGCATTGGATCTGTCACATCGTATTTTGATAGAATTGGCGGCACTCCGACGCGAAAATAAAGATATTACCTATTTACGACCTGATTCCAAAAGCCAGGTCACCATTGAATATAGCGATGACAATGTACCGCAACGTATCGATGCCATTGTGGTATCCACCCAACACGATGATTTTGGGGATGATGACGTCATGCTAGCAAAAATCAGAAAAGACATCGTTGAAATTTTAATCCCACGTGTTGTGGCCAAATTGCCAGAGCATCTTCAAAAACTATTTAACGACGATATTAAATACCACATCAACCCAACAGGCAAGTTCGTAATCGGTGGCCCTCATGGAGATACAGGCTTAACAGGTAGAAAGATTATTGTGGACACTTATGGTGGCAAAGGCGCTCACGGCGGTGGTGCATTCTCGGGAAAAGACCCAAGTAAGGTGGACAGAAGTGCGGCTTACGCTACACGACATATCGCAAAAAACTTGGTGGCGGCCGGGGTTGCTGATGAAGTACTAGTTCAGGTAAGCTACGCTATTGGCGTGGTGGAACCCATGGGAATCTTTATCGACACCTATGGCACTTCAAAAATAGATGTATCGGACGGGGAAATCGCCGAAAAAGTATCCGAAATTTTCGATATGCGTCCATACGCTATTGAAACCCGCTTAAAACTGCGTTCCCCAATGTACAGTGAAACGGCTGCTTACGGACATATGGGACGTACCAACAGAACGGTAACCAAAACGTTTAGTCAAGCTAATGGAGCAAATGTAACATTAGACGTGGAGCTATTTACATGGGAAAAGCTAGATTATGTGGACAAAGTTAAAGCCGCATTTAATCTATAATCCACAGTTAAAATACTTTGAAAAAAATCCTTTGAGCCCAGTCGTTCAAAGGATTTTTTATTTTTATCGGCCTAGAGGGTAGGAATTTATCGATGCAAACTGTTATATTAGCAGATGACTGCTAAAGCTGTCATTACCCAAATTGTTTAACCTACAAATAATCATGATTATGAAACTTAAACTATTGTTTACCCTTTGTCTTTTTGGGGCACTATTGTCCTGCGATAAAGACAACGTTTCTGGTGACGACCAACAAAACGACACCCCGTCAAACTTCAGTGAATATTTTGGCAATGAAATTACACGATCCTTTTTAGGAAATGTTGTAGACAGCAACGGCAACCCCCTAGAAAATGTAACCATTACCATCGGTACGGATCAAGTACAAACCGATGAAAACGGCGTATTTAGTTTCGAAGATGCTCAAGTAAACCAACGCTTTGCATATGTAAAGGCTGAAAAAGCAGGCTACATCCATGGTTCGCGAGCCTTAGTTCCGACCAATGGCGTCAATAAAGTGAGCATTATGCTTTTAGCAGAAACCGTTGCGGGTTCAACGTCTAGTGGCACAGAAAAAACCATCTCCATCCCTAATGGCGCTTCTGTTAGCTTAAAAGGAGATTATATCAAGGAAGATGGCACGCCGTATACTGGTGATTTAGATGTTATAATTCATCACCTTGACCCAACTGATGAAAACGTAGTAATGCAGATGCCCGGGATGCTTTATGCCGCAAACGCCTCAAATGAAGAACGTATGTTGCAAACCTTAGGCATGCTAGCAGTGGAACTGCGAGGAGCTGGCGGCGAAGATTTGAATTTAGGCGAAAATAGTTCAGCAGAAATTAAAATTCCTGTAGATGCTAGTTTGCTATCTATGGCTCCAAGCACTATTCCCCTTTGGTATTTTGACGAAGATAAAGGCTACTGGATTGAAGAAGGTGAAGCCACTTTGGTGGGTAGTAATTATATTGGTTCCGTTAAGCATTTTTCCTTCTGGAATTGCGATATTCCTGCAGAAGCTATCAACCTTTGTGTTACAGTTATGAATGGTGATGAAACGGCCTTTGCCAATACCAGAGTTACCATTACCAGTACTACTTTTGGAACCCGTAGCGGTTACACCAACGAACTTGGAGAAGTTTGCGGATTGGTACCTAGCGGTGAAACCTTGGAGATTAATGTTTATGATTTTGCTGTTTGTGGTTCAAACGTGATTTATACTTCAATGATTGGCCCTTACAATGCCGATGACAACATCACTGTAGTAGTCCAGGAAGACTCCAATATTATCAACGAAACTGTATTTGGAACGTTTGCCGATTGTAACGAAAACCCGATCACAAACGGTTATGTGGTTTTAACATACGGAGACCAAACCTTCTATGATTCGGTAACCGACGGTGCTTTTGAAATCAATTTATTACGTTGTGCAACGTCCGATAGTTTTTCAATTGAAGCTGTGGACACGAATAATTTACAAACCACTGGCGCCATTAATTATACCTTCGATACCGACGCCACAAATTTAGGCAACCTATTGGCCTGCGATGCCGTATCGGAGTTTATACAATATACCGTTGATGATACTGACGAGCTACTGGTCACCACCAACATCCAAGCCAGCTTTATGGCTACAGGAGGCAATAGTGACAATAGCTTAAACATTTCTGGACAAACGGAAAGTGGTACTAGCAAAGGTTGTTTCTATTTATTTGGAACGCTTAACGATGCGCCACACACAGGCACATATGACACCCTGGATTTTCAAGACATGAACGACACTGGTATCTTTATTGGTGAATGTATCTCTATCTCGGAAAACAACAATAACATTATGTACAACGTAACCGCCTTAGGCAATGTTGGTGAATATATCGATATCAACTTTAGCGGTAGCTACGAAGACCGCCAAGGCAATCCGCATACCATTACGGGTGTGATTCATGTGTTGAGAGATTAATTTTTGAATTAATATAGTTTTGAAAAAGGCCACTTTTTAGTGGTCTTTTTTAGTTATTTTCAACTTGACTTTGTAGAATTTTTCCGCTAACTTCGCTTGTCGGACGATATATTTCATTCAAACGGAACTATATCTTAACCGATACAAACAATTAATCCCAAAAAATCAAAATGAATAAAGTCTTACTTATCCTATTTTCCTTAAGCATTAATTGCCTTCAATTTTCCTATGCCCAAAAAACAACAAATTATGAGCATTGTAACTGTACCGAAGTAATAAACTATTCAAATAATGATAATACTATTCGCGACGTAGAATACAAATTAAGTTGTACAAATGGTCTGGTTGAAAGAGGAAATTATAATAACGGAAATAAAGATGGAATCTGGACTGTTAAAAACGAAAACGGAAAATTAATTAGTAGTATAGAATTTATTGATGGAAAACTAAATGGCAAATATGAATTATTTGATTTTGATGGGAATCCTAAATTAAAAGCTGAATTTGAAAATAACCTGCCTAAGGGAGAGTGGCTATATTTCAGCAAAAAAGGAAAAATTATTAAAAAAGGAACCTATCAAAATGGAAAACCAACAGGAATTTGGAATACTTATGATAGTAAAGGAAAAAAAATAATTGCTTCTTACGATTTTGATAATGGCGAATCATTAGTTTCTAGCCAAACTAAGATAAAAAAAAGTTACTTGCCTCGAGAGGATGAAAGCGGAGAATATATAATCATGTACTACCCTACAAGAAAACATTTATCTGGAAACATACCTTTTGATGGTAACATAGTTTCAAATAAAGAATTTATAGATTTACTAAATGTTCCATTTGTTTTAATGAATACTATCACAGACTACGATTTTAAAATTACGGCAAAAGTGATAAATGGAATTCTAATAATTGAAGACATAAAATATGCTGAAAATATTAATTATAATTCTAGCAATTTATCATTCCCATATATAGCTCAAACTAATTCTCCAAATAAGTTAAAAACAATTAAACATTCTGAATTAACTATTAATAAAATTAAGGAACGTATTTTGGAAACATTGATGGTTTTAGGACCTTGGACTTCAACAACAAATGATAGTTTTGAAATTCACGTTCCTTTTGTATTGAATAATGTTAAATAAAACTGTTTGGAACGAAGTATAAATCTTATTGCTAGCTTTTAGATTACTTACTTTTAGTTTTAAAACAACGCAACATGTTTTATACAGGGCTATAAGCAAACCTCCTAAATCTCATACCGCAATCGAAAGGTCACAAACCGAGGCTGTATAAAATATTCCGAAGCAAAAACCGATACATTATTATTACCGTTTTGCACTTGCCGTGTGGTATTTAGCAAGTTAGTGGCTTTAATGGTATATTCCCATTTGGCATCCCTATTCTTTCTATAAGATAGCGAGGCGTTCCAAATTTCAAATTCCTGTGGGGAGCCATTCGGGTTACTTTGTCGGTTATAGGTATAGTCGGTTAAAAAGGTAAATTTCTTCCAGATATAGGCATCAAAATCAATGGAAGGAGCGTTAGTTGTAAACTTTGTAGTCCTGCCTCCCTGTTCATTATTATTTACAGCGTATCTGTATCGAATTCTAAAATTAGGAGCTTCCTTAAAATTACTGCGAATCTCGGGGGTGTAGCTTTGGGAAAAACTTTCGTTTATAGAGCGTTCCCCCTGTACAAACTGATTAAACTTGCTATAACTTACCCTTGCGTTTAAGCTCAATCGAAACTTACCAAATGTGCGCTGAACCCTTCCAAAGGAAGTAACACTTTCGTCGGCAAACCCCGAATTAAAAAAGTTGTTGGTACGCACTACACTTTCAAAGTCTGCAATAGACCGAATTTGGTCTACCGCATTGCTATAGGTTACGGAGGCAAACACATTGGTGTAATTAAATAGATTAAAACTGCGATAGAACAAGCTGACATTATTGGTTACCGCATTTTGCAATTCCGGGTTCCCAATATTAATACTATTAAAGCTGTTCAACACAATACCACTAGCCAAACGGGTCACGTCCGTAAATTGGTTGCGCATGTTATAGCGCAAAGTCAAACTTTCACTCTTTTTAAATTGAATTCGGGTTTCAAAACTCGGCAATACCAGCCCGAAATTATCCTGGGTTTCTACCCCGAATTGCTCATTGCCGTAACGGTAGGCATGCGCCGAAACCCCGGGAATAAAAGTAAATATACCAGATTTTAAGGTATATTTCAAACCCAAATAATAATCGCTAAAATTGTATTGGGTATCGTTGGTATCCAATCCGTCATTATCTATTGGTACAGGGTCAAAATTGGTGCCGTCATCCAATAATTGAAACAAATTGGAATTGAAATCCTGTTGGCTTACCATAGCCCCCAACGTAAAATTGATATTACTTCGGTCATTTAGGATATTCCAATAGTCCAATTTCGCATCCATTTGATTGGACTTTACGCGTCTATTTTGGTTTACATTATATCCGATTTGATCGGGGTCGAGCCCTAAATTGTCGGCAATACTTTCATAGTTGTCCTTATCCTCTAAAATAGCATTGTAAAACGGATCTTCGTCCTGTAACAAATGCTGAACTTCCAAAGCAAAAATATTGTTGTTGTTCAGCGTGTAGTAGTAATTCAAATTCTGATTGATACTGTAGGGTGTATTGTCTTCAAATTCGTTTGTATTACCAATAACAGAAGAAAATAAGTTTTGCTCTTGCGATTCCTTCGTAACACGCCCCAGCACATCATAATCCAATTGATTATTCACATTCGGTTTATAAGAAGTACTTAATTTCAACAGACCAATATCTGAACGTTGGGTAGTCATTTGATCGGTTTCTTCGTCGGGGATTCCAAAATTTGGATTGGTATACTGCACCGACCGTTTTTGTCGAATATCAATGCGACTACTATTAAAAATACCAAAACCACTTATATCCAAAGCCTTTGTAGGCGAATAACTAAAATTACCCGAGGCCAATTTGTTTTCAATGTCCTGTGCACGATTGTTTTGTGTTGCTAAAAAGCCCAAACTGTTATTTCCCAGACTTAAATTGGTACCGCTATCCCTACTTGGAGGACGAAAGCCCCCTCCAAATCCCCGTAAATCACTTCGCGTCAATGCGGGTTCTCCTGTATTGTTCAAGTCGCCAATTAAGTTGATACTGTATTTTGGGCTGTAATAAAACAGTTTTGGTTGAAACACATAAAATTCATTGTCCGTTGAAGCACCGCCACCAGCCGTCACATTCCCAAACCAAAAACTTTTTTTACCCTCTTTTAGTTTAATGTTAATGGCGTAATTATCCTGATTGTTGGTTACGCCACTTAATTGTCCCACTTCGGCATAATTCTTTAACACTTGTACCTTGTCCACTGCATTGGACGGGATATTTTTAGTGGCCAGCTTGGAATCGCCATCAAAAAAATCCTTCCCTTCTACCATCACCTTAGAAACGCGTTGTCCTTCCACTTCAATTTGGCCTTCATCATTCACCTCCACCCCGGGGAGTTTTTCCAGGATATCCTCCAGCTTACGCTCGGTGCCATTTTTAAAGGAATCGGCATTATAAATTAGGGTATCCCCACTAATGGTTACGGGCATTTCATAGGTGAGTTCCACGGCATCCAATTGGTTATCCAAAACCATGCTTATGTCCTTATCAATATCTTCGGTAGTGGTGTCCAAAATCTCCTCATGGGTTTTCATACCAATGTAGCTGACTTGCAATTTATAGGTGGAATTTTTGCTTAGGCTAAGGATAAATTTACCCTTATCATTGGTGATACCGTAAGACTCCAAAGCACTAGTTTCTTGATTGATCGCTACCACATTAGCAAGTTCCAAAGGGGTACCGATACTGTCTTTTACAACACCCTGTAGTTTAATTTGAGAATATCCTAGTGACACTAAAAAGGCCAAAATTATGGTCAGTTGTTTTTGCATTTGCTTTTGGTTTGTATTATTGGATTAGCCTCGTTGTCCTCCTCTTCGGCCACCGCCTCGCCTAAAGTTTTCGCGCATTTCCTGAAACTTTTGAGTGGCAATTTCCACATATTCGTCCTTGGTGACCTCCTTACCTTTTGTAGGTTCTTTGATATTGGCTTTATCCTCGGGGTTCAGCACTATTTTTGAACATAAAATTGTCGTTTTATCCGAACTTACTTCCAGTATAAGCCCTGGTAATCCCCAATAATTTCCGGGGCCTTGGTTCACAGGGATTTGCATCGTGTACCAAGCGGTAATTTCAGTTTCCTTTGGGGCTTCCTCCGTTTCAGGTTCTTCACCTTCAGCTTCATCTTCGTTTCTTGGAGGCCTTCTAATTGAACTAAAATCAAAATCTTCCCATGTTTTTATAGCTGTCGCCTTAAAGCACATATAACTGCCTATTTTTTTTGTTTCGCCTGTAATTTTCCAATTCAATTGGGGCAGTTCTTCTTTTACCAAAAAGAGTTTGCCGAACAGTTCCATTTCTGTAAGCGACGCTTTCTTTTGTATGTTTTTGTACTGAATACCTTCCAAAGCACCAGACATCATAGCCCCAAATCTAAATCCACCTTGGTTAGGAGCTTCCAACTTTTCTTCTTCTTTATAAATAGATTCTGTTCGGTTAAAAGTGAGTACAAATGTTTTTTCGAACATGGTCTTTAAGCGTTCTTCCATCCGTTTTCTCTGTTCCTCGCTCATTTCAGGTCGACCAAAATTGCTCATGTCCACAGAAGTTTTGGACATATAAATAGCCTTACCTTGAAAATCTTGGGCACTAATCAATACTGAAACAAATAAAAAAAGGAGTAGTGGGGGGATACGTTTAAGGGAAATGAAAGTCATAATGAAGTTTTAATTGGATGTGGTTAGTATTTGCCCAAACAACCGTTTTGAACATTCATTTGACATCAATGAAAGCCCTTGGTTTAAACCAAAACTATTAAATAAATGTTAAAAAAATCGTTGTCCATTTTGAAAATCTCTGTCATTTCGAGTGAATTTCACAATTGAAATGAGTGAAATTTGTATCGAGCATAAGGATTTTACTTTTACAAATAGTTCTCGATACAATTTTTCGTACCTCAAAATCACTCGAACTGACATATTCATCTGATTTTAAAGAAGATAAAAATGGGATTAAAAAACGACTAGGACCTATTGTAACGTCTTCCCCCTCTGTTATCCCTGAATTCCTTCATCTTTTGGAAAATGATGTCTTTATATTCCTTTTTGGTAGCTTCCTGTCCCTTTTTTGGTGCCTCAATTTTTATTTTCTCTTGGGGATTAATTACGATTTTAGAGCACAGAATGGTAGTGGTGCCGATATTGAGTTCCAAAATTAATCCAGGAAGCCCCCAAAACTCAGACGGCCCTTGGCTAATTGGGATTTGCGGAGTGTACCACGCCTCCACCTCGGTCATGGGAATTTCTTCCGGTTCTTCCTTTTCGTCCGAACTTGCTTCAGCGGTCTCCTCTGTATTCCCCTGTGTTTCCTGACGCAACCTGCCCCATGAAAATTCCCAAAATGCTAATTCCGCAGAAGGTATCGATGCCGTTGCCCTAAAACAATTGTAGTTACCAATTTGTTTGGTTTCAGCACCCATTTTCCAGTTGATTTCGAGTAGCTTATCCTGTATCAAAAAACGTTTTCCATAAAACTCCTGATCTTGCACGAAGGTGTTAGTCTTTACATTTTTATACTGTTCCCCTGGCATAAAATTTTTGCCCCATGAGTCTGTCGCCCCAGAGAAGGCATCCAACTTTTCATATTCGTTGTACACAGAAGCTTCTTTATTGAAATCCAAAATATAAGTCTTCTCCAGCCGGTTTTTCAACCGAGTGGCCACCTGCTTTTTTTGAGCCTCGCTCATTTTTGCCCCCCATCGACCCAAATTCATTTGTGCCTTATACACATATTCTGCCCTGCCCTGAAATTCTTGGGCAAAATTTAGGGAAGATAGACAAAACAGAAGGGCGAGGATAGTGGTTTTTATGACGGTGGTTTTCATATTTTAAAATTTTGTTTAACAAATATACTAAATTGTTGAACATTAATTTTTTGCTTAAATCTAAATTCTTAACAATTGAAAGCATTATGAAACGTTTATCACAACAAGATACGTTCAATAATGGTTCAATTTTTGTACTTTTCAATCTGAAATGAAGCAGACCATTTTTCTTGTTTTTATACTCTTTTATTGCAGTGTTTTTTCGCAAAACCCTGTTGAACTCTTGCAGACGAAAACATCAGCAATGAAAGCGGACCGTATCGTCGGTATTGATAATTTTGGTACCATTTTTTACACCAAAATTAACACTATCTACAAAAAAAATAGGGACACCACGATTAGTTACAATAATTTACAATTGGGGAAGTTGACCACTGCTAACAGCTTCAACCCATTGAAAATCAATTTATTTTATCAGGACTTCAATACCGTCATCATTTTGGATAATCGCTTAGCCGAAATTTTCAAGGTGGATTTTAATACCCTAAGAAGCTACAGAAATATCTCCCACGTTTCCACAGGTTACGACAATACGATTTGGATTTTCAATCAAGACACTCAATTATTAGAAGTTTTCGATTATAAAACCGGAATCACCAAAGCCCAAACTTTGAAACCTATTGACAGCCCGATTTTAGATTTGAAGAGCAATTATAATTATGCCTATTTATTGACTGAGGAGGCGCTTTGGGTCTATAACTATTTTGGGAGTTTGGTAAAAAAAATCAAAAATGACGGCTACACCGAAATTGCAGAGAATAACGAAGTTGTCTATCTAAAAAAGGAAAATACACTTTCCTATTTGGCCAAAGATGCCAAGGAATCGATTCCCTTAGAAACTGATAATATTTTGATACCTCAGTTTTTTGTAACCAATGAAACCTTGTATATTTACAACTTTGAATCTCTCCAAGAATTCCAAATAAAAATGAATTAAATTATGCATATTGCTGTTGCCGGAAACATTGGCGCTGGAAAAACTACCCTAACAAAACTCCTAGCAAAACATTACAGATGGGAAGCCCAATTGGAAGACGTAGTGGACAATCCGTATCTGGATGATTTTTATAACCAGATGGAACGTTGGAGTTTCAATCTTCAGGTGTACTTTTTGAACAGCCGATTCCGTCAGGTACTGCAAATTCGTGAAAGCGGGAAGAATATTATCCAAGATAGAACCATTTACGAAGACGCCCATATTTTTGCGCCCAACCTGCATGCCATGGGATTAATGACCAACAGGGATTATGAAAACTACAGGACGCTATTTGATTTGATGGAATCCCTGGTGCAAGGGCCTGATGTATTGATTTATTTGAGAAGTTCCATACCAAATCTGGTAGCCCAAATCCATAACCGTGGGCGCGATTATGAAAATTCTATCAGTATAGACTACCTCAGCAGATTGAACGAACGCTACGAGGCGTGGATTCATGGTTATGACAAAGGAAAATTACTAATTATGGATGTGGACAAACTCAATTTTGTGGACAATCCAGAAGATTTAGGGCACGTTATCAATACCATTGATGCTGAGATTAACGGGTTGTTTTAAGACGACCTTCTCGATTTTGCAGTTAAAAAACTATTAAATATTCCGCCATCTTTCGTCTAAGTAGATTTATTACTGTTATTTTGTAATGATATACTAGATAAATCGCCTAATCTACCCATACAGATTTAAGCTCAAGATGAAACAATTCCTATTTGTATTTTTACTTTTATGTTCCAGTTTGGGGTTTTCCCAGTTGTACAACCCCGTAAAATGGAGCACTGAGTTCGAGAAAATTTCGGATTCGGAATACAACTTAATTTCGATTGCAACGATTGAGGAAAAGTCGCATTTGTACGCTCAGGACATTCCAGAATTTGGTCCTGTTCCAACGGAGTTCACCTATATAAAATCTGGTGAAGATTTCGATTTAATTGGAAAAACAATAGAGGAGGAAGGCGTTACCGTCTTTGACTCGGTGTTTGAAATGACCATCAAATACTTCGAAAAAACGGCCATTTTTAAGCAAAAGGTTAAACTCCTAAAAGATGTTGAAATCATTGAAGGTTCCGTTTTGTTTATGGCCTGTGATGATGAAAAGTGCACGCCCCCTACAGATGTTGAACTAATTTTCAATTTAAGTGGCAACGCACAAACAAATAATACCTCCGGCATTGTCCCCAAAATAGATAATGACAAAGCCAATGAACTACTGTACGGGATGTCGCCTACTGATGTTCAAAAAGCGGATTTCAAATGTGAAAATGAGACTAGCGCAACAGCATTGGAAGTAGATTCCAGTTCCAATTCACTATGGCGGATTTTTGGATTGGGGTTTTTGGGAGGGCTTCTGGCATTACTGACTCCCTGTGTATTCCCCATGATTCCTTTGACCGTTAGTTTTTTCACAAAAAAAGGCACTTCTAATCAGGGTGCTGGTATTTCAAAAGCTTTGCTTTACGGCTTTTTTATTTTTTTGGTGTATGTGCTTTTAAGTATACCGTTTCATTTACTGGATTCCGTCAATCCCGATATTTTAAATGAGGTGTCCACCAACGTGTGGCTCAATATTATTTTCTTTTTGATTTTTGTGTTCTTTGCCTTTTCGTTCTTCGGTTATTACGAATTGACACTGCCATCAAGTTGGACCACGAGAACCACACAAGGTGAAAGCACAGGCGGTTTGGTAGGTGTGTTTTTTATGGCATTGACTTTGGCCATTGTGTCCTTTTCATGTACTGGGCCAATATTAGGCTCATTGCTGGCAGGCTCGTTGACCTCTGATGGAGGGGCATGGCAATTGACCTCTGGAATGGCCGGTTTTGGGGTATCCCTAGGTTTGCCTTTTGCGTTATTTGCTATGTTTCCTAACATGCTTAATGCCTTGCCAAAATCCGGAGGGTGGTTAAATTCAACAAAAGTTGTTTTGGGTTTTTTAGAACTGGCTTTGGCTTTCAAATTCCTTTCCAATGCCGATTTGGTGGCGCATTGGAACCTGCTTAAAATTGAACCTTTCCTAATCATTTGGATTATTGTATTTGGAGGATTGGCCTTATATCTCTTTGGAAAAATCAAATTCCCACACGATTCACCGGTTAAAAAATTATCTTTTTTTCGAATAGCTACAGGCGTGATGGTGGCTTCTTTTGTCATTTATCTGGCTTCTGGTTTTAGGGTAAACAAATACACCAATACGTTTACTCCGTTGACCTTATTAAGCGGATTGGCACCCCCGGTTGGCTATAGTTTCTTGTATCCAAACGACTGCCCCAACAATTTAGACTGCTTTAAGGATTTAAAGGAAGGCCTGGCTTATGCCAAAAAGGAGAACAAACCTGTTATGATTGACTTTACAGGTTTGGCCTGCGTGAATTGCAGAAAAATGGAAGAGCATGTTTGGCCCGACAAAACAATTGACGGTTTTCTGCGGAATGATTTTGTATTAATTTCTCTGTATGTGGATGACAAAAAAGAACTTCCGGAAAGCGAGCAAATTTTTGTGGAGCGTCTGGACGGCGGGACCCGGCAACTTAAAAACTATGGGCACAAATGGGCACATTATCAAACTCAGTTCTTTCAAAAGAACTCCCAACCCTACTATGTATTGCTTAGCCCGGACGCTAAAACCATTTTGAATGTTCCAGTGGCCTATACGCCTAATGAACAGGAATACGCCTCATTTTTGGAATGTGGTTTAGAAGTACATCATAAATTGAGCGAGACAACTCCAAAATTCTTTACATCGAACTAAGCTTAATCGCTAAATGTTAATTCGAAATACACTTGACTTGCACTTCCAGAAATAAAAAAGCCACGCAAAACGTGGCTTCAAAAATCAAAAAATAGTTGTTTAGTTTAGTTAGTTTCCTATTTAGGAAGCATCTTTGATTTTTAGTGCTTTAACTTTGGCTTCAACCTCAGCTTTCTTTCCGGTAATCGTTTCATAAGTGGTGGACGTTTCACCATTTTCAACAGTTGTGGTAGTCACTACAGCTTTTACGATACCTTCTTCATTAGTTTCGGTCAATTCTACTTTCATTTCCTTTTGGATTTCTAATTGCTCAATTTGATTGTCTTCAGAAACATAAGCCGTCACTGCATCAGCGGATAGCGCAATACTTGGTGCAATTACCAATGCCACAACAGACATCAATTTCAAGAGAATATTTAAAGAAGGTCCTGAAGTATCTTTAAATGGATCGCCAACGGTATCCCCAACAACGGCTGCTTTGTGCGCGTCAGTACCTTTCCTACCTTGCTCCTCAATCATTTTTTTAGCGTTATCCCACGCACCTCCGGCATTAGATTGGAAAATTGCCATAAGCACACCACATGTGGTCACACCAGCTAACAAACCTCCCAACATTTCCGCACCGCCAATAAAACCAACGGCTACCGGTACAGCAATGGCCAATAAACCTGGTAATACCATTTCCTTAATGGAAGCCTTGGTTGAAATTGCCACACATTTATCGTATTCAGCAACACCATCGGCTTCATCAAAAGTTTTTCTTTGCGCTTCCGTAGCTTTACTCATATCAGAATCTACGGCACGCATCACTTCCAAAGCGGCTTTCAATTTTGGAATATCCCTAAATTGACGACGAACCTCTTCAATCATAGCCATTGCTGCTCGTCCTACCGCATTCATTGACAATGCAGAGAACACAAATGGCAACATACCGCCAACAAGTAAACCTGCCATTACTGTTGGTTTAGACACATCAATAGCAATTATATTTGCAGTTTGCATAAAAGCAGCAAATAAAGCTAATGCCGTTAACGCTGCAGAAGCAATTGCAAACCCTTTTCCAATGGCTGCAGTTGTATTACCAACAGCATCCAATTTATCCGTACGCTCACGTACTTCAGGGTCCAACTCTGCCATTTCAGCAATACCTCCAGCATTATCTGAAATAGGTCCGTAAGCATCAACAGCAAGTTGAATACCTGTATTTGCCAACATACCTACTGCAGCAATCGCAATACCATACAAACCAGCAAAATGGTGCGATACCAAAATTGCAGCGGCAATTAAAAGAATTGGAATCATTGTAGACATCATTCCAACTCCTAAACCAGCAATAATTGTAGTAGCTGCACCAGTTTCAGATTGCTCTACAATAGAGTTTACAGGTTTTGTACCTGTTCCTGTATAATATTCTGTTACTTTACCAACTGCTAAACCGGCAACTAGACCAGCTACAACTGCCCAAAATACACCTAATGAAGAAAACTCGTTACCTCCAAACACCCATGTTTCTGGCAACATTTGGTTAATTATAAAGTAAGATGCAACTAGCATTAAACCGGCAGAACCAAATTCACCAATATTTAAAGCGGTTTGAGGGTTACCACCATCTTTAACTTTTACGAAAAACGTTCCGATAATGGACATTATAATACCTACTGCAGCTAACACAAGCGGTAAATATACTGCTCCTAAACCATCAAAAGCACTTGCAAAAGCAGGTATTTGCGTAAACGCAGCACCTAAAACCATAGTACCAATTATAGACCCTACATATGATTCAAATAAATCTGCGCCCATACCAGCTACGTCACCTACATTATCTCCTACATTATCAGCAATAGTTGCAGGGTTAAGTGGATGATCTTCAGGAATTCCAGCTTCTACTTTTCCAACCAAATCTGCTCCAACATCAGCAGCCTTTGTATAAATACCGCCACCTACGCGAGCAAACAATGCAATTGAGGATGCACCAAGGGAAAATCCTGAAAGCACATTAAGTACTTCTCCTATGCTCCAGCCTTGTCCACTATAAATCATAAATAATGTACTAAGACCTAAAACTCCAAGTCCAACAACACCAAGACCCATTACGGCACCTCCGGCAAATGCAACTTCTAGTGCTTTACCTAATGAATTCCTCGCCGCACTCGTGGTTCTCACGTTAGCTTTAGTCGCTACTTTCATACCGATAAAACCAGCTAAAGCCGAACATATCGCTCCGATAATAAATGACACGGCTACCATACCATTTGAGCCTTCTTCATTACTTCCCTTAAAGAATAACAGCACAGCCACGGCAACTACAAAAATGGCTAAGATTTTGTACTCCGCCTTTAGGAAGGACATGGCACCATCAGCGATGTTCTTCGCTATCCTTTTCATCTTGTCCGTACCTTGGTCTTGTTTACTTACCCATGCACTTTTTACAAATACAAACAGTAAGGCCAACACACCAAAAGCAGGTAATCCTTTTATTAATAAATCCATCTGATTATTAGTTAGTTTTTGGTTAATAGATTTTTTTCAATGTCGCCAAAAATAGGAAAATCTATGTGATAAAAAAAACCACCTTTGATTAAAGATGGTTCAATTTTTTTTGCGATAAATTATCAATTTGACAATTAGATTACAAAAGTACGCTTTTTCTTATGCTCACTTTCTTCATAACGCTTTACGCACTCATGATAAATTTTACGAGCTTCCTCAGCATTGCTCCATCCACCTGTATCTACCTTTTTCTTCTCAAGGTCCTTATATACTTGGAAAAAATGCTCTATTTCCTTTAGCCTATGTGGGTTCAAATCGTGTATGTCACTTCGGTGGCTCCATACAGGATCGGTCACCGGAACACAGATGATTTTCTCATCTGGCCCTTTCTCATCGGTCATGTGGAACACGCCAATTGGCCTCACTTCCATAACCACCATCGGATAGGACGGTTCAGTAGAAAGCACCAAAACGTCCAGAGGATCTTGATCTAATGCTAACGTCTCTGGAATGAATCCATAATCTCCGGGATACATCATCGACGAAAACAATGTACGGTCAAACCTAATTTTATTTAATGTAAAATCGTATTCGTATTTATTTCTGCTGCCTTTCGGTATTTCGATCAATACGTCAAAGGTCAATTCATTTTTATTTTTAGCCATAGTCATAGATTTAGGCCGCAAAGGTATGGATTGACAGCCCATTTAACAATAAATGTGATACCTTTCAAGCTTTTTCAGAGTGCTTTTATCTAAATCGAAAAAAAGCGATGACCGTATTAGCTTTTTGACAAAATCGACAAGTATTACATAGAGAAATTAGACAATTGGTCTTGGAATCTTAAGAAAAATGATTTGCAACCATAAAATCCACCAATCTTGAAGCCAATAGCGGCGTTTGTGCATCCCTATCAAACTGCGGATTAAGCTCTGCAATATCAAAGGACATTACCTTTTTGCTTTTTAAAAGAACCTTTAATGTTTCGAAAACGAATTGCGGCGTAAAACCTAATGGCGAAGGCGCGCTAACTCCAGGTGCATAAGCCGAGGCAAAACCATCCATATCAATGGTGACATACAAATAATCATTATTGTCCATGATTCTGCGTAATTTTTTATAAAGTTGTTTGATACCCTTTTTTGAATAGAGCTCATCGTGCAACATGAATTCGACATTGAACTTTTTCGCTATTTCAAACAACTCTTTTGTATTGGATTGCTTTTGAATACCAATAGGGAGATAATCCACATTATCATACTGCTGAAGAATTTGATAGAAAGGCGTTCCAGAGTTGGGCTGATGTTCCACAGGGCGTAAATCGAAGTGAGCATCAAAATTAATAATACCGATGCGCTTATCTGGGAAGGCATCTTTCAACCCCTTATAATGTGCAAAGGCCATATCGTGTCCTCCTCCAATTCCGATGGGAAATACATTATTTGAAATCAGTGTCGCAATACTTTTTGAAAATGCTTCCCGACAGGATTCCAAATCATTGTCATTACAGATAACATCTCCAAAGTCAATGACTTTTTTGTTTTCAAAGTGAACAGGCACACCTCCTAATTTCGTCCTTAAGCGCCCTGAACCATCCTTAGCTCCCGGCCTCCCCAAATTCCGCTTTACGCCTTCATCACAGGCATAGCCAATAATTCCGAAACCCGAGGTATCCTTGCCAATTCGTCTTATATCTTCACATTGAATTGCTTGATACCAATATTGTGCCCCTAAATCCTGACTGGTCGGTCTTCCTTTCCAATCTGATTTATCTCCGGGTCGATATGTAATATTGAGATCAGCAAACATGGTCATACTATTTCTTTTCCTTTCAAATACACCTTTTCAATATGATTTGAGCCGAAGGCATAGGGGATATAACTATAAGACGGTATTGGCCTTGTTAAAATTAGATTAGCCCATTTTCCTTTGGTAATAGATCCTACTTCATCTTGAAGCCCCATGGCATAAGCCCCATTTATGGTACTAGCGTTAATGGCCTCTTCAGGTGTCATTTTCATTTTGACGCAAGCCGAAGACACTGCAAAATTCATATTACCCGATGGGGCCGAACCCGGATTGTAATCTGTAGCCAATGCCAAGGGCAATCCGGCATCCATCATTTTTCGGGCAGGGGTATATGGGATCCCCAAAAAATAGGAACACCCCGGAAGCGCAACGGGCATCGTACGTGTATTTTTTAATGATTGAATATCCTCATCCCGCATTTCCTCAAGATGGTCAACCGAAAGGACATCGTATTTTACGCCAATCTGCACGCCCCCAATTGCGGTAAATTGATTCACATGAATTTTAGGTTTCAATCCAAATTGTCTTCCAGCTTTTAAAATTGTATCTGTATCTTCTACCGAAAAATAACCCGTTTCGCAAAACACATCGATAAACTCGGCCAAACCCTCCTTGGCAACCCTTGGAATCATATCTTCAATTAACAATTTCAGATAGCCTTTTTTATTGGTTTTGAATGCCTTTGGAAGCGCGTGTGCCCCTAAAAACGTTGCTTTAATTGGAATGGAATAATCCTCTTTAAGGCGTTTAATGACCCGCAACATTTTCAATTCGGCATCCAGGGTTAACCCGTATCCCGATTTGATTTCAATAGCACCCGTACCTAATTTGACCACTTCATCCAATCGAACTTTGCTTTGTTGGTACAAATCTTCTGCTGAGGTTTTTTGGAGTTGTATTGCTGAATTTAATATCCCGCCACCGCGTTTGGCGATTTCTTGATACGATAACCCTTTTATCCTATCCACAAATTCAGTTTCTCGATGGCCAGCGTACACTATATGGGTATGTGAATCGCACCAGCTTGGCAATACCATTTTTCCAGTAGCATCTATGGTTTTATCGGCTTCAATTTTAGGGCAATTTTCCATTGCACCAAAATCTTCAATGTTGCCATTTTTTACCAGCAAATATGCGTTTTTGATAGTTGGCAAAACGGCCATATCCGCACCCGAAACAAAATCAATTCGTTCTTCCCTAACCTGCAATAATTCTTTTATGTTTTTGAATAGAATTGTCATTAAAAAAGCTGTTCTAATATTGAGTCTTCTACTAAATTCGGCAGGGTTACCTTCAGATTTGGGGTACGCTCCATTTCTCGTTTTATGGCAAAATGGGCGCCTTCATTTCTGGCCCAGCTTCGTCTGGAAATTCCATTATTTACATCGTAAAATAACATATTCTTAAGTCGGTTTTCTGCTTCTTTAGTGCCGTCCAACAGCATACCAAATCCACCATTAATGACTTCGCCCCAACCCACTCCGCCACCATTGTGGATGGACACCCAAGTAGCACCTCTAAAACTATCCCCAATCACATTATGGATGGCCATATCTGCTGTAAATTTACTACCATCATAAATATTTGAGGTTTCCCTGTAAGGGGAATCCGTACCGCTTACATCGTGATGATCCCTACCCAAAACCACTGGGCCAATTTCTCCGTTAGCAATAGCTTTATTAAATGCCAAAGCAATTTTTGAACGCCCCTCGGCATCAGCATACAATATACGTGCCTGCGAGCCAACTACCAATTTATTTAGTTTCGCATTTGTTATCCATGTGATATTGTCCTGCATTTGTAACTGTATGTCTTTTGGAGCATTCCCTTTAATGCTTTGCAAAACTTCCAAGGCTATCTGGTCCGTTTTATCCAAATCTTGGGGGTTTCCTGAAGTACACACCCAACGAAATGGCCCAAAACCGTAATCAAAACACATCGGGCCTAAAATATCCTGTACGTAGGATGGATATTTAAAGTCAATGCCGTTTTTAGCCATCACATCTGCTCCAGCCCTTGAGGCTTCCAATAAAAATGCATTCCCATAATCAAAAAAATAAGTGCCTTTTTTTGCGTGTTTGTTTATGGCTTCAGCATGTCGTTTTAATGATGCCCGTACTTTTTCCTTGAACAAAACCGGATTATCCTTTATCATAATGTTTGCCTCCTCAAAGGTGCAATTCACTGGATAATACCCTCCCGTCCAAGGAATATGCAACGAGGTTTGGTCCGAACCCACATGCACAAAAATATTTTCCTTATCAAATTCCTCCCAAACCTCAACTACATTACCGATGTAGGCAATAGATACTACCTCTTTTTCTGTCTGGGCAGTTTTTACAAAATCTATTAATTCATTGATATCCTGTATCAAAATATCCACCCAGCCCTGCTCATGTCGTTTTTTGGCAGCTTTGGCATTCACCTCGGCACAAACCGTGATACACCGTGCAATATTTCCCGCTTTGGGTTGCGCACCGCTCATGCCGCCCAAGCCAGAAGTTAAAAATATTTTTCCCTCAGGCGTTTCTCCTTTTGGAAGAATTTTTCGAAAGGCATTCATGACGGTTATCGTGGTGCCGTGCACAATGCCCTGCGGGCCGATATACATATACGACCCTGCCGTCATTTGTCCGTATTGTGTTACGCCCAAAGCATTATATTTTTCCCAATCATCTGGTTTTGAGTAGTTGGGAATCATCATACCGTTGGTCACCACAACCCTCGGTGCTTCTTTGGAGGACGGAAACAAACCCATGGGATGACCAGAATACATGTGCAGGGTTTGCTCATCGGTCATGGTTGCTAAATATTGCATCGTCAACACATATTGGGCCCAATTTTGAAATACCGCACCGTTGCCACCATAAGTAATCAATTCCTCCGGATGTTGCGCCACTTTAGGGTCGAGATTATTTTGAATCATTAGCATAATGGCCGCCGCTTGCTGTGTTTTGGCTGGATAGGCATCTATTGACCTTGCATATATTTTATAATCCGGCTTGAAGCGATACATATAAATACGACCGAGTTCATCAAGTTCCTTCACAAATTCTAGAGCTAATTCCTCATGCCAATCCTTTGGAAAATAGCGTAATGCATTTTTAATTGCCAATTGCTTTTCGGCTTTGGTCAGTACATCCTTTCGTTTTGGTGCTCTGTTGGTGCCCTTTGGATATGGCTTTGGTTTTGGCAACGTAGCTGGCAAACCTTGTAAAATTTGTTCTCTAAAGGTCATCTTCAATTTATTTTAAAATGAAAGCTTGATGTGCCACCAATTCAATCATGGCATCAATATCATCCTTCAACAAGCGGTCGTCTTCTAGTCTTGCTACTTTTTCACGGATAATTTTAAAATTCGCTTCGATAATATCAGAAAAGGTATTGGGCCTCCTAAACTCCAATGCCTGTGCCGCATACATCAACTCAATAGCTAAAATCTTCTCTAAATTCCCCAAAACCTGATTGAATCTTCTACCAGAAATACTGCCCATGGAAACGTGATCCTCTTGTCCCAATGCCGTTGGCACGCTATCGGTTGAAGCAGGAAAGCACAAGGATTTATTCTCCGTAACCAAAGCCGCAGTGGTATATTGCGGAATCATAAAACCGGAATTCAGCCCTCCTCCAGTAGTTAACAATCGTGGCAATCCGAATTTGCCTTCTAACAATAGAAAGCATCGTCTATCTGAAATATTCCCCAGTTCCGAGGTGGCAATTGAACCATAATCCAATGCCATGGCCAAAGGTTGCCCATGAAAATTCCCTCCTGAAACGGCTTCGGTATCGCTTAACACAATAGGGTTATCGGTTACGGAATTCAACTCGATTTCAGTGAGTTCCAGCAAATGATAAAAGGCATTTCGGGATGCCCCATGCACCTGCGGAATGCAGCGCATAGAATATGGATCCTGCACACGCTCGCAATTTTCATGAGAATCCACATTTTGCGACCTGTAAAGCAACGCGAACATGCGTTCGGCCACCTCGATAGTTCCTTGAAAGGGTCTGATTTTGTGCAATTCATCCTTAAACGGGGCTGAACTACCTTGATAGCCCTCAATACTCATAGCTCCTGCTACATCGGCCAAATCCAGCAGGTATTCCATTTTTTTTAGGCCAGTGACTGCGTGCGCCAAAATAAACTGGGTGCCGTTTATTAAGGACAAGCCTTCTTTGGCTTTTAGCTCAATAGGTTTTAAATGATGCTGAATTAAAACTTCTTTTGCCGGAGCAACAGTATCATTTACCCAAAATTCCCCTTCGCCAAGTAACGGCAAAAACAGATGCGACAATGGTGCCAAATCGCCCGAGGCCCCCACCGAACCTTGCTCAGGCACCACTGGCAGAAGATCATTTTCAATAAAGTATAAAATGCGTTTGATGACTTCCAAACGAATGCCCGAATAGCCTTTGCACAGCGAATGCACCTTGCAAATCATCATGAGTTTGGATAGTGTTTTATCAATGGGCTTGCCCACACCAACGGCATGCGTCAGCAACAGATTTTTTTGCAAAATATTGGTTTCGTTCGTTGAAATTCGAACATCACATAACGGGCCAAAACCAGTGTTAATACCATAAACGGGCTTGTTGGCATTTGCAATTACCTCAACTTTTTTTCTACAAGCAATGACTTTTTCTTTTGCCTCTGAAGTCAACGTTGCTTCCAAATCACCATTGGCAATTCGGAATACCTTTTTTACTGTTAATTCATCTATGCCATATCGGAACATCGGTAAAATTTTTAATGGATTATTACAAAGTTATCCCTATTTTTGATGTTTAAAAAGACTATTTATGTTGCTTTTTGATAACTATGGGTAATCAATTGGAATATCGACATTTGAATTATTTTTTGGCTGTTGCCGATGAACTACACTTTAGAAAAGCGGCCGAACGTCTCTATATTTCGCAACCTGGTTTAAGCAGACAAATCAAACAAATGGAGGAGGATTTGGGGGTGCAACTTTTTGAGAGACACAATCGGAAAGTTATATTGACCAAAGCTGGCGAATACCTTAAGCGCGAACTCGTCATCAACTTAAAGCAACTTGATGATATTTTAAACCACACTAAACTTTTGGGGCACGGCAAAAAAGGTCAACTGAAGTTTGGATATGTGGGCTCAGCAATGCAACGTATCATTCCAGAATTGCTATTGCACTACCGAGATACAAATCCTGATGTGGTGTTTAGCTTAAAGGAAATCGACAACCAAAAACAGATTGAGGATCTGTTGAATTTTAAAATTGATATCGGTTTCGTGCGTTTGGAACATATCCCACCTTCCATTAAGATAAAACGTGTATTGAACGATACCTTTTGTTTGGTATTACCAAAAAACCATCCGCTAGATACCTCAAATTTTGAGGATTTGTGCCAACTTAAAGAAGAATCCTTTATTCTTTTTGATCCCCAATACAGCCAATCGTATTACAATAATGTCATGCAGGTTTTTCGTGACAGTGGTTTTGCGCCCTTAGTAAGCCATCTTACTATTCATGCCAGCTCTGTTTACAAACTGGTAGAAAATAATTTTGGGATTTCCATAGTTCCAAAATCTTTAACCTCAAGCCATATTAAAGGGGTAAAGTTTATTGAGCTGGATATGATGCCACAGCGAACGGAGCTATCCATGGTTTGGCATAGTGAAAATCGCAACCCCATTTTAATGGGATTTCTGGACGTTGCAAAACAACAATATCCATGATAATATCATGGATTTTGTTCTGATTTCAAAAGGGGAAATCATGCTATTGAGCAACTCAAATCATCTATTATGAAGATAAACTTTTAAAGATTTTTACCATCTTACATCGTAAAGTTACGATTAATTTTAGATTAATTTTTATTTATATTTTTTATAATATTCATTTAAATAAATTATAATTATACTCAAAGGAAAACCCATGAAAATTCATGGGTCTTCAACAACAACATTTAACTATTAACTAAACTAAACCAACCAAATATTTTATTCCCCTTGCCCCAATGAAAAAGCACGCTTTCCATTGAATTCATAAAGGTTTTCTGTTTTTATGACGTCCATGCCTTCATTATGCAATTTTGATAATAAAGCGATGACCTGCTCATATTCCACGGGTTCGTAAACAGGTTCGGGGTTATCAATATTCGCATCCATCGCCACAAATCGGCATCTCCAGTGGTCTGTACAATAGGTTTCCTTTAGCCCCCTTGGGTACACTTTAACCCCCCTATTGGTAATCATTTTAAGCTTGAGCTTATAAACACTTATGTTTGAAAGTATTTCACCAATTTCCTCAGGGTTTGAGCCTTTCCAATCAATAAAAACATCAACTCCCAGTAATTGCTTTTCAGCCTCTTTGCGCTTATATTCTGGAATTGTGATTTTTCCAGTACCACTGGCCATGCTACTTTTCGGCAATTTAACTGGGGACTCCCCCAGTCTAGCAATAATGGCATCGGCAAATTCACTAGTGGACACTCTTTTTATACTGTATTGGTTATTAAATATGTCCGCAGTATGGTAGCCCTCTTCCAATGTAGTTAACCACGCATTTTTTATGTTATCCGCTATTTCAGTTTGACCTATATAAGCCAACATGTTGATAGCGGCATTTAATAACCCAGACGGATTGGCAATATTCTGCCCTGCAATATCAGGTGCAGAGCCGTGGATGGCTTCAAACATAGCAATGTTTTTCCCAATGTTGGCCGAACCAGCCATGCCCACGGAACCTCCAACCTCGGCCGCGATATCAGAGATAATATCCCCATATAAATTTGAAGTAACGATCACATCATATCGCTCAGGGTGGGCCGCCAGATGTGCCGCGCCTATATCAATAATCTGGGATTCGTTAATGATGTCCGGGTATTCCGCCGCTATTTCTAAAAATACTTTATGGAAGAGTCCATCGGTCAATTTCATAATATTGTCCTTAATCATACAGGTCACTTTTTTCCTGCCAAAAGCTCTAGCATACTCAAAAGCGTAACGTACGATACGCTCGCAACCCGGCCGGGTAATCAGCTTTAAACATTGTACCACGTCGTCTGTTTGCTGATGCTCTATACCGGCATAGAGGTCCTCCTCATTTTCACGCACAATCACCACATCCATATCTGGGAAGTTGGTCTTTACATAAGGATGCAAGGCCGTTACGGGACGCACATTGGCAAACAGCCCAAGTGATTTTCTTAAGGTAACGTTCAAGCTTTTATAACCCTTCCCTTGTGGCGTAGTTACAGGTGCTTTCAGGATAATCTTTGCATCCCCGATAGTTTCCCATGCTTCAGGTTTGATGCCCGAGGTATTCCCGGATAAATACACTTGCTCGCCCAATTCAATAAAATGAGGCTCAATTTTGGCACCCGCTGCCTTAAGGATTTTTAGGGTAGCCCCCATAATTTCGGGGCCAATACCGTCGCCATGGGCAACGGCTATTTTTACCTTTTCATTGCTTTTCCTAATGCCGTTTTCAGACCTCTTTTTGTGAAAACTGCCGTTTAATAATTCTGCTTCCATATCTTTTTATTTAGAACAGTTCAAAATTATAAAAAGAAAATCATATATTTTTATTTATAATTTTTATTTAAATCATAAATTATTTTAATAATTAATCAAAAACTCCAAAGTAGGAAAAGCTGACTTTAAGAAATATTTAAACTAAATTCGTGTTACCCTACCATAGAATTATTACATAATGTATTCCCTGAAATTGGTATGGACATAAAACAAACTAAACAATGGCATTAAGTTGGAATGAAATAAAAGACCGAGCCTTAAAATTCACCAAGGAATGGGAAGGCGAAAGCAGGGAACGTGCCGAAAAAGACTCGTTTTGGAACGACTTTTTTAATGTATTCGGCATTTCGCGACGACGGCTTGCCACTTTTGAAGAACCCGTAAAAAAGCTGAACAACAAACAAGGTTTTATAGACCTCTTTTGGAAGGGCACGCTACTGGTCGAGCACAAATCAAAAGGAGGAAATCTTGATGCGGCTTTTGAACAAGCTACCGACTATTTTCATGGCATTAAGGAGCATGAATTGCCTAAATACGTTTTGGTTTCAGACTTTGAAAACTTCAAACTCTATGACCTTGACGACAAGAAGACCTATGAATTTGATATAGCAGACTTCCACAAAAACATCAAGCTTTTTGGATTTATTGCTGGGTATCAAAAACGCACATTTAAGGATGAAGACCCCGTAAACATCAAGGCCGCCGAATTAATGGGCAAACTGCACGACCAACTGGAAGATAGCGGTTACGAAGGCCATCCTTTGGAAGTGTTTTTGGTGCGGTTGTTATTTTGCCTTTTTGCGGACGATACGGGAATTTTTGAAAAAGACACCTTTAAAGAGTTTATCGAACTAAAAACCAACGAGGACGGCAGCGACCTCGGCGCTTGGCTGGCCCAATATTTTCAGGTACTGAATACGCCAGGGGAAAAACGGCTTAAAAACCTTGATGAGCATTTGGCGGCTTTCCCCTACGTGAATGGAAAACTGTTTGAGGAACATTTACCTATTGCGTCCTTCAATTCAAGAATGCGGGACATCCTTTTGGAATGCAGCGGATTGGATTGGGGCAAAATTTCGCCCGCCATTTTCGGGAGTATGTTTCAAAGCGTGATGAATCCTGAGGAACGCCGTAACCTTGGGGCGCATTATACCTCCGAGAAAAATATTTTAAAACTGATTAAACCGTTGTTTCTTGATGAACTGCAAGCCGAATTTAAAAAGGTAAAAAGCAATAAAAACAAGCTTGCCGCATTCCATCAAAAACTTGGCAACTTAAAATTTTTGGATCCGGCCTGTGGCTGTGGCAACTTCCTCATCATCACCTATCGGGAGTTGCGTCTATTGGAATTGCAAGTTTTGAAAGCCCTGTATGGCAGTCAGCAAGTTATTGGCATTGACTAGATTATGTTGGTGGATGTAGACCAGTTTTACGGTATTGAATACGACGAATTTCCTGCCAGAATTGCCGAAGTAGCGCTTTGGCTGATGGACCACCAAATGAACCTGCGTATTTCGGAAGCCTTTGGGATGTACTATGCGCGTTTGCCCTTAAAGAAATCGGCAACCATAGTACACGGCAACGCCCTTAGAATTGAATGGACGGATGTAGTGCCTAAAAATGAACTGTCCTATATTCTTGGGAATCCGCCGTTTGTCGGGTCAAAACTTTTGAACAAAGAACAAAGGGAAGAGATGGCAGTAATTTTTGCCAGTGTTGACAATGGTAAAATTTTGGATTATGTAGCAGCTTGGTACTATTTGTCTGCAAAGTTCATTAATAGCACAGCTATCAAAGTAGCTTTTGTGTCAACAAACTCTATTACGCAAGGTGAACAAGTGGGAGTTTTATGGGGAGCAATGCTTAGTGAATTAAAAATCAAGATTCACTTTGCTCACAATACATTCCGATGGAGCAATGAAGCAAAAGGTAAAGCGGCCGTTTATTGCGTTATTGTTGGGTTTGCCAATTTTGACAAAAAAACAAAAAGACTTTTCAGTTACTCCGACGTAAATGCTGAACCAACTGAAATATCCTGTAAAAACATTAATCCATACCTAGTTGATGCAAATGACACTATTGTTGTTAGACGTCGCACACCTATTAGTGATGTACCAAAAATGTCCTTTGGCAATATGCCTCTTGATGGCGGTAATCTGATAATTAATGAAAATGAATTAGCAGAATTTATTGGTAAAGAGCCAAGAGCTAAGAAGTATATTTTACCGTTGATTAGCGCAAAAGAATTCCTGAACAGGAAAAACAGATGGTGCCTCTGGCTAGAAGGAATTGAGCCACAAGATTTAAAGGCTATGCCTCTTGTTTTGGAAAGAGTACAAGCAGTCAAAGAATTTCGCTTGGCAAGCAAAGCACCGTCCACACAAAAACATGCAGATACGCCCACCCTATTCAGAGATCGAAATAGACCGAAAACATTTATCGTAGTGCCCCGAGTTTCTTCAGAAAACAGGAAATATATCCCGATGGGATTCTTCGGCTACGAAAGTATCGTTAGCGATACCTGCATGTCAGTACCAAATGGCACATTATTTAATTTCGGTGTGTTGATGTCTGAAATGCACATGGCTTGGGTAAAATATGTTTGTGGAAGATTAGAAAGCAGGTACAGATATTCAAAAGATGTGGTCTATAACAACTACCCCTGGCCCAAAGCCCCAAGCGACAAAAACAAACAAGCTGTGGAAACCAAAGCACAACAGGTTTTGGACGCACGAGCCGCGTTTCCCGAAAGCAGCCTTGCCGATTTGTACGACCCCTTAACCATGCCGCCCCAATTGGCAAAAGCGCACCAAGCCTTGGACAAGGCCGTAGATTTATGCTACAGACCGCAAGCCTTCACCAATGAAACCGCCCGTATCGAATTTCTGTTCGACCTCTATAATGAATATACCATGCCTTTATTAAAAAAAGGAAAGCATACTAAATAACGTATGTAATATTCAATCCGCCCAAATTAGTTCAATCCAATTACAGGCAAACAGCTGAATATTACTTTTTTGCTTTTGAAACACCCTCCTTAATCCTCCCTCAAGGGGGAATATTACGCAGAAAGTTGTCCCCTTGAGGGGACTTTAGGGGTGTTTTTTGAGCTAATCGAGCATAAATTAATCACGCGTATATTGCACTCTACCTGAACAGAAATAAAAGTAAATCTCTAAAAATTAAACCCAAAGCGCCCCGTGATCCCAAACTTTCGTGCATTGGGATATTGCTCAGCGCCTTTGTAGTTGCCTCTGAAGTTAAAATCGAGCCTAAACACCTTAAAAATATTACCAACACTAAGGCTGTATTCGTAGTAGGGCTCTTTTGACGGTGCTACCAAAACGAGGTTGGCAGGATTGCTGGGTACGTTGCTTAGCGCAATGTTTTCGTCTGAAATACTGGCCAGAACACCTCGAACACCAACAATCTCCCGTAAATTTAACTTCTTTAAAAATGGTATTCTGGAAAATATACGGCCGTTAAAATTATGCTCAATATGAAATGAGGCATAAGTATCCGAAACGAATTCATAAAAATCCAGTTGGGAAAAGGTATTGTAAATAGAAAAATACGTTTGGTTACCAGGAATGACACTAAGCAGCCCCAAAGGTACTTCCCCGAAGGTTTTCCCCACCTCAACAGAAGTGGTCAATCTCCCAAAACCGCCAATTTGCCATGGCTGTAAGTAGGACAACTGCACTTTAGTATAATCAAAATCGCTTTCTAAAATACTTCGGTCCGCCCGGCTGACCTGAGCAAAAAAGCGGGCAAAATCATAATTTGCGGTTCGGCGTTCCACTCCAAAACCTGTCATCTTTCTTCCGGGGTAATACTCCAGGGACAAGGTAGTCTCAAACTGCTTGATTCTGGAACGGACACCATCAGGGGTATTATAATCCAAACTAAAGGTAGGGGATGCCGATTCCAAAGTACGGTAGTTACCACCAAGCCGAAAGATTAAATTCCGGAAGGGCTCAGTTTCTACAGCAAAACTAGTGAGGTTAATAGCCGTTAATTTATCATTGGAACCCGTATTGGCTACCGAAGAAGATGCCAAACTTCTTCCTAGCACATCTGAACTGGTGGTTAAACTTGCCCCGATCTGTTCGATATCACGGCGATTACCCCCCGATAGAATCACTCGATTCTTTTTATCGACCATCCATTTACCTGAAATGCCGTATTTAAACTTATCGTCCCTAAACCCATACGCCATAAAGCCTTCCAGTCTCCATAAGTCATTCTGCCCAAAGTAGGTGCGCCCTCCGGCCCTTAAGCGCCAACCCTCTACATCATTAAAACCAAATGAGGAAAAAATAGGCCCATAATCCAAAGGCAAGGAGTTAAATTCAATATAGCCAGAAGCCAAAATACTTCCCAAATTATAAAGGCGCTGGAATTTTTTCACCGTTTTTAGGGTATCCAGCATTTTATAAACGGCCTTTTCATCCTTGCTCAATTCTTCCATACGATTGGCCTTCCAAAAGGCATCGTCCCTGTCGTAGGCGTCCACGTTATAATTGTACACCTCGGTTTCATAGAATTTTTCATCCTTAGGAATATCAAACGCATAATTATCGTAAAGCGTGGTACGCTTCCCATAAATACCTCTGGCCTTTTCCTTTTTACTAAAGGAGAAATCACTCATCATGTAGTCCCGCTTAATTAAAATCAGGGAATCATTCAACACGTCGTACTCCTGTTCAATATATATATCCTTTACCCAGTTGATATTGGCACTTTTTGAAGCCTGAAGATTAATTTCCTTGATGGCATAAGTAGTGTCGGCTACCCAAAAATCGCCCTTAAAGGTTAGTTCGTTCGTTCGTCTCGGGTAATATATAATATTGAAGCACCATTTATCGTCAATGAATGTACTGTCAGACAACACGTAATTATAGGTATTGATTCCTGTTCTTGACAATGGGCTGACAAAACTCTTATCAAAAAACTTCAAATAATTGTCATAAATATTGAAATCGGAGTACAAATCGCCCACAAAATCAATAATGACTTGATTGTCGCTAAACCCTGAATTTTTATTGCCCTTTAACACCTCTTTTTCCTTATTGGTGGTGTTGTCTCCATATACCTTGGACACTGCCTCGTTGATAAACATGGGCAAATAGGTTTTCCCCGTAACGCTTGAAGTGTCCACTTCATCAAAAACAAACTCCATCCCCCTAAAAAGGCGACTTTTTATAAGTGCACTATCAATACTATTGATATCAAACTCTACTTTTTCATATTTATCGTACTCGTATTGCTTGAACTGTTTCAGCCCATTTTGGCGTTTATGCTCCCAAATCTTTCTCAGAATATCGATGGCCGGATTATTCTTTTTGGATTGTTTTCCAGAAACGATAACGACCTCGTTTAACTGGGACGCTTCTTCCTTTAAAGTGAATTTTAAATTATAATTGACTTTTTTGGTCAGTGGTACTTTTAGCGTATGATACCCTAAAAATGAGACGGTAAGCCCATCCCAAGTTTCATCGGATTCCAAATAAAACTTACCGTTTTCATCCGTAATAGTTCCTTCGGAAGTGCCTGTAAAAATAACGGTAGCAAAGGAAACCGGCTCGTCAGCTTCATCAAATACGTAACCGCTCACCTTGGTTTGGGCCACGGCAACACCAATGCTGAAAAGAAAAAGTGCAACAAGTAGGTTTATCTTCATTCAAAAAACTTTATTTCCTTTTATAAGACAAACAAAACTGACATGGGTTGCATGGATTGCAAATAGGGCTTGGTTCATCTTAAAACAAAAACTTCACCAACAACCGAGCAAATTCTATGCCGATAGTGGATGAAGTTTATATAACGTAAAACGTCAGAATTTATTTGTAAAGCACTTTCTTTACCGCTTTGATCACATCCTCGTGGTTTGGCAACCATTCTGCCAATAATACTGGCGAATATGGGGCAGGGGTGTCGGCGGTATTTATTTTTACAACGGGAGCATCCAAATAATCGAAGGCTTCGCTTTGTACCAAATAGGTAATTTCAGTTGCCACATTTCCAAAAGGCCATGCTTCTTCTAAAACTACGAGACGGTTAGTTTTCTTAACGGATTCCAAGATGGCTTTTCTGTCCATCGGACGCACGGTGCGCAAGTCTATTATTTCACAGGAGATGCCTTCTTTTTCGAGCTCATCGGCCGCTTTGTAAGCCTCTTTGATAATTTTTCCAAAAGATACGATGGTTACGTCATCACCTTTTCTTTTGATCTCGGCAACACCAATTGGTAAAATATACTCGCCTTCTGGCACTTCACCTTTATCACCATACATTTGCTCACTTTCCATAAAGATAACCGGATCATCATCACGAATAGCGGCTTTCAATAAACCTTTTGCATCATAAGGATTGGATGGCACTACCACTTTTAAGCCCGGGGTATTGGCAAACCAGTTTTCAAAAGCCTGAGAGTGCGTTGCACCTAACTGACCTGCTGAAGCCGTTGGCCCACGAAATACGATGGGGCATTTAAACTGCCCACCGGACATCTGCCTTATTTTGGCGGCATTATTTATAATTTGATCAATCCCAACCAAAGAGAAGTTAAAGGTCATGTATTCCACAATAGGCCTGTTTCCAGTCATGGTGGAACCGATGGCTACACCCGCAAAACCAAGCTCTGCAATAGGGGTATCTATAACGCGCTTTGCACCAAACTCATCTAGCATGCCTTTTGAAGCTTTGTAAGCCCCATTGTACTCCGCTACTTCCTCACCCATTAAATATACACTTTCGTCTCTGCGCATTTCCTCGCTCATGGCTTCGCAGATCGCCTCTCTAAACTGAATTGTCTTCATAAACTTGCTTTTAAGTCAGACTGCAAAAATAACAATAAATGCCTAATGGCATAAAAAGAATACTTTAAAAATTTACTATGCATGCATAGTATTTTTCAAATAAAATACCTACCTTCGTGCAGTTAAAAATAAACGCATTTTAATAGTAATAATGTTATGAAAATATTGGTTTGTATAAGTCATGTGCCCGACACAACCTCCAAAATTAATTTTACGGATGGCGATACAAAATTTGATACCAATGGCGTACAGTTTGTGATTAATCCGAATGATGAATTTGGATTGACCCGAGCCATGTGGTTTAAGGAAAAACAAGGTGCCAACGTTACTGTTGTCAACGTTGGTGGTGCCGAAACCGAGCCTACGTTGCGCAAGGCCCTAGCCATTGGTGCAGATGAAGCAATTAGGGTAAACACCTCGGCTACTGATGGGTTTTCTGTCGCAAAACAATTGGCTAAAGTTGTTGCAGATGGTAGTTATGATTTGGTGATTGCCGGGCGCGAATCCATTGATTATAATGGCGGTATGGTACCCGGATTACTAGCTGGATTGACCGGTGCTAATTTTGTAAACAACTGCATCGGACTGGAGGTAAATGGTTCAACAGCAACAGCAACTCGAGAAATTGATGGCGGCAAGGAAACCGTTTCAGCCAGTTTACCAATAGTAGTTGGCGGTCAAAAAGGTTTAGTAGAGGAAAGCGATCTGAAAATCCCCAACATGAGAGGCATCATGATGGCGCGTAAAAAGCCTTTGAATGTTTTGGAACCAGTGGATTCCGTGGCAAAAACTCAATCGGTATCTTTTGAAAAGCCTGCTCCGAAGGGTGCCGTAAAATTAGTGTCTCCGGATAATTTGGATGAATTGGTGGACTTACTTCATAATGAAGCGAAGGTGATTTAATCAGCTCATTGGGGCTCTCGAAATGGGCTTTTAAAAATAATGCAACATGGCACTTCGAGAACCTCAGTGCCCTAATAAACAAAAGAACTATGTCAGTTTTAGTATATACAGAATCAGAACAGAATAAGTTTAAAAAATCGGCTTTTGAGGTGGCGTCTTATGCCAAGGCAGTAGCCGACCAGTTGGGCACTACCGTAACTGCGGTGGCCATTAATATTGACGACACTTCTGCCCTTGGCAATTATGGCGTAGATAAGGTTTTAACCGTATCCAATTCAGAATTAAATAGCTTTAATGCGAAAACTTATGCCTCGGTCCTTCAACAGGGTGCAGAAAAAGAAAGTGCTAAAGTTGTGGTACTAAGTTCCAGTGCGGACAGTAAATATCTGACACCTCTTTTAGCCGTTGGATTGGACGCTGGTTATGCCTCCAATGTGGTGGGTGCTCCGTTAAGCACCAGTCCTTTTACAGTTAAGAGAACTGCCTTTACCAATAAGGCTTTCGAAAATACCGAAATTACATCTGATGTAAAAATCATTGGAGTTTCCAATAATGCTTTTGGACTGGTTGAAAACAGTGGGATCGCGTCTTCTGAAAGTTTTGCACCTTCCTTACCAGCCTCAGACGTAAAGGTAGAATCCATAGACAAAGCCACGGATAAAGTAACTATTGCCGATGCTGAAATTGTGGTATCTGGTGGCCGAGGCCTAAAAGGCCCAGAAAATTGGGGTATGGTGGAAGAATTGGCCGACGTACTTGGGGCGGCAACAGCCTGCTCCAAACCTGTATCCGATTTAGGATGGCGTCCCCACAGTGAACACGTTGGGCAAACAGGAAAACCAGTAGCTTCAAACCTTTATATAGCCATCGGTATTTCAGGCGCAATTCAGCATTTGGCGGGCATCAACGCCTCAAAAGTTAAGGTAGTGATCAATACAGACCCAGAGGCACCTTTCTTCAAGGCTGCCGATTATGGCGTAGTTGGCGATGCTTTTGAAGTGGTACCACAACTCATAGAAAAATTGAAGGATTTTAAAGCTCCGCAATAAAATATTTTATAACTTGTAAGTTCGAAAGACGAGGAACTGTTTAAATTTGGCGAATTAATCGTAAATCTG
Source organism: Hyunsoonleella rubra (assembly GCF_042684665.1). NCBI lineage: Bacteria > Pseudomonadati > Bacteroidota > Flavobacteriia > Flavobacteriales > Flavobacteriaceae > Hyunsoonleella > Hyunsoonleella rubra. The sequence goes on along the minus strand of NZ_JBHULY010000005.1, from coordinate 541,270 downwards.
CCTATGGCAGTTGGTAAATTCCAAATTTAAACAGTTCTTTGCGTTTTAAATTAGTATGAGTTTAGTAAGATTGAACATAAAGGGCATTTCCTATAGCCAGACCCAAAATGGTGCGTATGCCCTGATATTGAATGAAATTGAGGGCGACCGAAAACTTCCCATCGTTATTGGTGCTTTTGAAGCCCAGTCCATAGCCATTGCTTTAGAAAAGGAAATCCGCCCACCACGACCTTTAACTCACGACCTTTTTAAGAATTTTGCCGATAGATTTGATATCGTAGTAAAACAAGTCATCATCCATAAATTGGTGGATGGTGTGTTCTATTCCAGTTTGATTTGCGAACGCGATAAGATTGAGGAAATCATCGATGCCAGAACCAGTGACGCCATTGCTCTGGCCTTACGTTTTGACGCTCCTATTTTCACTTATAAAAACATCTTGGATAAGGCTGGTATTTATCTTAAAGTCGATACCAAAAAAGAAGACGAAGACGAAATAGAGGATAGCATTTTAGTGGATGATGTTTTAGCTGGCGAGTTGGAACCCGCCACCTCCCAAACGGACTATTCTTCAAAATCTTTGGATGAACTTCACAAGCTATTGGACGAAGCAGTAGCTAATGAGGACTATGAAAAAGCGGCACATATCCGGGACGAAATCTCCAAACGGTAATTAAACATTTCTTTTATGAAGCAACTGGTTTTCAGCATCGTGTTTATCCTTTGCTTGATTGCCACACCTTCATTTTCACAAAACGACACTGCGCTTACTGAACGCAATTCTACTGAATTAGTTTCTCAGGTTGAAACGGAAATTAATACGACTCTTGTTGGCGACACCACGGCCACTGCAGCCGTCAAAACCAAACTTAAAGACACCTCCGCAGACTCAACGGACGAAATTATTCCTAGTCAGGGCTTTTCATTCAACAGCCTTTGGCGCGGTATTTTAGGTATGCTATCCTTGGTGTTTATCGCCTTTTTATTCAGCAGTAATCGCAAAGCGATCAACTGGAAAATTGTGGGTATTGGATTGGCATTGCAATTGCTGATTGCAATTGGTGTGCTAAAAGTGCCAATTATTGAAAGCATCTTCGAGTTTCTCGGAAGCATTTTTGTTCAAATTTTGGAATTCACAAAAGCTGGAAGCGATTTCCTTTTCAGTGGCCTAATATCGGATACGCAAACCTTCGGCTATATATTTGCATTTCAAGTCTTACCGACGATTATATTTTTCTCGGCACTCACTTCTGTATTATTATATTTGGGCATTATTCAAAAAGTGGTAAAAGCCATGGCATGGCTGTTAACCAAAGCCTTAAAAATTTCGGGTGCGGAAAGTCTTAGCGTGGCAGGGAATATCTTTTTGGGACAAACCGAAGCCCCGTTATTGATAAAAGCCTATTTGGATCGCATGAACAAATCCGAAATACTGTTGGTGATGATTGGTGGGATGGCCACAGTTGCGGGCGCTGTTTTAGGCGCTTATATCGACTTTTTAGGTGGAGATAGCGAGGTGTTAAAGTTGTTTTACGCCAAACATTTATTGGCCGCTTCAGTGATGGCAGCTCCTGGCGCGATTGTGATTTCCAAAATACTCTATCCCCAAACAGAAACCGTAAATACGGACGTGTCCGTATCCCAAGAAAAAATCGGCTCTAACTTTTTAGATGCTATCGCTAATGGCACTACTGAAGGTCTTAGGCTTGCGGTTAATGTTGGTGCCATGTTATTGGTATTTTTGGCGTTCATCGCCATGTTCAACGGTATTCTTTTTTGGATTGGCGATATCACTTCTTTTAATGGGTGGATTGCCAATAATACCATTTATGATGAATTTTCTTTAGAGCTTATTTTGGGTTATCTATTTGCACCTTTAATGTGGTTAATAGGGGTGGCCAAGGAAGATATGGCCTTAATGGGACAACTGCTGGGCATTAAATTGGTCGCTAGCGAATTTGTAGGCTATATACAGTTGGCTGACCTGAAAAACGCATCAAAAGCCGTTCATCTGAATTATGAAAAATCTGTGATAATGGCCACCTACATGCTTTGTGGTTTTGCCAATTTTGCATCCATTGGTATTCAAATTGGAGGCATCGGTTCCTTAGCGCCTGGACAACGTAAAACTTTATCAAAATTTGGAATGCGCGCTTTACTGGGTGGCACAATTGCTTCCCTGATTTCGGCGACTATTGCAGGGATGATTATTGGATAAAAGTGGAGCCCCTATTTTTCAATTGTTATTTAACAATATTCGTGGCCCATATTTGTTTTATTCAAATTTGAAATTATTCTATTTTTCGTCCGAATTATTCATAATTCTACTGCCAATCCGCATAACTGTCCAAAATTCAAAATATTAACTTTTTTAACAAAAACGAGCATGCATTTCATCGGATTTTGCTGACTTCACCCTGTTTTTTGCGCATTTCATCCATTATTTTTACACTTAATCAGATTTATACCTAAATTATGATGAACCAAAATTCGATTTGAAGTTCGTAAAATCCCTTAAAACTAAGAATTATGAATGGCTACATTACTCTTGGAATTATAGCATTGCTGTTCGTGGCAATGTATGTTTACTCATACGGCACTGTTTACATGGAAACACTCAAAGAAAAACGAGACAAAAGAAAACTACACGAACACAAAGAAGCTATGCTCAGACTAAAAATGCGCAAGCAACGGCAGCGTGAAGAAAAATATCAAAAAATTTATAACCGAAGTCAAGAAATTCAGAAGCGCATAAAAGAAGTAGAACGTGATAGGGTTTTAATAACACAAAAACTAAAAGATAATGTGGCCCTAGAATTAATGAAAAACAAATTACAAGGGGCCACACAGCAACAAACAGGTTAGTAAATCCTTAAAGAAACCCTCAAAGCAGCTCAATTTTAGAATTGGGCTATTTTTTTGTTGTCATTGAGCATAAATTACCGTTAATAACTTTTTGATATTCTTCCATTAGTATGAGAATCTAAGCCCTCTTTTTCTTTAAATTCGTAACCGCTGTTTTTTATTAGACAGCTTATGTCTAACTTTTAAAAGATTCCCGCGTTCGCGGGAAATTGGGATGAAGCAATACCACGACTTAGTAAAACACGTTTTAGAGCATGGCAATGAAAAATCAGACCGCACGGGCACTGGCACCAAAAGTGTGTTCGGGTATCAAATGCGATTTGATTTAAGTGAAGGGTTTCCGATGGTAACCACCAAAAAACTGCATTTAAAATCGATTATTTACGAACTGTTGTGGTTTTTGAAGGGTGATACCAATATTGAATACCTAACGGAAAACGGCGTGCGGATTTGGAATGAATGGGCGGATGAAAACGGTGATCTGGGACCGGTGTATGGTCATCAATGGCGGAACTGGAACAGTGACGAGATCGACCAAATCAAAGACGTTATCCACAGCTTAAAGCACAACCCAGATAGCAGACGCTTGCTGGTGTCTGCTTGGAATCCATCGGTTTTGCCGGATACTTCAAAAAGCTTTAGCGAAAATGTAGCGAATGGTAAAGCGGCACTGCCTCCATGCCATGCCTTTTTTCAGTTTTATGTAGCCAATGGGAAACTGTCCTGCCAACTGTACCAACGCAGTGCAGATATCTTTTTAGGCGTACCATTTAATATTGCCTCGTACTCCCTATTTACCATGATGATGGCGCAGGTTTGCGGTTACGAAGCTGGTGAGTTTATCCACACCTTTGGTGACGCCCATATTTATAGTAACCACTACGAGCAATTGGAATTGCAATTATCCCGTGATATCCGTCCTATGCCAAAAATGATTTTAAATCCCGAAGTAAAAGATATTTTTGATTTTACCTTTGAGGATTTTACTTTGGTGGATTACAATCCGCATCCCCATATTAAGGGGGTTGTTGCTGTATAACACGCTATGATATAGTGTTTTAATTTCCTTGTCAGAAAATCTTCTTATATTGTAGGGATTCAATAAATGATGGTTGCTCTTTAGTCGCCATTGGTAAACCAACCAAATGAAAACCACTCTTACAAAAACCAGGAGAATACACTCCATGGATTCCCTGCGCGCAATTATGATGCTTTTAGGGTTGGTTCTGCATTCAGTTATCACCTATGGCACCTTCGATTATAAGGTTTGGCAGGTTCAAGACCCAAATACGACTCACCTCTCAAACGACTTTATGGTTGCCTTGATTCATGCCTTTAGAATGCAAATATTTTTTATGGTGGCTGGATTTTTTGGCGCCATGTTATTCTATGAGCGCACGCCCATAAAAATGATAAAAAATCGCCTTGAAAGGATATTGTACCCCTTTTTGGTTTTTGTGATTTTGTTGTGGCCAACCATTGTATTTGGTTTTGCCTATACGGGACGTATTTTTCAAGGTAACGCCAATGCTTTGGAAGACACTTTGTCCCTGTTTACCAACTTGGGCATATATATTCCCCAAAGCACATTTCACCTATGGTTTTTGTACTATTTAGTTTTGATAACCGCTTTCTCTGTGATATTCGGTTTTATATTTAAAAAGTTCCCCTCTGTTTCGCTTAGAATTTCAAACGGATTTAGTTGGGTTATAAAAAAACCGATAATTCGTATTTTGGTTTTGGCAAGTATTTCGGCCATAGTCTATTTTATAATGGGCGTTTCTTATGTATCCACTTCGGTCTCTTTTGTTCCGGAATTTAACACCTTTATTTATTATTTCACCTTCTATAGCATTGGCTGGGTGTTATATCAATCCAAACATCTTTTGCATGTTTTTATGAAACACGATTGGATAAATACCCTATTGGGTGTCATTCTGTTTTCTGTTTATTTTTTTACACGAAGTTTAATGAATTACGAAGGTATAATCATCTTAAAATCGATAATGGTTTGGTTCTTTATTTTCGGCATCACGGGTTTATTTATTCGCTATACCAGTAACCATTCCTCAAGAATGCGATACATTTCTGATTCCTCCTATTGGGTATATTTAGTGCACGTTACTTTAGTGGTAGTACTTCCAAGTTTTATAGTCGATTGGCCCGTACCTTCCATCATTAAAGTGCTGTTTGTGGTCATTACTGCCGGTGTTATCAGTTTTGTAAGCTATCATTATTTAGTCCGCTCCACGTTTATTGGAAAATTTTTGAATGGTAGACGCTATTCCAAAAAGCTATCGGATATTAAGAACGCTGAGGCATTAACCAACTTGAAACCGTTATTGGATAATTAAAGAGTAGTACCTAAAAAAGGGTGTTTCTACTAATGCTTCCGCGTTAGGGATTGAAGCGGCAGCTTTTGGCGAGGCGCGCATCGAGCCAAAACTATGAGCGGAAAGCCCGACCCCTTGTGGGTAACGCCCATAACATCCCTGCGCCCCAAAGTAAATTTAGGCCGTAAGTTAAAACGGGTGTAAAACAAAAAAGCACCTCCAAAAGAAGGTGCCTTGTGTAAATGTTTTAGTAAAACTTATACGGTTACAACGCCGTTTTCAGCACCTGCAAAATCGTTCCAAGCATAAGAATCTGCTTCAGAATCGTTAACATAAGCACCGTCTACGATATACTTAAATTCGTAAGAACTGTCTTTGTCTAAATCTACAGTACCTTTAAACGTACCGTTCTTCAATTTTTTAAGCGGAGCCTTTTTAGCGTTCCAGTCGTTAAAACTTCCAACTAAAGCAACTTTTTTTGCATCAGGAGCTTCAATTGAGAAAGTTACTTTACATATAGGTTTACTCTTTAAATACTGTTTTTTAATAGCCATAATTCTAGGTGTTTTTTATTGGTGCAAATGTATAAAATCTATGAGAACCGGAATATGATAAACCGCTTATTTTTAAATAATTATCAATTTGATAATCTGCGTTTCGCATTACTTTAAAGTATGCAAATAATCCTATTGAAATTTATGTTTTATGCAATTTTTAAATGCATTTATAATTGATTATCAGGCCATTTGTTTTTTTGGCGTGATACCGCAGTTAAATTCCTATTTTTGCGCTCCAGTAATTAAAAAACTTTAACTTTACTTTTTAAACGTTGCACATGTTCGGGAAGAAAAAACAAACACCTCAAATAGATAAGGAACAACTGGAACTTATTGAAAACGCCCAAAGACGGGTAAAACAGAAAAAAAGGCTGTATGTGCATTTTGTGCTATTTTTGATTGGTTGTGTTTTTCTAATTGTGGCCAACACGGTTCTTGGTATTGGCAAGGATTTTACCATTGCTGGCATCAATTGGTTTGTTTATACCATTTTATTTTGGCTGTTCCTGTTTTTGTACCATCTCTTCAACGTGTTTGTGACCCACAAATTTATGGGGAAGGCCTGGGAGCAACAACAAATGGAAAAATTGGTAGCCAAACAGCGGGAGCGCATTGATAAAATGAAAGAAGGGTTTAGAAAAGAGGAAGAAATCAAAGCGAAGAGCGAGGTGTATAACGAAACCTTAGCCACACCTAAAAAAACTACTCCAAAAAAAAAGACCTCTGAACTCACGATAATTGCCGCAGCCTCGGAGAACGATGCCATTGGCAGGGGCAATCAGTTGATTTGGGATTTGAGCACCGACCTAAAGCGTTTTAAATCTTTAACGAGCGGGCATCATATCATTATGGGGCGCAAAACCTTTGAAAGCTTCCCTAAACCCCTGCCCAATCGCACCCATGTTGTCATCACTCGGCAGAAGGATTATAAAGCGCCTGTGGGGGTTATTATAGTGCATTCCTTGGAGGACGCGATTGATGCTTCAAGAAATGACAGCCAACCGTTTATTATCGGTGGTGGACAGATTTATGAGCAATCGATGGGGATTGCAGATAAAATTGAACTCACCAGAGTACATGAAACCTTTGAGGCAGATGCCTTCTTCCCAAAGATTGATACTTCAGTTTGGAAGGAAACCGAAAATATTTTCCATCAAAAGGATGCAGAGCACGACCATGATTTTTCGTTTATTACTTACGAGAGAATTTAAGTGGTAATATTATTGCTATTTTTGCACCATAAAAACGAACTAACAATGAAAGCATACGTATTCCCGGGACAAGGTGCCCAATTCACTGGAATGGGACTGGACCTTTACGAGAACTCGCCAGAAGCCCAAGAACTTTTTGAAAATGCCAATGACATTCTGGGCTTTAATATCACAGATATTATGTTTGAAGGTTCCGCTGAGGATTTGAAACAAACTAAGGTAACCCAGCCCGCTATATTTTTACACTCCGTAATACTTGCTAAAACTTTGGGCGATTCGTTTCAACCGGACATGGTTGCTGGACACTCCTTGGGCGAATTATCAGCTCTGGTAGCCAATGGCGCGCTGACATTTGAAGACGGCTTAAAACTGGTTTCAACACGTGCTATGACCATGCAAAAAGCTTGTGAATTACAGCCCAGTACTATGGCGGCCGTTTTAGGTTTAGAGGATGATATTGTTGAAAAAGTATGTGCTGTGACAGAAGGTGTTGTTGTAGCTGCCAACTATAATTGCCCTGGCCAATTGGTCATTTCTGGTGAAATCGATGCTATAAATAGGGCCTGCGAAACCTTAAAAGAAGAAGGTGCACGTCGCGCCTTGGTGTTGCCCGTTGGAGGTGCGTTCCATTCACCATTAATGGAGCCTGCGCGCGAAGAGTTGGCTGCAGCAATTGAAAACACCACATTTAGCACACCTAAATGTCATATTTATCAGAATGTTACGGCCAGTGCCGTAAGTGACGAAAATGAGATAAAAGCCAATCTGATTTCCCAATTGACTGCTCCGGTGCGATGGACACAATCCGTGCAGCAAATGATAGCTGATGGTGCTACTTTATTTACCGAAGTGGGCCCAGGGAATGTATTGCAAGGCTTGGTAAAGAAAATCAACAGGGAAGCACAAACTGCATCTGCAACTTTTGAAACCAATGCCTAAATGAAAATCACACGTCGCTCCGCGTTTATTTTTATTACTACCATTGTCACTATTGCTATAGACCAGATTTCTAAAGTTTTGGTTCGAGCAAATGTTGAGCCGGGTTCTTCATCTCCAATTGTTGGCGACTATCTTCAACTGATGAATGTTGAAAATACTGGTGCCTTTTTGGGAATGGGTAGTGAGCTGAGTGGCACTTTGAAAGTAATTCTTCTTTTGATTTTACCTGTTATAGTCTTGGCTCTTGTCATGCGCCATATACTGAAAGACAAAAGTTTGGATAATTGGTCTTTGTTTGCATTTGCCAGTATCATCGGTGGTGGTATTGCTAATGTTTATGACCGATTTGCTTATGGAAGCGTTACAGACTTTTTATATTTGAGATTAAACGATACGTTAAGAACAGGCATCTTTAATCTGGCCGATTTATCCGTAACTACCGGCATGATTATTTTGGTGGTGATGATGTTTCGAAATAAAAAGAAAAAAGAAATAAAAGAGGCTGTCTAAAAGGTCCCATTTATGTCAATCTGAACTTGTTTCAGATTCTCATGTTTTTTTAAAAATCAAGCATTTAAGATTCTGAAACAAGTTCAGAATGACAGGTTTTCATAATTTATGGACAGCCTCTTCAGTCAAAACTTAGGTATAGCTTAGTTTGGTTGATTTTTCAGTAGCTAATTTATTTGAAAGGTTTGTTCTTCTCCAAAGCCATAATTAGGAAAACTTAAGGGATGGTAACGGGAACATCAACGCCAGCACCGTAAACCCCATCAGAAGAAAAAATAACTTCATTACCTAGACTTAGTGTGAAAGGCCCAGCCCCATCATCAAAAAGGTCAGATATGCTGAAAGTGTAAGATCCTGACGATAAGCACATTGCTTTTATTATCCCATCTGCTAGTCCGGCATAAGCTCCAAAGTCTGCTGGTGTTGCGCTTTCAAATACGGTATTGTCCGCATCATCTACAACTTTCCAATAGATTTCCTCTGGCCAACTATCAAAAGTGATATCTAAAATTAGTTCAGGATTGGGACATTCCTGTTTAAGATTTAGCGCAATACCTTCACTTTTTAGTAAGCCTTCTGCTGTATTGATAATATCGATTACTACTACGTCTTCCCCAGAAGGGTTAACATTTGGGCCAACAACATCTACCAAAAAGCCTCCAACATTATTATTAGCTGGAACAGTTACCGATGATGGAATTGAATATGCCGAAGCATCTGCAGTAGTAAAGTCCTCATTAACTGTAAGTTCAAAGGTTCTGTCTGAGCTTGAGATGATGGACACGGCAATTCTAACCTCTTGAGAAATATTGCCATCTGGAGCTACTCCTATAGTAAACCCAGACTCAAAACCAACATAGTCGATATTTAAAATGGCGGGAGTGTCATCATTTTCTTTACAATTTGTAAAAAGCACAAGGCTAAACACAGTGAATATTAGGATTATATTTTTTCTCATAATTTTTCGCTTAAATGTTTACTGCTGATTGATGCTGTTGTCCATATTTGGATTGGCATCAATTTCCGATTGCGGAATGGTCAAATAAAACAATTCGCTATCTGCTGGAACGTTTACAGGTACTCTATGGACTGCATCTCTATTTATGGGCATCCTGAGGCGTTTGGCATCAAACCATTCCACGCCTATTTCACCGTACAGTTCCTTTCTGCGTTCCAAAAGTATTTCTTGAAAAAGAGCATTGCCAGAGTTTGAAGACATTGTAGCATTAGGATCTCTTTCCTTTTGAAGGGTAAATAACAAGCTTCTGGCATCATCTTCATTGCCCAATCTGTATTGTGCTTCAGCATCCACCAATACCATTTCAGATTTTCGCATAAAAGGCACATCCGAAGCAAAGGTGAAGGTGAACTTACTCGTTACGAATTCCCTATATGGCGTAGAGGATCCATAAATATCTTCAAACAACTTTCTAACATCGGTGTCAGAAAAAGTATCCCTAAAATTTGTATTGGCATACGTTGCAAAATAGCCGTCACTGTCATGATCTATCATAGCATGTGGTGAGAGCCAGAAAAAATTACTTTCGTTGGAGCCGTCCTGAAACATACCCCATAACCAATCTGGATCAGATAAATCGTCAAAACCTTCACCCCAGTTTGTGGACGTTACGGCATTTTCAGCATCCCCTCCGTAAGCTGCTTTTGCCGAGGCTGAGGCCAAATCCCAATCGTCTTGCGTAACTTGTAGTACTCTTGCTAAAATACCGTTGGCCACAGTTTTGTTGATGTAGCTTTTGCCCAAGCGTTCTTCTGGTAAATCTTCTATGGCGGATTTTAGATCAGAAAGAATCATGTCATAAACCTCACTTAATGGGCTGGGAGGGTTTCCCGTAGAAGAACCTGTTGCGGGTTTTGTATATATGGGCAGTCTTGCAACGGATCTGTCATTGTTGTAGTTTGGGGCAAATTCCAGCGCTAATTGAAAATAATGAAATGCCCTTAAGGCTTTGCCGACAGCGATAAACTCCTTTTTGGTGCCTTCATCCAAATCTGGGCTATTTTCAACACCGTTGATAATCGCATTAGCATAGTTTACGAATTCATAGTTAAATGTCCATGTGAAACTGGTACGCCTGAAGGTTGGTGATCGGTTTTCATGAGCGTAATCGAACAGGAAAAATGAAGGCGCTTGAATTAAATCATTCCCTTTAACCGTTCTGGCAAAGTACATGGCGTACAATCCGCCAGTATCTGGATTTGAATTATTGCCACCTTCTAATCCATCATCGGTCAAATCATCATCCCATTGTCCCTTGTATCTGGCATAAATACCTGTAACAAAAGATTGAACAATCTCTCTATTTGAAAATACAACAGATTCCGGAAGTCCGGCCGTATTTTGGGGTTCATCTAAAAATTCCTTTGAGCAACTAAGAATAGAGGCCATTAGAACCGTCAACAGTATGCGCGTATATGAGTTATTTATGGTAGTTTTCATTTTCATGTTTTTTAAAATTCTATGATAAGTCCTGAAGTAATAGTTTTTGATAATGGCGACCGGCTATTGGCAACACCATTAAATGCCTGCTCAGGATCAATGCCTTTATGGGATTGCCATGTCAGCAAATTATCTGCTTGTAGAAAAAGACGAAGTTTCGAGAGACCTATCCGTTCAACAGTAGATTGGGGCAAATTGTAGCCAAAGGTTAAGCTCTTCAGTCTTAAATAATCGTTTCTAAATAAGAAGCGTGTTGAGCGCGAAGCATGGTCATTATTGCTGGCTAGCAATAACGGAAAATTGGTGATATCCCCAGGGTTTTGCCAAGCGTTGAAGTTGTCGGGATGTGCACTGATACCTGGGTTTTCAAAAGTATTTATGAGTCCTGAATAGTCATTATCCAATAGATAGGCTCCAGCACTAAAGTTGAACATTAGATTTAAGTCGAATCGTTTGTATCGTAAATAGGATGTGAAGCCGCCTTCAATATCTGGCAGAGAACTTTTGTTTTGATCATATCGGGTGGCATCGTCATAACTTTTTGTTGTTACCTTATCGGTTACCACGCCATTGGCGTCCAAAACGTCCATAAACCACATGCCGCGTCCATCAGCAGGGTCAACCCCTGCCCACTCGCGGATAAAGAAATCGAAAATGGACCCCCCAACTACATAGCGTTTTGAACCTGCTATGATTTCGTCCTGAGGCAATTTGGTCCATTCATTTTTATTTAAGGCGAAGTTTAGCCCAGTACTCCAAGTGAAATCCTCAGTATTGAAATTCATAGAACGTAAAGACACCTCCCATCCAAAATTTTTGATGGAACCGATGTTGGTCACAATTTTGTTCACTCCCAAAGATCTGGGAAGTGGTTTGTCCAAAATTAAATCTACCGACTCTTTTTCATAATATTCCACAGTTCCTGAAATCGCCCCATTGAACAATTCAAAATCGGCACCAATATTTAGGGATTCTACCTTTTCCCATCGTAGGTTGGCATCTGATACACCTTCTAACAAGATACCTGAATTACCCTCATTTACAAATCCCGTTTGGAACACCGACTGATACGGAAAACGGCTTGTAGTCCTGTTATTACCCAATTCTCCGTAAGAAGCTCGTAACTTTAAATAGGTAAGTGTATTACTTTCGCTTAAAAAGTTTTCTTTGGTAACAACCCAACTCACCCCGCCGGCTAAAAAGTTGCCCCAACGTGTATCTTCATTAAATCTAGTGGAACCGTCCCTTCGGAATGAAAACTCACCATAGTACTTTTCGTCAAAATTATAACTTGCCCTGCCCAAATAGCTATTTATCCTTGAGGTGATTACGTTACCACCAACACCTTCTGGTACTGTGGCACTGTCAAGGTTTTCAACACCGGGCAAAAATCCTGTACCTTGTGAAGATAAATCATCTTGGGTATTGGTATACGCTTCGGTAATCACATCCACGGAAATATTGTGCTTGCCAAAATTATTAGTGTAGTTTAAGGATTGAATTGCATTGAGTGTTGTAGTCAAATCACGCTGTTGAGATACTCTTCCACCAACATCTGAAGCGATTCCCACTATGTCATCATCAAAACTAAAGGAATCGAAAAGGTAATTTTCGTAACTTAACCGAGACCTGAAAGTAAATTGTGGTGTAATTTTAACCTCAGCAAAAGCATTGGCAAGATAATTGGTACGTACCCGCTTTTCTTTTCCTAAAAACAAGGTGGCTAATATGTTTTCTATCCCAAAAACAGGCCGGACGTTATTTACAGACTGTCCAGGCACTTGGCCGTTGCCTAGATCGTAGATCAAATCCCCGGCACTATCCCTAACAAAGTTGCCGTTGGCATCACGAAGGTAAATTGGGTATATACTCGCTATGCCATAAATCCATGAAATGGCCTGTGTGGTATTGCCACTGGTTTGGTCGGGATTATTGGAATTGGAACGTGAAAAACTGGAATTTAAACCTACTTTAAGCCAATCATTTACTTGGGTTTCTAGATTTAATCTTGTAGCTACCCTTTCAAAATTGGAAGGCACCACTGGACCATCTTCGTCTAAATAATCAAAAGCCAAAAAATATCTGGATTTCTGACTACCACCAGAAATACTCAAATTATGGTTTATCCTTAAATAATCATTTCTAATAACTTCTTCTTCCCAGTTGGAATCCCACAGCAAATTGGCGCCGGTTGCCAAGTTTCCATTGGTATCGATTGGATTTGTAACACTATAGGGATTATAACCCAAATAATCAATGAGCCCGTTGGTAGCGCTTTGGGCCGCCTCGGAAGCGGTCTGTCCGTTTTCGTATTGATTGGTGTTTTTAAGGGCTTGCCAAGTTAACTTCAAATAATCCTCTGGCCCGGCTAAATCGTGGATTCCAATAGTAGGATTTGAAATTCCGACCTGAGAGCGAACAGTAACCTTTGGCGTAGCACCGACGCTCCCTCTTTTTGTTGTAACTAAAATGACGCCACCCGATGCTCTTGATCCATACAATGCTGATGATGAAGCATCTTTAAGAACAGATATACTTTCGATTTGATCTTGGCTAATGGTATTTAAATTACCCGAAAATGGAGCGCCGTCCACAACAATTAGAGGTCCTTGCTCCAAACTCTCACTGGAAATTCCACGTATTCTAATGATTGGATTCGTGCCAGGCTGCCCTCCGTCCGTTAACAAACTTAATCCCGGAACAGCACCTTGGAGGGCCCTCAAGGGAGATGTTACCTGCTGGGTCTCGATTACACCACTGGACACTACGTTTATCGCACCCACGATCGATTCTCGGGTTTGGGAACCATAGGCGACGACAACCACTTCTTCAAGTGCGGTGGTATCTTCCTGAAGTGTTACACTGATCATATTTTCTGAACTAACAGTAATCTCTTTGGAAACATAACCAACAAAACTAAAAACCAAAGTTGCACCTTGACTCACCGTTATAGTGTAATTACCTTCAAAATCCGTTGTTGTTCCCGCAGTTGTTCCTTTGATCAGGATCGTAGCTCCAGGCAGGGGAAGATTGTTTTGATCTACAACTTTGCCCGAAACTGCCTTTTCCTGTGCCAATGCAGATAGCAAACCAAATATTACCAGCATTAGTGCTAAATAGTAATTTTTTAATCTCATAAGTAAGTATTTGAATTAGTCCACGCTGATTGAAGAAAGGGAGGCGATCAAGATTTTTTAAGTGACTAATTCAAAAAATTATACTTTACAGGAACAAAGCTTAGTGTAATTCCAATATATTATGTAAAGCTCTTAGTCGCCCCACCTTTGACAATTGCATTGATAAAAGAAAGGATTATGAAAGATGACGGGGATAAATCTTATAATAGTTTACCCTACCGAAGAAAACTTACTTATGATTTACCCCAGTTTTTTACGAAGTCTTAATTTGGATTGTATATATTCAGAAGGTGTTTGGGAAGTTTCTTTTTTAAAGGCTTTATTAAATGTGACCTTATTGTTGAAGCCCACCTCGTAAGCTATATCAATGATATTGAGGCTACCATGGACGTCATTGTCCATAATGTTTAGGGCTTCCTTAATTCTGAAAGTATTAATTAGTTCGAAAAAATTCATATCGAAATGCTCATTAATGATTTGGGAGGTGTTATGACGCGTAGTATTCAATTTTTCAGAAAGCCTCTCTAAATTGATATTGCTTTGCTTGTAAATCCTGTCTTCCACAAGTAATTTAACTAAGCTTTCTTTAAGTTCTTTAGAAAGCCCTTTGGTTAGCCCTGACTTTTGGTATTTTTTAGTGAACAGTCCGTCCACAGGGTTAAACTCATTGGTGAAAATGCTCGGTTGCACACTCGCTTTGTAGGCAATATAAATCACCATAATCGACATGGCACCAACTTGAAAGTAACTTAGAAAATCAGAAGTAAACACCAAAATACCACTTACGGGCAAACCATAAATCACATAACTAATGACGTACGCCACATGTAAACGATAAATAGTTCGTTTCCATTTGTAAATAGGCTGTTGAGTTGTATTTGGCAGAATTTCACTATTCTTAGTGGCATACTGCAACTTTCTTATCAAAACGGCATACACGGAAAGGGAAATTACCTTCGAGATAAAAATGACATACCTATTGATATCATAGGACGTGTTGAGTTCTAACATGATTTCAATCTTCTCTGAACCCGACAGCGCATACATTGGAAAGAGATAAAGTACCAAAATTATATTGGGCACAAAATGCAACACATCCAAAGGCTTGAACCTGTAATTATGGGTGGCGCTTTTAAAGTAAAAATAAAGCAACGGACCATATAATAATGCCGTACTTGCCGCCATTAAGTACACATGTGGATACTCATAGCGATAGTTAGACAAATACATGACAAACTCCAAAATAAATAGGGAATGCACCCCAACAAAACCGCTAATAAACAACTTGGCACGCGTATTGGCCTTACCCGATAAATTGATAATCACCATAAAGAAGAAGCCTATCAGCGATGCATAAAAAAATAGAAAGGTTACGAAATTGACCTTTTTAACGAACTTGTCGGCAATAGTTTTATAGGCTTTGGAAGCCTTAATGGTATCATACGCGCTATCATTTAGAATATCAAAATCCAGTGTATTGTTAATATATTTTTTGGTGTAAAGAATAGAGTTTTGAGGTTGATTGAGTTTTGCATTGAGGAGTGCGAGGTTTTTGAAAATCGCTACCGAATCATGGCGTTGTTCTTTAATAGCTTCCTGGTACAGCACCAATAAATCCTTACTGCCCAAAACTTTATCGGCATCCTTTTTTTGGATCAAACTATCTATTGGCGATTGTGAAGTCTCTGAAAACGCAAATAGTCCACTCACACTTCCGTAAACCACAAGGCAACAAAAGAATTGCAGTATTTTTGCTTGGTTGACCATTAACTTAGTTTGAAAGTAAGAATTTAAGAACAATACCGGGATATTGTAGCCACTTTTTATGAATTTATAAATTATGTCGTCGTCAACTCTTAAAAATATCTTAAAATGGTAACCCCCGATAATCTTTTACCTTCTGATTCAAAAAATAAAATTAGAAACCCCATTCCTAAATTCAGGAATGGGGTTCAATATATTTGAATAAAAATATTTTAATTTTCTAGGACTTCCCTCTCACTTTTTGCTCCCATTTCCATGCGGAGCGAATGGCATCATCCAAGGATAATTTGGTCTTCCATCCCAATTCATTATTTGCCTTGTTGGTATCAGCATAGGCCGAAATAATATCGCCCTCTCTTCTTCCAACAATCTTGTAGTTCAACTTTTCTCCAGATACCCGTTCAAAAGATTGTACAACTTCCAAAACTGAACTTCCTTTTCCAGTACCTAAGTTGAAGGTTTCGTAATTCGATTGATTTTTGTTTTGAAGCAATCTTCCTAACGCTACTACGTGCGCTTTTGCCAAATCTACCACATGGATATAATCACGAATACAGGTGCCATCCGGTGTTGGATAATCACCTCCGAATACCGATAACTGGTCTCTTAAACCGATAGCTGTCTGGGTAATAAAAGGCACCAGATTCTGTGGCACCCCAATTGGCAATTCACCAATTTCCGCTGATTCATGCGCGCCAATCGGATTAAAGTAGCGCAAAGCTATCGCCTTTAAATCTGGCACCACATTGCAAGTATCCTGAATAATTTCTTCACCAATCTGCTTAGTATTTCCATAAGGCGACTCTGCTTTTTTTACAGGTGCACTTTCCGTAATCGGCAATTCATCTGCCTGTCCATAAACCGTGCAAGACGAACTGAAAATAAAGGATGCCGAAGATAATTTCTTTAACTCCTTCAGGACATAAACCAAAGTGGCTATGTTATTTTCGTAATACAACAAAGGTTCTTGTACACTTTCACCCACCGCCTTACTGGCTGCAAAATGAATAACGCCTTTTACATCGTTATGCTTGGTAAAAAAAGCCTCGACACCAGCCTTATCCTTTAAATCCAGTTTTTCAAAGATGGGGGTTTTTCCGGTAATGGCAAGGATCCCATCCAGCACCTTTTCAGATGAATTTGACAGGTCATCAATAATGACCACCTCATAGCCTTCGTTCTGGAGTTCTACAACCGTATGCGAGCCAATAAACCCCAGCCCTCCAGTTACTAATATTTTATCCATTAATAAATTTTATGATTGTTGATGTAATAAATTCAATTTGTTCGTCATCCAATTCTGTGTGCATGGGCAAAGAAATTACCTCTTTCACTAATTGGTTCGTAACAGGAAAATCTGCCTCGTTATAGCGTTCATCTGTGTATGCCTTTTGCTTGTGCAGGGCGATTGGGTAGTATACCCCACATGGAATGCCCTTCTCGTTCAAATGTTCTGCCAAAGCATCCCGGTCTCCAATCACTTTTAATGTATATTGATGAAACACATGACAATCGCAGGTCCCACAAATACTACCTTCACCGCAGCCCCCGGTGATTTTTGGGGTAATTATTTTATGTTCATTTTCGAACGCCTTGTTGTATTTCTTAGCGGCCATTTGCCGGGCTTTATTGTAGCTGTCCAAATTTGGTAGTTTGGTATCCAAAACCGCCGCCTGTATACTGTCCAACCTCGAATTTACACCAACCACATCATGGTGATAGCGTACATACATTCCATGATTGACAATCCCGCGAATGGTATGCGCCAAATCGTCATCATTGGTAAAAATTGCACCACCGTCACCATAACATCCTAAATTTTTTGACGGAAAAAACGAGGTGGCACCCACATCGCCAATCGTTCCAGCCTTTACTTTTGATCCATCTTTATAAGTGTAATTTGCCCCAATAGCCTGAGCATTATCTTCAATTACATACAAATTATGCTCCTTCGCAATTTCCAAAACAGCCTCCATATCGGCACATTGACCAAATAAATGCACTGGCACAATAGCTTTGGTTTTTGGAGTAATTGCTTTTTTAATGGCTTCAATATTGATGTTAAAATCGTCTTCATTGACATCCACTAAAACGGGAGTCAATTGTAAAAGCGCAATCACTTCAACGGTGGCAGCAAAGGTAAAATCGGCCGTAATTACCTCATCTCCTGGCTTTAAACCCAATCCCATCATGGCTATTTGTAGGGCGTCAGTTCCATTAGCACAGGGAATCACATTTTTCACCCCTAAATATTCCTCAAGATTCTTTTGAAATTCGTGGACCTTCGGTCCGTTTATAAATGCAGTGTTTTCGAGAACCTCCTGAATAGAGATATTAACAGTTTCTTTTATACCGTTATATTGCCCTTCAAGGTCAACCATTTGGATTTTCTTCATCTTAAAAATTTGAAGACCTTTTTGCCTGAAAAGCAATGGTCGGTTAGTTTAGCTTAGATTATTTTCACAGCCCATAAAATTACAAAATTCACCAACGCAAGCCATAGATTTATTATAAAGAAATGTATTTTAGCACGAAACACGAAGAGATTGCGTTTCATTTATAACATAGGCATTGGCATAACTGGTTTGATCCTAAAATGTATTGGGCTGTTCCATGAGAAAATTAAAAAAGGGGTAACTGGGCGCAACGCAACTTTTGAGATTTTAAAATCCAATTTAAGTGCATCAGATAAAACGCTTTGGTTTCATTGTGCTTCCTTGGGCGAATATGAACAAGGACTTCCCGTTTTCCAAAAACTGAGGACGCATTATCGTGATTATAAAATCCTTTTGAGTTTTTTCTCCCCTTCGGGCTACGATATTCGCAAAAACTCGCCTATTGCTGATGTGGTGGTATACCTGCCTTTGGACACCAAAAGAAATGCAAAACGGTTTTTGGACATGGTACATCCCGAGCTAACTGTATTTGTGAAATATGATATTTGGCCAAATTTTTTAAAAGAACTGAAGCAGAGAAATTTAAGGGTGATCCTGATTTCAGCTTCTTTTAGAAAGAGTCAAGTCTATTTTAAGCCTTACGGAGGGCTATTTAAAAAGGCACTGTTCTCATTTGAACATATTTTTACTCAAAATGAAAACTCGAAATCCCTTTTGGAATCCATTGGGTATCAAAACGTAACGGTTTCAGGCGATACGCGCTTTGACCGTGTGACAAGTCAGCTGGAAAGTGATAATACCCTGGAATTTGTAGAAACCTTCAAGCAAGACAAATTATGTGTGGTTGTGGGCAGTTCATGGCCTGAGGATGAAGCTCTTTTTATTGAGTTCATAAACTCTGAAAGGAATTTGGGGGCAAAATACATTGTAGCACCTCACAACATTAAATCCGGCCAAATCCAAAACTTTGTTTCCAAATTAAGGGTAAAAACGGTTCTATATTCTGAAAAAGACAATGAAGAGTTAGAGGATTTTGATGTACTCATTATTGATACCATCGGCCTACTATCGAAAATTTATAGTTCTTCGGATATTGCTTATGTGGGCGGTGCAATGGGCACAACCGGGTTGCACAATATTCTGGAACCAGCTGTATTTGGCCCACCAATTGTTATCGGAAAAAATTATATTAAATTTCCTGAAGCCCAGGCCATGATTAATAATGGAGGTGTTTTTTCAGTATCAAATCAAATGGAGTTTATTGCTATTCTAAGAAAACTTATTGCTGATAGTGACTTTCGTCGATTATCAGGGTCTAAAAATACAGAGTTCATCAAAAAAAATACGGGTGCTGTCATCCAAATACTTAATTACTTACGTATATAAAGGAGTTTTGATGAAACCGAAAAGAATTGTGCTCACCGGTAAAATAAGCCAGTTTTGCACAACTAAATAATTAACACTAAAAACAAGAACAATGAGAAAATTAGTTTTAGGAACAACTTTAGTACTAGCCTTAGGTATGTTTTTTACATCTTGTAGAGATGAAAAGAAATCTGCTGGCGAACATTTAGACAACGCTATCGAAGCCACCGAAGATGCTGCTAAATCTGCTGGTGACGCCGTAAAGGATGCTGCAAAAGCAACAGGTGATGCAGTTGAAAACGCAGCGGAAAAAGCTGGGGATGCCGTGGATAATGCAGTGGACGCAGCAGGTGATGCGGTAAACAATGCTGCTGACAAGGCTGGAGAAGCAGTTGATAAAGCTGTAGACGCTGCTGGAAAAGCCGCTGATGATGCTGCGAATGCAGTTAAAGACGAAGCAAATAAACTGAAAACCGAGCACTAATTCTTGGTTTTACAAGTTTATACATTTTAAACCACCTTTCAAGGTGGTTTTCTTTTTGCCCCAAAACAAAAAAGCCTTTTCAATTAAAATTGAAAAGGCTTTTTGCGCTATATTGACCTATTCTCGAACCACTTCATGGATTTATTCAAAAAATATTAAAACCAAAACTCTTATACCTGTTAACTGATGTAAACATCACTGATCTACCTCAGTTATTAAAACATTTCGTTTTTTTGAATAACCTTGGGGATAGCAACGGACAATCTCTTAGTCTCTTATAAAAGATGGGGGTAATATCTAGTTGTCTTATACTTTGATTTTAATATTTTTTAAATATCTCTTGAATAGCAAGAATAATCAAATTTGGTTTTAAAATTTAAAGTCTGAAGTTTTTGAATATATAAAATACTATTTCCATTATATTCAAAAGAAAATGCTAAATAAGAGAATAGTCTACAATAGAGATATCTCATAAAAAAAATACAATTTCCGACATCTTCTATTTAAAAGGTGTTTTTAATTCTTCATGGCAAATTCTTTCACCTATTAAAACAGGCGTCTCTAAATCCTTTAATGAGACAACCAAATTTATGCCAACAAATAAAAACAAGGCCATAAGGAATTATAGCCTTGTTTAAATACGTGTAATATGCTATTAATACTTAATTTCCTTGATTTAAAGGAAAATTAGAACCTATTTTTTCAAAAGTTTTTTAATTGCTATTGCACCATTCTCATCTTGAATTTTAACTAAATACAATCCAGAAGACAGGTTGCTAATATCATATCTGTCTTTTGAGATTTTGGTGATATCACTTAGTACCTCAGCACCAAGTGTATTAAACACAGAAACTTCAGAAATACGGGTGCTATTAATCGTTTTAATTGTAAACTCCGATTGTGCTGGGTTTGGATATAATGAAATATTGGTATCTAAACTGAACTCGTCATTGCTTAATGGATTAGAATCTAGGATTTGAATTTGATCTATATAGCCAAAAGCGCTAATGTTGTCAAGTACTTGTCCAGCAGGGTCATTTTCAAAGCCCATATCCGGATGAAATGAAATTCTAAATAGAGTCCCTAAAGTGAAAGATGTTGCTGTATCATCGTCATCTTTTATTTCAAAAACTATTTCTTGCCATTGATTAAAATCAGTGTAGGTATTCAGAGGCCTTACTACTTCCGTACCATTTGATGCGTCATCCGGCGCATCAAAACGCAATCCCAAATCAGACTGTGCAGGAAAGTGTACCATCATACTCAAGTATTTAGTTTCAGAAGAAGATATGGCCAAATCGTTGACATCAATACCTTGAAATATCCACCATTGTGCACCTGTCCTCCTGATTTCCATACAATTTGCAGTTGTATTCAAGCCTGTTTGGTTTGGATTAGTAACAACGGCAGTAGCAATACCGCCCCCAGCGTTCAAAACATTCGTTGCGCCAGATTCAAAGTCATCCACCATAGTTTGTCCAAAACCATAGAAAGCACAAAAAGAAAATAATAAACTTAATAATGTAATTTTTTTCATAATGTCTAAAAATTTAGTTAGTAAATTGTTGTTGTTAAAATTAGATAGTTTAAGAGATATTTTAATGGACTATACTTATTTACATATAGACGATATTACTTTTAAAAAACTGCATTGAAGTATTAAAATAAACTTATTTACAATATGTTACGACTGATAACATATTACAAGCATTCAAAATAAAAGCTATGTTTATGAACTGAAAAATGGTTTTAGCAAATACCTAGTTCATTTTCCAAACCCGAATATAGTCCACCTTAGCTTCCGTAAAGTCTCCAATATTCCTTAAAGTAAAATTGGCCGTCCCCCCAAAACTAGCACCTGTAGATAGCCATAAAAACTCCTCAACCTGAGGCACCCATATCCCTTGGTAGCGTGTCATAAACTGTCCATCATAGTAAATTTCCAATTTATTTTCATCCCACAATAAACCATAAACATGATAACCTTCGTGAATGCCCGGGGCATCCCAACGCCTAGTATTGGCCCTATGCGAGGCGCCATAGCCATCAATATGCACCACGCTTTTGGTGAAATTATCAACCCAAGCAGATTCAAACACATCGATTTCGGCACCATCGTTTCCTGTACCGTCCACATTACCCATATTATCTCCTTGCAACCAAAGTGCGGTGTGCGTTCCAAACATGGTTTCGGCTATATTTATTTTGGCTTCAATGTAGCCATATTTAAATTCAAATAAATCATTAGAAAAAACTCCACCGCAGTGCAAAACATCATTGCCAACTTTTTCACTTTTAAGGATCAAGTTGCCATCCCTATAACTAACATTCTCTGGTTTCCAAAACCATTGGTTGATGCCTATACCGGGCCTAGCGGCCCTACTTTTAGCAGAATTATTTTTTGTCCATTTTGTGGGCTGAAAACCATCAAAGTTATCCTCAAACATTAAAACCCAATTGCTTGTATTTACTGAATTTAGTAGTGGTTTTGCCACAGGTGTTACATCATCATCGCCATCATCAAATTGTTCATCGTTAGGATCGGTTTTGCTATCCGTTGAACACGATGTAACCAAAGCGAATGTAAAACACAAAAGGCTAAAGAACATACAGATAATAACTTTACTTTTCTTCATAGTAGTTCAATTTAAATGTATCAATTGCTGACATTAAAGTTTAAAATACCAAAGTGGACCGGTAACCGAAGCTCCTTTGTCGTCTTTAACCACAATTTTCCAATAGTATGTTGTATCCGTTGTGTCCAAACTGGCCTCGAACATTTTGGCATTGGTATTTTCAGCTACCAAGTTTAGCGCATCTTTATCTTTTCCAAAATACACATCAAAAGTCAGTGGGTCCTTGTCCACATCAGAGGCGGACCATTCTAGAGTAATTGATGCTGTTCCACCGTCCAAAACCTGCCCTAAAAAGGGTGAAATTATTTCTGGCGCAAAGGGCAAATGATTACTTCCCGGTACTTCTTCCGTATAAAACTGTGCCGTAGGGGAATAGTCGCTCTCTATGCTTTTTGTGCTTCTGGCCTTCACCCTCCAATAATAAGCAAAGCCTTTTTCTAAAGTAATGGTTTTTGATAATGAGGTCAGCACTTCATCAACAACCTTGTTCGCAAATTGATTGTCCTTTGCGATTTCCAAAATATAAATGACCGAGCTTCCATCTTCATTAGAAGACGCCTGCCATTCAAAATTTAAAACATTGGTAGTGCACAATTGGTTTTGCGAAGGAAACACCAAAGCAGGAGCGGACGGTTTACTATCCGAAACCTCCCCTCCGTTTCCTGAATCATCTCCACCTCCGGATGAACAAGACGTGCTAACAAGCGCAAACAAAACTAATATATATAGGATTTTTTTCATGACCTTTTTCTTTTATTTCTTGACAATTTTTAATGTTTTAGGAGTTTTTGAATCCGATAATCTAACGAAGTAAATACCGGAGGGAAACTCCTGCATATCCACATTTACCTTACCTCCCACCACGGGATATTCCTTTTTAGACACAAGACCCGAAGTGATGGAATACAATTCTAAATTGACCTTTGCCTTTTTGGT
This sequence comes from Hyunsoonleella rubra, assembly GCF_042684665.1. Classification (NCBI taxonomy): domain Bacteria; kingdom Pseudomonadati; phylum Bacteroidota; class Flavobacteriia; order Flavobacteriales; family Flavobacteriaceae; genus Hyunsoonleella; species Hyunsoonleella rubra. Next base: position 517,679 of record NZ_JBHULY010000005.1, on the reverse strand, counting down.
TTCAGGAATGCTCAACTCAAAACGATCTATCACGGGATTTGGAAACGCCTTTAAAGCCCCTGAAGAATCCATAACTTTTGTCAATTTACCCTCGCAAGAGGCCTTTGCCTCAATATTGATGATATCACCATCATTTGCTGGAATTTCAAAAGAGGTTTGGCTGGTCTCAAGCACCTGTTTGTCATTAACAAAAACTTTGTAAGGGGCAGTTCCAGACTTAATATCTACTGCTATCTTTCCAACTTTTGTAGATGTAAATTTACCCGTAAGAAGATCAGAGGCTTTCACCTCAAGGTCAATACAATATTGATAAGACGTATTATTTATTCCTATGCAAACATTATATGCACCGGGCTTCATGTTTGGAATATTTAAAACCTCATTAAAATCGTAATTTATCCCTGCGATAGTAACATTATAGTTGTGCCTAAATTTTGTATCGATTTTGATTTGCCCATTTTTACCTTGGCAGGTTTCGTCAATAGTCTCAATAGTAAAATTGTCGGCGGCCACAAAAATCTCGGAAAAGTCCTGATCCAAAATAAAATCCAACACACCGCTGCCGTAGGTAGCAAATCTTATTGCATTTTCAGACTCTATAAATTGCACATCCGTATACCCCAAAGCGTCCGGAACATCTAGGCCATCCATCTTAAACCATCTATCTTGCTGAACGGAATACACCCAAGCCCCATCAAATTCGCAGGCGGCAAAGATATACTGACCATTAGGCGAGGCATCCAGTTCTGAAATGCGCGCAACGTTTAACCCTGAATTGTGATTGGTAAACGTTTTTCCGCCATCCACAGTAATTAAAAAGTTACTGCCCTTGCCTGCATAATACATCGTGGCCTCATCTATAGGGCTGGTAGCAATAACTTGCCGTCGCTTTCTATGCGAATCATCCTGCTGTGGCCAAGTGCCACCGGAAAGACTTGATGCCGAAAAGGAGTTTCCTCCATCGGTGGAGTACATTAACTGTCCAGATTTTAATCCCACATACCAACGGTTTTTGTTAACCTTTGAATAACCAAAACTCGAAATTGGGCCATTAAATTCATAAGGGTGTAATTCCCTTACTACGGCGCTTCCATTATAAATAATTTTCTGCAGACCATTCCCCCAAGGAATATAAACCGCATCTTCACTATCATTTGGAGAGGGTATCAAACTGGTAGCCGCCCAGTTTCCATAAAAATCTGTTCTTGTCACTTTTGTATAGTCCCCTCCATCAGCGACTGAACTTCTGCCAATGGTACCAAAATAATACCAATACCATGCGGACTCTCCACCGTTTGCCACTGTAACCCTAAGTACATCAGTATTTGCTTCTCTTGAAGCTGGTATTGGGACGCTTTTGTCATAGTCATTATCACCTGAAAAACTTTGTGAACCCCTGTCTTGGTTGGCGGTAAAAACCAAATTATATTTTTCGCTGGTCTCTGCGTCATAACACATGGTTGTTGGGTTGCCTCTACTTACGCTGGTCCAAGAATTCCAGTCCTCGGGTGTGGTTGAATAATAGGTACCAAAATCGTAGCCGGATATCGTAAAAAAACCACCATCTTCTTTATCGAAGGTTTTAAAATGCTGTAAATCCCAAACATAAATGTCATTATTACTCAAAACATGTTGGTTTCGGGTCCAATTCACACCATAATCTGTAGATATCCAAAGTTCTACAAAGCCTTTAAACACAATATTTGGTTGAGTAGGATGCACTTCTATTATGTTTCTACCTGTGTCACTTGAAGTAACGCTTTGTGTCCATGTGGCACCCTCATCTCCAGAATAGAAAATGGTGGTATTATTATAACTAATATAAAAATGAGTTACGCCTCCAACCGTTGTACCTTGAACAGAATCTAATTTTTCAACCGTAGTTGTTGGCTCAAGGATTAAAGAAAAGTCATCATCACCCTCTGCCATTTTATAAATGTATAATTTTGAATCGCTAACTCTTCTCGCAAAAAGGTAAACATCCCTACTGCCATGCGGTTTTAAAATTTCAACATCAAAAGCATTGCTCTGAAAACTTAGTGCCGAAGTAGTATAATTTAAACCATAGTCCGTCGATATATATACGAAATCGTACCAAGCATTTCCTCGCGATGCATCCCTTCTGGCGCCGTGGGCAACGATTCGCTTTCCGCTATCTTTTTTGGTGACTAGGGTCGTATAGTTGGCGCCACTTTCAAAAAAAGCACCATTGGCATCCATCCATGTTCGGCCCTCATCATCTGAAAACTCCATAGCCCCATTACTCTTTTGATTTAGCAATCTAAATGAACCATCGGCAAGATTCACACCATTAAATTTATCGCCTTCAAAACTTTTAGAATGGTTTCTAAGTGACCATTTTACAGGCGCACTTTCATCAATTTTATAGATATGACCTGCAAAAGACACAATGTACATTTCTTCATTTACAGGATCGTACAAAGACCCATCGGTTCTAAAACCACCTTCGCTATAGCCCGGGTTTGTTGTAGACGACATGTTTAAATACTTTTGGTCCCATCTACCCGAAAGCGTATTGTTAGCATAAAAATATTTATCTGGTGGTGGCATGGACATATTTTGCTTTGCAGTTTTTAAATAAGCCTGAAAGTCTTGCGTACTGCCAAACTTAAAATTCGATTTTTCGAAAGCCCGATATTTTGAGTTGTATGTATCTAGGGCCTCTCCTTTTAAATTTTGAAAGTTAAACGGCTTTGGAAGTGCAAGTTCGTCCATAGCCATTTCATAAGCTATTTCTTCAGGGGTTTCCTCTGCATAGTACTCATTGTCAGCACCATAATCATATTCTGATAAGTCGGCATTAGGATTGGAAAAATTTCTGAAAATAAATATACCCGTAACCAGAAATATACCGACGAATAACAGTCGTTGTGTAGTTTTCTTTATCATAATGTCCTTAGTTAGTATGGAAGCATAAAGTTAATCCAAAGGCAGTACAAAAACATAAAAAATACTACCCTAAACATAGACAATACTACTTTATTGATATAAAATCGGGTTTAGGTTTATCTAAAAGAATCGTTAATACCATAACATCATAAATTACACGTGTGCTAATATAAAATAGGGCAAACAATGTTAAACCGGTCTAAAATTATTGAATAGCAAAAGGTAGCGTATAATGCAAAGTCAAAACATTCATTCACAAAATCACTTAGTTTCCTAGTATTATATGAACAGGGAAAATTGAGCTTAAATCGAAAGCTTTAAAACAACTTCAATAACCCAAAATGTTACGGAAATCCCTAAAACGTTCTTTCGGGGTGAAAATCAGAAAGGCTCACAACAGGTTTATTATCAGAAATTACATCTGAAATCAATTTACCAGTTGCCGGCCCTAGGCTCCAACCCATCATCGCATGCCCTGTTGCAATAGTTAGGTTTTTGTATTTTGAAGTTTTACCGATATAAGGCAATCCATCAGGACTACAGGGTCGTAAACCACATTTCGCTTTTACTTTCTCTTCTGAAGTAATATTGAGTTGGCTATAATACTTAGCACTTGCTTCCGCAATGGCTTTTACACGTGCAGGATTAACTCGGTGATTAATCCCTGATAATTCCATAGTACCAGCAAAACGCGTAAAACCATTCATTGGCGTTACTGCCACTTTTGCTTCGCACAATATAGCTGGAACCCTAATATTAGTGTCTTTTCTTATATTAATGGAGTAGCCTTTTCCAGCCTGAACGAGCAGTTTTAAACCTAATTTTTTACTAATTATTGGGCTCCAACTTCCAGTTGCCAAAACCACTTCATCGCATGATAACTGTTGGGTACTGGTGATTACTTCTGAAATGTTTTGATTGTCCATTTCGAAATCAACAACTTCTTCATTTTTTATAATTGAGACCCCACATTTTTTCAAATAAGCTATCATTTCTTCCATAAAGTTATTTGGTGTCATGTGAGCATCAGAATGATAATATACCGCTCCTTTTATATTTAGATTAGCTTTAGGTTCTAATTTCGAAACCTCATTTTGAGACAAATGCTCCACCTTAAGCCCTTCTTGTATGCCACGTTTACCTACCTCCCATTCTTCTTCGCCTACCTTATCTGTCTTGTAGCACATCAAAAGGCCTTTTTTCTCATAGTGAAAATTAAAGTCTCCCGATTGATGCAAATCTTCATATAATTCTCTACTTAGCAGATTGATATCCAATAGTGGTTTAATGGCTTTTTCTACTTTTGAAGGTGTTGCAGATTTCTTAAACGCCCAAGACCATTTCAAAAACTCTAAATCTAATCTTGGTTTAATATAAAGCGGACTTTTAGAATTAAACATCCATTTAATACCTTTTGATAAAGTACCAGGTGATGCTAAGGAAATAAAATGACTAGGCGTAATGTAACCCGCATTGACATGGGATGCTCCGGAATCCATGTTAGATTTATCAATAACCGTAACTTGATGTCCTTCTTTATGAAGATAATAGGCCGAACACAAACCTATAATTCCACCACCTATAACAATAACAGTTTTGCTCATTTATAGCTTTAGACTAAAATTCCAAATGGGCTTTTCACCTAAGAGGTGTTCAACAAAATAATTCCAACGCCTTTTAATGAAATAATCTCGGTACTTGCCAACGTAACCATGTCGCTGACTTGGAATTATTAACATATCAAAATCCTTATCAGCCTTAATTAAAGCTTCAGCAAACTTAAATGTAGCCGAGGGGTTTACATTATCATCTAAACCACCGTGAACTAACAACAATTTTCCTTTTAAATTTTTGGCATTGGTAATATTTGACACTGCTTCGTAAGTTTCATCAACCGGCCACCCTTGGTACATTTCTGGCCACCACGCTTTTTCCATTCTAAAGTCATGGTCTCCAGAGCTAGCCACACCGACTTTATAAACATCAGGATATGCAGTCATGGCCCTTCCAGTGTCATAACCACCAGCGGAGTGTCCAAATACTCCAACTTTTTCAGTATCTATCCATTTGTATTTTTCTCCTAAATATTTAATCGCTAAAACATGATCTTCCAAATTGTTGCCCATGTCTTTATAAGAGTAATTTAAAAATGCTTTAGAGCGCCCCGAAGTGCCCAAGCCATCAACTTGCATTATTATAAAACCTAATTCCGAAAGATCTTGATTGTAAAATGCAGAACGGAAAGATTTAGGGAATCGTTGAGTATGCGGCCCTGTATATGTAGCATCTATTATGGGGTACGATTTTAAGCTATCAAAATTTGTGGGCTTCCAAATAGCACCGTAAATAGTGGTTTTACCATCTTTAGCTGTAAGCTGAAAAACCTCCGGCACCTTCCATCCTTTGGAAATGACCTTTGATACATCCGCTTGTGTCAATTTTACTAAAACTTTACCATTTTTAGATCTCCTGAGAACCGTTTTTGTTGGAATTTGAACGGTTGAATAATTATCTGCAAAATAGAGTCCATCCTCAGAAAAGGAAATATCATGGTGTCCTTTTTCGGGGGTCAATAAGGTTACTTTTCCTTTTAAGGATACTTTGTATAACTTTTGATGATATGGAATTTCACCATCTTCTTTACCTGAAGCCAAGAAATAAACCACGCCATTATCTTCATCGATGTAACCTATATCATTTATAAAATAATTACCGTTTGTAAGCGGTGTGATTTTACTAGTTATTAAGTCCAAACTATAAAGTTGTCGCCATCCGCTTTGTTGAGAAAGAAATATTAATCTACCTTTCTTTCCCAGAATTTCATAATCAAAATTATCAATATTAGTTTCACTAGTTTCCTTGATTAAGATACGTTCGGAATTTGTGTTCAAATCAATTTCTTTAACAAACGTAGTTTTGAAACCTCGCTCCATATAATCAGCATAAAAAATACCCGAACTATCTGACCAGCGAACTGAAACTTGGTTAATATGAGTATTTTTTGGAAGCTTTGTTTTTACCTCCTGTTTCGTTTCAATATTATAAAATACAGGTTGCACATATACCATTGTTGTATCTCCTGGAGAACCACGATAGTAGGATAATAATTTTGGTTTGTACAAAGAATCTAAACTCCAGTCCAAAAGATACATTTTTTCTGCCTGTTGCAAATCAATAATACTTGTAGCCAGCCATTTGGAGTCTGGTGACCAATTGACCGCAAACCGTTTTGGTCGCTCACCATTTTCACCTTGCATTATATCGAACCAACCATAATAACTAGCGTACTCATAATTTTTTTTGCCGTCGTTACTCAATTTAAACTCCTCACCGGTTGTGACAGATTTTATAAAGAGGTTATAATCCTTTGTATATGCTACCCATTTTCCATCGGGTGATTTTTTTTCGAATTTATTCTTTGGCTCTTTTTTCTTGTCTTTCTCTTTCTGCTCGAGCTCGTAAGTCTCTAAATTTAAATTGAATGTTTTATCAAATGCGCTAAAAGAAATTATTACATCGTCAATTAATTCAATTTTTGACAGATTTAATTGATTGGCACTTACAGTGTCCTTCACAATATTACTAAGTGATTTTGCAAGCTTGTTATGATCAAAAAACAGCTTGGTTTTGTTTCTTCTAAAACTGTACTTTTTGTATCGCTTCCCTTCATCTGAATACTCAACAAACCACAGTCCAGATTTATTTTCAAACCAGTTGACTTGAGTATGCAAATTGAAGATTGATTTATTATAGGCATTACTATAACTATAGCTTACTGCTCTTTCATAATCTTCCAAGGTTAAATTCTGCCCATTACCATAGAAAAAACTTAGAAAAATAAAAAGCGCTAAATTTATGAGATGTTTCATACTAACAATATTAAATTACTTGAAAACCATGTGCATAGGGGTCATCTTCCTCATCGATAATAATGGTATTATACCCATAAATTTTAGCCCAACCTTTAATGCTTGGTATGATTGCTGGTTTCTCCAAAATAAAGGCTTCAGCCTCCACACGACCAATAAATTTACTCCCTATAAAACTCTCATGAATAAATTCCTCGCCCACCTCTAACTTACCTTTAGCAAAAAGTTGCGCCATTCTTGCCGATGTTCCTGTACCGCAGGGACTCCTATCGATGGCCTTATCGCCATAAAATACAGCGTTTCTTCCTGAAGAATTAGGGTCCAATGGGCTTCCAGTCCAAAGTAAGTGCGACACGTCTCTGATGGTGTCATTTTCTGGATGAATAAATGTAAGGGGATATTTTTGATTTATGGCTTGCCGTAATACCTGCGAGTACTGAATCAATTTACTTGCAGAATAATTCTGAATACCAAAAAAATTAGGCTGAGGATCAATAATAGCATAAAAATTGCCCCCATAAGCCACGTCAAAGATTAGTTCTCCCAATTCGGGACAATCTATGGTTAAACCTTCCTCGGCCAAATAACTTTTTACATTGGTTAATCGCACCCAATCCACCTTTTTGCCGGTTTGGTGGTATTCAATTTCAACTAATCCCGCAGGGGCTTCCATTTTAATTTTACCAGGTGTTTTTGGGGCTATCAAGCCTTCTTCAATAGCAATGGTAATTGTTCCAATGGTCCCATGACCACACATGGGCAAACAGCCAGAGGTTTCAATAAACAATACGGCGACATCATTTTCGGGATTGTGAGGCGGATACAAAATACTGCCACTCATCATATCGTGCCCACGCGGTTCGAACATTAGGCCTTTACGAATCCAATCGAATTCCTTTAAAAAATGCTGTCGCTTTTCGCTCATATTGGCACCAATCAATTCAGGACCCCCATGTTTAATCACTCGAACTGGATTTCCGCAGGTGTGCCCATCAATACAAACAAAAGTGCTTCTACTCATTTTTTACACGATCTATATAGTTGATGACACGATTTTCTAAAATGGGCAAAGTAACCGTCCCTTGTTCTAAAATAATCTCATGAAACTCTCGAATATCGAACTTTTGCCCCAAGGCTTCTTCAGCTTTCTTCCGAAGTGCCCTAATTTTAAGTTCTCCCATTTTATAGGATAGGGCTTGTCCTGGCCATGAAATATAGCGATCTGTTTCTGTATTTATTTCGTGCATGGATAGCGCTGTGTTCGAAGCCATGTAATCTATCACTTCTTCCCGCGTCCATCCTTTGGCATGAATACCAGTATCTACAACCAATCTGCACGCACGCCACATTTCATAGGTAAGTCTTCCAAATTGCTCATAGGGTGTTGTGTACATCCCCATTTCATCCGCCAAAAATTCAGAATATAAGCCCCACCCCTCACCATAAGCAGACAGGTATAAATCTCTTCTAAATTTAGGGATACTATCTCCCAATTCGTTATTCAAACTAATCTGAAGGTGATGGCCTGGCACGGCTTCGTGTACCGTTAATGAAGGTAAAGTGTATAATGGGCGACTAGGCAAATTATAAGTATTTACCCAATAATAACCGGGGTCTGTGCTCTTCGTAGTCGTTTCCACATAGCGCCCTCCAGTATATTTTGGAGCTATGGCGTCAGGCACAGGATTAACCCCGTAGGGTTTTCTTGGTAAAGTTTTAAAGAACTTGGGCAGTTGTGCGTCGGCTCGCTTAGACATGTCTCTGGCTATCATCAACAATTCTTTTGCACTTTTGGCATAAAATTGTTCATCTGATCTTAAAAATTCTAAGAAATCCAGAAAATCCCCATTAAAATTAAGGTCGTTTATTATGGCCTGCATTTCAAGCTTAATGCGAGCCACTTCCTTTAGTCCTATATGGTGGATATCATCAGCGGTGTATTTTGTGCTTGTGGTGTAGTAATTAATTCTGTTTTGATAAAAATCCTTTCCATTGGGCAGGTTTAAGGCCCCTAAACTGGTTCTCGTTTTTGGAAGGTACTCTGTCTCAAAAAAAGATTTTATTCTCTTAAATTGAGGAGTTACTATACCTTCAATAACATATTTAGCAACTTTAAGGATCGAATCCTTTTGAGATTGAGTTAAACTTCGTGGAAGATTTTTAAATGGGGAATAATAAAAACTATCTTTATAATCATCAACAATATGGTCTTTGTATGTTGACTCATAACCGTTGAAAATAACCCTAGATTGGGAAACACCTTTTTCTAAACCTTCACGCAAATTCGCGAAATGCTGATCTACAAAATCAGGAATCGCATTAAGGGTATTCAAATAGGTTTTCACTTGGATATAATTTGTTAAAGGTCTTACGTTATAGGTCAAATTATTATGAAATCCAGAGTCAGAAAGTAATGGATTTAAGTAACATTCAAATCTGTAAAAGTCAATTTTATCCTGAAGCACAAATTTGAGAAGTTCATAAGAAATCTGCTCAGTTTCGGTTAATTTATCAACATTAATGTTTGATAGTTCTTCCAACTTCGATTGCGCAAATTCGGCTTCAGTTTTGTAATATTCTTTCGTAAAGACTCCTAAAGGAAATTCTTTTTCGTCAAAACCTTTATGGTCCTGATAGCTGTCTATAATATTTTTTAAAAACTCAGAATTATTGACGTTTTGGGAGGTAGTATGCGAAACAAAAAGCAAAAACGATATGAGCAGAACTATTCTATAATTTTTGCTTTCGGTAAAAATAAAATCTATTCTATTCATGTCGATTTTGTTGTTTAGTACTGGATTTTCAAAGCCTCTGGTAATAATTCCTTTGGAAAGGATTGATAACTCACAGGACGCACCCAGCGTTTTATGGAGTTTGTACCTACTGCTGTGAATCTAGAATCGGTTGACGCCGGATAAGGCCCACCATGTTGCATGGACGGACATACTTCTACACCTGTCGGTACACCATTAAAAATTAATCGTCCTACTCTGTCCTCAAGAGCATCAACAATGTTATGAAGTTGTGCATATTCGTCTTCTTCAGCAATGATAGTTCCTGTTAATTGACCTTCTAAATTTTCTATTATTTTGATAAGTTCTGCCTCGTCCTTAGTTTTTACGACTAACGAAAAAGGGCCGAACACCTCTTGTTGTAAGTTTGGATTGTCTAAAAAGTCTTTTCCTGAAACACTTACAATTTGCGATGGTGCATAATTTGGTGCAACTTCAGCTTCAATTTTAGCAATAGTTTCAGCGCCTTTTTGAGATGATACCTTGGCGCCATTTTGCACAAAGCCCTTTTTAATATTTGGATGCAACATACATTGCGCCTCTATATCTACCGTTTTTTTAGCCAAATCCTCAATAAAATTCTGAGTTTTCTCACCATCAATTGTCAAAAGCAACCCTGGATTAGTACAAAATTGCCCTGTACCCAAAGTAATGGAATTGGCGTATTGGGTTGCCAAAGCTTCAGAACGATTTTCGAGAGCTTTTGGCGAGATAACTACAGGATTTATACTTCCCATTTCGGCAAAAACTGGTATGGGTTCTTCGCGTTTTGAGGCTAAATCAAATAAAGCTCTTCCACCCATAGCGCTCCCTGTAAAACCTACAGCTTTTACTTTTGGATGTTGTACTAAAGCGGTACCCACCTCAGTGCTTTTTCCGTTTAAATTTGAAAATACACCATTGGGCATACCTGCAGTTTTCATTGCTTTTATGACTGCCTTTGCTACCAACTCTCCCGTACCTGAATGCATGGGGTGCGATTTTACAATAACTGGACAACCTGAGGCCAAAGCACTCGCCGTATCACCCCCTGCGGTTGAAAATGCCAATGGAAAATTACTCGCTCCCAATACCACTACTGGCCCTAATGGAATGGAGGTTTTTCTCAAATCTGCTTTTGGCAGTGGCTCTCTGTTGGGTTGGGCTTCGTCAAAAACATTATCACGCCAATCTTCACTATGAATTAATTCAGCAAAAGAACGCAATTGAAAAATGGTTCTTCCACGCTCGCCAATAGCACGTCCTTCGGGCAGTCCAGATTCGGACATATACATGTCGATAAGCATTTGGTCCAATGCTAAAATTTCATCTGCTATGGCATTTAAAAAGGCTGAACGTTTTGCTCCCGATACTTTTCGGTAAACTTTAAAAGCGTCCCAAGCTAGGTTTACGGCTTCGTCAATCTCGCTATTCGTTGCATCGTAAAATTCGGTTGGATTCTCGATGTTTAGTTTCGGATTGACGGTTTTGTATGTATTAGTACTAGAGGCTTTTAAGGCTCGTCCGATATAGTTTTTTCCTGTAATCATATTTACTTATTTTTTTATTCTTTATCCAAATTTATTCGTTTGCAAACTTCCTTTTTTGACAATTTAAAAGAATCAACTTATTAAGTCCAGTGCTTCAAGTCTTTCTTTTGCCAGAATATATCTTGCTCTTACATCATCAATTTGCTGTTTAGTTAATTTCTTACCAAAGGTACGCAACCCTCCAGCAACATCATTATGGTGAATTCCCATTGCAAGTTTAAGATATTCCAAAAGCAGAGGCTGAGCATCCAAATACGATATGGAATTTAAAGCCTGAGAAATTTTATTTGCCTCAGCCCATTCTCCATTTAAAACATATTCCTGCATGGTAACACTTGCTTTTGGGAAGATATTCCCTACACCTGTAATCCCACCACATGCTCCAGCAAGTCCTGCATGTACAGTGACTGTATCTACTCCTGCTAAAACTTTTAAATCTTTGTTCTCTAGCATCAGCGTTTCAATAATTGAAACATCTATAGTCGATATTTTAAGAGCAGTTACTTTAGGAAGCACAGAAAGTCTTAAAAGAAGATCTGTTGAAAGCGAATGGTAACCAGCTGCATCAGGGTTGTTATAAGGCATCATTGTTACACCCACATTGTTTGCAGTTGCTTCAGAAAGTTCATAATACTCATACATTTTTTTTTCAGAAGGCACCTCCTTAGTTTTTGGCGGCATGACCATAACTGTATCAACTCCGACGGTTGCAAGTCCTTCAATAATTTTGGCAAGCTCTTCCTTAGTTTCTGCTGAAGCGCCGCTGATTAAAGGAACATTGTATTCCTTAGCAACCTCAGAAAGGGATTTAAGTAAAGAAAGACGCTGTTTGGTACTTAGGTAGCTGTTCTCTCCCAGAGTACCAGAACCGACAAGTCCGCTCATTCTGCTTCCGCCCTTTCCTTGAGCTTTTAAAATACCTGAGGCCTGCTTTTGCGTTGTATCAAAGTCAATTTCAAGAGTGCCAGATTTTGACTCTCTCAACCATGTAAACACCGCAGGCATTACACCATCCCAATTGGATTTCATATTATTCCATCTTTTTAATGAGTTATAAAACTATATAAATATTACTACCAACAGTACTACTAAATTATTCATTTTTAATATTATATTATCCATTTATTTATATTATTTTATATTTTTGGAATATTATTCATGTATTTTAATATGAGAATTGAGAATAACCATGAAGGTTTTACCCTTTAAAATACCTAAACCCGAGTTAAATGCTGTTGTTTTTCAAGAAGACAGGGGAGCGACTTTTTTTGGAAAATTACATCAGCATGAAGAAATCCAAATTAGTTTAATCCTTTCTGGCGAAGGTAATTTGATAGTTGGAGACACCATAAATCGGTATAAGGTAGGTGATATTTTGGTGATAGGGAGCAATATTCCGCATGTATTTAATAGTGATACTCAAAAGAAAAAACAATCTAGAATGTTCACGATATTTTTCTCAAAACAGTTATTGGGTGATGCCTTTTTTAAGTTGAATGAACTTAGAGAAGTTTCTAATTTTTTTAAGCGTTCAGAATATGGATTCAAAATTAATTCAAAAAAAAGATGGGCTACCGATTTAATTCTAAAAACCGAAACTGCTAGTCAATTAGAGCGACTTATTATTTTGATGCAACTCTTAAAAATTGGAAGTGAAGCACGTTATACTTCATTATCTACTTTTATTTATGCCAAAGCCTATTCCGATAACGAGGGTAACAGAATGCGTGATGTTTTTGAATATACTATGGCCCATTACAAAACCACTATTACTTTGGAAACCATTGCCAATGTTGCCAACATGACCAAAAACGCTTTTTGTAAATATTTTAAAAAACGCACTAACAAAACCTATATTACGTTTTTAAATGAAATACGTGTGGAGCATGCCACTCGATTATTGGAGCAACAAACCGATTTGCCTATTGTTGAAATTGCTGAACTTTCGGGGTTTCAAAATTTATCAAATTTTAACAGGCAGTATAAGCGGGTAAAGGGGTATGCACCCTCTCAAGTAAGGGAGAGAGTTTAATCAAATTCATTTCGATTCTTAAAGGCTGGACTCCAAATATCTTTATAATCTGGCTCCTTATTTTGCATGAGTTGTTTGTGGATATGATAGGTTACCTCCATCCAAGGCTTACTCTCATCCCACAATGGCGCCACAAGTGTTGCTTCCCACTTTTTGTATTGCGTTTGTAATTCTTGAAGTTTGTTAGTATTTATTAAGGAAATATCTTTGGTTTCTCCTAAATCCAAATTCAAATCGTAAAGCACAGAACCATATCCCTCAAGCTGAATTAGTTTTGAATCATCCCTTCTTACGGCTGATTCATCCAATTTTCTCCAAAATAAAACTTCATGAGGATTTACTTGTTTTTCATTTTTTAAGAATGGTAATAAATTAACTCCATCCAAGGTTAAATCTTTTGGTTTTTCAATTCCGGAGGCACTCAAGGATGTTGTAAAAATATCAAGTGAAGACGTGAGTCCATCAAAAGTTTTTGGTTGTAAATGATTTGGCCAACTCATTACAAAAGGCACACGATGTCCGCCCTCAAACTTATTACCTTTCCACCCTTTTAGTGTCCCTACAAATGACTGATTATTGTGTGCGCCACCATTATCACTTAAAAAATAGATTAAGGTATTATTTCTTTTACAAGAATCTTCTAATTCCTTGATAAGTTTTCCAATATTTTCATCCAAGCTCCACGTCATAGAAGCCAATTCCTTTCTCGGATGGTATTTAAATTTCTTTAGATGCTCCACTTTTGCATGCATTGGTGTATGCACAGCATTGTAGGACAAATACATAAAAAATGGTTTATCAGCACTTTCCTGGATATAATTAACTGATTGGTCGCCCAATACATCAGTCATATAACCTTCAAACACCACACGCTTCCCATTATGTTGAAGCATCTGCGCTTTAGAAGGATTTTCTAAAGGAAAGTAAGAACGACTGCCAGCTAAAAACCCATAAAACTCATCAAAACCCCTGTTGTTTGGATGGTCTGAGGCATCTTCGCCTAAGTGCCACTTCCCTAGAGCATAAGTATTATAACCATTGGTTTTAAATACATCTGCCATAGTTACAACATCATCACTAAGCCCGATACCGCCCGTTCCATTGGCTTCAAATCCAAAACGCTGTTGATATTTCCCTGTGATTAATCCAGCTCTGGATGGCGCACAAACCGTGGCACTTACATGGGCATCGGTAAACACCACTCCACTTTTAGCCAAAGCATCAATATTTGGTGTTTCTAAATCTTTACTGCCCATGAATCCAAAATCCACGTAGCCTGCATCGTCAACCAAAATAATTATGATATTTGGTGGTTCGCTTTTTGAAATCTCTGTTTTTGATTTACACGCAAATAGCAGTAGAAACATCAAAACACATATTGAGAAAAAACGATTCATTTATGAAAATAGGACTATTTAATTGGGATGATAAAATAAGAAAACGATTGGTCTATTGCCTTAATTTGGTATTGCTCCAAAGGTCTTGTCCACCAACTGGTATCACCTCCAACACCCATTTGTGCATGGTCTATATTAATGTTGACCAAATCTCTTTCGATAATATCAATAGTATGTCGTTGTTGTTTGGTTTCACCAGCATCAAAGTCTGAATTGTATTGATGATGCGCACTAAAACTTAGAAATTCAGGCCCCATTATTTTGACACCTTTTCCTTCGGCATTGGTAAACGTTACCCAGCGTATATCGGTTCTATAGCCATTTTCTTGAGGTCTGATGTATGGATAATATAATTCTGAAACCGACGCCTTATAATTGCCAACAAATTGGGATGTCTTCCGATCTTGATAGTTTTCTAAAGGTCCTCGACCGTACCAATTGACCTGATTTAACGATTTATCAACTATAAAATTTGTGCCAAATCGAGGCATATTTGGCAATCCGTTTTTAACATTAAGTAATGTGCATTTTACCATAATTTGCCCTGATGCATTAATTTTATATGACATTTGTAGTGTTGCGATATCATCAGATAACTTATAGTTTACTTCCAGATGAATAGAATGCGATTCAAGATTTATTTCTTTTGTTGATGACATATCATGAGTTGATGTTTCACTTTTTAAAATAAAAGATGTCAATTCTTTATTCTCGGTAGCTTTTTTCCAAATACCAAAATGCTTTGGCATGTTAAACCCAAAATCGTTATCCGTTGTCGCTCTCCAAAAGTTAGAAGTTATAACTTTTAAGATGATATTTCCAGTGCCATAATCTAGACTGGATAGCTCGCCAGAGGTCTTATCAAAACTTGCTGTAAAGTCATTTGATTTGAAAAGAATGTCCTTTTCAGTTGTAGAAACCGAAAAGGTGCTTTTTGTGTTCGTCTTAAATTCAGGCGTGTACTTACCTACTATAAATTGTGCCTTAGCTAGAGGAAACCCTTTTGATAACAAAGGTAATTCCTTGTCGGTTTTTGCTGAAAAATTAAGTGTATACTCATTTTTGCTGTAGTCAAGCTCAGGTAATTCTATTTGTACTGCTTTGGATGCTTGGGGAGCAATATCTAAAACCCCTAAACTTCCTGAAGTTACCTTTTCTCCTTCTCTAAAGAGTTCCCAATCTATTTTAAAGTGGTTTAGATTGGTAAAAAAGTATTCATTGGTAATTTTAACTTCCCCTGATTTAAAATCAATATCTGAAAATTGAATATTTTGATACACTTTTTTTAGCTCTTCCAATCCTGGATGCGGAGTTCTATCGGGGTTTACTATTCCATTTAAGCAAAAGTTAGCATCGTTATGCAAGTGTGAAGCTCCAAAATCGCCACCATACCCCCAATATTTAGTACCGTCTTCTGTTTCTGCCACCAAACCTTGGTCTACCCAATCCCAAATAAAGCCACCTTGTAAGACATCATATTTTCGAATTACATCCCAATAATCTTTAAAATTACCGAGGCTATTTCCCATGGCATGGGAGTATTCACATAAGATAAGCGGTCGCTTTGGATTGTTTTTAACGTATTCAATTAACTGTGGAATACGGTCGTACATTGGTGCTTGAATATCCGTATTCTCATATTTAGTCGCCCCTTCATACTGAACAGGGCGTGTAGTATCGTGGCTTTTTAACCACTGGTAGGTTGCGAAAAAATTCTCCCCATTTCCTGCTTCATTTCCTAAAGACCAAGTTACAATTGAGGGGTGGTTCTTATCGCGTTCAAACATTCTAATAGTACGGTCTAAGTGTGCCTGCTTCCAATCCTCGCGATATGCAGGATGCACTTTCTTCAGCTCTGGTTTTTTATCCAATCCTTGATTGGTCGTCCCCATACCATGCGTTTCTATATTGGCTTCGTCAATCACATAAAAACCATATTGGTCGCATAAATCGTAGAAAAACGTATTCTTTGGATAATGACTACAGCGAATAGCATTGATGTTATTCTGCTTCATTATCGTCAAATCCCTCAAGGTTAAAGCTTTACTAACTACATGGCCCGTTGCCTCGTCGTGATCGTGCAAGTTCACCCCTTTTATTAAGACTGGTTTACCGTTTACCAAAAATTGATTGTTCTCTATTTTTATATTTCTGAAGCCTGTTTTTAACGTTGTGGCCTGTTGTACTTTGCCATGTTCATCTTTTATCGCTATCAGTAGCGTGTAAAGGTTTGGGGTTTCAGCAGTCCAAGCCTTTACATTAGGAATACTGGTAGTAAAACTTAAAGATTGTTGACTATTTGAAGCTATACTAAGTTTCTTTTCTTCTGAAAATATAGCAGTTTGGTCATCTAATAACTCAACATGAACAAATCTGTCTTCGTCGGAATTAGACCTGTTTTCAATATCAATATTCAAAGAAAATTCGCCTTGCGCATAGTTATTACTTAAATCGCCATTAAACCGAAGGTCTTTTATGGATACTGAATTTTCTACTCGCAGATACACATCACGCTCTATACCGCTAAGCCTCCAAAAATCTTGGTCTTCAATATAGCTCGCATCAGACCACCTTAACACTTGTACAGCAATTTGATTTTCGTCTGAAGTAACAAACTTTGTGATATTAAATTCGGCTGGAGTTTTACTGCCCTCATTATAGCCAACAAATTGCCCATTAAGATACACGTACATCGCGCCACTTATCCCTGCAAAATGCAGATACACTTCTTTATTCTCAAAGTTTTTAGGAAGGGTAAAACTTCTTTTATAAGACCCAACGTTGTTTAAACTATGCTTAATAAACGGTGGGTTTTTGGGAAACAAATATTTAATGTTACTGTAGATTGGCAATCCAAAACCTTGTAGCTCCCAATTTGATGGCACATCTATTTTACCCCAACCTTTTACACTGAAATCGGTTTTATAAAACTCTTCCGGTCTTGCCTGTACAGAATCGGCATAGTAAAAATCCCAGGTGCCGTTTAAAGATTGATAAAACGGCGATGCTTGCCAGTCTTTACCTTCTAAAGCCTCCGGAATACTCGGAAAATTATAAAATGTTGCTCTGGGATGCTCTCTATTAATTTGAAATATTTCAGGATTTTCCCATTCTGGATTATTCCATACCGAAGCCTTGTAAATTGGGTGCTCAGCAGGTGAGCTCTCACAACAAAAAAGACATATTAAACCATAACATAGAATACCTATTTTTAGAAATAGTCGTGAAATCCGTTTCATATTTTAATCGACGTAAATATCCTCGGTAGAAAATTTACCCTGCTTTTTATCGAGCTTGATACCTTTTAAATCCTCAATAGTCACACTTTCTGATGGTGAAAAGGCTTCGCTATCCATATACTTTAATAAACTGTGACGTAATTGTCTTGCCACGGGCCTTTCATCTAAATTTGACATTAAATCAATGGATGAAAATACCAAAGTACCTTCGCCCACCTTGGCTTCAAAAACACTGGCCAAATGATGATTGGTTACGAAGTTATCAATGACCCTTACTATTGGCGTTACACTTAAAGAATCTGTAATGACTGATTTAGAATTGATACATAAATCCCACCATTGCCAATCGCTATGCGTGTCTGTTGGGAAATTATTTAAAGCAGGATGCTTATCATCAACCATTACCCCCATTGTTGCAGGTTGGTTTGGGAAATGTACAGGACTCCAAAATACAGGTACAAAGCGCCCTTCGATACCCTGAAGGGTTTTAAAATCTGGATTCAACAACACTTTACTGCCTTTTTTAAGCGCTTGTTCCGCAACAGCAAAAGACGAGGTTACTACTACATTTTTGTTAGATAAAGTTACGTCTTTTGGATACACCCAAATATTCCATGAGTTCTTGTATTTGGTGCCTTCCAAACTGACTTCTATCTTTAGTTTTTTAGCTGAATCTGTTTTTACTCCATAGGCTATTTCGCCTAAATTGGTATTGTTCCCAATACTTAAATTAACGTTTTGAATTTGAGAATTCACTAGTACCTTACCTGCTTCATCACTGATACTCCAATTTATATTTTGATTGTTTAATGGTTTAAAGAAATTAGCAATCTCAACTGAGGCCTTAAACGTTTCACCGTTTTCGTAAACCGCTTTTTCAAACCTTAAAAGAGGCACCAACTCGCTATTAAACTGACTAAATTCCTCTGCTGAAATCACCCCTTTAGATTCCCAAAAGGCATTAAGCAACCCGACCAATGCCGTACCTTGACCCGGAAAATCTTGCAATTGCAATAATTGAAACCCATCAAAACTTGGGGTTTTCATGGCACGTTCAATTTCTTCTTTATATAAAATAGATGCCAACTTTCCTGAGTTATAGGTGAAATCAGAAGCTAGGTCCAGCAAACCTTTTTTCTCCAAATCGTTTCTTACTGCGATAAAATTAAGCGGTTCTAAAACTCCCGTGTATTTTTCAATTTCGCTCATGTCGGGGTACACCGAATACTGACCGATTTCATGAGACACTAACGGAATTTCAACAAACTCTGCACCTGCAGTAAAATCAGCATCAAAATGTGGTGGTTTATTATTAAAGACACCTTGGCCACGAATCCATCCATTTTTGGTCCATTGCGCAATAAAAAACTCATCTTCCAGCTCAGGGCGAGTTCCTGCAGGACGTTGAAATGAGAATGCCGTTGTCGCATATAAATGTCGACTATCCAAAGGTTTTAATTCTGCCACTAACCTGTTAAGTTGTTCAAAATCGCCTTCAAGTTCATTACCCATAGCCATAAAAATAAAGGAGGGGTGATTTCCATAATCCTTGATTATTTTATGGGCTTCAGATTTTAAAAACTCAACCGTTTGTGCATCTTCCCCAAATTTCAAACTCCAATGCGGTAACTCTACCTGTAAATAAAATCCAGCTTCATCAGCAACCTGGAACGCCGATTTTGGCGGACACCAAGAATGAAACCTCAAGTGATTAAGTCCATAAGCCTTGGCTTGACCAATTAACTTAGCCCACTCTTCTTTTGTGGTTGGAGGGTGACCCGTTAATGGAAAAATGACACACTCTAAATTTCCGCGTAAAAAGATACGAGTACCATTCAACGTAAGGTTTCCATTATCATTTGCCACAAATTTGTAACCGAAACGCGTATTTACAGTTCCTGTTGAAGTAGTTACTAAAACATCATATAAATTTGGATTAAACTCATCCCAAAACGCAACGCCATCGGGTCTATCAATTTCTAATGTATACTGATTTTCTTTAACGTTTGAAGCTTTTATTTTTTCACTGTAAACAGTATTACCATCAATTGATTTAATTTCTAAAGCAACTGGTTGTTCTTCTGAAATAGGCTGATTGAATGTTATTTTCAATTTATCCAAATCCTTGCTCGGATACACTTGAAGGTTTGTCGGGTTATTCTTTTTTGAAGCTTTTAAAACAATATCTCCCAAAATACCATTCCACTTAATTTGTGTATGATTGGTGTAAGCATGTGCCATATCCTGATTCACTTTATCAGGATATTTTGTGCCCGCCACATTGATGTCCGGAAACTTATTGGAATTATCAATAACTATGGTAAGCGCGTGTTTTCCGGGAGTTAAACTACTTAATTCAAAATCGTGTGTACCGCTTAAACTGTTAGCTGAACCCACTTTTTTCCCATCGATGTAAACCTTAGATTCCCAAAGTACGCGCTCTAAACTTAAGATAATAGCGTCTTCCTTCCAATCACTAGGAATCTCTATCTCTTTTTGGTACCACGCTTTGCCAATATATTGATGTTTTCTTGCCAAATTAGACATCACATAATTGTTAATGGCGGGCTCTAAAGTATTGGGAGTTCCGATACCTGCATCATCCAAAGTACCTGGTAAACTAATTGAAGTGCCTTCAATTTTAGACGACGCCCAATTTTCGCTTTCTGCAACATTAGTGGAGTCTAGCTTAACTTGCCAGTCGCCAGACAAATCGATTTGTTCTACTTTCGGTGATGTACATGCACTTAAAAACAGTACAATCATTATAATAGTGGTGTGAAATAATCTCATCATTTATACCTTTATCGTTTAGTATTCCTAACTTTTAATATCCTTTTTCAAGCTCTGGCTTCGTTCAAAATCAAAGCAAGCACTTTTTACATGCCAATTAATATCTTTGTCTTGAAGCAATTCTTCTATAGCAGATTCAAATGGCGTTCTGTCTTCAAAATACAACATGTGATATACACTCATTAAAGCCAAAGGCCAGTTGTCACTTTTACTAAAGCTATTTAAAACTTTTACAGCATTTTTATTGTTGAATTTCTTATATAAAATTGCTGAAGCTGTTATGGCAACAGGAGGATAATCATCTTGAACCGCTTCCTTTAATTCTGATTCATAGGGTTGTAATTGTGATGGATTTTGAGACATTAATCCAACACTAGCCCAATAACGCACTAATTTATCGTCATGCTTTAGATACTCTATTTGAGATTTTATAATGTCTTCACCTTTCTTTCCTGATAAGGATGCTACTTTATAAATTTCATCAAAATTATACTTGGTTTCATCTAAACGATACTCATAAGCATTTTGCTTTTCTGAAAGTTTTACCATTTCGTATTCTGGCATAAACATAACATCTTTTGCTTTTAAAAGCTCACTATCCATAAATTGTCGCATCTTTTCTAAAACGGATTTGTAATTTGGATCCTCTGCTAAGTTATGCTCCTCCCATATATCATTTTCAATATCATAAAGCATCTCGTAGGGACGCTCATCAAAAATGCCAGATTGAAATGCATTTAATTTACCATGCTTTAAATCATTGCGCATGTGTTTAGTAATGTCGGCTATTTCTAAATAATTGATATACCGCACTTCGGGTATAAAAGGCATGTAGTTTCTGGAATACACATACTTCCCATCGGTTACGGTTCTAACCAAATCTAAACCATTATCAACCCTATCTGTAGAAAGTAATAATAGGTCTTTCTCATATTCTGAATTAGCATTAAAAAGACGTTGCCCCTTCATATATTCGGGAACTTCACCTCCCAATAAATCAATCATGGTGGGACCTAAATCTTCAAAATTAATTAGCTTATCTGTTGTTTTGCCTGTTTCCCACGGCGATAAATACTTGTATTTTTCAGGAAACCAAACTACAAACGGCACGCGATATCCAAGGTTAATACCGTTAGTTTTTCCTCTTGGAATCCCCTCACCATGGTCTGCATAAAAGAAAATAATGGTGTCATCTGTTAAACCATCGTCTTCAAGCTTTTGCAATAACTCCCCTATTCTATTATCCGTTAACTTAATAGAATTATAGACTCTTGCGAACTGTTTGCGCATTTCGGGCGTGTCATTATAAAATGAAGGCATTTCAAAAGCATCATCGGCTATCCTGTCTTCTTCTGGTAAATGATTCCAAACGTGCTTTACATATTGCTCAAACGTCCAAGACATTGTTCGTGATTGGTGCGACTCTGGGAAATTAAATACCGAAAAGAAAGGCTGACCTTCTTTTCTCCCTTTCCACGTTGCTTTACCAGAGCACTCGTCCCACGACTCTTTGATGAAATCTTTTTCGTTGGCAATATTATAGTCTGTTTTGTAATTGTTGGTGGTGTAATACCCCAATTGTTTTAAGTAATATGGAAAACCTTTGATGTAATCTGGAATTGGATACTGACTTCTTTGATGCCCAGTACCCATTTTAAAGGTTCGCACTCCTGTTATAATGGTAGATCTGCTGGCCGCACAGACAGTACCAGTTGAAAAAGCATTGGTAAAACGAATACCCTCATCTGCCAATTTATCAATTACTGGAGTACTCGCGTTTTCATTGCCATAACAACCAATGAATTGAGGTGAAGTGTCCTCAATCGTTATCCAAAGAATATTGGGCTTGTCCTGAGTTTTGCATGACAGGAGCATAATTAAACCTAATATGTAAGGCAGGTATTTCAATCTATTTTATTACTCTAAAATTTCTTTCAGTTTAGCCTCCATTTTAGCCACGATTTCTGGATGCTCGCTGGCTATATTTTTTGCTTCGGAAGGGTCTTCGTCTAAATTGAATAATTGTGGCTCTGGTCTGAAGCCTGGGTCAACAAACTTTTGTACAATCCAATTAGGTACGGGTTTGTCCTTAGGTTTGATGTATTTCCAGTTATCCATTCTAAAACCGAAAGTATAAGATTCTTCCAATAAATATTTGCGTCCCTTATCAGATTTTCCCAACCAAGACTCCACAAAGTTTTGACTATCCACAGCCTCTCCTTTTTCAATCTTTTGATTTAACAAAGAAGCCAAAGAGGCATATAAATCCAATTGAGATAACAAGGCATTGCTTGTGCCCGGTTTTACTTCTTTTGGCCAGTGGACAATTGTAGGCATTCGGGTACCAGCTTCATAAGCAGAATATTTACTACCTCTATAAGGACCTCCAGGTTTGTGGTCTCCCACCAATTCTCGGGCATAATCTAAGTAACCATCATCTAAAATGGGGCCATTGTCACTTGTGAATATAATCAAGGTGTTTTCTAACAAGCCTTGCTTATCCAATGCTTCTGAAATTTGACCAACACACCAGTCCATTTGTGCAATCACGTCTCCGCGTGGTCCCATAGTACTGCTTTCTACAAATTTGATATTGGCTATTCTAGGCTGATGGATATCATGCAATGAAAAATATAAAAAGAACGGATTGTCTTTATTTTCATTGATATATGTTGTGGCTTTATCACTCAATACAAAAGGAATGTTTTCATCTACCCAGAGCGCATCTTTACCACCTTTCATGTAACCAATTCTACTTATGCCATTAATGATAGCCCCTTGATGGTAAGGGTCTGTATGTTGTTTTAACAATTCAGGATGTTGAAAACCCCATGGGTAACCTTCAATTCTGGTGCCATAACTTACTGTAATGGGGTCGTTAGGGTCCAAGCCAACCACCTTTTGATTTTCTAAAAACACACAAGGTACTCTATCACCCGTGGCTGGAATTAAAAAACTATAGTCAAATCCCACTTCTTCTGGGCCTAATGGTATCTTTTCATTCCAATTGATTTTTCCTTTACCAAGTCCTAAATGCCATTTACCAACCACACCTGTTTTATACCCAGCTTTTTGAAGCATTTTGGGCAAAGTTCCCTTATTAGGGTCTATAATGAGTGGCGCATCGCCTTCAAGTATTTGTGCTTCTCGTCTAAAAGCGTAGCTCCCTGTTAGTAATGAATAGCGTGACGGTGTACAGGTTGATGCAGAACAATGGGCATCTGTAAAATTTAGCCCATTTTTGGCCAACGTGTCAATATTAGGTGTTTCCACGCCAATGGCGCCGTTTGCACCAATGTCGCCATAGCCTAAATCGTCAACATAAATGATAACGATATTGGGGTTGGTACTTTGAGCGCATGCTTGAAAGACTATGCAACACAAAGCCCCACATACCACACTTTTAACAAGAGCTGAGACATCCATCACTTGTAATTTTAAGATTTAACACTAACAAGTGCTTGATGAATATGCGCCGGAATATGTGATAAATTAGTATCAAGAACTTTTGAAAAAGCCTCAGTTGCCCCTGTATCGCTACCTTTACCCAATTGCCCCAAACCAATCATATAATTACAGTGAATTTGATTGATCACATTCAAATCTTCTTCCCAAATCAATAAATCTGGTAACGATATGGCGAAATAATCTAACTTCACATTATCACTAATATGTTCTTGTCCGTAGTTCAACAAATTATCAAACCTTTTGTTAGCTTCATCGTTACGTCCTAATTTTTGCAATGCCAATCCTTGATAGAAAATTTTATCAGGCTGTTGGTCGTTGTAAAAAATTGCTGGACTCGGGTCGCTCAATCCTTCGGAAGCTAATTCAAAATAAGCTTTGGCTTTCTCTTCATTACCTAAACCTTCGTAGGCACAGCCTAACCAATAATCGATGTCATTTTCAACAGTACCATGTAGTTTACCTTCTCCTAAATTGTGAGGGTAATCTTTTGACTGTTTTAAAAGCTCAATAGCGCCTTCATAATTCTTAACAGAAATATACTGCTTTGCAAGCTCAATGTTACTTGTTAAATACTGGAATGGCACTTTGCCTTCGCCACCTTCCCACGGGTGGAATTGACGTTTATCTATTAATCCTTTTGCTTTTTCGAAATCACCTTTCAAATTATAAAGCGCAATACGCTCTAGGTACAAATCGTCTCTAGAATTAGTCAAGTCAATATGCTCCTCCAATAATGCTAATCGCTTTTCAACTGGCACATTAATCTTTTTGTATAATTGGTCGAGCTCCATCAGCAATCGTGCATCGGTACTATCCAGCTCAAATGCTTTTTCTAAATGTGCTACTGCCAATTCTTTTTGATTGGTTTTATTATAGTAAAGCAATGCCAAGTTGCGATGGGTTATAGCAAAACTATCATCTAATTTCACGGAAGTTTCCCAGCACGTTTGTGCTTCTTTATACTGTCGGTTGGCGTACCAGAAATTCCCAAGATAGTAGAATGCCTTAGCATCGGTTGGATTCGCTTTACAAGCAGATTCCAACGCCTTAACTTCTTCAATCTTATTTGGAAAACAATAGGTGTCCGGCATTTTAGATGCTTTTTTATAAGCCTCTAAAGCACCACTGCTATCGCCTTTTTGGTCTAAATACCATCCCATAAAATAGTACACCATCGGATACACTTCTTTATTGGCTTCAGTATGTACTTTTAAAAGAGCCACAGCTTCATCAAATTGACCCGCCATCGCATAGTCCAAAGAAAACTCAATGTAATTGTGTGCATAATTTCGAAGAATCGTTTTGAATGCCTCTAAATCTTCTTGAGTATTAGACAAAATATACTTTTCGTAAAGCACTCCAAAATTGAATTTATCAATTGCCAAGGAATCTTTGATTAACTGTTTAGCTTGTTCAATTTTACCAGTTTTTCTCAGTAAAATCACCTTAAGGTGTCTTGCCTTATGATTGTGCCAGTTTTTAATTAAAGCTCTATCCACCAAATCCATGGCTTTTTCTAAATCACCGCGAGAACAATCAATTTGCGCTAAGTTGAAATACCCAGCATCTTGCCATTGTGCATTCCAACAGGCTTTAAAGAAACTAGCGTAAGCCTCTTCTTTTTTACCCAAATAGCTCAATGCCATACCTTTGTTGAAATAAGGCTCACCGTCATAAGGGTTAGGATTATGACTTGTCAAGGTCTCAATAGCTGTATCAAAATAAGAAATTGATTTTTCCAATTGCCCCTTACGCATAAACCAAAGTCCCATAGCATTGTTGATGCGCACATCTTTTGGTGAACGTCTTAAGGCCTCTTCATAATAATCGGTAGCCACAAAGGTTGCATGTCTGTATTGCTCTAAATGAAGCCCTCTTAAATACAAGCCTTCAATAGTTTCAATATCCTTTGGGTCTTTGGCCGCCTTGGCTGGTTCAGGAATTTCATCTGATAAATCCTTATCGGGTTCCCAATCCACTAAAACTTTACCGGCACTATCATTCACTGAAATTTGTAAATCATCAAAAGTGTTTGCTCCAATATCGATTAATTTTTCAAAACCAACTTCAGGTGAAAGGTTTAGTACTTCTTCATGCAATACTTTACCCTTAGCGCTGAGAGTGATAACACAATTATCATAAGTAGAAGTAACATACACTTTTACTTGAGCCTTTCCATCTACCATTTCAAGGTTAACCAAAGCCTCCTTCGTCGCATTTTTTACCACACCAACGTTGTAATATGGCATAAAATATTGCTTAAAACTCTTCTCCTCATAAGGATGCATCCATGAAAAATCTGGCTGATTATCTGTGTAAACCCCGCACATCAATTCAATATATGGCCCATCTTCATCTGTTAGGTTTCTATCCCAAGCTTTACCAAATTCACCATTACCCCAAGTCCATTGTTTTTTTCCAGGAGACACATTATGGTCTGCAACGTGTAGCAATCCACCTTTTGAATCATTTTCATAACCACCAACAAAATCGTATTTAGAAGTGATGGCCATATAACTTGTTGGAACCGGAATGTTCTTATATCGAGAAATGTCAGTACCAGGAGAATAATCTACTTTATAGTATTCACCTTTGGCAATTGGAAATTCAGACACATCGCGCTTACCGTGGTCAAATACAGCATTTACATCTGGTGGGAACACCGATTGGTAATGGTCGTTAACCGCCACAGCCGGATTAGCCCACCATAAAAAGGTTTGTGGATGCGGTGTTCTGTTGTATAAATGGGCTTTAATTTCAATGTAAGCCTTATCAGGGTGCAAGGTAAAACCAGCCATACCTTTTGTACGGAACATACGCTCTAATTCACTAACCCAAACCGTTTTGCTCCCATCTTCATTGTCTTCAATATAAAAATCTGTTGGGTCGTAAGTACTTGGTCTATGGTGTTGAGGCCAGTTAAACTCAATCCCACCAGAAATCCATGGTCCTGTTAAGCCAACCAAAGCCGGTTTAATCACATGATTATAATAAACAAAATCACGCTTACGAATCTTATCATAAGCTCGTTGAATTCTACCCCCTAAAGCTGGTAAAATCATGAGTTTGATGTAGTTGTTTTCAATAAAAATAGCATCCCATTCTTTATCTACTTTCTCATCGCTAATCTTTTCAATAACGGGATGTGGATAAACAGAACCACTACTTGCTTGATATACACGTTTTTCTAAAAAAACAGGATATTTCTCTGGTGTTCCTACTTCGTAAGTAGGGATGGTTACTCTCTCGTGCCAAGCCTTTACTGTCTTCATAATCTAATAATTTTATGCTTAGTTTGTTTGTTGCTAATAGGTCAATAGCGCTTTTAGCTGACTAATTTTTAATTCGTTTTTAGGATTAAAATCCTTACTGGTCATATATGTTTTTAAACTGTAAAGCAACTGTTGTGCCTCTAGTCTGTTTTCTAAATTGGTATGAAGGTCTATTCCAGAAAACAACAACTTTCCTTTACCTACTTTAGCCTCAAAAATGAGTGCTGTTTTTCTGTTTTTAAACCAATCATCAATAACCCTTACAATAGGATTCAGTTCTGGCATGTCATCAAAAATGATAACATTCGAATGGCTCATAGCATCCCACCATTGCCAATTAGAATGGTACTCCGTTGGAAAATGAGCTAATGCAGGATGTTTTGGATTACACAGAATACCTAATGTATGAGGCTTCTGTCCGTTTGTCCATGAGGTATTCCAAAAAATACTTGAAAAACCAATACCTATGTCGCCTCCTTTTTCTGGAGCGATATCACCTTTATTAATATTTAAAAGCACATTACCTCCGTTTTGCAAATAGCCGATGGTTTTGGCATCCAGTTTACTAACTACTTTGACGGACGCTTCATTTTCAATGGCCTTTTTTTGATTTGGATACACCCAAACGTCCCAACTATTCTTAAAATTTTCTACTGAAACCGTCAACGTTAACTTTTGAGCTGTTTTTATAGCACTTAAAGATTGATTGATACTGCCCAATTGAATGCCATTTCCTATTGGAATATCTGTTTTAGCCAATTCGCCTTTAGAAAACACACTACCGTCTGCATGAGTCAATTGCCATTTTGGAACCACCTGTTGCATGGGGTTTTCACTAAAATGTGCTATTTCAATTTTTGCCGTTAGCGTTTCAGAATTCTCGAAAGTACGTTTTGCTAGTCGCGCCAAAGGCACCGTATTTCCACTAAATGACTTAAACTCCTCTGGAGTTACATAGCCTTTTTCATCCCAAAACGCATCTAAAACACCAACAAGCGCGGTGCCTTGACCAGGGAAATCATGCAAATCCAAAAGCTGATAGCCTGCCATTCCTTTGGTTCGTAATCCAGCTTCTATATCGGCTTTATAACAAAGCGTTTGCAATTTTCCAGAAGCCAGTAAAAAGCTATCTGCCAATTTTAACATACCGTTCTCCTCTAAAGATTCTTTGAAAATTTCAAAGTTTTTAGGTTTTAAAACGCCTGTGTATTTAGACATTTCTCTGAAGTTGGGATATACACACCACTGCCCCATTTCATGCGAAACATAAGGCATCGGGGTTTTGTCAATAAACTTACTCCAATCAAATTCTGTTTGTGGGGGTTTTGCATTAATTACACTCTTCAGGTTTTCATTCCAACCTTGTATTCTCGGACCTCTATGATTATAATAATCCATATTTTCAAGATATGGATAGCCCGCACCACTAGTGTATAGCCTGCGGTTATCCAATGCCTTAAAATGATCTACGTACTTTGTTAAATACTCTTTATGGTTTTTACCACTTGGTTCATTCCCATACGTCATTAATACAAATGACGGGTGATTGCCATAAGCGTTGATAATATCCTCGCCTTCTTGGTACAACCAAGTATCCACAGGTTCACCATCCCCTAAACCAGCTTTCCACGCAGATGCTTCTGCCTGAATATAAACACCCATTTCGTCAGCGGCCTGAAATGCGGCCTCTGGCGGACACCACGAATGAAAACGGATATGATTTAAACCATGAGCTTTAATAGTATTCATAATTCTTTTCCAAGCATCAACATCAGTTGGAGGGTAACCGGTTAATGGAAAAATGGCACATTCGAGAGTTCCTCTTAAATAAATGGGGCGCTCATTAATTGTAAAAACAGTGCCATCAGCTTTAAAGTCTCGCATACCAAACGTTTCAGTTTTGGTATCTGACCCATTTTCAGTATTCAACGACAACTGCATTTCGTATAAGTTAGGATTGAATTCATCCCAAAGTTTGGGTGCATCACCCATGGGGTACTCCAACTCAACTATTTTGGAATCGTCTATTTGAATTGACTCTTTTAAAACTTCAATAGCTTGTCCGTTTTCTGATTTCTCTTTAGCTTGAAGTGTTAATTCTGCGGTTTGGTTTTTCCCTGTTCCGTTTTCAATTTGAACCACAACCCTAACCGTTTTATCTGCGACGTTAGGATACAATTTCACATTTCCGATTGACAATTTTGGAACTGCTGAAAGTGAAATATTCCCCACAATACCATTCCAATTGGTTTGCGTATTATCCGAAATACTATGGGCGTCCAACCCAACATTGATGTCCTTAATACGGTTGTCCACTCGTATTGAAATAGTATGCTCACCAGCTGACAATTCACCTAAATTATAATTGTGCGCCGTTGCTAAACTGTTTTCCATACCTATCTTCTTGTCATCTACCCACAAGATAGATTCCCAGTGTACACGCTCTAAGTTTAGATTAATGTTTTTACCAGCCCATGATTCAGGAATAGTTATCTTTTTTTGATACCAAGCAGGCCCTTTGTAATCTTTAACCGGAGTTAGCCAAAAGGAAACTTTAACGTTACCTTCTTGACGGTACTTTTTCATTTCTTCTGATGTGTACCAAAGGCTATCGTTCCACATATTACCCGTCCAATTGGTTTTTACAGAAATATCATTACCCTTGCCGTTTTCTGGCATAGACCCAGGTAATTTTATGCTGTCTTTCAAACTTATATTGAACCACTTTTCCTGAATACCTTGGTCTAAAGAATCAATACTAAAACTCCAGTTTCCAGACAAATCCATATAAGCCGTTTCATCACTTTTACAATTCTGTAAAGTGAAGCTTATAATGATTAAAAAAAGGATTGTATGTGTTTTGAAAAGCTTCATTAATAATATTAATTCTTATTACAGTTTGACGTTATGAAATATTCGAAAATAGCGTCC
Source organism: Hyunsoonleella rubra (assembly GCF_042684665.1). Classification (NCBI taxonomy): domain Bacteria; kingdom Pseudomonadati; phylum Bacteroidota; class Flavobacteriia; order Flavobacteriales; family Flavobacteriaceae; genus Hyunsoonleella; species Hyunsoonleella rubra. The sequence continues at coordinate 487,447 of NZ_JBHULY010000005.1, read as the reverse complement.
GCAACAAATTGATGCCCTTTTTGGTTGATATGGTTATTCTGAGCCATATAGCCAATTAAAGGTTCTGTTTCCGATAGTTTTTTAAATAGTGCATAGCTATCCACAAGGCCTACTTTATGCTTTTTAGCCAAAGCACGAATCATCTCGCTATGCTTTGCTAATGGTGTATCATCCGAAGAAATGTCTTCGTTTAAATCCGGTGTAGGCGTTAATAAAATTACTTTGGTTCCATATTCCAATGCCTCTACAATCATTTGTTCCCAAGCCACTTTTGCACGTTCTACCCCCATTTTTCTATCGTTAAGTGCATAATCAATAAACAGTACATCAGGTTTGTAAATTAAAACCTCTTCTTTAAACCGCTTCGCACCCTGTTCTGCTTGTTCGCCTCCAATGGATGTGGTTATAGTATTCACTACAGAGTATGGGTAAAAATCATTCACTTTTTTTAACGTGCGATAGGGGTAAGCATTTATCCTATCTAACACTCCTCTCGTGGTATATCCTGTAGGTACTGAATGCCCATGAAAGACTAAGTTGATGGTGCGGTTATTTGGCCATTTTACTTTAAGCTCTGTTTTTAAGCTCTCCAAATAATGTGCGGAATGAGGACAACTATCTTTCGTATCATTTGATATATCCTGAGCGTAAGACTTACACGCATTGCAGATTAAGAACATCCCTAAAAACAAGTATATATCGAGTACCTTTTTCATCCTTCTTATTCTTTATCTTTAGTCAATTCTAGTTCTATTTCCTCAAGGCTTTTACCTTTTGTTTCCGGTAACTTCGATTTTATAAATAAGAAACCAGCAATACAAATTATACTGTATACCCAAAACGTTCCCGAAGCACCTAATGCGTCATTCAAAATTGGGAATGTAAATGTTAACACAAAGGAAGCTAACCACAGGGAAAAGGTTGCAATGGACATGGCCACACCTCTAATCTTGTTGGGGAATATCTCGGATAGAACCACCCAAGTAATTGGAGCCAAGGACATCGCGTAAATAGCAATAGCAGTGATTACCAATAATAATACTGGCCATCCTGTAAATTGGAAAAAGTAGGCACCACCCAAAATTAAATACACAACCCCTAAGCCTATTGAACCAAAAAGCATGAGTTTTCTGCGACCCCAACTATCAACAGTTCTCATCGCAATTAAGGTGAAAATTAAATTGACACTTCCCGTAATCACAATATTGAACAACATATCGCCGACGCTATAGCCAGCCGCAGTAAATATTTCCTCAGCATAGTTAAAAATGATGTTAATACCACACCACTGTTGGAATACTGCCAACACAATACCAATAATTAAAATAGGTTTGATTTTAGAAGATTTCAAATCAGTAATATTAACTTTAGCTTCTCCGCCTTCCTGCAATGTCATTTTTATACTGTTGAGTTCTTCCTGCGCATAAGCCTCGCCTCCTATTTTTGCTAATACTTTTTTGGCTGTTTCATTCTGATTAATCTTCACCAAAAATCTAGGACTTTTTGGTACAACAAACATCAATAGGAAAAATAGGGTTGCCGATACCAATTCAGCCCAAAACATCCATCGCCATCCGGTTTGTCCGTTCCAAGAGTTTAATATCATTTCAGGAGTACTATTTTCTGGAATAGCTTCTGCGATAAAATAATTGGCTACTTGGGCCGCCAAAATTCCAATAACGAGCGTTAATTGATTTATAGCCACAAACTGACCGCGATATTTTGCCGGGGCAATTTCTGCTATATACATAGGCGACAACGTAGAGGCCAATCCAATTCCTAATCCACCTATAAGTCTGTATATGATGAAAGGTGTAAAATTATCTACATATCCCGTTCCGAATGCCGAAATAATAAATAATGAGGCGGCCAAAATTAAAGGGATTTTTCTACCAAATTTATCAGCTACAAACCCGGATATTACGGCTCCAAAAATACAGCCAATCAGTGCACTGCTCATGGCCCAACCTTGTAAAGTGGGTTCTGAGGTTATATCAAAAAACAGTTCATAAAACGGTTTAGCTCCACCTATAACTACCCAGTCGTAGCCAAAAAGAAAACCGCCCATTGCGGATACAAGTGCCAGAAAAAGTAAATAGCCAAAATTAAATTTAGTGTTTCCCATTATAGTCTAGTTTGGTTAGTTAGTTGTTTTTCTTTTTTTAGGTGATTAGTCTTTCGTATTCAAACTGCTGTCGTACCAATTATTATTCGGATTAAAATCTTTACTTAAAAAGTCTTTACGCTGTTTTTCAAGACGTTGCTTCATTTTGGTTCTTCTTTCATTATATTTAGCCTTCGCCTTCGTATCATCATACTTAGCGTAAACTTCGGGAACTCTAGCATTGACACTTTCCAAGTACGCATCTAATTCAGCCCGTAAACGTTGTGTTACTTCTTGTTCGTCTTTCGAAATATCATTTGTTTCTCCAGGATCTGTTGATAGATTATACAGTTCATCATGTCTGTCTTCCCAAAAATGGATAAGCTTGTAATCTCCCTTTCTTATAATACTAACGGGGTCTCCACCTTGATTTCCATAATGCGGATAATGCCAGAACAGCGGTCTTTCTTTTAATGTTTCCCCCTTTAACAGCGGTACTAAACTTACACCATCGACAATATGGTTTGGATCTTTTTCCGCACCCACCAAGTCCAATAATGTTGGGTAAAAATCTATTCCCGAGGCAGGGTAATCAATTTGTTTAGGCGCATTTTTTATCATTGGTGCTTTAATTAAGTATGGCTCTCTAATGCCACCTTCCCATTGGTAACCCTTACCGCCTCGCAAAGGATGATTTGTAGTAGAAAATGCATCACCACTAGCCACACCTCCATTATCCGATGTAAACATTACAATAGTATTTTCTTCTAAGCCCAGCTCTTTTAATTTATTGAGAACAATACCTACGGCATCATCCATAGATTCTACTAAACCAGCATAAACCGGATTATCCTGTACCGTTCTAATAGGCAATCTAGCTTCCATTTTAAAACCAGAATCGGGGATACCTTGAGCTTCGGCTTTATCTCTATATTTTTTCCATTTCGCTTCTGTAGTTTCTATAGGACCATGAACCGCGTAAAAAGAAAGGTATGCAAAAAACGGTTCATCTTTATTAGCCGTTATAAACTCGGCCGTTTCTAAAGCCAAACGCTTGGTAAGGTTTTCTCCTTCGTGCTTATAATCCAGCTTAGGGTTTCTCCAAGGCGCATAATACCCACCTTTAGGTCCACCTACTTCCCATCCTCCTTTGTTTATATCGAAACCATTGTTTTCAGGACCATACGGCACGTCTCCTAAATGCCATTTTCCTGCAAAAAATGTTTTATATCCGTTTTGTTTTAATGCTTCAGCTATTGTGATACTTTCTTCGGGAAGCGCATGCACATATTCCGGCGGCATAACCTTCGTATTGTAATAATCGCCCCATTTTTGTCCCGTAGCCGCACCTATCCAATCTGTTATACCATGGCGGGCAGGGTCTTGCCCTGTCATTAAACTAGCCCTGGAAGGACTACACACTTGACAAGAAGCATATCCCTGAGTAAATTGTACCCCTTCATTAGCAACAGCATCAATATTTGGTGTTTCATAATAACTACTTCCAGCAAAACTTAAATCGTGTGCACCTAAATCATCTGCCAGAATAAAAACGATATTCGGTTTTTTAACTTCAGGACTTTCAGTTTTTGCTTGCCCCTTGTTTTTGCAACCACTCAAAAGAATGGTTGCCAAACAAAGGATCAAAACTAAAACTAACTCAAACTTGACTAATTTGATTCTTAATAGGTTCATATTTTTACTCTTATATTATTTTAGATACTGCCAACTAACGTATTAACTGAACGTGCATCTAATGTTATTTTTTTATGTATCACTTTCTCAAACTCTAAATTTTTGTTCGCTGAAGTAACATATTTTGATGAGATGTTATAATCGGTAAAATCGACCTCTTTTGGCTCATTACCATAGTTTATTCCAACCACAACTAGTTTTGAAGTGTTCTTGTCAACGTACGCAGAGAGCATAATGTCATTGTAATTTTCATCAAGCATTTTATTACCATTAAGAGCATCAAGATCTACCCTTACCATTCCAGGCCTAACAAAACGTGAATAGTTGCCAAAAGCCCATAATAATTTTGAATCATGAAAATCGCCATCAAATTTCATTCTATCCAAATTGAACAAATCTGAAGTATCTCCTGTATCCAAATAGATCAGACCATCTTTATAATCTGCATTAGTCAGTGCTGTCCACCACTGCCAAGAAGAAGCGTCTGCCAAGGTAAGGTCTGTATGTATAACACGAGCAACGTACAAAGCAGTATCCATACCCAAATCACGTTTGCTACCACTACCTATATCATCGGTGTTTTCTAAAATGCAAAATTCACTTTGCCAATAATCAATATCATGTGACCGTAATTTCGCCTTTAAATTTTGACGAATTGAAATCAAGCTATCCACTGGCCAAGTGGTAAAATAACTATGTCCAGAAATGGTGCCTTTCACATTATTCAATGCACTAGCATTATTTTCGGCGTCAAAAAAGTAGTCTATTTGATTTCCCCTTTCAGGTTTACCGTAATCAGAATACAACCACCGTAAATCTGCTGCTTCGGCCAAAACGATTTCGGTATCCAAACTACTTTCTTTAATGTCGTCATTTAAAAGTTTTGTTAACTCTAAAATATTTAAATTGGTTGCAGGTGTACCCTCTTGAGTTTTCTTTTCCCAATCCCATTGCGGTTCATTAATTGGACTTAAGTAGGCAAACTTTAAACCTTTGGAGTCAAAATGTTTTAAAACCTCAACCATAAATTGGGAATACTCATCAAAATATTCAGGTTTTAGATTAATCTCCCCATCTTTATTATCTCCGTTATATCCTTTGCCATTTTTGGTCCAGTGCACTGGAGGCGAAATAGAAAATGCAAGAAACTTGTTGACATCATAGGATTTGGCTTTATTTAGAAACCACTGCTGACCTTTTTGTTTGTTCCAATTATAGTTTCCATTTACATCAATAAAGGATTCAGCTCTTCTCCATTCGTTTTTTATATCTGAGTCTGCCCCTTGCTCTGCAGTACCAGCTCCAATATAAAAACGCCATATTGAAAGTCCTATGCCTTTTGGGTTACCTTCACCATCAACACCTCTACTAAATAAAAGTTCTGCTATTTTCTCTTTTTTCCTATCAGGCCAATTTGCGCCAACATATTGACATCGCCATGCATCAGAAGCACCAAAACCATCTATGGTTTGGTATTCATCGTTTACGTTGATATGCGCCTTTAAGATTTGAGCATCAGAATCGTGGCATGACACAAAAACACCAGAAAGCAACACACATACATATATTATATTGCTTATTTTTGTTTTGAATGCTATATGTGTCAAAATAAAATACATTATTGCTTAAACTACTGAAATAGCTATAAATATTTAACAAATTTAAACCTATAATTTCTATAATAAATAGATATCTTAACTCAATACATGGATTATACTACTCACTAATTCCCTTTAACCACAATTTTGTAAATCTGGTATAAGCCTTGTTTATTAACATCTACCACTACCTCGTTATCAGAGCTGATTTCAGCAGATGCTGTTTGAGTGAGGTAGGGTTCTGCCTTGGCAGTATCGCTATAATCAGCGGGCACGTAGCGCTCCACACTCTGTATCGAACTTATAGTAAATCCATTAACTTTTACGGCTACTTTTTTACCGCTTTCCCTACCTCCGGTAATAAATAACACCATAGTATTGGCATCTTGCAGTGCTGCTGCCAAATGGAATTTATTTGATGTCGTTTTTAAAGATTTTCCTTTGTAAGAACCCGCAAGTTCACCTAAAATCTGTCCCGTTGGGAACACCTTAGTGTAATTCCAATTGGTCAGGCCCAATCCAGGAATGGAGGTGTTTATTGGAGGCCAAAAGGCCGCCGCTTGGGAACCAGCCCTTGCATATATATGCACGATATCAGGTATGATGTTGGCCGCTTCCATATATAATGCTCTATCATTATAATCCCTTGAGGGCATCCATTCGGACAGATATTTGAAATTTTTGTTGGGATTAAAGTTATTTGCACAATCTTTTATTCTTTGTTCCAAATCAGCGATGTTATGCGTATCTGTAACATACCCAGTATAGGTATGTAAAGCAACCCCATCAATAGCATCATAAGCTCTAGTAAACTTATTTTTCATGGTTGTAAACTCCTGAGGCTGGGTATAATCGCCATTAATCAATAGCTTGAACTTACGATTCGGGTATTCACTAACTATATACTCTGTCAGCTCCATCGCAACATTAACATACTTATCCAATTTTTGCGCCCTAGATACGCCTCCTGCCCATTGCAACCACCATTCATTACCAATTTCTACAAGACCGCCATTAACAGAATTAATACCAGACAAATCGATGGCCTGCTTTGTTCTAGCTTTTAAACTTGCCATAGCCGTATTGTACTGTGAGGAGCCCAAAGCCTTGTCCATTGCTTCCGCCGTTGGAAGAACTACACTGTAATTTGCAACGTTACTCTTTAATGTTGCAATCGAAGCTCCAGGGTTTGTTGGAGTTTTATCCCAGCCTGGAGTTGTATTGCTTGTCCAAGCATAAAACTCAGACTCCCAGCCCCCAGGGTACCTTACCACTGTGGTTCCTATATTTCCGAGAGTGGAAGCAAAATTTGAAAAGGTATTATCCGGTATTTGGCGCCAATCATTGTTGATCCCAAAAATATCAGGGTAAATATCTACAGCGTCCGTAGCATCTACCTTCAAGGTAATATCTGCATTAGCCGGCCCACCCTTAGGGTCGTCATCATTGTCATCAAATTTAGGGTCATTAGGGTCAGTGGTGTCACTGGCACTGCATGCTAGTATTAGCCCTAAAATAAGCAATGACAGAATGTTTTTAATCTTTAACATCTTTATCTTTTTTAATTAAGTTCGTAACAACTTTTTAAACGGACACAAGAAGCCATTGAAGATATTTAGCCCAACATGGCTACCCCAATATACCCCTGTTCAGTTTTTGTTATTTAAGTGTCGCCTTAAGCGTAACGATTGACTTACTAGGGATACTTAAGCCATCGAAATCCATTATAGATTTCCTCAAATTACTTCCAGCAGAGGTTGTAAAGACCTCAAAATCACCATTGACGACTTCAAAATCTTCACCGTAGTTATCTAATGCGATAGTTCTGCTACTGTCCGTATTATTAATACAGACCAAGACGATTTCTTTGCTGGTCGTGCTTTTATACCCGGAAATCATAAAGTTTTCAACCGAGGCGGATTCGCCGTAATCGGGGTCTTTCACTTCAAACCTCACCATGCCCGGCCTTACAAATCTACTAAAATTACCAAGCGCCCAAAGGAGCTTATTGTCGTCAATAGCACCATCAGTATGCGCGGGCTCATTAGAATTGGGCTGGTACAGAATTAAATTAAACCTAAAAGGATGATCTCCAAATGTAGATTGGTTAAATGCCGTCCAAAAGCTCCATCCAGTGGCATTACCAAACACTAAGTCCGTATGGATGATACGGCTCAGCCATAAGGCATAATCAATCTCCTGAAAGGTTGAAATATCCTTATTTTGTTGATAGGCCGTTCCTAACAAACTATATTCGGTTTGCCAGAAATCCAAGCCATAACCAGCCAAAGTGGTTCTCAATGACTTACGCTGCCTGAGGGACTCGGTAGTTGTTCCATTACTGAAATAACTATGTCCGGCAATATACTTAGAAAGGTTAGCCAAATCCCCAATGTAATTAGCACTAGAGGAGTTGAAAAAATCGTTGACCTGATTTACCGTGTTACCAGAGCCTTCAAACAAGTACTTTAGTTGAGCCGCCTCGGGAATCATTATTTTTGCATTCACTCCTTTTTGGGTAAATGCGTTATCAATTATCTTAGTTACCGCAGCTATTTCTGCATTTGTTGCCCTGGTTCCAGATTGTTGGGCATTGCCAACTTCGGCATTCCATTCATATTGGGTCTCATTAAAGGGGCAAACTGTTGAAATATTGTAACCTTTATCCTCATAATTTTTTACAACATCCGCTAAGAAATTAGCAAAATCATCATATTTATCTGGTTGGCAATTAAAAGTTGGAACATCCGAAGTACTAAACACATAACCATTTTTAGTCATAAAATATGGTGGAGAACCTGTCCACATTGTAAACTTGTTTATACCGTACTCCTTAGCTTTAGACATAAACCACTGTTCTCCTGCCTGCTTCGTCCAGTCGAAACTACCATCAGGTGCCATATAACATTCCATTTCACGAAACCAATTCGAAGCTTTAAAACCACTATTAGCTTGATCTGCCGATCCTTCTCCTATCATGGTTCTCCATAACGAAAGCCCTATTCCTTTTGGGTTCCCTTGAGGGTCTGCTTCTGTACTAAAAAGCCATTCGGCCGCCCTGTTTCTGGTAGCATCGGGCCATTTCCCGACCCATTGGCCTTGAAAACCACCCGAAGCCCCAAAATGATCAATCACTTGAAAGGTGCTATTGAAGTCAAGTGTAACGCCTTCTTCTGGCGTATCAAACTTTGGGTCGTTAGGATCTGTAGCACTATCAGAGCTACAGCCCATAAGAATCGCAATACTTGCAAAAACTAAAATAAACCTATACACTTTCAAAATGATCTTTAATTTTAAAAAACCTTAACAAAATTTAGTACCCAGGATTTTGAGTAATATTACCTCTAGACAATTGAATCTCTTCAGGCGGAACAGGCCATACCATGTGAATGTTTGGATCGAATAACCTACCACTATCCTGTGGCTCCAATAGGTTTGTTGTTTCAAATGGATCCGTACTTACTTCAGTATTGTATTTTACAAAGGATCCGTTTGGCCCTAGTATTAACGCTATCCTTGGGACACCATTAATTTTTTGCCTTCTAATATCGTACAGCCTGTGCTGCTCCAACGCCATTTCCAAACGTCTTTCCTTCCAGATTGCATCTCTCAGGGCCGAACCAGACAATGACATATTGGTGCTTAGACCTACTCTATCCCTAATCAGTTTCAAGGAATTTTTAGCTGAAGTTTCATCCCCGTTAAAGTACGCTGCCTCTGCATGGAACAGAATAACATCGGCCAATCTTATATGTATATACTGCCCAGGAATCTGCCCACGTTGATAAGGCTCAGGTCTTTCTCCCACGGGAACATAGTATTTTCTATTGGTGCGTCCAGATTTATTTTCAGTGGGCTTGCCATCAAATTCAGTAACCGCGGGATCACCAAAAACAGGGTCTCCATGTTTAATGATTGTAGATCTTAACCTGATGTTATCACCTTCACTTAAAAAGGCGTTTTCCAAATCACTTGTTGGCGAGCCCCAGCCCCAGCCCCGGTCGCCACGACTACCATTTGTAATGGCGTATTGGGCTCCAACTTCCCTAAACGTTGGGTTATTAATAAACTCTATTGCGAAAATGGATTCAACACCATGTGCATTACCCACTCTATAAATATCTGCAAAATCCGCCTCTAAACTGTATTCTCCCGAATCCATCACCGTTTTAGCCATAGATTGTGCTTGCCCCCATTTTTCTTGATACAAATACACTTTAGCTAGCAATGATTGCGCCGCCCCTTTAGTTGCCCTACCTAAATCAACTGAGGCATATTCGCTTTTTCTTGGCAAATTATTGACGGCAACCATCAGGTCTTCTTCTATAAAAGCATACACCTCCGCCACGGACGCACGGGTCTTATCATTTATAGAAGGGTCTAATATTTCTTGATAAGAAGCCACAATTGGCACCCCACCAAAGTTTCTAACCAAATCAAAATAGAAAAACGCACGTAAAAACCTTGCTTCGCCTATGTATTGCGTTTTTATATCTTCATCAATATCAGAGTTTGGTATCTGATCTAATGCTAAATTAGCCCTTGTAATTCCTATATAATGGCTTTCCCAAAAAGAGTTAAAATAGGTTGAACCCGGAAACACATTATACTGCGCAATCCCGGTAATATCTGGCCTAGGTTGCAGTGTGTTACCTGCCCAGTTATCGTCCGAGGCCATTTCATTAATTTGGCGCTGGAAATTTACCTGCCACCAACTTTCACCATTTACTTTTCTGTAAATACCATTGACAACAAACTCTGAGTTGTCTGCATTAGCAAAGAAATCTTCCAATGTCTGTCTGCCATATAAAGGCTGATCTAAAAACTCTTCTTTATCACAACTCGTAACAAACACAGTTGCAATAACTAATAAAAATAAAACAATCTTTTTCATAATCTTATAAAGTTAAATTTAGTCCTAATAAATACATTTTGGCTACCGGGCTTCTGCCAAAATCTACCCCAAATTGGTTAATAATATTATTGTCACCCGTAGCCTGCCCAGAGACTTCAGGATCAAACCCACTGTAATCTGTAATGGTTATTAAGTTCTGTCCTGACACATATAATCTGCATTTTTGAAACCCTTTAAGATTAAAGTTATATCCTAACTGGATATTACGCAATCTTAAATAGGATCCATCTTCAATAAATAAATCAGAAGGGCTCTTATAGTTGCCATTTGGATCCTGATCGGTTAACCTTGGAAATCTAGCCCCGGTATTGGATGGCATCCACACCTCGTTGATGGTTCCTGCAAGGACATTAAGATTTTGGGTACCCGCACGATTATATTCCAGACCAGCGTTATAAACATCATTACCATAAGTACCATACCACTGCATGGACAAGTCGAATCTTTTATAGCCCATATTAATATTAAAACCGCCAAAAAAATCCGGAAATGGGTTTCCGGTGGTCACATAGTCGCCATCAACGGTTAATCTTCCGTCTCCATCTTGATCTACAAAGCGCAAATCCCCAACTTGGGCATTAGGCTGGATAATGGTTCCATCCTCAGAGGTATGCGCATTCAACTCTGTCTGGTTTTGAAAAATACCGTCGGTCTGGTAGCCTTTAAACAAACCTACAGGATCTCCTAACACTGTTTGCTTTCCATATTGATTTCCTAAAGCTTCCCTTCTCAATCCTAAAAGGACTTCGTTTCCTGGGGCCAACTCAACAGCTTTGGTTTCATTTGTGGATAAGGTTAAATTAAGACCTAAGGTAAAATCATTCCAAGTTTTATTATATCCCAGGGCAATATCGATACCTTTAGACTCGAAACTACCTACGTTCTGCCAAACATTACCTGGTACACCAGTATAATTAGGCAATTCTACGGGAAACAATAAATCTACTGAAGTTTTTTCATAGTATTCCGCAGAAAATGTTATGGTATTATTAAACAGCCCTAACTCAACGCCAATGTTCTTATCCCTTACCGTTTCCCACTTTAAATCTTCGTTACCAAATTGGCTTAAGAAATTTGAAAGTACGCGTTGACCACCCAACACATAACTATCCGAGCCTATTGAAAAAAAGCGACCAGTGGCGGGAATAACTTGATTACCTACTTCCCCAACTCCAACTTTAAAGCGCAGGTTGTTTATAGTTTCGCTCTTGAACCAATTTTCAGAGTCCACATCCCATGCTAAAGAAGCACTTGGGAATATTGCTGTTCTATTATTCTTTGGAAATCTTGAGGATTGATCTACCCTTACCGAGGAGTTTAGCGTGAATCTGTTATCAAAACTATAAATGACCCTAAATATCCCAGACCAAAGATTTTGCACTATTTTGTCACTATCTACTCTTACCGTTTCACCTTGGGCCGCCCTCAACTCTCTAAGCTCAGGCTTGGTGTTGCTCGGTAAACCATCTGCAAAACCTTCAATCCAATCTCTATTTGTGGAATCCCATAAAATACCGCCCATAACATTAAAATAGTGCTTATCCAAAATAGTCTTATCAAAAGTGATGGTGTTATTAATAACATAATCGAAAGAAGTGGTCTTTCTTTCTGTGTAATTATTTATTTCCAACTGACGGTTGGGTCCTAAAAAGTATTCAGGCTCAAACTGCTCCCTAGTATTAGACGTCCAATTAACACTGGCCTGGGAGTTAAAGGTTAAACTTGGTGTGATTTTAACATTCAACTGCGTGTTAGAGAACATCGCAAAAAACTTGGATTCGTCAAAATGCCTAACAGCAGCATTTATGGGGTGACCAACCAAATTAATGGGCAAACTATGTATGCTAAATTCATTATTCCTAAGCCCCACGCGCTCACTTTGAGGAATAAAAACTGGGGTTAATGGATCTATTCTCAGAACTGAATTTAAAAGCCCTGGAGTGTTTTCCCAACGCTCAACCCTTGGACTTAAATCCTGCTTTAATGTAACCCTGTCGGATATTTTAAAATCCACATTAAATCGACCGGTAACTCTTTGGTACCATCCTTTAGAAAAGTTGGATTGCTGATCAAAAAAACTAACACTTGCCGCATACTTAAGACCTTCGCTACCACCTGAAGCTCGGACATTAGCATTTATGACAGGTGCATAGTCCTCTACAACCTCTTCCCACCAATCGGTATCCGTAACCCCATCATAGGCAGAAAGTAAAGGGTTATCTCCTGCTAAACCATCATTTTGATAGCGTGAGTTCAGAACTTGAATATATTCATCTGCATTTGCTAAATCAATTTTGTCCCAATTTTGGACACCATAGTTAAAATCAAAATTAACAACAGTTTTCCCTGCTTTACCTCGTTTAGTCGTAATCAAAATAACACCATTTGAAGCTCTAGACCCATAAATTGCAGAAGCCGCAGCATCCTTTAAAATATCCATGCTTTGGATATCCTGAGCATTGATAGCGTTTAATGAAGTACCGTCAGGCTGCAATACTCCATCTATAACAATTAGGGGGTTGGTTGTTCCATTAAATGTTGTTATACCACGAATAAGAATTTGCGGAGAAGCTCCCGGATTTCCACCCGATGATAACACCTGAACACCAGCAGCCCTACCCTGTAGCGCTTCGGCGGGGTTACTTGCTACTTGGGTGGCTATATCCTCGCCTTTCACTGAGGCCATAGACGTTGCAATGTTATCTCTTTTTACGGCACCGTATCCAATCACTACAACTTCATCAAGCTGCGCATTGTCTGTTTCAAGTGTAACATTAATTCTACTTCTGTTATTTACCGCCACCTCTTGAGTTTTAAAGCCGACGTAGCTAAAAACCAAGATGGCATTATCACCAACGGACATGGTATAATTTCCGTCAAAATCGGAAACAAATCCATTGGTTGTATTTTTTTCTAAGATGTTAACCCCAGGCAAAGGCTGCCCTTGATCATCCTTAATAGTTCCTTCAACAGTATTTTGGGCCGTTATGGTAAAACCGAAGCACAAGATACTTATTGCAATTAAAGCTATTTGTTTCATTTAATTTGCTTTTTTAATGTTGGTTTGTTATAAAATTTACTTTAGTGAAAATTCAGTAGGTAATGTTGTTAAAATCCGCCATGACGGCTTCATTTAACCTTTTCCAGTTTCAAATAGGATATTAAAGAATGCCTAGGCACCTAGGCATTCTTTAAACTGTACATTATCTTTCCTTGGCTATAATTCTATTTAAATGTGTGTCGAATATAAACGTGTAGTCTTTATTCAATGCACTGTCATCAAAGACATAATTTGAGCCACCGCCAGGCACTGTTTGAGATCGATCGTCGGGATTTGTTCTCCAAAACGGTGCCCACCCAGAAGTATTCGCATTCAAAATGAAACCATTAGCCCCGTTATCATTTGGTTGATCCTGTAAGGTAACATCGATAGTCCACAAATAGTTATTATTTGAATCTTTTGTAAATGGTTTACCAGAGTTGAAGTGCCAACATTGTGTGCTACCGTCATTGTTGTTAGTACAAGTAGAAGTTACAGCGTCAATAAAAATGCCCCTACCTAAAATATAAACCTGATCAAAAGCCGGATCACTAGGTGTGTATGATGTAACAGTATAACTAAGGTCTCGCACATCCATTGTAATTTCGTAATACCCTGTTCCCGGAAGAACTATTGGGGATACACTTGCATTTTGGCCCAACAACAACTTTCCTGGCGTATTAGGATCAGCACCAAAGGTAAAAGGCTCAAAAGATCCTTGTTGTGGAACAAACCTAACCTCTGAGTTCGCAGCAGTTGAATAGTAACGACCAGTGAACACATAACCGTCTTCACCCGTGGCCTGACTCCCCTCCGTACTAAATGGAATTCCGAAAATATCTTGGTTTAAAGCCGCATCACTAGTTTCGTCGGTTAAAAACATAGCATTAAACTGCAAATCTGTAACAACACTTACCGAAACGGTAGTCGTTGCCTCGTTACCCGTTACATCCGTTGCTGTAATATTAAATGTATAGTTTCCTGGATTAGCAACATCCAAAACGTTGGTATAGTTGTAAGATGCTCCTGAAATTGCAAGCGTTTCATTTAATAAATCACTTTCAATCTTGAATTCGGCCAATTCCCTATCGGCCAAGTCGATATCAAAATTAATTTCATTACCCGCGCCAATTAATACGGTAGCGCCGTCCACAGGACTATTAACAGTAATTGTAGGAGCTGCAATATCCTTGTCTAAGGTTACAACTACATCTCTAGTTGTGGCGACATCACCAGCATTGGTGATGGTGACAGGTATGGTGTGTGTACTGAAATCCACTTCGTCATCGGGAACCTTGAACATATAGGATATAGTATATGTTTCTGGCAAGGAATCCTTTCTTATGGTCTTATCCAAAAACCACTTATCATATTTAAAGTTAACAGTTTTGATACCTGCGGGGTCGGTTACGATACCTTCGAAGAGGAAAATTTCTCCAGGTAAGGATGAGATTTCCTGAATCAACGTTTGGAATTCTGGAGTAGAATCCACGTTTACAGACGAGTCATCGTCACTACATCCCGATAGGATGACCAGCATACCTGTGATGACCAGCAACTTCTTTTTAATTGTTTTCATTTTTTAATGTTTATTATGTTTAGTTGAAAATTAGGTTAATTCTTTTTTAATGTGATAAACAAGGACAATATCGTATTATAAAAAATTTAGAGATTTTCGCCTGGACGCAAACTATTCGCTATTTCAAACCAATTTTTATAGCACAAATTTAAATACACCTGCGTTTATTTACAAAATTATCATTTAGCTTAAAAAAAATAATAGACACAAAAGCCGTATATATGGACAATATTGCTTTTTAAATATTTATTCTGTACATTTAAACATTATCTATAATGGACAACCTTATTACAACTTAAGTATAGATTTTGAACAAGAAAACAAAGTCCGCTCTAGTGAATATTAATACAGCCTGTTTTGAATTTCCACTGTTGCCAAACATTTGAAAGTGGTTATCAGAAACAGCTAGCACGAGACAAAACAATTGTTTCGAAAATAAAATGGACAATATAAGTTTAAAAGAAGGATTTTTAGGGCAGAAAATGATAGCCTTACCCAAATCGATCATAAGTTTTTCTAAAAATAACGACATCACCCAAAATTTCTACGTCAGCGATCTGGGCTACTATCCTCGAGCCCACCATCATTACCGTTTCAGAAAAAAAGGGGCCAACCAGCATATCTTTATTTATTGTACCAAAGGCAAAGGTGAAATTTATCTTGGCAATGAAAGAACAGAAATAAACCCAAATCAATTTTTTATTATACCAAAAAACAAAAAACATGAATACCGTGCTGACGAAGAAGACCCGTGGAGCATTTATTGGTTTCACTTCAACGGGCAATTAGCGGACAAGCTTTACAATAGGTTTGCACAAACGCATACTTCAAATTATAAAAACATCCCTTTTTCCAAAGAAAGAATCAACTCTTTTGAAAAGATCTTTGCGCTTTTTCGCAGTAATTATTTGGAAGATTACATCGAGTACGCCAACATTCTCAGCCTTAACTTTATAAGTTATTTTGTTTACCACGACTTTGAAACTACGGTTAAAAGAAACGCTGATATTACAACGGTAAACTCAATTATTGAGTATTTAACGGATAACTTGGACAAAAAATTTACATTGGACGAAATCGCGTCCCGGTTTAACTATTCAAAATCCTACTTGCACACCAAATTTAAAACCAAAACCGGGTATCCCTTGTTGGTTTTTTTTAACCTAAAAAAAGTACAGAAGGCATGCGAACTTTTAAACTATACCGATATGAGCATAAAGGAAATCAGCTTTAATGTGGGTATAGACGACCCGTTGTATTTTTCAAGAATATTTAAAAACTTTATGGGCAAATCGCCTCGACAGTATAAAAAAAGTTTACAGAAATAAATGGGTGATTTGCGGACCACAAAAGGGTAGCTGGCAAATACTATTTCCGAAATAAGTTAATTACAAATAGAATATGGCTGTCCATCGTTGTAATTAATTATAACTTAACGTGAGTTCGATTTAAATATCTACAAATAAATTATTATTAAAATATTGAAAACCGCGCTTTGGCATATCGACAGAGCGAAGGATGAGCGACGAGATATCTCATAATGATGAGATTCCTCCTCGTTCCTCGTTCGGAATGACATACTTACAACAACAAATACCTCTAAATAATTGATTATCAAATAGTCATACATCGAACTCACGTTAACTTATCGAATATGTAAAGTTGAAGCTGGAGCCGTTAAACAATCTGATTTGTTTTATCCTTAATACCCTAAATTGACGGGACATCACTAAATCTAGTAAAAATTTAATGTAGATTTTAAAACACTGTTCTTAAAAAAATAAGCAAGGACACGCAGCTTTAAAAGAAAATTTTTAGGTCAAAAAATGGTTGCCTTACCGAAATCCATCATTAATATTTCTGAGGAAAACCAAATTACTCGAAACTTTTAGTTCAGTGATTTAGGATTCTACCCAAGAGCACATCTCCATTATCTTCTCCGGGAAAAAAGTTGCGAACATTACATTTTTATTTATTGCACCAAGGGAAAAGGAGAAATCTGTATTAATGAGACAAGAGCGGAAAATAAACCCCAATCAGTTCTTCATAATTCCGAAGGGCACAAGGCACGAATATAAAGCCGATAAACATGATCCCTGGAGTATTTATTGGTTTAGCTTCAATGGGCCATTAGCCGATGAACTTTATCAAAGATACACCCAGACACATCTTGACAATTACAAAAACATCCCCTTTTCTAGAGAAAGAATTAACGTATTCGATAAAATATTCTCTCTTTTTAATAGCAATTCTCTAGAAAATCATTTGGAGTATGCCAACTTATTGAGCCTAAATTTTATCAGCCATTTTGTTTACCATGACTTTGAGTCTAGCTTAAACAAAGCCTCCGAAAATACCATCGTTAATTCCGCTATCGAATTTTTAGACAACAACTTGAACAAAAAGCACTCAATTGATGAAATTGCTTTTAAGTTTAATTACTCCAAAGCCTCATTACAAAGCAAATTCAAAAACAAGACAGGGTACTCCGTATTGGTTTTCTTCAACTTAAAAAAGATACAAAAGGCCTGCGAGTATTTGAACTATACGGATTTAAGCATCAAGGAAATAAGTTTCAAGGTTGGGTTTGAAGATCCCTTTTATTTTTCAAGAATCTTTAAAAACTTCATGGGCAAATCACCGAGAAATTATAGACAGAGCAAGCGAAAGTAAAACCTCATTTTCCAAAAGGTCATCCATTTTGGTTTAACAGCAGTACATTGAATATGAACATAACAATACAGCAATCATTCAAAAATGATATTGGACAAAAAAAACCCTTGAAAATCAAATGATTATCAAGGGCAATAGTACTGAAGGCGGGACTTGAACCCGCACGGCCATAATGGCCATTGGATTTTAAGTCCAACGTGTCTACCAATTCCACCACTTCAGCAACTTCATATTTTTGAACTTAATACAAGAAGTTATTGAGCGAAAGACGGGATTTGAACCCGCGACCCTCACCTTGGCAAGGTGATGCTCTACCCCTGAGCTACTTTCGCATTATTTAATGAACGTACAATCTTGAGATTGCGGATGCAAATTTAAACTATTTCTAGTAAATCCAAAGTCTTTTAGAAAATAAATCCAACTTTTTTAGGCGTGTTTTTTCTTCACCAACATGCGCTTAATCTCGTTCAGTTTCATAAGCGCTTCCACAGGAGTTAATGTGTCAATATCCGTGTGTAGAATTTCATCTTTAATATTTTCCAATAAGGGATCATCCAAATTAAAAAAGCTCAATTGCATATCGTCATGCAGGGTTTTTACCTTATCGGTGAGCTCCTCACTGGAATGAGATTTTTCAAGTTTTTCAAGAATTTTATTGGCTCTTCGCAAAACTTGTTGTGGCATTCCCGCCATTTTAGCCACATGAATTCCAAAACTATGGGCGCTACCGCCTTCAACCAGTTTTCTTAAGAACAAAACATTGTCCTTTAACTCTTTTACAGAAACATTGAAATTTTTAATCCGCCCAAAAGTTTCACACATTTCATTGAGCTCGTGGTAATGCGTAGCAAACAATGTTTTTGGCTTTGAAGGATGTTCATGCAAATATTCGCTAATGGCCCATGCAATGGAAATACCATCATAAGTGCTCGTACCCCTTCCAATTTCATCCAACAACACTAAACTTCTATCAGAAATATTATTCAAAATAGAAGCTGTTTCATTCATTTCTACCATGAACGTGGATTCGCCCATCGAAATATTGTCACTTGCACCAACTCTCGTAAATATTTTATCTACAAGTCCGATTTTTGCTTCTTTAGCAGGTACAAAACTTCCGATTTGCGCCAATAAAACGATTAAAGCGGTTTGCCTTAAAATGGCCGATTTACCGGACATATTAGGTCCAGTAATCATTATAATTTGCTGAGATGTTCTATCCAAATAAACATCATTAGCTATATAAGTTTCGCCAATAGGCAATTGCTTTTCAATTACAGGATGGCGACCATTTTTAATATCCAAATCAAAAGAATCATCTATTTTCGGATATACATAATGATTGTCCTTTGCCAATTGGGCAAACCCGCATAAACAATCTAACTGACCTATCAAATACGCATTTTGTTGCACTGCTTTGATGTACTGATTCATCCAGTTCACCAATTCGGCAAACAATTGCTGTTCAATAGCCAAAATACGCTCTTCCGCACCCAATATTTTAGCCTCATATTCTTTGAGTTCTTCCGTTATATAGCGTTCGGCACTTACTAAAGTCTGTTTTCTTATCCACTCCTCGGGCACTTTGTCCTTATGCGTATTTCGTACTTCAATATAATACCCAAATACGTTGTTAGAAGCAATTTTCAGAGAAGTAATTCCGGTACGCTCACTTTCGCGCTCCAACATATTATCCAGATAATCTTTCCCTGATTTGGACAAGTTTCTAAGTTCATCCAATTCTGTTGAAAACCCTGAAGCTATGGTATTACCCTTTAAAACATTTACGGGCGCTTCTTCATTTAAAGTCGCTTTAATTTTTTCACGTAACACTTCACAGCTCTGCAAATTATCGCCAATAATACACAAAGACTCATTCTTAGCATTTGAAGCAATACTTTTAATGGGTACAATGGCTTCCAGGGAATTTTTAAGCTGAATCACCTCGCGTGGGTTTACCTTCCCTGTTGCAGTTTTAGAAATAAGACGCTCTAAATCCCCAATATGTTTGATGCGGTTTTGAATCTTTTGAAGTACCTCATCATTTTTAGTGAGAAAATCCACCACCTCGTGGCGTTGCTTGATTTTTTCAATAGTTTTAAGCGGCAATGCTAACCAACGTTTTAATAACCGACCACCCATTGGCGAGATGGTTTTATCAATGACATTTAAAAGGGTTACCGCATTATTATTGGTAGAGTTGTATAGTTCTAAATTTCGAATGGTGAATTTATCCATCCACACATAATCATCTTCTGCTATTCGCGCAATCGATGTGATATGCTGTAATTTATGATGCTGGGTTTCGCCTAAATAATGTAAAATAGAACCCGACGCTATAATGCCTTCGTACAAATCTTCAACGCCAAACCCCTTTAAAGTTTTGGTATCAAAATGCTTGGTTAAGGTTTCGTAGGCATAATCGGTTTGATACACCCAATCTTCCAAATAAAAGGTATGGAAATCATCGCCAAAACTCTCGTTGAAAAGTGTTCGTTTTTGTTTGGACACCAATACCTCACTTGGACTAAAATTTTGAAGTAATTTGTCGATATATTCAGCATTCCCTTGGGAGGTCAAAAACTCGCCCGTTGAAATATCCAAAAACGACACTCCTATACGCTGTTTGGTTACTGAGCTTGTCGAAGTATCGAAATATACCGAGCATAAGAAATTGTTAGACTTGCTGACCAGAACCTCATCGTTCAAAGCAACCCCTGGAGTTACCAATTCCGTAACACCTCTTTTTACGATAGTTTTGGTTTGCTTGGGATCCTCCAATTGATCGCAAATGGCAACACGCTCGCCGGCTTTTACCAACTTGGGCAAATACGTATTTAAGGAATGATGCGGAAACCCGGCCAACTCGGTTTCACTGGTACTGCCAGCACCTCGTTTTGTCAAAATGATACCCAAAATACCTGCCGCCTTCACAGCATCTTCCCCAAAGGTTTCATAAAAATCGCCCACACGAAACAACAGCAAAGCATCCGGATACTTAGCCTTGATGGCATTGTACTGTTTCATTAACGGAGTTTCCTTTTTCGCTTTTTTAGCCAATGGATAAATGGTTTTTTAGTCTTACTTTTGTGAAAATTGTAGCATGCAATGTACTATTAATTTCATGTTTTTTGAAGTTGAAAAACCACAAGTTATCTACAATTGAAGGGAGATTTCAACAATGCTTTTGTCTTTAAGAACAAAATAAAAGATTTGAAATTTGCAAGGCGCTTCGTCCCGATAACTATCGGGAGCGCTAAGCGTGACAAAGAATTTAAAAAATGCGAAAACTAAAAAATAACGAACTGGACAGATTAAGTATTGACGATTTTAAATCGGCAAAAAAAACACCTATCAGTATTGTTCTGGACAATGTTAGAAGCCTGAATAACATCGGGTCGGTTTTTAGGACGAGCGACGCATTTTTAATTGAAAAGATTTATCTCTGTGGTATCACGGCAAAGCCACCCCACAAGGACATCCACAAAACTGCTTTGGGAAGTACCGAAACTGTGGATTGGGAATATGTTGAAAGCACTTTAGATTTGATTGAAAGATTAAAAACGGATAACGTTAAAATCTGCGCCATAGAGCAGGCCAAAAATGCCGTCATGTTAAACGAGTTCAAAGTTGAAAACAACACCAAGTACGCACTTATTTTTGGCAATGAAGTAAAAGGTGTAGCGCAGGATGTGGTTTCGGCTAGCGATGTGGTGATTGAGATTCCGCAATACGGCACCAAACATTCGTTAAACATTTCGGTAAGCTGTGGCGTGGTTGTTTGGGAAGTATTTAGCAAACTGCAACGGCTTAAATAAATGTCTAAAAAAGCAAAAACACCTTGGCCTACCAAAGACGTAATGACCCAAATTTACGAGAAGCACTTTTGGGGCGGCAAAGGCCATGATTTTTATTCCGGTTGGGGTTCTCACGACACAAAAATCACAAAACCTTATTTAGATAACGTTACCTCTTTTTTAAAATCATTTCCATAACCTTTAACGGTTTGCGATTTAGGCTGTGGCGATTTTAATATTGGAAAACAACTTGTAAAATACACCAAAAAGTATATTGCTATTGATATTGTTGACACCCTGATTGAAAGAAATAAGACGCTTTTTAAAAATGATTATTTAGAATTTCATTGCTTAGATATAGCAAAGGATGAGCTCCCGAATGCTGACTGTATTATTTTGAGACAAGTATTACAGCATTTATCGAATACTGAAATTAAAAGTATCCTAAAAAAAACCAAAGATTACAAATATATTATCCTGACTGAACATATCCCTACAGGTATTTTTATTCCAAATAAAGATATTATTTCTGGACAGGTCAACCGTGTAAAACATAATAGTGGAGTAGATTTATTAAGCCCTCCATTTAATTTAAAAATTAAGGATGCGAAACACCTAACCACATGTTATTTAGAAGGCCCCGCTAAAAGTCAAATTACCACCACAGTATATCAATTATTCTAAAGCTTTACATACTCGTATATTGTCCCTAAACAAACAAGGCTACCTTTCTCAGGTAGCCTTTTCTTCAATATACTGAATACTTTTCTATTCTTAAGTTCAAAATTAGTTTTAAACTTTTTGATGTGTCGTATTCGCCCATCTAATTTGCGCTCTTCCGCCTTTAACTCGGTATGCACCGTATCTAATTTTCGATTGAGTCCCTCTTTCTGGATCAGGAATATCCCAATTAAATGATTGACCACCTATTATGGCATTGCAATAATGTATTTTCTTAGTACTATCGCTTGGATCTTCTTTAAAACCGACCTCCAGCACAAAAGAAGTTATTGCATTTTTATCTACTGTTGTTAGATAAACAACCTCTCTTCCGCTTCCTGATCCTCCACGCTCAAGGATACGCTCTGCATAAATATCAAACGCCACTTGTATGTTTGCGTTAACACCTGTACCATATTTGGGCTTAGCTAAATACAAACAAATAGCAGGGTCTGGAGAACCACCTCCACCGGTATGTTGCCCTTTGGCCTGTGCTATGTAAGTTCCATTTTGACTTTGTGAACCTGCATCACCCACTTCAAGAATTCTAAAATCACCTGTAAATTTTACAAATGACCCAACATTAGAGTTAGCAATTGGCAATGAGCGCTCTATTCTAGGCTGTAATGTAGTTTCAAATTTATTAGAACCGTCAGTTATATTGTAAACTCCCCATGTAATACCATCAACAATACTCTCTTTGTAATTAGCATAACAACTTCGGTCATCAATGGTTCCTACATTTACTGGGTTTGGCAAATCATTTGATGTTCGAGTTGCATTTTCCCCATCTGGGTTACAAGTGGTGTAAGCACCTATATCTTCATCCTCTGCTACCAATAGACCAGAATCTGGATCTGGATCTGGATCTGGATCGTTCTCAATCGCTTTTATCGGTTTGGTGAGATCTATCTCATCAGTTGAACAAGAAAAGAAGGCTACAAAAACAATTAATGACGTAATTGTTAATATCTTGTAAATAGTCTTTGAGTTTTTCATAATTTTTTAGAATTTTTGGTAAAATTAAGACTGAAAAGAACATAATCCATCCTGAACTATCCTGCCTGTTTTTAGCGGTTTAAGACTAAGTTTTAATTGAAATCACGAAAGTTCGGTAAATTCCTTTAAATAAATAACTGAATTATTAGTCGATTTATTGTTTACAAATTACGCTCGAAGTAGATTTTTTTGTTACCGTAAAGAGTTTAAAAATATTTCATTCAGCACCAACAAATAATCAGCGCGATTACCAACAAAATCCCTTTCTGAAACATCAATAATTTTGACTTCAAAATCAGTTTGTGTTTTTAAGAATTTTAGATAGCCTGCGTTGATATTTTCTAAATAATCATCGGCAATGTTTTGCTCATAGTCGCGTCCACGTTTTTTGATGTTTTCCTGTAAACGGGCAGTGTTTTGATACAAATAAATGTATAAATCGGGTTTTGGCACGTCCCTATACATCAAATTGAACAGTCTTCGGTACAACTGAAATTCGTCATCATTAAGAGTGATTTTTGAGAAAATCAGGGATTTCACCACGTAATAATCGCTCACTTTAAAATTTTTGAACAAATCGAGTTGTGACAAATCATCCGATATTTGTTGATAGCGATCCGCCAAAAAAGACATTTCTAAAGGAAAAGCATATCGGTTGGCATCCTCATAAAACTTGGGCAAAAACGGATTGTCGGCAAACCGCTCCAAAACCAATTTCGCATTAAAATCTTGGGCAATTTTTGTGGCCAAACTTGTTTTCCCAGCACCAATATTACCTTCGATAGCAACATAATTATAGTTTGAAAAATTGAACTGCTTACTTGGGTTTTTTAACCAAATATTGATGGGTTCCAATACCGAATTGTCTTCACATTCTTCCAATAAAACAGACACTTCTTTATACAATTTTGGGTGTACAACTTTAGATGCAATATCATTTAAGGGCATTAGCACAAATTTCCGCTTTTGCATTTCAGGGTGCGGTAGCTGAAGGGTTTTGGTGTCAATAATAGCTTCACCAGCGAATACAATATCCAAATCGATGGTTCGGGCTTCGTAGCCTTTGGTTTTGCTTCTAGTTCTGCCTAATTCTGTTTCAATTTTAAGAAGATGGTTCAGTACTTTTTTGGACTTCAAATCACTTTCCAGCACCAAACAGCAGTTTAAAAAATCATCGCCTTCAAATCCAAAAGCTGGTGACTTATAAACTTTAGAAATCAACTTGATAGTCCCGATACGCTCAAAGATGGCATCAACAGCCCGTTGCAGGTTTTTAAATTTGTCGCCCTTGTTGCTTCCTAGTGCAATATGGTATGTTATTGGCTTTATCATGCGGAAAGCAAAATAATAAAAAGTAAATGGAATTTGGTTATATTATTGGCACTGATTTGTCTTTAAAAATAGTTCTCGATACAATTTCTCGTACCTCAAAATCACTCGAACTGACTTACGGTTTTTTAACGACAACTGTCACTTCGAGTGATTCCGACTTTTTCGTCGGAATTGTATCGAGAAACTTTATTTTAACTACATGAAAATCTATTGCGTATATATTTTAAAATGCTCGGACAACACATACTATACAGGCATTACTTCAACATTAGAAAAAAGAATAATTGAGCATCAAACAGGAAGACACATTGAAAGTTACACTTACAATAGAAGACCTGTCCATTTAGTTTTTTATGCCGAATTCACAAATCCTGAAGTCGCCATTTCAAGTGAAAAACAAATCAAAAAATGGTCAAGAGCAAAAAAGGAGGCTCTAATTAATGGAGAATTTGAAAAGCTTCCTAACTTAGCTAAAAAGAAGTTTAGAAAATAACAAGGTTCTCGATACGCCACGCATGGGCGTGGCACTCGAACTGACATAACGTTATAATATGACCCTAAAAGACAAACTCCTAGCCCAACGCATTTACCTTTTATTGGGCGGATTGTTCATCACCTCATTAGTAGTTTCCAACTTAATATTTCAAAAGTTTTTTTATTGGTATCCGTTTGATATTGAGGCTTTTGGAAGTAAATTATTTGAGATTTCAGTGGGTATTTTACCTTACCCCATCACTTTTTTGATCACGGATTTAATCAGTGAAATTTATGGTAAAAAGCGCGCGAATGATGTGGTAGTAGTTGGGATTTTTGCATCGTTATTTTCACTTCTAATCATTTACGTTGCCGATAGTGTTCCTGCAACACCATGGGCGCCGGTGGATAACGAGATGTTTAGAACTGTTTTCGGGAACTCAACCATAGCGGTTTTCGCCAGTATGCTCACCTATTTGTTTGCACAGTTTGTGGATATCCAAATTTACCACTTTTGGAAACGCCTCACTAAAGGCAAACACCTTTGGTTACGCAACAACTTTTCTACTTGGTTTTCACAATTTGTAGACACCTTTACCATTGTGTTTTTGCTATGCTCCTTTGGTATTATCGACTGGGCAAATTTTAAAGGTTTGTTGGTTAGCGGATTTCTATTCAAGGTTTTTGTCGCCATTTTAGATACACCACTGCTGTATCTGGGCGTGTATTTTTTTAGAAAACGCTTCAATTTAAAAGTGAACGAGGAAATCAATTTGCTCTAGTTATTTAACAATATATTCACTGTTTTCAATCTTTTAGCTCCGTTTTTGCGTATATATTTGTGTACGTTAAATTTCTAAATGCTCCATTTTGAAGAAAGCTTTTAAGATCATCGGGATTACCCTTTTGATAATCGTAGCGCTTTTAATCGCCATTCCTTTTGCGTTTCAAGGTCAAATCAAGGATATAGTAAAACGTTTTATTAATGAAAACGTTAATGCCAAAGTAGAATTTAGTGATGTGAGTTTAAGTTTAATCAAAAGTTTCCCCCAAGCCCATGTTGGGGTAAGTGATTTGGTGATAACCAATTTTGAGCCCTTTAAAGATGAAACCTTTGCCACGGCCAAGGATATTTCGTTTACAATGTCCGTTAAGGAATTGTTCAAAAACACAAGTGATGGACCGATTGTGGTGAATACTATCAATATCGACGAAGTATTGTTAACATTGAAGACCGATAAATTTGGCAATAATAATTACGACATTACCAAAGAAAAAGAAAACCAATCAACATCCGAAAGCGATCGTAGTTTTGCCTTCGATATTGAGGACTATCAAATCAAAAAAAGTGCATTCACCTATATTGATGAAAGTTCCGATATCTTGATTCACATAACCGAGTTAAACCACGATGGCCATGGCACCTTTTCAGCAGAAAGCTCGGAACTTGACACCAAAAGTGAAGCCAACCTGAGTATCACTTTAGATAGCACCAATTACCTCAGTAATAATCCTATAAAATTGGATGCGCTTATTGGTTTGGATTTGGAAAATGAAACTTACACTTTTAAGGAAAACAAAGGCTACATTAACGCATTGCCCATTGAATTTGAAGGTTTTGTGCAAATGGTTGAAAACGGACAGCAAATTGACATTTCGTTTGAAAACCCAGAATCAGACTTTAAAAACTTTTTAGCCATCATTCCTAAAGAATATTCAAAGAACATTGAAGATGTGCAGACTACCGGAGATTTTAAAGTGAAAGGATTGATAAAAGGGTTGAGTTCTGAAGAAACCATACCGAATTTGGACATCAGCATTACTTCAAAAAATGCTTCATTTAAATATCCGGATTTGCCAAAACGGGTTAGCAATATCTCAATAGACACCCATATAAAAAACGAAACGGGAAATACCGACGACACCTACATTGATATAAAAACGCTCAATTTTAAAATCGATGAGGATATGTTCAAATCCTCGGCGACCTTAAAAAACCTTACCAAAAATATGTTGGTGAATGCCAACATTGATGGGGTTTTAAATTTGGCAAACATCACAAAAGCGTACCCCGTGAAATTGGAAAATGCCCTCACTGGTATTTTAAAAGGCAAACTGAATTCGGCTTTTGACATGAATGCCATCAAAACCAATGCCTACGAACGTATCAAAAACAAAGGGACTGCAAGCATAACCGATTTTGTGTTTTCTTCTGAAGACATCGTTAATCCCATTCATATTTCACAAGCGGATATGACCTTTAAGCCTGGTACCGTTAACCTAAGTAACTTCAAAGCGCAAACGGGCGATAGTGATTTGAATGCCACCGGCACCATCAACAACTTATTGGGGTTTTTGTTGAGTGACAATACCTTAAAAGGGAATTTTAACGTGAATTCTAACCTGTTTAAGGTCGGTGATTTTATGACTGAAGATGAAGCTAATGTGGAAAGCAACAAAACGACCAGCGATGATGAATCCCTAAAAATACCTGCCTTTTTAGAATGCATTGTTGATGCCAAAGTGAACACGGTGTTGTATGACAACTTGAAACTAAATGACGTTACCGGGAAACTCTATATCAAGGACCAGCAAGTCGCCATTCAAGATATGACCTCTAGTATTTTTAATGGCGAGCTAATGGTTAACGGGGATATTTCCACTAAAGAAGAAACGCCAGTGTTCCATCTCGATTTGGGCGCCAATGATTTTGATATTGCACAGTCCTTTCAAGATTTAGAATTGTTCCAAAATTTGGCCCCAATTGCGGAATTTTTTCAAGGCAAATTGAATACCACCCTTAAACTTTCAGGAAGTTTGGACCAGGAGTTTTCGCCCGTTTTGAATTCCGTATCCGGGAGTGCCTTGGCAGAACTGCTTACAACGAAAATCAACTCAAAAGATGGGCTTTTAGGTCAATTAGAGGGTGCCTTGTCCTTTATAGATTTTGATCAATTGGATTTAAAAGACGTGAAAACCAAACTGGATTTTGCCGACGGAAAAGTGGCGGTTAAACCTTTTAAATTGAAATATCAGGATATTGATATTGATGTTTCAGGGGCGCACGGTTTTGATAAAAGCATCGATTACAACGTTGTATTTAATGTGCCTGCAAAATATTTGGGTAGTGAAGTGAACCGGTTAATTGGTCAAATCAATGATACCGAAGTCAACAACATCACGATTCCCGTTACGGCAAATATTACTGGGGCTTTTACTAGCCCAAATGTAAAAACCGATTTGGCCAGCGGTATTAAAAGCTTGACAAATCAGCTTCTCGAAATTCAAAAGCAAAAATTGTTGAACCAAAGCAAGGACAAAGTGAAGGATTTAATTGGTGATGTTATTGGCGGGAACAAAACCAAAACCGATTCCATTAAAAAACGGCAAAACAATACTGTAAACGATGTTTTAAAGGATATCATAAAAACCAAAACCCCTCAAGACTCAACAAACACTGATACTGTGAATTCCACCGAAAAGGTGATTAAAAATGTTTTAGGAGGCTTATTGGGTGTATCTAAAAAACAAAAAGACTCAATAAATTAGGTTTTCGAGATTAAAAGTCTCAACTTCGCCATTTTAAAGGATTATACCAAATTAAATAAACCACGCATATGCTAAAAATTATTGTAAAAGATGGCGAAAATATAGAGCGCGCCTTAAAACGTTATAAGCGTAAACACAGAAACATTCAAGTGATGCAAAATCTTAGGGAAAGGCAACACTTCACAAAGCCTTCAGTAAAAAGACGCCGCGAGATTCAAAAAGCAGCCTATATTCAAAGTTTAAGGGACCAAGAGGATATTTAAACGTCTTCTTTCTTGATAAATAAAAAATCCCGTTTGCTTGAATGTAAACGGGATTTTTTTGCCTGTCTTAATGTGGAATGGGATAATCCTCATAAAAATGCTCGAAGGTTTTGTCCGTGGTATATCGGTCTTTTAAAACTTTGTACACCATCACAACCACCAAAGCCTGCCCTAAACACATCGTGTAAAACACCCCGGTGAAAGCCATATCCATGGAAATCATTACAGTTAAAAGGATCAACAGAAACGTGGTGAGTGCCACATAAAATAGTGCTGGAATTTTCATTTTTTTCTTTACAAGATAATAAAGAATCCCGGCAATATATGTTAGTGACTCGTTAAAATAATCACCCTAAATTATTGAAATTTCAACCACCAACCCTTCATTCGCCCGTACATTAAACACCGTTTGGTCTTCAAAAATCAAATACTGCCCTTTTACACCCACCAGTGTTCCTTCGTAAGATTCCTCTTTTTTAATGTTTAAACTTTTTGGTTTTTCGGGGTACTTTTGAACAGGGAATTCCAAATTGGTTTCGGAGTTGCTTTCAATAAAATAATCCGCAACCTCATCTGGGATAAAAGACTTCAAGCGCTCACGCCACTCCACCAAATTTTCATCCTTAATTTCATTTTTAAGCATGGTGCGCCAATTGGTTTTATCGCTTACATGGTCTTTTAAGGCCACCTCGGTAATGCCCGCCAAATAGCGGTTGGGCACCTCCACAATTTCAATGGCCTCGTGCGCACCTTGGTCTATCCAACGGGTAGGCACTTGGCTTTTTCGGGTCACCCCAACTTTTACATTACTGGAATTGGCCAAATACACAATATGGGGTTGCAACTGCACCTGCTTTTCGTATTCCAAATCACGATCCTCTTTTCCTAAATGGGCGGTGCTCAACTCAGGGCGCATAATCCATTCCCCTGCTTGAGCGGTTTCATAAAAGCATTGTTTGTCAAAACCTTGGCGATATATCGGCTTGTCTAATCCACAATTCAAACATTGGTACTTTACAAACTGCATTTTTATGCGCTTGTTCAACAGTTGGTTGACGTTGATAAAATCATGATCAAACACCAAATAGTATTGAATTGGACTGGAAAATTCGGTCTCCATTTTCCGTAAAACACCCTGATAGGTCATATAAAAAAAAGTATTATTTTAGAAACCTAAAGATAGCATAAAAATGCCAATTCCGTTAGTTAATTCCATTGCATCCTGGTTCCTCAAAAAGCGATTTCATCAAATTGAATTGTTTTTGAAATACCCCAATGAAGTCCAGAATGAATTGTTATTAACTCTGATAGATTTTGCTAAAAATACCGAAATCGGCAGACAATATGGGTTTAATTCCATTAAAGACTATAAAACCTTTGCTGAACGTGTGCCAATTAAGAATTATGATGGCTGGCAGGATATTATAGAGCGTTCGCGCAGAGGGGAACCCAACCTATTTTGGCCCACCCCAATTAAATGGTTTGCAAAGTCTAGCGGGACTACTCGTGCAAAAAGCAAATTTATCCCCGTAAGTGAAGAATCCTTAGAGGATTGTCACTACGCCGCCAGCAAGGATTTATTATGCATGTATTTGAATAATAATGAAGACTCTCAATTATTCACAGGAAAGAGTTTGCGCCTAGGCGGCAGCAAAGAATTGTATAAGGAAAACGGCACTATTTTTGGCGACCTTTCGGCCATTTTGATTGACAATATGCCTTTTTGGGCCGAATTTAGCAGCACACCGAGCAATAAAGTCTCCTTAATGAGCGATTGGGAACACAAAATGCAGGCCATTGTGGATGAAACTATTGAAGAAAACGTGACTAGTTTGGCCGGAGTCCCTTCATGGATGCTGGTACTATTAAACAATGTTCTGGAAACTACCGGAAAACAGAGTCTATTGGATGTTTGGCCAAATCTGGAAGTGTATTTTCATGGAGGTGTCAGTTTTGTGCCGTATGCAGATCAGTACAAAAAAATACTTCCAAAGAAAGATTTTAAGTATTATGAAATCTATAATGCCTCTGAAGGCTTCTTTGCGATTCAGGACCAAAATAATTCTGATGAACTTTTGCTGATGCTGGACTATGGGATATTTTACGAGTTTATCCCTATGGATGTTTATGCCACTGCTGAAGAAAAAGCCATTCCATTAAGCGAAGTCCAGCTCAATAAAAACTACGCCATCATCATTACAACGAATGCAGGTTTGTGGCGCTATAAAATTGGAGACACTATTCGGTTCACCTCTTTGTATCCTTATCGGATTAAAATTTCGGGAAGGACTAAACACCACATCAACGTCTTTGGTGAAGAATTGATTATCGAAAATGCTGAAAGCGCTCTTAAAAAAGTGTGCCACCGCACTGAAGCGGAAATTGTGGATTTTACGGCCGCCCCAATTTTTATGGAAGGCAAGGAAAAAGGCGCTCACGAATGGCTGATTGAGTTTAAAACACCCCCAAAGGATTTGGACTATTTTAATGAACTGTTTGACAATGCCTTGAAATCGCTGAATTCGGATTACGAAGCAAAACGCTACAATAATATTACCTTAAACAAACCCACCATAAACGTAGCCCGGCCAAAACTCTTCCACGACTGGTTGAAGCAAAATAATAAATTGGGAGGGCAACATAAAGTGCCCCGACTTTCAAACACCCGGGATTATTTGGACGATTTATTAAAACTGAACGTCTGATTTTTGTTGTCAGAATACTCTCAACACCAGACAGTTAACGAATTAACCTGCGATTAGTCCAAGTTTTTTCATAACCTCTTGAATCTCTGATATTTTTGTGTTTTAGTTAATCCTTAAACCCTCGCTTTATGAGAACCAAGTTACTCTTACTAGCCCTATTTGTGTTCAATTTATCCATAGGTCAAAGTACTTCTTCAGATTTTACAGCCGAGCTTAATTTACCAAATATTCCAGATGTTTCAAGTGAAGCTGAAATTGGTGCAAACGGATTTCAATTCGAGGTTTTAGACGCCGGCGTAAATACCAAATTTTCAGAGTTCGGCTCGGGCTTTTTTATGAATAAATTAATTATGGTATCCTCAAAAAAGATTGGAGGATTGGCCAAAATTGATCCAAAAACAAATGAGGCTTATAAGGATTTGTTCTGTTTAGATATTGAGGATAACGGCCAATTGAGTTCTCCGTTGCTCTTTTCCAGGATATTGAATACGAAGGATAGCGAGGATCAACTTACCTTTTCACCGGATAGAAAAACGGTTTATTTTACCCGAAGCTCACAGGAAAATTCATTGGAGTACAAATTATACAAAGCTGAGCTAGAGCAAGATTCCCATGGCAACTGGATTAACCAAAAACTCCTAAGCATTAACGATAAAAATGTATCCATTGAAACGCCTTACATGAGTCCGAAAGGGGATAAACTGTATTTTTCTTCCAATCGCGCAGATTCGTTTGGGGGTTATGATATTTATGTTTCCGAGGTGATGCCTGACGGTTCCTTGGGAACGCCAAAAAATCTTGGGCCAAACGTTAATACGGCTTCCAACGAAAAATATCCATCATTATCTTTAGATGGTAAGTATTTGTATTTTTCGTCAAAAGGGCACCAAAATATAGGTGGCTACGATGTTTTTATGAGTAGAATTTTAAGAACAGGTTATAAGTCTCCAAGAAATTTAGGTAATACCATAAATACCCGTTATGATGAAGTAGCCTATTTCTTGGCTGCAAGACACAAAGGCTATATGTCCTCAAACAAACCTAACGGTAAAGGGAGACATGACATTTACACCGTAACCCGAGATAAGGTTGAGCAATCCCTAAAAGGTACAGTTTTAGATTCTGAAACGCGGATAAAACTTCCAAATACTCTGGTCATAGTTAAAGACGAAGATGGTATTGAGGTTGCCAGAAAGTTAACAGATGAAAGCGGACGTTTTAGTTTTGAAGTAGTCCCGTTTGAAAACTACACCATTTCTACGGAAAAAGATGGCTTCATCAATATGACATTTAATTTCTTTTCTAGCAAAGGTTTTGACACTGTATATGACAAAAATTTCGAGCTTGAAACCACTGCTCCTGTTATTGCAGAAGTGGATGACAAATTGGCTATCGTCATCGAAAACATTTACTTCGATTTCAATAAATGGAGTCTTAAGGAAGAATCCCATATTTCGATGAACAAGATTGTTAAGGTACTAACAGAAAACCCGAAAATGCAACTGGCTATAAATGCGCACACCGATAATAAAGGTAGCGACAGCTATAACCTAAAACTATCTGACAGGCGCGCAGTTTCTGCGGTAAAGTATCTCATCAAAAATGGTATCAGCAAAAACAGACTAAAGTCAAAAGGTTACGGCGAACGTCAACCAAAAATAGATTGTAAATCCAATTGTACCGACGAGGAACTGCAAGCCAATAGGAGGGTGGAGTTCATTATTTTGGATTAACTAAAAGCGGGCTACACTAAATTATCGACGAATAGATTAACGGTATTTCATTTTAGGCTTTAAACGAGTAATTCGTCCTGTTGTCTAAAATTAGGATTTAAAGGTTGTGACAAATATATAGTAAGTCTATTTTTGATTCTGAATTTAAAAGCAAACGAAAACATTTAATATTAATTAATATCCATAAAAATATACCGCGCTACGCCAGCGTGGTTTTTTTATGCCCAAAATCCACTATCTTTAGTGAAAAAAGAAGATGCTATTTCGTAAACAAATCCTTTGTGCCTTTTTATTGTTTTGCTTTTTTGGCCAAGCCCAGAAGGATCAAAATGAGTTTTGGAAAAACGTTAGATATGGTGGTGGAATTGGTCTCAATTTTGGCAATGGCTTTTTTGGGGCTACTATTGCACCGAGTGCCATTTACCAATTTGACGAACAATTTGCTTTGGGTGTTGGATTGAATGCTACTTTCAACAATCAAAAAGATGTTTATAAAACCACCGTTTTGGGCGGTAGTCTTATTGGCCTTTATAACGTTATACCCGAAATACAACTTTCTGGTGAATTTGAACAACTCAATGTAAGCCGAAGGTACGACATCAATATCAATGCAACTGACGACAATTATTGGTCGCCCGCCCTATTTCTCGGGGCTGGATATAGAAGTGGCAACATAATTGTTGGAGTGAGATACAATGTGCTTCATGACAGCGACAAAAGTATTTATATTGACCCTTGGGTACCTTTTATTCGGTTCTTCTTTTAAGACTAAAGAGGCAAAAACGCACGGCCAGATTTTACGCTAAGGGCCAAATCCCTTATGGATTTTGTTTGCAATTGTTCTATGATGTGGTTTCGGGAAACACTCAAGATGTCATGTAGCGGACAAGGTTTTCCTTCATTACAATTTTCCAAACTTAATAAACAGGACGTCAGCCTCTTTTCACCATCAATTACTTTAATGATACTGATAATTGAATGTGCCAAATCTTCATCGCTTAAATAGAATCCACCTTTCGGGCCTCTGGTGGAAGAAATAATACCCTCTTTTGCCAAAGCCTGCAACAATTTTGCAACATAAGCCTGAGGCACGTTTATCGGATCCGAAATATCCTTTACACTTACTTTATTTTCGGCACTAGAATTCAAGGCCAGGAAAAGTACCGCTTTTACAGCATATTTAGATGAATTTGAAAGCATACTCGAAAATAATCAAAATCCATTACATAAAAAAAGGATGTTTTTATCCTAAATATGATTTTAATCATATTTTTTTCAAGTGCAGCTATCTATTTTTGCTGGATTAAAGGCTATTTATTATGAAAACACTAAAACTAATTTCTGCACTTTGTATTATGTTAATCCTCAGTTGCGGTGGCAAAGAAGAGAAAAAGAAGGAAAAAATAAAACTTCCCACAAAAACAGAAAAAAAGGTAGATAATACTGCAAAAAAAATACCAGCATCCAAAACCGTCGACCTGAATAACAAAGGTATTGGGTCCATCACATCTTTAACACTTCCCGCAGAGATAGATCAAGCTATGGCAACCAAAGGCGCCGATGTATTTAAAAAATTGTGTACAGCCTGCCATCGCGCGGATAAGAAATTTATCGGACCTGCGCCTACAGGAATTTTGGAGCGTCGTTCCCCTGAATGGGTCATGAACATGATTTTAAACCCCGAGGAAATGACCCAAAAAGATCCTCTAGCTAAAGCTTTATTGATTGAATTTAACGGCTCTCCCATGGCAAATCAAAATCTAACTGAGGAAGAGGCCAGGGCCGTATTGGAATATTTTAGAACACTCAAATAACTAAATATGAAAACTCTAAAACATCTGTGTTTCCTTTTTATGGTGACAGCATTACTCTGCGCTTGTAAAAATGAAACCAAAGCAACTTCTTCGACCTCTACAGACACAAATTCTGAAGCACCATCCGAAAAAACAGGACAAGCCTTTATTCAGGATGATGAAGGGACACCTAATTGTTTGCAAATTGCCATAGGTTCACCTGACCATAAAACTCTTGTAGCCGCAGTTCAGGCGGCTGAGGTAGAAAACGCACTGGTAAATGTTGGCCCGCTTACAGTTTTTGCACCCACAGACGCGGCGTTTGCTGCCCTTCCTGAAGGCACCGTGGAAAATTTAGTGAAACCTGAAAACAAAGCCACTTTGGCCAATATCCTTAAATACCATGTCACTCCGGGAAATTTAAGCACTACCATTTTGACCAAGCTCCCAAAACTGGGGCAAGCCAACAATCAATATGTAAAGGTTGAAGTTGTGGATGGGAAACCGGTAATTGGTGGCGCAAATATTTTGGGTACCGTCAAGGCCGGTAACGGCGTCGTGCATGTGATTGATAAAGTATTGTTACCTCCATCTGAATAACCACTATTTCTAACTAAAAAATATAAGACATGAAAACCATATTAAAATCAGTTGTTGCCATACTTTGTTTGCTGGTTGCGGTAACCAGTTGCAACACCACTTCCAAAAAAAAATCAGGTGCACTTGCTGGCAATGTAGCTGAAAAAGTTTACGTTGCCCCAGGGGAGCATGACGAGTTTTACGCCTTTATTTCCGGGGGATTCAGCGGACAATTATCTGTGTACGGATTACCTTCAGGAAGGCTGTTTAAAGTAATTCCAGTATTTTCACAAGATGCCGAAAAAGCATGGGGCTATAATGAAGAAACCAAGCCCATGCTGAATACTTCCCACGGGTTTGTACCTTGGGACGATTCACATCACCCCGATATTTCACAAACCAATGGTGTTATCGATGGGCGTTGGGTATTTATTAACGGAAACAACACCCCCCGTATTGCAAAAATCGATCTATCCACTTTTGAAACGACCGAAATTATAGAAGTACCTAACAGTGCAGGTAACCACAGTTCTTCTTTCGTTACTGAAAACACAGAATATGTGGTAGCAGGAACCCGTTTCTCTGTACCGATTCCTCAAAAGGATATGCCTATTAAGGACTATAAAGGCAACTTTAAAGGTGCTTTAACATTTATTTCCGTAGAGCCAGAGCACGGACACATGGACATTAAATTCCAGTTGATCATGCCCGGTTTTGATTATGATTTATCACATCCAGGACGTGGTAAATCTCATGGATGGTTCTTCTTTTCTACCTATAACACTGAAGAAGCCAGTACGCTTATGGAGGTAAATGCCTCACAAAATGACAAAGATTTTATTGCGGCCGTAAACTGGAAAAAAATCGAGGAATACGTGAATAACGGCGGTGGTAAAATGATGCCATCCAATTATGCACATAACGTATATGATGAAAGTACACACATGGCCACTTCAACCATAAAAAAAGAAGTGCTTACCGTAAATCCTTTGGACGTTCCAGGAGCTGTATTTTTGATGCCAACACCAAAATCGCCTCACGGATGTGACGTTGACCCAAGCGGTGAATACATTGTAGGAAGCGGTAAACTGTCTGCAAATTTAACAGTGCATTCATTCACCAAAATGTTGGATGCGATTAAAAACAAATCCTTTGCTGGTGATGCCTACGGTATTCCAATTATAGATTTTGATGCCTCATTGGCTGGTGTGGTAGAGCAACCAGGATTAGGTCCACTACATACTGAATTTGACGGCAAGGGAAATGCCTATACCACATTCTTTATTTCTTCTGAAGTTGTAAAATGGAAGCTGGGTACTTGGGAAGTTGTGGATAGACAACCATGTTACTATTCCGTCGGGCACTTGATGATACCAGGTGGTAACTCACAAAAGCCATTCGGGAAATATGTGGTAGCCATGAACAAAATTACCAAAGACCGCTATTTACCTACCGGTCCAGAGGTTACCCAATCCGCTCAACTATATGATATCTCGGGCGACAAAATGGAACTCTTGTTGGATTTCCCAACAGTTGGCGAACCCCATTATGCCGCAGGATGTCCAGCGGATTTAATAAAACCCCGTTCAAAAAAACTGTTCAAATTAGAAGAAAATAAGCATCCGTATGCTACTCTAAATGAAGCCGACACAAAAGTGGTGCGCGATGGCAACACGGTTCATGTCTACATGACAATGATTCGCAGCCATTTTTCTCCCGACAATATTGAAGGCATTAAAGTTGGAGACAAAGTCTATTTCCATGTTACAAATTTGGAACAAGACTATGATGTACCCCATGGTGTAAGTATGATTGGAGCCAATACTTCAGAATTATTGATTATGCCAGGGCAAACCGAAACGTTTTTATGGGAGCCAAAACAAGTTGGCGTTTGGCCATTTTATTGTACAGATTTCTGTTCGGCGCTACATCAGGAAATGCAAGGCTATGTTCGCGTATCCTCCGCCAATTCCAACACGCCTTTAAAATGGTCCCTAGGGGAAGACATAGAGTAAATTCTGGGAGATTTTTGTTTTAGTGTTTATTTCCCATTTTAGGCGAGAGTGAAACTCTTTGCTCTCGCCTTCTTTTTTTAAGAATCAAAATAAACTTCAACAATGAAACGGTCTAATATCATCATGCTTATCGCAGCCATCCTACCTTTGGGACTATTTCTATTCCCACTATGGCGCATTACATTGGAAGCCCCACAGTATCCCATTCCTTTGGCCATGAATATTCATATTAATGATTTTTCGGATGTGCATCCACACGACATCAAGAACATCAATTTGATGAATCACTACGTGGGCATGAAATACATCCCGGAGGCCATTCCAGAGTTTAAAATTTTCCCAATTGGGGTTATTATCACCACCATTATCGGACTCATCATCGCTTTCAAAGGCAACTACAAATGGTTTTTATATTGGTTCATTTTAATGATTTTACTGAGTGGCGCAGGACTGTATGATTTTTATTTATGGGAACACGATTACGGCCATGATTTAGACCCGAAAGCCATCATGAAATTTACAAACCCAGATGGCTCAATTATGGGCTTTCAACCTCCATTATTTGGGAGTAAAGACATCTTGAATTTTACCGCACACTCTTATCCTAGGTTGGGAGCATTGTTTTTAGGCCTTGGCATAGCCTCTTCTTTCTTTGCCTATTTAATTGGAAAAAAAAGACATAAGAAAACATAACCCTCTATATTTTGAAAACACTAAAAAACACTAAAAATGAAACGTTTAATCCACTTTTGCATATTTGGACTACTACTGTTGGTCTTAAATTGCAACTCAAGCCCACAGCCTATAGATTACGGCAATGACGGTTGTCATTTTTGCAAAATGACGATAGTCGACAAGGTACACGCCGCAGAAATTGTGACCCAAAAAGGAAAGGTGTACAAATTTGACGCCACCGAATGCATGGTCAGTTTTATGAAAGAATTTGATACCACTCAAATAAAGCTGTATCTGTCCAATGACTATAATACACCTGAAGCGCTGATCGACGCTACTAAAGCCACATTTTTGATCAGCGAAAACATCCCAAGCCCCATGGGTGCTTATTTATCTGCATTCAAAACAAAAGATGAAGCCGAAAAAACCTTAGCAAAAAAAGGAGGCCGATTGTATACCTGGGACCAATTGTTGGTAAAATTAAAAGGTTAGTTTCATGAAAAACATCCTTGCTTTCATATGGGTCATCACAATGACCGTTACTGGTTATGCCCAACAGATTGAAGTGTGCAACACCTGCCCTATCGCTTCAATCAAGGAGGCTATTCTGGTGGCAAAGGATTATGATACTGTCCAAATTAAAAAAGGCCATTACAAAGAGCATGATATTATTGTGGATAAACCCCTAACCCTGATCGGCGAAAACTACCCCATAGTTGATGGAGAATCTAAAGGCGAAATTATAACGGTAGTTTCAGATGATGTTACAATCGACGGACTATTTATCATAAATGTTGGTACCAGTTATACCGAGGATTATGCCGCCATTCGTATAAGGAAAAGTAAAAATTTCACGCTTCAAAATTTAGTTTTGGAAAAACTGTTTTTTGGCATTTACATTGAAAAATCAAACCATGGTAAAATCTACCACAACAAGGTGATTGGTGATGCCGTTGAAGAGCATAATTCAGGAAATGGCATACAATTGTGGTACAGCAATCATATTGAAATTGAACATAATTATGTGGAGCATGTGCGCGATGGTATTTATTTGGAATTTGCCAATCACTGCTTAATAAAAAACAATGTGAGTGCCGAAAATTTGCGATATGGCCTTCATTTTATGTTTTCGAATAATGACACATACCAAAACAATATTTTTGAAAACAATGGTGCCGGTGTAGCCGTTATGTTTTCAAAACAAATAAAAATGTTTGACAATATTTTTCGAAAAAACTGGGGCACGGCGTCTTATGGCATGCTCCTAAAAGAAATAAACGATGCCGAAATAAAAGGCAATACTTTTGAGGAAAACACCATCGGCATTAACATTGAAGGTTCCAACAGAATTAACTATACCAACAATGATTTTAAAAACAACGGTTGGGCAGTCAAAGTGCGCGGTGCCTGCTACGGCAATGCATTTATGGGCAACAATTTTTTGTATAATTCCTTCGATATTTCATACAATAGCAAAGTGAACGACAACAGTTTTGACAGGAATTATTGGAGTAATTATACGGGATATGATTTGGATAAAGATGGCATTGGCGATGTACCATATCGGCCGGTAAAATTGTTTTCCTATATTGTCAATAAAACTCCAGAAACCATTATTTTGCTAAGAAGTCTGTTCATCGATTTAATTGATTTTTCTGAAAAAGTCTCACCTGTTTTCACTCCAGACAATTTACTGGATCAGTACCCTCTAATTAAAAAGGCAACATGGTAAGTATTCAAAATCTACATAAGGCATATCAAAAGAATACAGTGCTAGCCGGCATAGACTTGGACATCAACAGTGGTGGTATTTTTGCCATATTGGGACCAAACGGATCAGGAAAAACCACGTTGATTAAATCGATCTTGGGCATGGTGATTCCAAAAAAAGGAACCATTTCGGTACTTGGCAAAAACATTAAAAATGATTCTGAATACAGGCATCAAATCGATTACCTTCCTCAAATCGCAAACTTTCCGAACAACCTTAGAGTTAAGGAACTCATCAAAATGATAAAGGATTTAAGAGGACGAACTGAACTTCACAAGAATCTCATAAAGCTATTTAATTTAGGACCTTTTTTAGACAAAAAACTAGGAACTCTATCGGGTGGCACCAAACAGAAAGTAAATATCGTTTTAACCTTTATGTATGACAGCCCTTTGATTATTTTAGATGAGCCAACTACAGGACTCGACCCTATCTCGTTGATCCATTTAAAAGAACTGATTCAACATGAAAAAGGAAAAGGAAAAACGATTTTAATCACATCCCACATCATGAGTTTTGTAGAGGAAGTTGCCAATGAGATTGTGTTTTTATTAGAAGGTAAAATTCATTTTAGAGGCACAATCAACGCCCTAAAGCAAAAAACAAATCAACAGGATTTTGAGCGCGCAATGGCCAACATTTTATCAGAAAAACATGTTTAAAATATTAAAATATAGCTTTTATGATTTAATGCGTAGCCGTTGGAGCTACATTTATTTGGCATTTTATTTATTGC
Source organism: Hyunsoonleella rubra (assembly GCF_042684665.1). Classification (NCBI taxonomy): domain Bacteria; kingdom Pseudomonadati; phylum Bacteroidota; class Flavobacteriia; order Flavobacteriales; family Flavobacteriaceae; genus Hyunsoonleella; species Hyunsoonleella rubra. Next base: position 446,702 of record NZ_JBHULY010000005.1, on the reverse strand, counting down.
TCGGTTTAGTGCTACTCTTTTTAAACAACGACCTTTCAAAAGCGGTTATCACCTTAATGAACGTCATTATCGTTTTGGTGCCATTAATCGGGACAATTTTTGGCGTTATGTATTATTACAATTCCAGGGAATTTACCGAACTTTTGCTGGCACAACCTTTAAAGCGTTCCTCTATATTTTTAGGTCAGTATCTGGGTGTGGCCATCTCATTATCCATGAGTTTGATTTTGGGCTTGGGCATTCCCTTTATGCTGTACGGCCTTTTTGAAAGTGCAGCGATTTGGGATTTTTCATTGTTGTTAATTACTGGATGCTTTTTGACATTTATCTTTACCGCTTTGGCATTCAACATAGCCCTTTCCAACGAAAATAAAATCAAGGGGTTTGGTTTTGCTATCCTGCTTTGGCTGTTTTTGGCGGTTATCTATGACGGTATATTTTTAATGTCTTTAATTCTGTTTGAGGAATATCCCTTGGATAAATTTTCATTGGTGGGCACCATGTTGAATCCAATTGATCTATCAAGAACCTTGATCCTCCTCAAGCTAGATATTTCTGCATTGCTGGGTTATACAGGAGCCATTTTTAAAAAATTCTTTGGCACCAGGTTTGGTCTCATCATCTCATTTTTTATGCTTTTTCTTTGGGTCGTATTGCCCACAATTCGCATCGTATTTAAGTCCAGAAAAAAAGACTTTTAATGATGTTCGGGCATTATCTCATACGTATTGTTCTGCCAGTTTAGAAAATGACATAGCCATAAAATCTTGCCTCTCAACATGGAATCTTTAAAACTCCCTATTTCGCTAACAAAAGTCAGTTTATTTAAGATTAATTAGTCCGAAATTTGCGAGGTGATCATACAACTGTTACATAAAACCACAGCTCTCATACTAACCATAGCATTGTTAGCCAATAACATTAATACTGTTATTATTGTTACTGATTTTGTTATCAATCAAGATATGATAGCTAAGACCTTATGTATTCAAAAAGAAGAGCAAAAAGGATGTAATGGCAAGTGTCAACTGCATAAAGAACTCAAGGAAAACAATGCAGATAAAAGTTCGGACAATCCACTGCAAAATCCAGAGCGCAGGAGTTTAGACGTGTTTGTCGTGGTGAGTTTGCCCCAAAATCAACAAGAACACATTGCACTAGATGATACTTGGGAAAATCAAGTAGATTTCCGTCAGCAAGTTCCCGTTCACCCGTTTTACGATATTGATACACCTCCTCCTAATTTAAGCTAGTTTTTTATCGGCGCGCTACATGCGCAAAATTCCCTTTAAATGTGAAGCGTTTTGCCTTCACTTGGAATATTATGTTTTAAAACAACTTAAATTACAATCAAATGAAACTTAAATATTTTTTACCACTCGTGCTATTTGCACTTGTGTTTTCATGTTCAACAGACGACACTAACGACCCAACACAGGTAAATGAAGTAGAGGATCTGTCCCTGATTCAAACAATAGTCAACGGCGACCAAACCATTGAACTGTTTAATAAAAAAGGCATGTTTGAAACGGGCTACAATGCCATAAGCATCAGAATAAAGGACAACACCACCGACACTTACGTTGAAGATGCTTCTTTATCATGGATGCCCATGATGCAAATGCCATCCATGCAACACTCATGCCCAAAATCTGCTATCAAAAAAGCTGACGGAAAAAACACAGTTTTCGAAGGTTTTATAATATATCAAATGACAAATATGGATGGTTCAGGCTGGTCTTTAACCCTGGATTACAGGATTGATAATGTGGACTATAGCGTCACCAAAACCATTGAGGTGATGCAATATAAAAATCAGAACATAGCCAGTTTTATGGCCTCTGACGATACACGCTATATTTTGGCTTTAATAGAACCCAAAGACCCAAGTATTGCAATTAATGAGATGAAGGTTGGCTTATTTAAAATGCAAAATATGATGACCTTTCCTGTTGTTGAAGGTTACACCATCACGCTAGATCCGCGAATGCCGGGAATGGGAAATCACAGTTCCCCAAACAATACAGATTTAACATTCAATAGTACCGATAATTTCTACTACGGTGATTTATCTTTAACTATGACGGGCTATTGGAAACTCAACCTTAAACTGATGAACGCCAACGACGATGTTTTAAAAGGTGAAGATGTTACTGAAAAAAATGAGGCAAGTAGCCTTTATTTGGAGCTAGAGTTTTAATCTCAGAGTCCGAGCGCGAACTAAACTGTAAAATTATGGAGTTGTCGAGAGAATTATTTCCCTCGACAATTCCAATTTGCAGATATCTTTTTAACGCATATAAAAAACATTAGCTATGAAACGGCTAATCACTTTACTTTTTTGTTTGCTGGCCTCAACCATTGGTATTTCTCAAGAAAGGGAAACAAAAAAGGATACAACAAAACTCGAGGAGGTTGTTATTGTTACAAGGCAAAAGTTAAGCAACTACAGACAAGAAAAAACCTTATCAAGTATTGACGATTATCTTGAAAAATCAGATAAAGTTACCATGATAAAACGTGGCAACTATGCTTGGGAGCCGGCTGTAAATAATATGGTTAGCGACCGATTGGTAGTGACCATAGATGGCATGCAAATTTTTGGCGCCTGTACTGATAAAATGGACCCTATAACCTCTTATGTTGATGTGTCAAACTTAGAAAAAGTAACCATTGGATCTGGTCAGGAAGGAACTGAAAATGGCCATTGTATTGGGGGAGGCATCGATTTGCAACTACCTACTTCAAAATTCAATAATTCTGGTTTAAAGACCAGTGCTGATTTGGGATATGAAACCAATGGTAATTTCTTGGCTACTGGATTAGATTTGGAATATGCTAGTACTGATTTTTTTATAAATGCTGATGGCATTTTCAGGAAATCCGAAAACTATGACGCCAGTGGCAATGAAGAAGTGCTGTTTTCGCAATTTCAAAAGTATAACATATCGTTGCAGTCAGGATATAAACTTTCTGAAACCCACAGTGTGGATGCCAATATTATTTATGACAGGGCTACGGATGTTGGCTATCCTGCGTTACCCATGGATGTATCCTTGGCTGAAGCTTTAATCACCTCATTAACGCACCACTATCAACCTAAAGACAAAGGCCTAGAATCAATTGAAACCAAATTATACTTTAACACCATTACGCATATAATGGATGACAGTAAACGTCCCGATGTACCCATCCGTATGGATATGCCTGGATGGAGCGATACTTTTGGGTTTTATAGTAAAGCAGAAGGGGTAAAAGATGTACATCATTTAACGTTGAACCTCAATGGGTTTTATAATCGTTCGTTAGCAGAAATGACGATGTTTTCAAACAACCCTAATGAACCCGATATGTTTATGTACACCTGGCCGGATATCAGAACCCTCTACACCGGTTTATTTGCCAAAGACGATTGGCATATTAGCAACAACAAAATACTCTCAACTTCCTTAAGATTAGGCTACCATAGTAATAGAATAGCCAAAAAAGTTGGGGTGCAAAGCCTTCAAATATTCCATCCCAATATCGATGATAAACAAAACCGTTTTTTAATGAGTTTAGCATCAGCATATCATTTAAACAATAAAATCAACAATACGTCTTTTGGTATTGGCTATGGTGAACGCGCCCCATCAGTTAGCGAGGGCTATGGTTTCTTTTTGTTCAACAGTTTTGATAACTATGATTACATTGGAAACCCAAATCTTAAAAAAGAAAAGAGCATAGAGATAAATGCTAAGACTAAATTTCATCTCAAAAATTTAGAATTAGAAGTAGCTTCATCGTTTTTTTATATATCAGATTACATCATAGGAGAGATAGATCCCTCGGCCAGTTCCATGACCATTGGCGCTAACGGCGTAAGGCTTTACAAAGGTTTGGACAATGCTTCAATATTCAATTTGAATTTAAATGCAAACTATGACTTCTCAAAGAAAATTTCTTTTAATAGCTCTTTAGGATACAGCCATGGAAAGGGCAGTAATGGTGAAAACTTACCTTTGATAAAACCATTTTCTTATTTAGCCGAAATAAATTATAGTACCCCAAAATTTAATGTCGCATTACAACTTGAAGGCAATGGCAACCAAAGTGATTACAGCGGATTTTATGGTGAAGACGAAACTCCTGCCTACGGTATTTTAAACCTTAACTTGGGTAATATATTTTACTTGAATAGCAATAAATTAGTGGTTAAATATGGTATTGAAAATATTTTTGACACCCACTACTCTACCTACGCAGATTGGAACAATATTCCTCGACAAGGCAGAAATTTCTATGTGAATGCCTCTTGCATCCTATTCTAGGATTAACTATGGATTAAGAACCTAACAAAAATCATACTTTGAAGTTTTCTGAATGAATACTTTTGAAACACTCAAATAAAAGATAAAAATATCTTTTATTGTTTAAAACTTATAATTATGAATACCATAGAGAACAAAACAGTAGCCGAAGTAGTTGCCGAAAATATAAAAACAGCACATGTTTTTAAAAAACACGGTATAGATTTTTGCTGTGGCGGAGGCATTACTATTGAAAAAGCTTGCGAGAAAAAACAATTGGACTACAATACGATTAAATCTGAATTATTAGATGTAGATAAAGTGCCAAAAGCTTATGATTATAATTCTTGGAAGCTCGATTTTTTAATCGACCATATTGTAAATATTCACCACACATACGTGCAAGAATCGATTCCTCTTATTCTTCAATATTCAAATAGGGTAGCGCAAGTGCATGGGCATCATTATACCGAAGTAGTTGAAATCAATAAACTTTTTATTGAGGTCGCCAACGAATTGAATGATCACCTTAAAAAAGAAGAGACGATATTATTTCCATACATCAAACAATTACTTCAGTTTAAAAAAGAGGAAAAAGGATACCTCCAACCACCATTTGGTTCTGTAAATAATCCTATTAGTGTTATGGAGCATGAACACGAATCCGCGGGTGATATTTTTAAAACTATCGCGCAACTTACAAATAACTATACGCCACCTGAAGGCGCTTGCAATACGTTTAGAGCTTTATACGCAAAACTGGAAGAATTTGAACAGGACCTGCACCAACACATACACTTGGAGAATAATATTTTACATCCAAAGGCTATTCAATTGGAGCACTCGTTTCAATAAAAATTATGTTAGGTTAAAAGGTATGGTTTAAGAATATTTGTTTCTGAACCATACTTTTTGCCATTCACGTTTTAGAATTAAAAAGGCCACATCCTCAGCAAGTTTTACAGTGTCATCCCCATCCAAAGCTCTAACCGCTTTTTCAGAAACATCAATGATATAGAGTAAATTAAGGTATTCCGTAAATTTTTCCTGTATCAGTTGATAAACCGTTTCGTGAAGCATTAATTTCAAACTTGAGGGTAAAACATCTTCATGAAATTCCAAATCGATATTGGCCAGTAAAAAATCCTTATTGATTTGACGGACAAGCTTTTGGTATAAATCCAAATGGGTAGCCTTTTCAATTAGGCTATCAAAGGTTTCGGGCAATTGCATTTATACAGTTCGGTTCATCAGGTTCGTTCCAAAAGCTTTTAAAAGTGCTTTTTTCTCTTCAGAGATATTGAGGGATTCCAATCCTGAAAATGCCAAAGACGTATAGTCTGCAATGGCCTGTTTTGTAGCGTCGGAAGCACCTGAATCCACAAAAATCTTCTTAGCAACATCAACTTTCGTTTCTGAATCTTTCGGTGCTGTCGAAAACAAATCCGTTAGTTTTATTTTATCTTCATCTGAAGAGAATTCTAAAGCTTTTAAATACAAATAGGTTTTTTTGTTTTCGATGATATCGCCACCAACCTGTTTTCCGAACGTCTTTGGGTCGCCAAACGCATCCAAATAATCATCCTGTAATTGAAATGCAATGCCTAGGTTTTTCCCAAACTCGTAAATACTGTTTTGATCTTCAACAGACGCATCGGCAACAATAGCCCCCATTTTCATCGCTGCTCCAACCAAAACAGCCGTTTTGTATTCAATCATTTTTAAATACTCAGGAATGGTAACGTCGTTTCGGGTTTCAAAATCCACATCGTACTGTTGTCCCTCGCACACTTCTAGAGCTGTTTTACTAAACAACTTGGCCAAGGCCTGAAATGTTTCTGGCTCGTAGTATTCAAATAACTGATAGGCCATAATTAACATAGCATCTCCAGAAAGAATACCCGTATTCACGTCCCACTTTTCATGCACTGTTTGCTGACCTCTTCGCAATGGGGCATCGTCCATAATATCATCGTGTACCAAGGAAAAATTATGAAACACCTCAACACTCAAAGCGGTATTTAGAGCTTCTTTATAATTACCATCAAAAACATCAGCAGTCATCAAAGTAAGTACCGGCCTTAAGCGTTTGCCCCCCAATCTCAAAATATAACTGATGGGCTCGTACAAGTTTTTGGGCTCTTTTTCGGTGGAATATGCCTTTAAAAAAGCTATAAATTCCTGTTGGTATTTTTCTATGGAAAGCATCACACAAAAATAATGGAATTCAATTTATAAGTGAAGTCAATTTAAAAAAGTTCAAAAAGAATGTCCTCGCGACTCCAAAGTAAAACGTCATTGAATTGAACCGAATGTTAAATAATTATTAAAACTATGGAAACTTTTTGGGTTTTTAAAGTTTCCTGATGTACTTTTGCTCCCGATTATGAGAGACAAGATACTTCATGGTGCTACAGAACTGTTTTTGAACTACGGGTTTAAAAGCGTTACTATGGACGATATTGCCACTAGTTTGGGCATGTCCAAAAAAACCATTTACCAGCATTTTGATAACAAAACCAAATTGGTAGAAGCCACAACCATGGCTTTATTTGAGGTAATTTCGGCGGGTATTGACGGCATTTGTGAGATGGAAAAAAACCCGATAGAAGAGGTTTACAGCATCAAGCAATTTGTAATGCAACACTTAAAAGATGAAAAATCTTCGCCTTTGTACCAACTTCAAAAGTATTACCCTACCATTTTCAAAAACTTAAAGGACAGGCAATTTTGTGTCATGCAAGATTGCGTAATAGATAACTTAAATAAAGGGGTTGCACTCGGTTTGTATAGAAAAGACCTTCATTTAGATTTCATCTCGAGAATCTACTTCAACGCAATGGTCGTCATAAAAGATGATGATTTATTCCCACGGGATAAATTTTCCATCCCCATGCTGATGAGCAATTATCTAGAATATCATTTACGTGGCATTTGCACTCCAAAAGGCCTGGCCTTTTTAAACAATTACATCAATTCTAATCAATCATAAAATGAAGCACAAACTGATTCTATGCTTTGGTTTATTATTCTTGTTCATTTCTAACGCACAAGAAAATCCACGAAGTTTTTCACTGGATGAGGCCATTGCTTATGCATTGGAAAACAACAGGAACATTAAGAATGCAGACCTGAGTATTTTGGCCGCTGAACATCAGGTTTGGGAAACCAAGGCTCTTGGTTTGCCCCAAATTAATGGTAGTGTTGATTACACCTTCAATGTGGTAAGACCAATTGAACCTGTAGCAGGCGACCCGTTTTCGTTCTTTTTTCCAAAACATCAATTGACGCCAAGTGTTACCCTAAATCAATTAATCTTTGATGGTGGTTACCTAGTCGGATTGCAATCCAATAAGGTGTTCTTGGAAATTTCCCAAAACGCCAAGGACAAAACGGTAAACACCATAGAGGCAAACGTGGTAAGCGCATATAACAATGCTTTATTGACTAAGGAAAGTATAGAAATCACCAAAAACAATATCAAGGTTTTATCGGACAACCTAGAAGAAACCAAAAAGATATTTGAAAACGGACTAACTGAAGAAGAAGACGTTGAGCAATTGCAATTAACACTCTCCAGCTTACAAAATAACCAAAGAAGTTTAGAGACACTTTATGGTATTTCAAAAGGGTACTTAAAAATATTGCTCGGCATTGACCAAAGTGAAACTATCGAATTAACGGATACTTTGGAATCCCTTGTTGTGGAAAATATTTCTTTGAATTTGATTAGCGATACACATCCAATAAGCAACAATATTGACTACAAAATAGCCGCTAATGATGCCGAAAGTAAACGATTGGTATATAAACTGGAAAAGTCAGAGCAACTTCCAAAGGTAAATGCGTTTTTGAATTCAAATTACCTGGGTATTTCTGAATCATTTGGCAATTATTTTAAACCTGAACAGGAATGGTTTTTCTCTACGGCCACTGGTGTTAGTATCAAGTTTCCCATTTTCAGCTCTTTTGGAAAAAAATCAAGGAGACAAAGGGCAAAAGTTGAGTGGGATGTGGCAAAAAATGACCTGATTATTATGGAAAATCAGTTGACCCTTGAATTTAAAAATGCCAAAAACGAATATCAATTAGCCATTGACACCTACGACAATAAGCAGAAGAATTTGGCGCTTGCCGAAAAAATCGAAAGAAAAAATATCATAAAATTTAAAGAAGGTATTGCCAGTAGTTTTGATTTAAGACAAGCTCAGACCCAGCTATATAGTAGCCAGCAGGAATATTTGCAATCCATTATTGACGTCATCAATAAAAAAGCGAATCTTAAAAATCTATTAAATCTAAAATAATGACCACCATGAAATATACAGTTTTTACATTATTGGCCGCCATTTTACTGACTTCTTGTGGTGGTGACAAAAACAAATCGGTTGAAGACATTATAGCTTCAAAGGATTTAGAACAAATTCGACAAAAGAAAGCTGAATTAGATGCTTCGGCATTAGAGATTGCAACCCAATTAAAGCTCTTGGAAAAGGAAATCAAAACTCTAGATCCGTTGGAAAAAATACCGCTAATCACAACATTTGATGCCAGGGAAACAGAGTTCAATCACTTTGTGGAACTTCAAGGAAACGTAAGCACAAAACAAAATGTGGTCATAATGGCGGAATATGCCGGAGTACTTTCTAAGGTTTATGTAAAAGAGGGACAAAAGGTAAGCAAAGGGCAAACGTTAGCAAAAATTGATGATGGTGGTTTAAGCCAGCAACTGGCTCAGGCCAAAATTCAAGCAGATTTGGCTAAAACTACATTTGAACGGCAAAAGCGCTTATGGGACCAAAAAATTGGTAGCGAGATTCAATATTTACAAGCCAAGTCTAATTATGAGGCACAGGAAGAAATGGTAAACCAGATTCGACAACAGGTAGGCAAAACCTTGGTTCGCGCACCTTTTTCGGGGACAATTGATGATGTAATTACAGACCAAGGTAGCGTGGTGGCTCCTGGGCAATCTCAACTGTTTAGAATTGTGAACTTGGATGACATGTACATTGAAACTGACGTGCCAGAACGTTATGTTGCAAATATTGTTCCTGGGAAATTGGTTAAAGTAAACTTCCCCGTTTTAGGCAAAGTTATCGACGCCAAGGTACGCCAAGCTGGAAACTTTATAAATCCCGACAATAGAACGTTTAAGGTTGAAGTGGCGCTTCCGAAGAACGATGCCTCCATTAAACCAAACCTTACGGCAAAACTAAAGATTAATGATTACACCAATGAAGAAGCGATTTTGATTCCACAGAGTATCATTTCTGAAAATGCCGAAGGCGACCAATACGTTTACACAATTTCTGATAAACAGGACAAAATGGCCAAAGCAAAACGTACCATTATTACAACTGGAAAAACTCAGGGAGATGATATCGAGGTACTTTCGGGTATTACCAACGGAGACGAAATTATTATGGAGGGTGCCAGAAGTGTGAAGGATGGACAAGATGTGAAAATTTTGGAACTGGAAACTGCTAACTAATCCATAGACCAAGGAGCAATGACAAAAGATTTAAAAAACAAAAAAGTAGATAAGGAATTTCCGTTATCGTCATGGGCTATTAATAACAAAACCACCATGTATGTTTTAATAGCTGTGATTTTGATGCTGGGAGCTGGGGCCTATTTTAGCATGCCACGCGAGAATTTTCCAGAGGTGAAGGAAACTAAAATATATATTAGTTCTGTATATCCAGGAAATACGGCAGAGGATATAGAAAAACTTATTACCGACCCCATCGAGGATAAATTAAAAACGGTAAGCAATGTGGTCGAAATCACATCAACCTCCCAGGAGGATTATTCACTTGTGGTTGTTGAGTTTGATGAAAATATTACGGTTGAAGCCGCAAAGCAAAAGATAAAGGATGAAGTAGACACCGAAACCTCAAGCGAAGACTGGCCTACATTTAATGGTGCGAAGGTAGAACCTAATATCTTCGATTTAAGTATGTCCGAAGAAATGCCAATTCTCAACATAAATATTTCTGGAGACTATCCTGTAGATAAGCTCAAAGAGTATGGTGAATATTTAGAAGATGAAATCGAAAGTTTACTTGAAATCAAACAAGTGGATATTCGTGGTGCTCAGGAAAAAGAGGTGGAAGTAGCTGTAGATATTTATAAGATGATGGCAGCACAGGTTAGTTTTAGAGACATTACAGATGCCATCAGAAATGGGAATGTGACCATATCAGCTGGTAATTTAATCGCAAGTGGCCAGAGGCGTACAATTAGAATTATTGGTGAAATTGAATCTCCTAATGAGCTTGAACGCTTTGTGGTTAAATCCGAAATGGGCAACTCCATTTACCTCAAAGATGTGGCAACAGTCAATTTTAGGGATAAGGATAAAACCACTTACGCCAGAGAGTTTGGCCATCCAGTGGTAATGCTTGATGTAAAGAAGCGCGCCGGCGAAAACATGGTTGTGGCAGCAGACCAAATCAAAGTAATTGTTGAAACCGCCATTGCAAATGTGTTCCCACCCGATTTAGAAGTTACGATATCCAACGATCAGTCTTCAAAAACCATAGGCCAAGTAGATGATTTGGTAAACAATATCATCTTTGGGATTATTCTGGTAGTTACGGTGTTAATGTTCTTTTTAGGGTTTAAGAATGCGCTGTTTGTGGGCTTTGCTATCCCAATGTCCATGTTCATGTCGTTAATGATTTTGAATACGCTTGGCTACACCATGAATACCATGATTTTGTTTGGTTTGATTATGGGGCTTGGGATGCTCGTGGATAACGGTATAGTGGTAGTAGAAAACGTGTATCGTTTGATGAGCGACGAGGGCATGAGCCGCATAGAAGCGGCTAAAAAAGGTATTGGAGAGATTGCATTCCCCATTATAATTTCAACCGCAACCACTGTAGCTGCCTTTATTCCTTTGGGGCTTTGGCCGGGCATTATGGGAGAATTTATGATTTATTTTCCAGTAACCCTTTCGGTGGTTTTAGGGTCTTCCCTGTTCGTGGCCATATTTTTTAACTCCGTATTAGTATCGCAATATATGACAACGGAGGATAAGGAAATGCCCCTTCAAAACATTATTAAAATATCTGCGATTGTAGGCGGTATTGGTTTACTAATTATGATTTTTGGTGGCGAAAACCGTGCCTTCGGAAGTTTAATGGTGGTTGCGATAATTTTACTTTGGATATACCGCCTGTTTCTGCGCTCATGGGCCAATGGCTTTCAAAACAAAGTATTGCCAAAATGGGAGTGCTTCTATGAAAAGATATTGCGCAGTGCCTTAAGTGGCAGAAAGCCGGCATTTATTGCCATTGGCACTGTAGTACTTTTATTTATTGCTTTTATGGGATTTGGTGCCTCAGTTGGAAGTCAACGTACCAAAGTAGAGTTTTTCCCTGACAACACACCCAATCAAATCATTGTTTATATTGAATATCCCGAAGGCACGGACATCGAAAAGACTAATGCGATTACCAAGGATATAGAGGAACGCGTTTATAAAATCTTAAACGAAGAGGCCTACTTGAAAGGCGACTTCAATTTCCTGACTGAAAGTGCAGTATCCCAAGTGGGTGCGGGTGCCGGAAATCCACAAACTGATGGTGGCTCCCAAGCAGAAATGCCCCACCGTGGCAAAATAACGGCCACCATGCGCGAGTATAAATTCAGGGATGGTGCCGACAGCAACGTTCTCTTGAAAAAAGTTCAGGAAGATTTGCAAGGCATTTACCCCGGTGTAGCCATTTCCGTTGAAAAGGATGCCGTCGGCCCTCCTGCAGGATATCCTATCAACCTAGAGCTGGAAGGCAATGATTACAGCGAACTGATTGCCACTGCTGAAAAAATGCGTGATTTCATCAATTCTAAAAACATCCAAGGTATAGATGAGTTAAAAATTGATGTGAATAAATCCAAGCCCACAATGCAGGTAGAGGTGGACCGGAAAAAGGCGGGCGAATTAGGCGTTAGCGCAGGACAGGTAGGTACCCAATTGCGTAATTCAATTTTTGGAGAAAAAGCCGGAATCTATAAAGAGGATGGTGAGGATTATGATATTTATGTGCGTTTTAATGAAGAGAATCGCTATAACACCAGTGCGATTTTTAACCAAAGAATCACCTTTAGGGATATGGCTTCTGGTAAGATTAAAGAAATCCCTGTATCTACAGTGGCCAAACAAAAGAATAATTCTGGATTTAGTGCTATCAAACATCGGGATGTGCGTCGTGTAGTTACCTTGTATTCGGCATTGGCCCCAGGGTATACAGATGCAGGGGCTATCGTTTCAAAGATTCAAAATGAAATGAAAAGCTTTACTGAAAAGCCAGATAGTGTAAAAGTAGATTACACTGGTCAAATTGAAGAGCAAAACAAGCAGATGGCCTTCTTGATGGGGGCGTTCTTCACGGGATTAGGTTTAATTTTCTTTATTCTGATTTTCCAATTCAATTCAGTTTCAAAACCTGCGATAATTATGCTGGCCATCTTCTTGAGTTTAATTGGCGTATTTGGCGGTATCGTCATCACTGGAAGCGCATTCGTAATTATGATGACCATGATGGGGATTATCTCGTTGGCCGGTATTGTGGTGAACAATGGTGTAGTGTTATTGGACTACACACAACTACTTATCGACCGGAAAAAGGTATTGTTGGATTTGGAAGATGAGCAATATTTACAGCAGGACGATTTAATTGAAGCCATTGTAAAAGGTGGTAAGGCACGTTTGCGACCTGTATTGTTAACCGCCATCACCACCATTTTAGGGTTAATCCCATTGGCAACAGGCTTCAATATCAACTTCTTTACCCTATTGAGTGAATTCAATCCAAACATTTATATGGGAGGTGATAACGTAATTTTCTGGGGACCTTTGGCGTGGACTGTAATTTATGGTTTATTCATAGCAACGTTCTTAACGTTGATTGTGGTACCGATACTGTTTTTCTTATCCACTAAATTCAAAATGTGGTTGTTCAAGAGGCGTAATGCTGAGGCAGGTCTGGTTTCTACTCAACAGGAAGTATTTAATGTTTCCGAGCGTTTAGAAGGAGCATAAAAAATTGTCTTTAATTGTTGTTTGACTAACTCGATTAATAGCGGGAAGGAGCCACAGTTTTTGTGGCTCTTTTCATTTTTTGGATTTAGAGAACAACAGTGTCCCTCCTAATATGGAGGGAGTAAGGGAGGTGTTAGCCAACACATTTTACTTGGTTCAAATAATTACGCACCCCTCACTCCCCTCTTTTTAGAGGAGACACTCAAACCTCAATAAATTCGGCAAATTCGATGCATAAAAACATGATTAATCCTCTAACTTACGTAAATTTGCACCTCAATTTTCACGACAATGTACAGAAGTCATACCTGTGGCGAATTAAGGGCGTCACATATCAATACGGAAGTGACCTTAGCCGGATGGGTGCAAGGCGTTAGGGACAAAGGATTTATGGTGTATGTGGATTTACGGGACCGCTACGGCATCATACAATTGTATTTTGACGAAGAGCAAACCCAGGTCGCTTTATTAAAAAAGGCTCAAAAATTAGGGCGCGAATTCGTGATTCAAATTAAAGGCAAAGTTCAGGAACGGGCCTCAAAAAATCCAAACATCCCAACAGGTGACATCGAAATTTTGGTTTCGGAATTGACCATTTTGAACGAAGCCCTATTACCGCCTTTCACTATTGAAGATAAAACCGATGGTGGTGAGGATTTACGGATGAAATATCGCTATTTAGACATTCGGAGAAATCCAGTAAAGGACAGTTTGATTTTTAGACATAAGGTAACACAAGAAGTTCGAAATCACCTTTCAAACGATGGATTTATCGAAGTGGAAACACCCTATTTGATAAAATCTACGCCTGAAGGAGCTCGTGATTTTGTGGTACCTTCTAGAATGAACGAAGGTCAGTTTTATGCACTACCACAATCACCGCAAACTTTCAAACAGTTGCTGATGGTTGGTGGCATGGATAAATATTTTCAGATTGTAAAATGCTTTAGGGATGAGGATTTGCGTGCTGACAGACAGCCAGAATTCACTCAGATTGATTGTGAAATGGCATTTATTGAACAGGAAGATATTTTAAACACTTTTGAAGGACTGACACGTCATTTACTCAAGGAAATCAAAGGAATCGATATTGATAAATTCCCAAGAATGCAGTATGACGATGCCATGCGCTTGTACGGCAACGACAAACCCGATATTCGTTTTGGAATGCAATTTGGGGAGCTTAATGAAGTTGCACAGCATAAAGATTTCAATGTTTTCAATAAAGCGGAATTAGTCGTTGGAATCGCCGTTCCCGGAGGTAACAGCTACACCAGAAAAGAAATAGACAAACTCATTGATTGGGTAAAACGTCCACAAGTTGGTGCGCTTGGTATGGTCTATTGCCGTTGTAACGAGGATGGCTCTTTCAAATCTTCCGTTGATAAATTTTATGATCAAGACGATTTAGCAAAATGGGCAGAAGTCACTGGTGCTAAAACAGGTGATTTAATCTGTGTGCTTTCTGGTGAAAAGCATAAAGTCCGTACCCAACTCAGCGCACTAAGAATGGAATTGGCAGAGCGTTTGGGCTTACGCAAGCCGGATGAGTTTGCTCCTTTATGGGTCATGGATTTTCCGTTGCTCGAATGGGATGAAGAAACGGAACGTTACCACGCCATGCACCACCCATTTACGGCACCTAAACCTGGTCAAATTGAATTATTAAAAACCGACCCAGGAGCAGTAAAAGCCAATGCCTACGATTTGGTATTAAACGGCAACGAAATTGGCGGTGGCTCTATAAGAATTCACGATAAAGCGACCCAATCCTTAATGTTCGATTATTTAGGCTTTACGCCAGAAGAAGCCAAAGCGCAATTTGGTTTCCTAATGGATGCCTTCCAATATGGCGCGCCCCCACATGGTGGTCTGGCCTTCGGACTGGATCGATTGGTAGCTATTCTCGGCGGACAGGAAACCATCAGGGATTTCATCGCATTCCCAAAAAACAATGCGGGACGTGATGTGATGATTGACGCTCCCGCTCCAATCGATGATGACCAATTGGAAGAATTGAGCTTAAAATTGAATTTAAAATCTTAAAAACTAAATCCCGTTAATGCGGGATTTTTTGTTACTTTTATTTCATTCACATGAAACAATTTTTTCTACTTGTAACGCTGGTGTTGTCATCGATTGTATTCTCACAAAATATAACTGGGGAACAACTCTTGGAAAAAGCCATCGCATATCACGACCCAAATAGCAATTGGGACAGCTTTAAAGGTGAACTTAACATCACCATGGAAATCCCCGAAAAACCCAATCGGGATAGTGAAATCCTCATCGATTTGCCAGGGCAATATTTTTCACTGACTTCCAAGGTAGAAAACGACGCTACAAAGTATTTTATACACAAAGACAGTATCACTGTTATTTTTAATAGTGACAAAAGCCCTTCCGATTCCATTATAAAAAAACATAAAAAGCGGGCGCAATTTTTCAAAAACTACTATACCTATTTGTACGGTTTGCCAATGAAATTGAAGGATCCGGGCACAATTATTCATAATGAAGTGCAAAGCAAAACCTTTAAAGGCAAACCCTATTGGGTGTTAAAAGCAACTTATGAAGAATCGGTGAGCAAGGACATTTGGTATTTTTATTTCAACAAGGAAAATTATGCCATGGAAGTGTATCAATTTTTCAGGGATGAATCCAAAAATGATGGGGAGTATATTTTATTGACCAAAGAAGAAATTACCAATGGCATCAAAATGCCGAAAGTGCGGGCTTGGTTTATGAACAAGGACGATAAATATTTAGGTACAGACATTTTAAAATCACGCGGACAACCATGAAATTTAGAGCCCTTTTACGAAAATTTTTAATCTGGAAATACAAGCATATTTCTGAGCGTCAGTTCATCTATATACTTAGTATTTTGGTTGGGTTTTTGGCTGGAATGGGCACCGTAGTACTTAAAAACCTGACACATACCATAAGGTATCTTTTTAACTTATATGTTTTTAAAGATTACCAAAGTTCACTCTATTTTATTCTTCCTATTATCGGGTTGTTATTGGTGTACATCATCAAACAGACCTGGCTAAAAAAACACATTGGTCATGGGATTTCGACCACCTTACATGCCATTTCAAAATTGAATGGCATTATTCCAAGATATAATATTTACGCCGCCTTGATTACCGCACCGCTTACTGTGGGTTTTGGTGGTTCAGTCGGGTTACAGGGCCCTGCAGTTAGCGTTGGTTCAGCATTGGGTTCAAATGCCGCTCGTTTGTTCCACATGAACACAAAAACGCGACTATTACTCATTTCATGTGCGGCTGCCGGAGCTATGGCGTCTATGTTTAAAGCACCCATTGCGGCGATTATTTTTGCCATTGAGATTTTTAGTTTGGACATTGCCTTTGCCTCTCTGATACCTCTTTTGTTGGCTTCCGTTTCTGCGGTGGTTACTTCCTATTTCTTTCTAGGAACAGATGTGCTGCTGCGCTTTGAACTTACGGACGAGTTTCAAATTAATGACCTCGGTTTTTATGCGGTCTTAGGAATTGTTACGGGGTTGATGTCGGTCTATTTTTCAAAGATTTTCTTCAGCATTACTGGTTTTTTCAAGCGGTTTGAAAGTCGGGCAAAGCGATTGCTTATCGGTGGTTTGGCCATTGGTACTATGCTCTATGTAATTCCGCCACTTTACGGTGAAGGTTACGGCGTAATGAACAACCTGTTAAAAGGCGACCATATTGCCGCAATTGGGACTACACCGTTTAATTTGGACTTGGAAAATATTTGGATAGTTATAGGCCTACTTTTAGGTATTACTATTTTTAAAGCCATCGCGATGACCACCACTTTTGGTGCAGGGGGCGTTGGCGGGGTATTTATCCCCACTTTGGTAATGGGCAGTGCATTGGGGAATGCCTTTGCAAAAGTCATCAATAATTTAGGAATAGATTTCAGTGTATCTGAATCCAATTTCACCTTAATTGGGATGACGGGGCTTATGGCTGGGGTACTACATGCGCCACTTACCGCTATTTTCCTAATTGCCGAAATCACCGGTGGTTATGAATTGTTTGTGCCTTTAATGCTCGTGGCGGCGATTTCATTCTCGATCACCAAATATTTTGTATCCCATTCCATTTACACCTTGAAGTTGGCAAAACGTGGCGAACTGATAACCCACGACAAAGACAAAAACGTACTGATGATGTTGGAAATCGATAAGGTAATCGAGACCAATTTCATTATCCTAAAACCAGAAATGAAACTGAGGGAAGTACTGGAAAATGCTGTCGCCAAATCATCGCGAAACCATTTTCCTGTGGTAAATAAAAACCATGAATTTTTAGGTGTGATCCGGCTGGATGATATCCGTCACATGATGTTCAATACCGATTTATACGATAAAGTAGATGTAGAAAGCCTGATGCATGCGGATGCGGGCATTATCCATTATGAAGAGGATTCCATGAACGACATCATGAAAAAATTCAAGACCAGTGGCGCATGGAATTTGCCAGTTATTAAAAAAGGGAAATACTATGGCTATATTTCAAAATCAAAATTGTTAACGGCTTACAGGCGACAGTTAATTAATGTTACGCAATAGACATGAAATACCTCATCTTCATATTATTCCTCGCATGCTTCGGATTGATTATTGGTGGTTTTATCATGGAAACTGAAAACTCCCAAAAACTAATTGGGTCAGGCGTAGCAGTATTATTCCTATTGGTTTTTCCACTATTTTCATATTACCGATGGAAGGACAAAAATTTAAAGGATTATATGCTCACCAAAGAGAATATGGACAAAATGCGCGAGAACCAAAAGAGGAATAGGCTTTAACAGGATGAGACCCTGAAACGATCCCGATAGCTATCGGGACAGGGTGACAGGCTGTTGTGGGTGTGTCATGCCCTCCCTATTTGTGTCGGGGTTGTTTTCAACTGCTTTGGGGTCTTTGTTCCATAAATTCTGATATTCCGAAACAAGACTTCGACTGCGCTCAGTCTGACAGTTGGGAATGACAATTGGGGCCTGATGTCATGTCGAACGCAGTGAGACATCTCATTATAATATGCGCTATCACAATTGAATAATGTGATTTCTCCTTCCAGTCGAAATGACCCAAAAAATTCTCAATTCAAATTTCGCCTCGTAATGAAAAAACGCTTCAACAAACTGCCTGCTTCTTCAGCTAAAACCCCTCCTTCCATTTTGGTTTTTGGATGCAGTTTTGTTTTCAGGTTAATGCAACCCCGTTCCAAATCCCTTGCACCGTAAACAATACGAGAAATCTGGCTCCAATACAATGCTCCTGCGCACATTTGGCAGGGTTCCAACGTCACATAAAGGGTGCAGTCTTTGAGATACTTCCCCCCTAAAAAATTGGCTCCAGCAGTTATGGCCTGCATTTCAGCATGAGCCGTAACGTCGTTAAGTGTTTCAGTTAAATTATGGCCTCGGGCTATAATTTTATTGTCAACTACAATTACTGCACCCACGGGAACTTCTCCTTTTTCATAGGCTAGTTCAGCCTCCTGGAGGGCCTTTTTCATAAAATAGGTATCGTCAAAAGGTTCAATCATAAACGTAAAAATACAAATTCATTCTTGTACTTTTGTTTCGTGCAAAATAATCTGCTTGGTCATATTAACACCCCAAAAGAATTACGTCTTTTAAACCAAAAAGACCTACCCCAACTTGCGCAGGAATTACGAGAATTCATCATCAATATTGTTGCCACAAAAGAAGGGCATTTGGGGGCTAGTTTAGGTGTGGTGGAGCTGACCATTGCCATACATTATGTATTTGACACCCCAACTGATTTGTTAATTTGGGACGTAGGACATCAAGCTTATGGGCATAAAATTTTAACTGGCAGAAAGGATGTTTTTCACACTAATCGACAATTGGGTGGCATTAGCGGTTTTCCTAAACGGGGTGAAAGTGAATTTGATGCCTTTGGCACGGGGCATTCCTCCACTTCCATTTCGGCCACATTAGGCATGGCGATTGCCTCAAAATTGAAGGGCGAGGACAAACAGCATATTGCCGTCATCGGGGATGCTTCCATAGCCAGCGGGATGTCCTTCGAAGGGCTTAACCACGCCGGGGTGACCGATGCTAATCTTTTGGTTATTCTTAATGATAATGCTATTGGAATAGACCCAAGTGTAGGTGCTTTAAAGCAGTATTTAACCAATGTAAAAAAGGGTACGCAAAGGCGAAACAACATAATAAAAGCCCTAAACTTTGACTATTCGGGGCCGATTGATGGACACGATTTAGATAAAATCATTTCGGAATTGGAACGCCTGAAAACCGTGAAAGGACCTAAGTTGTTGCACATAATTACGACTAAAGGCAAAGGCCTAAAGCAAGCTGAAAAAGACCAGGTAAAGTATCACGCTCCGGGAAAATTCGATTCGGTCACTGGTGAACTTATTGCTAAATCTACTTTAGAATTGCCTCCAAAATATCAGGATGTTTTTGGGCATACAATAGTAGAATTGGCCAAACAAAATGAAAAAATTGTTGGTATTACCCCGGCAATGCCAACAGGAAGTTCTCTGAAATTTATGATGGACGAACTCCCCGAACGCGCCTTTGATGTGGGGATTGCCGAACAGCATGCCGTTACTCTTGCCGCAGGTATGGCGTCCCAAGGTTTAATTCCATTTTGCAATATTTACTCCACGTTTTTACAGCGGGCTTATGATCAAATTATCCACGATGTGGCCCTCCAAAACCTGCCTGTTGTATTTTGTTTGGACCGCGCTGGTTTGGTGGGTCAGGATGGCGCTACGCACCATGGCGTGTTTGATTTAAGTTATTTAAGATGTATTCCCAACCTTATCATTTTTGCACCGCGAAACGAATTGGAGTTGCGCAACATAATGTACACCGCTCAATTGGGGTTAAAGCACCCCATTGCCATTCGGTATCCTCGTGGCAGAGGCGTTACTTTGGATTGGAGACAACCTTATTCTAAGATTGAAATTGGAAAAGGTATTCAGCTTAAAGAAGGGGAACGACTCGCTATTTTGAGTATTGGTACCATCGCCAAAAACGTAAGCGAGGCTATTGAAGGTTTACCGGTATCGCATTATGATATCCGTTTTGCAAAACCGCTAGACGAAGCTCTACTACACAGTATTTTTAAAACGCACGAAACTATTGTAACTGTGGAAGATAATGTTGTTGCAGGTGGATTTGGTTCTGCTATTTTGGAATTTGTCGGCATTCATAATTACAAAAACACTATTAAAACTTTAGGAGTTCCTGATAGTTTTGTGGAGCATGGGAGTGCTGAAGAATTGCAGGCTTTGGTTGGACTGGATGTTGAGGGATTAAATCAAACTTTTAGTGATTTAATTAAGTAAAACTTAGCATCAATTCGTTACATATCTATCCCAAAATTTGGCATGTGTATCAGCTAAATCGCCAATATTAAAAATCCACCAATTTTCCACACAGTCTGAATAGTCTACACCGTCATAACGAATGTATGACCATTCATGAGGAAATTTATTTGGGAATTTCTCGGTGATAATCTTATCAGCTTCAATCCAAAGCTTTCTTGCTTTATGGTTTGATGATGCTTTGGCTATAGCTATCCAATTGCTATCTTTAGCTCTGTATTCTGGTGTTAAGTGTGGCCCACGATTTCCTTTTTCTGCACCATAGGCCTTATTGCCGTCGTCAATTGCAAAATAAGATGTTTTTTGTTTTACAAAGTCCAAATCTGATGCCGCGGCATGGTCTTCGTTCCATTTACTATGTTGTACAACAATAACATTAGATTTAACAAGAGACTCGGGCATTTCTTTTACCACTTCTGCAATCCAATCTGCAGTAATATTGGATTGTCCTGCTTCTTGCACCCATACTTTTCCGCCTTTTTTTAATGTACGTACTACTTTTTTTGTGATACTGGCAACAGCTCCATTCCAATCTTCATGAGCATTGGCCCACTTATTACCAAATGCAAGTTTTAGTAATTTACTTGAGTCTATAAATGCACCACCTTGAATACCTACAGCACCAGCTACCACATAATAATCTACACCCTTTAAATCCTGGTGCAATAACATTGATCCTAAAGCAGCTTGTGCGTGTATGTCATCAGGGTCTGGTTTACTATCAAATTGAGCAATTAAAAGATCTTTCTTTTTATTGAAATTTGGACGCTCTGAAGCGAAAGCTAAATTAAAAACAATAAGAAGAATGATGAGCGATTGTATTTTCATGAGGTGATTTTAAATAGCTTTAGTTCAATTAATCTTTTTAACTAAATTATAAAAAGATTATTAGATGGCTCGAAGTAACATACAGCTTAAAACGTCACCCCTTCAATCTTTTTAAAGTTTCGGATGGCTTTACTATCACTGAGTAGCGCCACATAATGACATACGGCCAAAAGCCTTTCGTATAAACTTGTGGCTCCAAAATTGATAGTTTCTGGTAAACGTTTAAGAATAAGTTTATCATAATTTGATGCCGCACCGTTAAAACTATTATTTACGGCACTGGTATATACACTGAGTAATTTATTAATGATTTGATATCCGGCAATTTCTTTGTCGACTACCTCTTCGGACATGTAGATATTTTCAATGCTAATTTTGATAACATCCTTGATTTGCGCTTCAAATTTACTCTTATCCAATAAGGCGCAATCGAAGGTACCGTTCAAAATAGCCTCTTCATTTCTCATAAAAATATCCACCGCATCGTTGATAAGGGCATTGATGGCTAAGGCACGCAGGTAGCTTATACGATCTTCCTTGGTAGCTAGGGCATAGTAATTCTCCGGTTTGATATTTTCACGAATTAATTTTGAAAGGTATTCCAGAGCAAATTCCTCTTGAATCAGTCCTAAATTGATGCCATCCTCAAAATCGATAATGGTATAACAGATATCGTCAGCTGCTTCCACCAAATATGCGAGCGGGTGACGCGAGTAACTCAAATGCTCGTTGCTTCGCTTGATGAGTCCCAATTCATTGGCCACATCTTGAAACGCTTCTTTTTCTGACTGAAAAAAACCATATTTTTTATCGGCTATATGCTTGGTTGGCTTCTTCGGCAGTGATTCCTTTGGGTATTTTGTGAAGGCCCCAAGGGTTGCGTAGCTTAAGCGCAGTCCGCCCTCTCGCCCTGCCCTGCTTTGGGTCAATATTTTAAAGCCGTTGGCATTGCCTTCAAAGTCGCAAAGGTCTTGATACTCCTCATCGGTTAATTGATCTTTATACTGCTGTCCTGCTCCAGTTTTAAAAAATTCGCCGATAGATTTTTCACCTGAATGCCCAAATGGCGGGTTGCCAATATCGTGCGCCAAAGCGGCCGTGGCCACAATAGCACCAAAATCGTTAGCTTGGTAGCCATGGACATTTTGCAAATGCGGATGTTTTTCTAACACCTTCTGCCCCACTTTTCGGCCTAGGGAACGTCCCACAACACTAACCTCCAAACTATGGGTTAATCTAGTATGGACAAAATCGGTTTCCGACAGGGGAATCACCTGTGTTTTATCCTGAAGGCTTCTAAACTCTTGTGAAAAAATAATACGGTCGTAGTCCACTTCAAAGCCTAAGCGTGTTTCATCTTGTTCTTTTCGTAGTCTTTTATTGGTATCGCCAAAGCGTTTTAAGGAGAGGAGTTGTTCCCAGTTCATCGTTTTCATTTAAAGCAGGGGCAAGATACTAAAGAATTTGCTTTAAAACTCCCATAACCTGTCGAAGTATTCATTAGGATTGTCATAAAAAATACAACTTATCATCGATGAAATACTTAATAAATGGGATTGCAATTAAAATATAATTTCTCTTAACATTAGGGTAACATTTTAATCACTGTTGTTTAATCTTTCGGTAACATTTCAGTTACACATAAATATTTTCTTTGTAATGTAAAATTAAGGTGAGAGCCATATGAAATACACAATAGTTATATTAGCATTTTTAATCTCAGCATTGTCCTTTGGACAAAGTGGTGCGATTAAAGGCAACCTATCTGATTTAGAATCAAATAACGAGCCATTGATGTTTGCAAAGGTTTCTATTAAAGAAAATGGTGTAGAAACCATGACGGATGAAAATGGTGCTTTTAAATTTGAAAATTTAAAGGACGGTACTTATACACTTGTGTACAGTTTTGTAGGATACGAAACTGTAGAAAAACAGATAAACGTACTTTCAGGTAATACCATCGCTACAAAGGCTACCTTAAAAGCTAGCTCAATATCATTGGATGAGCTCATGCTTACTTTAGCAAGTAATGATGAAGACGCAACAACAGTCGCTTCGGATAAATAAAACATACATATAAAATTAAAAAAGGCAGTTTATACAAATCATGTATAAACTGCCTTTTTTTATTGGTAACATCCTCAAAACTTCAATGTTAATTTAATGTAACCAATCGGTTTTTTTGGGGCTAATTTCATAACAATAGCCTAACACTTTTATTACAGTTCTTTAATCGTCAGATAACACAATAATTAAAAAACGTTGGTTTCTTTGCAGCAAGAAATTTTAAAAAAATAATGAGACGATTTATACTGTTTTTACTACTATTTGTAACTGTATTGACATACGCGCAAACAGGATCAGTAACAGGGAAACTTACGGATAAAGAATATAACAATGAGCCTTTGGCCTTTGCTAACGTTTTAATAAAAGGGACTACAAAAGGTACTACTTCGGACTTTGATGGTCTATATGAAATAGCCAATTTAGATGCTGGCACATACACACTAGTTTTTAGTTTCGTAGGCTACGAAACTCAAGAAATTCCAGTAACTATTGCTGCTGGAGAAACGGCAACACTTAATGTAGAAATGGCCGCTAGTGCTGCTTCTTTAGATGAAGTCATTATCCAGGCCGAAACTAAGCGTGAAAGCGAAACTGCTTTATTATTGGAACAAAAAAACGCAGTTGTTCAGAAACAAAGTATAGGCGCACAGGAACTTTCTCGAAAAGGCGTCAGTGATGCTGCCGGTGCAGTGACCAAAATCTCTGGTATCTCAAAACAAGAAGGCGGCGGTAATGTTTACGTTCGTGGTCTTGGAGACAGATACTTAAACACAACTTACAACGGTCTTACGCTTCCTGCTAATGATATCGAAAAGAAGAATATGGATCTTAACCTCTTTTCTTCAGATGTTATACAAAATGTCGGGGTAAGCAAAACCTACGCTGCTAATTTTTATGGCGATTTTGCAGCTGGAAATGTAGATATCGTTTCTAAAGAGCATACTGGGAATTTTTTCATAGACGCTAGCTTAGGGTCAAATTTTAACTCTAATGCTGTAGGCAAGAGTTTTATAAAAAGTGAAGGTACGGGGTATTTTGGTTTTTACAACAGATACCGCAATAATCCGTATGCTGTTATTCTTTCTCATGGTGTAGACCCGCAAAATATAGATGGAAACACTGGTGTTGAAGGTAGTATTTCTGGTGGAAATTCTTGGGAAATTGGAGAGGAATCTCGCTTAAGTGTTTTCGCTACAGCGTCTTTTGGTAGTAATTTTGAATACAGAAGAGGACAATTTGCAAATGTTACTGCTGCTGCGAACCAAATTTTTCAAGATTCGGAAGAATTTGAGTTTTCTAGAAATACAACAGCAATGGCGAATATTGTGTATCGTATTAATAGCGAGCACAAAATAAAATTCAACTCCTTATTTATTAACGACGCTACTGATGAAGTAGGACGTTTTGGTATTGATGGACGCGGTTATAACCGTAACACCATTGCCGATAATGATGATTTTGGGTTCTTTACTCAGAATGTTCAATTTGAGCAGGATATGATTTTTGTAAATCAAATTCTAGGTAATAGTACTTTGAACGACAAATTAAAACTAGATTATGGCCTAGGTTATAACAACGTGTTAGCACGTCAACCAGACCGTAAACGTATCGCTTTAGAACGTTTTGAAAACTCGTTAGATAACGACCCAAACACAAATGCTATTTTCTTTAGAAATGTGGAGTTTGATAACCAGCGTTATTTCCAAAATATTGAAGACAGCGAATTTAATGCCCGTGTTAATTTAAGCTACGAACAATCTGAAAACTTAAAACTTAACTTTGGTTACAATGGACGTATTAAAGAGCGCACTTTCGACAACCAGCGTTATGGATATGACATCATTAACCCGTTTACCGAAATTGAGGACGTTAATAATTTTGATGCATTCTTCTCTTTAGAAAACCAAGGCGTTTTATACAATACTAGCGTATTCCGTCCTTTAGATCCAGCAAATGGTTTAGGAAAAGAAAACTTACCGGGTAGATTAGAAAATGCTTATGCCGGTAATTTAGGCGTCCATGCAATATATGCTGATGCTGTATATAAAGCAGGTGAAAAGTGGACCTTTGTTCCCGGATTGCGCGTTGAGCGGTTTAACCAAGAAATTAGTTATGATGTAATTAACTTATCTTTTAATAATCCTGGAGGTAATGCCGCCAGCGAAACCTTTTTCCTGCCTAGTTTAAATGTAAAATATGCCTTAAATGATGATCAAAATTTACGTTTTTCAGCTAGTAGAACGGTATCCAACCCAGAGTTTAAAGAGGTTGCTCCGTTTGTTTATGAAAACGTAACAGACCGTATTGGTGGTAACCCAGATCTATTGAACGACCCTGCATTTTCAACTATTATAAACCTAGACATAAAGTACGAGTGGTTTATAAATAAAGGTGAAATATTATCCATTGGTGTTTTTAATAAAACGATTAACGATCCTGTAAACCTTGTTTCAGCGAATGACGCCACTGGTACGCAACGATTCTTTAGAACTGGAGATCGTGCAGATGTTTTTGGTATTGAGCTTGAGGCAAGAAAAGGACTTATTAAAAATGAAGATGAGGAAAGTATTCTATCTGCAGGGATGAACATTACTTATACCTCAACAACACAGGATTTAAAGACCGTTTCTGGAACGTTCAATACAAACTTTAATAGAGATTCAGACGAACTACAAGGTGCATCACCGTTTCTTATAAATGCTGATGTAAGCTATAGCCCAACATTTGGCGAGTATAAGCCAGTTGCAAATCTTGTATTTTCTTATTTCTCAGACCGTATAGATGCTTTGGGGTCTGGTCAATTAGGAAACATCATTGAAAAAGGTGTACCTACTTTAGACTTCGTATGGAAAAATACAATTAACAAGAACTTTGAGATTAATGCAAGTGTAAAAAACTTACTGAACCCTACCATAGAGCGCGTTCGTGAGAATGTGTCTTTCGACCCAATATTAGCAAACGACTTGGGTGTAAATGCAAACCTTTTAGAGTTTGCACTATCAAGCTATAAAAGAGGTGTAAACGCTAGTCTTCAAATTAAATACAAATTTTAAATACAATCTAAAAAACGAACTTTAAATCAATTCAAAAAAATGAAAGCAAACAAATTTATTTTAGGATTATTAACAGTAGTAGCACTAACCATTATTGGTTGCGCCGCAGATGACACTGCTGACGTGATTATTAACCAAGGAGTTTCTGGAGGATCAGATCCATCTGGTACCGTAATAGGCGGAACATTAACTGAAGACCTTACACTTACTACAGGAACAGAATACAGTTTAACAAGTGCTTTAATTGTCCCTGAAAATATTACATTAACTATTGAACCTGGAGTAGTTGTTAAAGCCACTACTGGATCAGACGTATATGTCGCTGTACAACAAGGTGGTGTTATTATGGCGGAAGGTACATCTTCTAACCCTATTGTATTTACATCAAATTCTGCAACACCTAACCCTGGAGATTGGGGAGGTCTAATTGTATTGGGTCGTGCACCAATAAATTCGGTAGTTGGAGGTGATGCTACTTCTACATCAGAAATAGGTGGTTTACCTTATGGCGGAAGTGCAGCTGATGACAATTCTGGAATTATAAGATACGTACGTATTGAGTATTCTGGTGGTGCCGCAGATGCTGCATCAGAAAATAACGGATTCTCATTTTATGCTGTAGGTAGCGGCACCATTATTGATTTTATACAGGCCTTTGAAGGGGCCGATGATGGTGTAGAATTCTTTGGAGGAACAGTGAATGCCTCTCATATATCAGTAATTGGAGCTCAAGATGATTCTGTAGACTGGACAGAAGGATATACTGGCACACTTACAGATGTGTATATAGAACACAGACAATCTCATGATAAAGGTATTGAAGGCGATGGATTTAACACAGATATAGGAAACAACTCAAACCCTGTGTTTTGGAGTGCTCCTACTGTAACTAATTTAACCATTAATGGAGTAGGCTCAAGTAATGGTAATGAGGCTATTCGCTTAAGAGCGGGTACCAGAGCAATGTTCAACAACGTATTGATTGAAGGTTTTGAAGAAGCCTACGATTTGGATGACGAGGAAACGGGAACAGGAGTTTTAGCTAACGAAACCGGTGTAAGCAATATCACTTTTGATGACGTGACACTTACTTTAAAGAATGATACAAATGGTGCTTTTGATGCAAACTCATTCTTTACAGGTATAGGAAACGGAACTGGGGCTGATTACAACTCTTGGAACTCTGGTTGGACAAGAAATTAAACTGAAGAAATCCTTTAAATAAAAAAGCATTCCACAATAGCGGAATGCTTTTTTTGTACTCAGTATTCCCTAAACTACAGGGACGCTACATTATTTTCATAATTGACTTCTTTTTTAACTCCGTCAATCCAATAAATCCATTTGCCGACTTTTTTTCCATTATCATAATTTGCAGAAACCGTTTTTTTGCCTTCTTCATCAAATCTCAACCAAGCTCCGTGTAGTTTACCATCTGCTGTGTAAGACCCCGTTTGGCTTACAACACCATTGTCATGATAATAAACAACATCAATTAAATTTGTGTCTTTATTAAGTTTTAATTCTCTCTTTTGTTCTTGAGCAAAAGATACCGCAGTAATTAAAAAGGCAAAAATGAATAATAACTTCTTCATAATTATGGGGATTTTAACATTATACAACAAAGTTAAATAATACCTAACATTTACGCAACTTTTACGTAACATTAAATTAACATTAAACTGTTATTATGTTCAAATACAGTGTATTATGTTTTTATATTTATCATTGAAATATTAATAATTACTTAATATAGAGATGACGTTAAGGTTACCTGTATCACCTATTTTTGTTATGTCTTGAGACAAACAAATTAGTATTTCATATAACTATTAGTTTTTGTCGACTACATTATCATGATTTCTAATGAGACTGCTTTTGGCCAAAGCAGTCTTTTTTTTGTTAAATAATTTAACAATTAGGAAACATTAGGTTCATATAATATTAGGTTATTTGTAGCCGACAAAAACTAATACAAACTAATGAAATTAAAAATTTTCTTAGTGCTATGTCTTAGCACTATTTACTCTATTACCTCTCAAGAAATAAGTGATACATCATTCGGCAAAGGTCTTATCAATTTTACTGCAAAAGACAGCTCATTTAGTATAAAATTTGCACCTCGATTTCAAATGCGCTACATATCCTCATGGGATCATGATGGTGAACAATATGGCAGTCCAGAGCACAATTTTCTTATTCGTAGAGCGCGTTTAAAATTTGATGGATTTGCTTATAGTCCAAAATTAAGGTATAAGATAGAATTAGGACTTTCTAACAGAGATTTATCTGGTGGCAATCAATTCAATCGCAATACCCCCCGTTATATTCTTGATGCTGTATTAATGTGGCATTTTGCTAAAAACTGGGAACTTTGGGCAGGACAAACCAAGTTACCAGGTAACGTAGAGCGAGTAGTGTCTTCAGGTGACCTTCAATTGGTTGATCGTTCCTTACTGAACAGCCGTTTTACACTAGACCGTGATATTGGTCTTCAATTGCGCCATAAGTTTTATTTGGGCAAGAATTTTTTAATACGTGAAAAAGTTGCGCTTTCTCAAGGTGAAGGAAGAAATGTTACTGAAGGCAACGAAGGTGGATTGCAATATACAGGACGTTTAGAACTATTACCCTTTGGAGCTTTTAAATCCAAAGGTGATTACAAGGGCTCTGACCTAAAAAGAGAAGAAAAGCCCAAATTATCGCTAACATTTACCTATAATTTTAATGAAGATGCCGTTAGGGAAAGAGGTTTTGCTGGTGATTATATGTTTACAACTGATGATGAGTCTAAGGATGGACCTTTACACGAAACAGATCAAACTACAATTTTTGTCGATGCTATGTTTAAATATAATGGGTTTTCATTTATGGGGGAATATGCTAAACGTACTGCAGATGCTCCCGTCGCTCTTGAAGAAGATGGTGTTACACCAACTGGTGATGTAGTTTTAACAGGTAACGCACTAAATCTACAAGCTGGATATTTATTCAAAAGTAATTTTGAAGTTGCTGGAAGGTACACAACTATAGATTATGAAGCAATTACTAATGCGCTTCCTGTAAAACAGTATACCTTAGGCTTAAATAAGTTTGTGCACGGGCATAAATTGAAAGTACAAAGTGATATCAGCTACACCTCTGTTGATGGGAACGACGATAATATCAGGTTTAGGTTAGGGTTTGATTTCCATTTTTAAAATATAACATTCACATAACATATTAATCAAGAATTGTCATGATATTTGCGAACATTTTACAATCAAATCCTATGGATAATATTTACTTGTACATGATTATAGCCCTTGCCATTTTAGCTATTGCTGATTTGGTTGTAGGTGTTAGTAACGACGCAGTAAACTTTTTAAATTCTGCTATTGGCTCCAAAGCCATTTCGTTTAGAACTATTATGATTGTTGCCAGTTTAGGTGTAGCAGTTGGCGCTGTATTTTCTAGTGGTATGATGGAAGTAGCCAGAAAAGGCATTTTCAATCCTGGTGAATTTATGTTCAGTGAAATCATGATTATTTTCATGGCCGTAATGATTACGGATATACTTTTGCTGGACTTTTTCAATTCAGTAGGTATGCCAACATCAACTACTGTTTCTATTGTTTTTGAATTACTTGGTGCAGCCGTAGCCATGGCATTGATTAAAATTGGACATGATGGAGGGGATTTCTCTGATGTTATAAATTACATTAATACGTCTAAAGCTTCACAGATTATTTTTGGGATTCTGCTTTCTGTCGTCGTCGCTTTTTCGATAGGAGCGATTGTGCAGTGGTTTTCCAGACTCTTGTTATCATATAATTTCGAGAAAAAGGGAGCTTGGGTTGGTGCTATTTTTGGAGGTGTTGCACTTACCGCCATCACATACTTTATATTTATGAAAGGGCTGAAGGGTACGTCTTATGCCAAGGAGTCCTTTGAAATATTAGGTGGAGGCACTATGAAGGACTTTTTAGAAGCACAAGTACTACCTATTGTATTAGTTAGTTCTGTATTTTGGTCTATCCTTTCTTATGTGTTGATTGCTTTTGCTAAAACAAACATCTATAAACTCATTATTATAGTAGGTACTTTTGCACTTGCCTTAGCTTTTGCTGGAAACGATTTGGTAAACTTTATTGGTGTTCCTGTTGCTGCTTATAACGCATTTCTGGAGTGGACTGCTTCAGGTACTGCTGCAGCTGCTTTTCCTATGGATGTTTTAGCCTCAAAAGTTCCAACCAATAACTGGTTGCTGTTTGGTGCTGGTATGGTAATGGTTTTAACCCTATGGTTTTCTACTAAAGCGAAAGGTGTAGTAAAAACATCTTTAGATTTATCTAGCCAAGGTGAAACCAAGGAACGCTTTCAACCTAACGCATTATCTAGAGGATTTGTGAGATTTGCTATGTTGATGTCCCAAATGACTGAATATATACTTCCCGAGTCATGGCAGGCTAAAATTGATAAACAATTTGAAACCCCAGTTATTACTGTTTCTAAAAGCAAAAGACTAGAATTACCTGCATTTGATTTAGTAAGGGCTGCAGTAAATTTAATGGTTGCTGCTGTTTTAATTTCGATTGCTACCTCTTATAAATTACCGCTTTCCACCACCTATGTAACGTTTATGGTTGCTATGGGTACATCCTTGGCAGACAGAGCATGGGGAGCAGAAAGTGCTGTGTACAGAGTCGCAGGCGTTATAAACGTTATTGGCGGATGGTTTTTTACAGCCCTTAGCGCATTTTCCGCAGCTGCTTTAGTAGCCTATTTATTAAGCTTGAACTTAACGGTAATGTTTCCTATTTTATTAGTAGTGGCTTTCGCTTTACTTATAAGAAGCACTATTGTTCACAATAAAAAATCGAAAGAGGTTAGAGCTGAGGATAGCTTAATAAAAGCTGAAAGCAGTTCTGTACAAGGGGTTATCCACGAAAGTGCGGGTAACATAGCAAATGTTGTAAAACGTGGAAACAAAATTTACACCAATGCTATCGTTGGTCTTGCAAAACAAGACTTATCATCGCTTAAGAAGAATCAAAAGCAAGTTGATAAATTGTCTTTAGAAGTGGATGAGCTTCGTAACAATATTTTTTACTTTATTAAAAATCTGGATGAGTCAAGTATTGGAGCTAGTAGTTTTTATATAAATATCCTTGGTTATTTACAGGATATGGCTCAATCTTTAGAATATATTTCTAAGGTTAGCTACAAGCACATTAATAACAATCATAAAAAACTCAAATTCAATCAAATTAAAGAGTTAAAAGAAGTTGATGACTGTTTAGAAACATTATTTGCAGATATTCGAGAAGCCTTTGTGTCTAGAGATTTTGATGCCATAGGAAATATATTGCATAGAAAAGAAACAGTATCAAACCTCTTATCTGAAAAAATTCAAAAACAGGTAGAACGCACACGAAGTGAGGAATCTAGCCCAAAAAATACCACGCTGTATTTTGGGGTGCTTCTTGAAACCAAAGATTTATTGACTGCTACCATGAATCTTATGGAAGAGTACGATAACGCACATGATAGTTCAGTAGAACCTGCAACAGTTCCAGAAACACCAGCTCCAAACCTTGGTGAATTGGAATAAACAAAATTAAAAATGGGCTAGTTTAAATTAAACTAGCCCATTTTTTTTGAAATAACGGTATCTTCTAAAACTCCTTCTTACCAAATTCACTATCAATAAATTTCGATTTGTTTTTTCCTTGTTTGAAGGTATAAGAGAGATTTAAAATAATCATATCCACTTCATAAATATAATTGGTGGTGGTAAAAAATTCATTTTCCCGCCAAGTAGTGATTCGTTGTTCGTTGGTATCCAACATGCCCAAATCCATATTCTGCCATTGTAATGTTGCCGTTAACCGATTATCCATAAACGATTTTTGAAACGTGAGATTTGGTGAATAAA
Organism: Hyunsoonleella rubra; assembly: GCF_042684665.1. Lineage (NCBI taxonomy): Bacteria > Pseudomonadati > Bacteroidota > Flavobacteriia > Flavobacteriales > Flavobacteriaceae > Hyunsoonleella > Hyunsoonleella rubra. Next base: position 414,096 of record NZ_JBHULY010000005.1, on the reverse strand, counting down.
ACCTTGAATCCTCACCCTGTGCGGTATTTCTATCCGAAAGATAATTGAATGTGAACTGCAACGAAGCATTCTCCCAAAACCGCCAGGTGGAGTTTAAATTAACGGAATAGATAGTCGCATCAGTATCTACCGGTCTATTATCAAAACTGCCGTCAATTGAATAACTATAAATATTAGCACCAATAAAATTACTCCAGTTTTTGGTAGGTTTTAACTCTGCACCAACCTCCAAACCGATAGATTTGGCATTACCCACATTGGAATATATTCTGTTTAAAATCGTGTCGTTATAAATCGTATTCACGCGGTTCACCACATTATCAACGTGCCTAAAATATCCCGTGGCAAAAATGGAATTACCACCTTTCAATTTTTTGGTGACGCCAACCTCAACCAAATCAATAAACTCTGGCCTTAGGTTTTTATCACCTTGCTCCAAAGTCTCAGAATGCTCACGTTCTGCAAATGGATTCATTTTAAAGGTAGAATTCCGCTCCACACGCCTGCTGTAGGCCACTTTCATTTTTGTTTTCTCATTGATTTCATATTGGAACGATGCCGAAGGATACAATTTCACAAAATCGTAAAACAATGTTTCATCGACTGTATTGGTTTTATCCTTCAGCCTGAATTCCCTGTCCATCACCTCTAAACGTGCCCCAGCAGCATACTCCAATTTGCCGCTTTTTCCGGAAAGTTGAGCGTATCCCGAGTGAATCGTTCTTTCCAAATCCACTTCACTTGAAAACTCAGGCACCAATTGAAAATCATCATTAAAATCTGTGCGCCTTTCGTATATAAAATCCCCGGTATGGGATAGGTTTCTGTATTGATATCCCGTTTCTAAAGTTCCAAAATCAAAAGGTTTAAATTTATAATCTAGCTGAAAACGGACACCGTTCAAGGGGTTATCGTTAGTATTGAATTCGTCCTGAAATAAAATAGATCGGTCCGGTTCACCTAAATTTTGGTTTACCGTTGGGCCACCTAAAAGCGTGTATTCATAAAGAAATGATGCCGACAGTTCTGAAGTATTATTGAAGCTATGTGTCCAATCCAAACTTCCCAGCACAAAATCTCCTTTCCGTTCCCTTAAATTGTGATTGAAATATTGGAATGTATAGTCCCTGTTATTACTATCGGCAGGGGTTACCGAATGGTTGTCGAAATATACAATATCTGCTAAACGTGCCTTACTGCGCTTTCCTGCAAAAAACCCAAGCGAATAGGCATCAGACTCGCTTGGTGTAAAATCTACCGTAAAGCGCCCACTATAGTTTTCCTCATCAAAACTACGTTCTCCGGTAGATGGAAATTGCGTTTTGGTGTCGTTGATGATAGTAAACACATCTCCTTCCCGTCTTCCTCCTAAATCATTTCTCTGGTAATTTGCACCTAATGAGATATTCCATTTCTCGGTTCTAACATTATACGTGGCGTCAATACCATGACGTTTGTGCGATACATTGTTGCCGTAAGTTTCAATGGAAGGCAATCCTCCTTTTATATTGATTTGACCAAAAGCACCATCCGTAGCCCCTTTTTTCGTCAAAATATTAATAATACCGGCTTTTCCTTCAGGATCATATTTAGCTGACGGGGCGGTAATCAATTCAACATTTTCAATAGCATTGGCAGGCAATTGCGCTATTAGATTACTGGCATTACCTTGAATAGGTTTACCATTCAAAAGCACGATAAAACCTGTACTTCCCCGTACACTGATTTCACCTTGACTATCAAGACTTACTGAAGGCAGATTTCGAATCACATCAATTCCGGAACCACCTTGGGCACTTTTAAATTTTGAAGCTTCAAATACCTGACGGTCAATTTTATTCACCACCGTATTTCGCTCTGCATTAACCACTACTTCATTTAGGTCGGACCCAAGCGACAATTGGATAACGCCCAAATCAATGTTCTCACCATTTCGGTTTACCGAAATATTTTCAATTCTTTTGATTTCGTAACCCAAAAAGGATGCTTCAACATAATATGTCCCCTTTTTGACACCTTCAATTTGAAACAACCCATTAATATCCGATACCACACCTGTTATCAAAGTTTTATCATCTTGCGCAAACAATGCCACGGTGGCGTACTCCAAAGGCGCTTCTTGTTCATCTACAATTTTACCCATTATTTGAGCTTGAACCTGATTGACATTAATTAAATACAACAGTGCAAATAAGGAAAGGATCGTTCGTAACATAAACGCTTTTTTGATAGAGTTCTTTTATCGGTGCAAAACTAAACAATCAAACCGTCATTATTCCTTTAAATGTACAAAATATGAGGGGATATGATTTTATTTTGATAAAGTAATTCACTTTGAACTTTCCTTTGGATAAATCGTAAAATATGATAAAATAATTTTAAGTCGAAACATCTAAATCTTAATCCATTACGTAAATAATACAAACCTAAAGTTATTAATTATGAAGAAAATTTCTATGTTGCTACTTGTAGCAATCGTCACCTTTTCATGTGTTTCAAAAAAGAAATACGTAGCACTTCAGCAGGAAAACGGTGAAATCAAAAGCGAATTACAAAAAACAAAAGTTGCAAAAGAGGATTTAGAGGCAAAATTTGCTAAAATCGAGGCAAGAGTGGATGCTTACAATTCTAAAATTGCAACGCTTAAACAAGAAAACGACACTAAATTAGATGTTGTTGGCAATGTTGCAGTAATTTCTAAGGCCACAAAGGCAAAAATGCAGGAAACACTTAAAAATGTTGACCCGGCTAAATTGGCTGAAGCTAAAACTCTTAAGGATTCCATGAACCTTGCTGTGGCATACAACTTGGAAAAAACAATCAGCGAAAGCAACATGAACGAAGATGAGGATTTTGCCGTAAACATCAACGAAACTGTAGTGATGATCTCTATTGCAGACGATATGTTGTTCAACACGGGTAGCTACAGATTGAGCTCCAAAGCTGATACAGTTTTAAAGAAATTAGCTGACGTAATCAATTCCGAGCCAAGCCTTGACGTTATGGTAGAAGGTCATACTGATTCAAGAACAATTAGCACTGAGTTTTTGGCTGATAACTGGGATTTGAGCGTTATGAGAGCAACATCTGTGGTGCGTAAACTTCAAGAGAAATACAACGTTGCCCCAGAGAAATTGATTGCTTCTGGAAGAAGTAGTTACCAGCCTATTGCTGTAAACGACTCCAGAGAAAACAGAGCCAAAAACAGACGCACAAGAATTATCATTCTTCCAAACATTGATAAATTCTTTGCTTTGATGGCAGATAGCGATAATACTGTTGCTGAAAATACTATTTTAGATTAAGCTTTAAGAAGCAACTTAATAAAACTTCAAAAGCATCACGCTTTGCGTGATGCTTTTTTTATGCTTAGTCGATATCCTGTGGTACCCCTATTTGATCCAATTCATTTTGAGATTCTTTTTTAGCCTTAAATTTCTCTATATCCACAACATAAGTATTAGACATGGAATCGTGCCAGCCTCTACCTTCAGAGCCTAAAAAAGAAAAGGCTTCAAAAGGAATAAATCTACATAGGCTTCGAATTAAAATATCTTGAAAAGTTGGTTTAGTCCCATCTTCCATTACCACCATGGTTTTGGTTATAAACTTCCCCAAAGTTCGTTGTGTAGGTACCTCGAACCCGCAAAAATAGATGGTAACCACAACCACACCAAAAACTAGTGATCCTAAAACTCCCATATTTGCGATAAAATCCAATGCTCCAGACAACCCAATAAGCTCTAAAACCCCCAAAAACAACCCTACAATAAACGAGAATATATAATACCCGATTGTATCTACTATGAGGTTTATAAACCTTTTTTCTTTGCCTGCATATAAATCAGGGGTGACTAAAAAATTATCTTCTTGCATATTGTAATTTTGAAATCTAAAAATAGTACTTTTTTTACATAAAAAAGCATCACGCCAAGGAGTGATGCTTTCCGTTTAAATTTGGGGTTCCCCCTTTCGAGGGAACCTTTTTTTATATTTCTAGCCTTCGCAACTAGCACATTCCTTTTTCTGTTTGAATTTTTGAGCCGCATTCATGCTGTGCTGGTAGTACAATGACTTTAGCCCTAATTTCCAAGCCGTAACATATATTTTATTAATATCTTTTACTGGCATATCAGGATGTACAATGATATTTACAGACTGTCCCTGATCTATATGGTTTTGCCTATTCGCCGCCTGATATACGATTGTTAACTGATCAATTTCAGAATAGGTTTTAAAGACATCACGCTCTTCTTCTGTCAAAAATTCTAAATGCTGAACAGAACCATCATGGTCCCGAATACTTCGCCATACCTCAGCAGTGTTCATGCCTTTTTCTTCAAGAAGATTTAACAAGTAAGGATTCTTAATCGTAGTCTTGATTTTTGCAATATCTTTCACGTAAATGTTAGACCAAATTGGCTCAATACCTTGTGACACCTGACCTAAAATAAACGCTGAGGATGTTGTTGGGGCAATCGCATTTAATGTAGCATTACGTCTGCCATAACCTTTTAACACTTCGGGTTCTCCAAATAATTTGGCCAATTCTTCAGATGCCTTATAAGACTTCTCTTCAATAGTTTTAAATATTTCACTATTCAAATTAAAGGCTTCCTGACTATCAAAAGCCAACATTTTAGATTGCAATAAAGAGTGCCATCCTAACGCTCCTAAACCTAAAGCTCTATTGGATTTTGCAAAATTGTAAGCACGCTCCATGAACATAAATGTCTGTCTATCATCCAAATCGTCAGAATCTCTATACTCTTCTAATTTTTGCGTGAATTCAGTGATGACGGCATCCAAAAAGTACACCATAGTTTCAACGGCATCCGTATCCTTCCACTTGTCATAGTGCAATAGGTTTATTGAAGACAATACGCATACAAAAGACCATTCTTCATTTGATGGCAACATAATTTCTGTACACAAATTACTCGCTACGATTTTATGCTTTTTGTCCTTGTAAACATCTGCTGCCCCGTTATTGGCCTTGTCCTTAAAGAAAATATAGGGGTATCCTATTTCTCCCCTGCGTTGAATTACCTTAGCCCAAATAGCACGTTTTTCAACATCACCTTCAATCATTTCTTCCATCCACTTATCGGTAACAGATACACCATGAGTTAACTCTTGGATAGAATTTCCTTCTGTTCCTATTTCTAGGAACTCATTAATATCAGGGTGTTCCACAGGCAAATACGGTGAAAAACGACCTCTTCTTACAGAACCTTGGCTTACAACATCTACCATTTTTTCAAACAATTGCATGATGTGCACCGCTCCTGAAGACTCTCCGTTATTTTTTACAGGAGCACCTCGATGTCTTAAATTCCCAAAATATCCTGACGTTCCGCCACCTAATTTAGACATCATCCCTACTTCGGACTGAGTGTATAAAATATTGCCCATATCGTCCGCAATATTGGATCCGAAACAACTTATCGGTAAGCCCCTCTTTTTTCCAAAATTGGACCATACCGGTGAAGCCAAAGAGAAAAACCCTTCGCCCATATACTTATAAAACTTATCTGCAAACCCGTCAATTTTAAGAATCTGTTCCGCCCTATCTGCGATTTCGCGAATACGTTCCTCAGGGGTTGCGTCTTCCGTTAAATAGCCTGAGGCCAAAAATTTACGGCTGTTTTCGGTCAGCCATTCAAATTTTGGTTCAGCTTCAGTTACTGATTGACTTGCATTCTTTATCTGCGCCTTCCTCGCATTAAGTAATTGGTCGTAGTTTGATTGTTGCTCTGTTTTGGTCTCTTGTAGGTGGTCTTTGATTTTCATAGTTTAAAAAAGGTCGTCACTGGTTATACTTTTGGTTCTTTTGCTATAGTTAATGGATCGTTTTACAAAGAAATCGCCGTGCTTGGTGCCGATTATTTCATCATCAAACCATTCGGTTTGCGTTAACAAGTCTTCATTAATTTCAAATACCTTTTCTATGCCAATGCTTTCCAATGAGTTATTGAATCGTTTTTTGATAAATTCATTAACCACATCTTTAGGTAAGAAATCTAATTCGCCTGCTTCAAAAATCCAATCTACAATGTCGCTTTCCGCTTTGTAAGCATCTTTGCATAAAGATTGAATTTGTGTGTTATAATCGTCTCCAAACCAACTTGGATTTTCTTTCTTTATAATTTTAATCACATCAATGCCAAAATCCCCATGTATTTGCTCTTCCTTAGATGTTGCCTCAACCACATTGGATATACCTTTAAGCATATTTTTGTGCTTGTTGAAAGCCATTATGATTAAAAACTGTGAAAACAGAGAGACATGTTCTATAAACAACGAGAACAATAAAATAGACTCTGCATATTCCTGTATATTTTCGCTTTTTGAATTTTTAAGTGCGGTTTCCAAATAATGTACCCGGCGCATAATTACCGGCTTCTTCTTAAGTGCTTTAAACTCAGCATTCAATCCCAATATTTCCAATAAGTGAGAGTACGCATCGTGATGGCGTACTTCACTTTCAGCAAAAGTGGCACCTACCGACCCTATTTCTGGTTTTGGCATTTTTTGATAAATGTCTCCCCAAAATGTCTTTACCGCTACTTCAATTTGAGAAATGGCCAACATTGTATTTTTAATAGCTGATTTCTCTACATCATTAAGCCGTGCTTTAAAATCTTGAATATCACTAGTGAAGTTGAATTCAGTATGAATCCAATACGAATGTCTAATCGCGCTTACGTATTCATACAAATCTGGATACTCGTATGGCTTCAGGTTAACACGCTTTTCAAAAATATTGGTCTGCCGCTTCCTTGCCTGTTCGTCCCTATATAGAATGTAGGCCTTTGCTGCATCATGAAACGCACTGTCCATCAATTTATCTTCTACAATATCCTGTACCTGCTCCACATTAGGCACATACCTTGCATCAAGTGCCTTTCTAGCAAGCAGGGACTCAAAAACCCGGCTAGAAATATCCTGGGCATCTTGTCTTGTACCATGATTAACTGAAAGCATGGCCTTCTCTACGGCGTTTGTAATTTTGTCTAGTACGAAAGGCGTCGTTTCGTAATCCCGTTTAATGATATGAGTTATTTCCATCTGTAGTATAGTGGTTAAATTTTGACATACAATATCCTGCAGAGACCAGCCCTGTTTTTTTTAAATTGTTGTTGAATCCATTTTTTAAATGCCTTCAACGCGTATTACGGATTGCTAAATAAATTTTCGGTTAATCTCTAAAACCTTTTAACAAATCCATTAACAAACTAAAAAATTTGTGTGTTTTGCCTAGAAATTAGCGAAACAAAGATTGCAAAATGATTAATAGGTTTTTAAGCACGAGCAAAAACCTTTTCAACAAGTTTTTAACAAACAATTAATCCCTTAAAAATCAATAAGTTTACAGAAAAAAATATTTATATCGCTGATTTTCAAGGATTTAATATAAATTGAAATCATAAAAGTTTACAGAAAAAAATAATGTCGAAAACAGCTGGAACCCTTATTTTTTCGGTACTTTAATAAGGTTTTTTTGTTGTTTTTTAAGACTGTTGAAAACTCTCGGCAACTTTCTCAAGCTCACTGTACCAATCCTCCCCAAATTTCCTTATTAAAGCTTCTTTTACGAATTTATAGATGGGTACTTGCAGTTCTTTTCCAAGTGTACAGGCATCGTCGCAAATTTGCCATTTATGGTAATTTACTGCTGAAAATTCGGAGTAATCTTTTACCCGAACGGGATACAAATGACAGGAAATTGGTTTTTTCCAGGAGATCTGACCTTGGTTATAGGCTTCCTCAATGGCACAAAGCGCAACTCCGTTTTCATCAAAAAACACATAGGCGCAATCGGCTCCATCAATCAATGGGGTTTCCAATTCCCCGTCTTCGGTCTCAATATGTGTCCCCTGCTTTTCGATGGCTTCAACACCGGACTTTCTTAAAAAAGGTTTTACTTTAGGATAAATGGCTTTCAGAATCTCGATTTCGTCCTTATCCAATGGTGCCCCGGCATCACCGTCAACACAACACGCCCCTTTGCAGGCACTCAAATTGCACACAAAGTCTTTTTTAATAATGTCTTCCGAAACAATGGTTTTCCCGAGTTGAAACATAAAATTTGTAAACTAATGCGCAAAAATAACTAAACTTTAAATTCTTTTGATGTTGCTGTTTCGTTATAAATACAGACATTTGCAAAAATTTACTGTTTAAGGTTATGCAATTGAATTTCAAGGAAATATTTACCGCTTTTATGGTGCTGTTTGCCGTTATTGATATTGTGGGCAACATTCCGATTGTGATTGATTTAAGGAAAAAAGTGGGTCACATTCAAAGTGGCAAGGCTTCCATTATTGCAGGGTGTATCATGATTTTATTCCTCTTTTTGGGAAAAAGCATTTTAAATCTTATCGGTATCGATGTCAATTCTTTTGCGGTTGCTGGTGCTTTTATCCTGTTCTTTATTGCCTTGGAAATGATTCTGGGCATTACACTTTACAAACAAGAAGAAAGCAACCCTATGACGGCGTCCATCTTCCCCTTAGCATTCCCTTTAATGGCCGGCCCGGGAAGTTTGACCACGTTGCTATCCTTACGGGCGGAGTTTCGGGTAGAAAATATTATTGTAGCTATCGTACTCAACGTTATTTTTATCTTTATTGTCTTAAAAACTTCGTCAAAAATCGAGCGTTTCTTGGGCGCAAACGGTATCAATATAGTCCGTAAAGTTTTTGGCGTTATTTTATTGGCCATTGCTGTGAAACTATTTACCCAAAATATTAAAGCTTTATTTATTTAAGTATGAAGTATGTTGCTTATATCATCATAGTTTTAGCATTAGGCTTAGGCATTTTTAATGCGACCAAACTTGATTTCGATGCTCTTTTAGAAGGGGAAAGTATGGTTGGTGTTATTACCATAATCTGTTCCCTTTGCGCCATTATGCTGATGCTTATTTTACTGATATCCAAAAAGATTGAAGAAAAATCAAAAGGTCGCAGCTAATGGATTATGATGTGTTTATTATTGGAGGTGGCGCCGCAGGCATGTCTTGCGCTCTTGTTTTGGGCTCTGCTAAAAATAAAGTCTTCGCGAAGGACAAACATATCGGGATCGTAACGCATCAAAAGGCATCCCATTTACAGACCGCCCTTTTTAATAATGTCTTGGGATTACCCCCTGGCACAACAGGGGCTTCTATTTTGGAAGGTGGCAAAGCCCAACTTTCCAGTTTGTACCCGCATGTGGATCAAATTGAAAAAGAAAAAGTCATATCGATTGCAAAGGCCGACGGATTTTTTGAAATCAAGACCAATAGGAATAGTTACACGTCAAAAATAGTAGTCGTGGCTGTGGGCTATACCAACTTAATGCGCATTAAAGGTTTAGAACAATATGTGGAGCCCCACCCAAGGGACAATATCGAGAAGGAACGTATTTGGTTAAAGAACACCGACCATTTAATTGAAGACAACCTTTATGTGGCTGGCACTCTAGCAGGTTGGCGCAGTCAGTTTTCCATTGCCTCCGGAAGTGGTGCGCATGTGGCCACGGATATTTTAACACTTTGGAATGGCGGGAAGCATACTAAGGTGCATGATAAAATAGATTCTTAGACTTAAAAAATTGAGTCGTAATAAAACTGATTGTTGAGATAAGAGGGCAATGCATATAAATATCTAATTTCTTGACCAAGCACATGGCTCGCATTCCTTTATAGAATCTCCTAAATTAGATTTACCACATTTCTACTAGGATAAGCCATTTTCCTCTTTCATTTTCATAAAAAACCTCATTTGAATTATTATCAGTGATAAAGCTCAAATAAGAATCAGGTAGAGAACTTGACATAACCCAATTTGGTAAAGCGACATAATCTGCGCCATTATGATTCAATATTATTTTTTCAATTTTGGCCCCATCAAAGATTTTTTCTTGTACTCCAATATCTCCAATTAAGAAATAAAGATACATTTTGTCATTACAAATTGAAAAATTATCCGTTCCAAAAGAAGTATCCTCTGTTTGAAAGTTAAGCACAACTGCACTTCCGTCTCTGCTTTTTTTACAGGATTCACTTAAAAGAATCAAAATCAATAAAAAATATAGAAATCTGAACCTCATCAACCTCACTCAGCCCGACTCAACCGTATCACCTCCTCAATCATAATATCCCGCTGATTGATGACTTCGTCAAAAGCACCGTCCCCAAATAACTGGTCGGCCAAAGTGGCTTTGATGTATTGTTTCACTTCATCATGATAGGCCACAAATGTAATTTTTGAATCGGCTCTGACATTTAGATAATCCTGAAACTCAAGCACCATATCATCACCGACCTCATAATTATCGATAAAATCCTGACGGGAATAACCTTCAAAAACAGATCGATCCCGTTCCAAAGTTTCGAAAACAAAATAACCGATAAAGCCTCTGCGCTGCAGGAAAGTCAAGGTTTCGTTTTGCATGGATTTATCCACTGGCACAAACACATCTGGAATAATGCCACCACCACCGTAAACAGTTTTGCCCTCAGGCGTGGTAAATTTTAGGGAGTCGGCCACTTCTATCTTAGTACCATCGGACAGCTCTCCTGTTTCCAAGCGTTTGTAATAATCCTCATAGTAGGCTCTATTGCCTTTATCATACGGACGTTGAATGGAACGGCCGGTTGGGGTATAATATCTTGAAACTGTTAATCGTACCGCACTGCCATCGCCCAAATCCATTTCCCGTTGCACCAATCCTTTTCCGTAGGAACGTCGGCCCACAATTGTACCCTTGTCGTTATCTTGCAAGGCCCCAGCCACAATCTCGCTGGCCGAAGCCGAATTTTCATCAATGAGTACAAAAACGTTGGCATCCTCAAAATCACCCTCTTTAGTAGCAAAGCTCTTTTCAATATCGCCTCGCTTGTTTTTAGTGAATAAAATCAATTTGTCATCTTCCAAAAACTCATCCACAATCTGCTCTGCAATACCCAAAAAACCCCCTGGATTTTCACGTAAGTCTATAGCAATTTGTGTTGCTCCCAAACCCTCAAGCTTATCCAGTCCTTTTTTGAACTCTTTATAGGTCGTTTCCGCAAAGCGGTTCACCTTAATATAACCCAAATCGTCCGTCAGCATATAAGCCGCATCCACACTTTTTATTGGAATATTATCGCGACGCACCCTAAAATCAATATAGCGGTCTTCGTCCTTTCGGTATACCTTCAAATCCACATACGAATATTGACTGCCCTTTATTTTCTTTAAGATATCATTATCACTGATGTTATCGCCATACAAGGTATCACTATCCACCATCACAATCCTATCCCCACCTTTGATACCTGCTTTGGCGCTCGGCCCACCTTCAATAGCGCGTATTACGGTAATCGTGTCCTTATACGTATAAAAACTGATGCCGATACCTATAAAATCGCCTTTCATATTCTCTGCCACCCGTGCCATATCCTCCTTGGGAATGTACACCGAATGCGGGTCCAGATTATCCAAAATACCGTTAACGGTAACGTCCACAATGCTATCCGTGTTCACCTCATCCACATAGTCGTAGTCTATATAGTCAATCAATCGATTCAACTTATCCTTCTTGCTGTTTGAAGAAAAAAGCCTGTCGGGGGAATCCCGAAAACTCAATTTACCACCCACAAAAATCCCTATGCCAATGGCAATGCCCAACAATAATGGTAAATATTTTTTCTGTAAATGCATTATGTACTTAAATCTTCAACAAACTGTACCTTTACTCCAGCACGTTCTAAAAACTTTAATCCCGAATCATCCTTATAGGCCTTTGAGTACACTACTCTTACAATGCCCGCCTGATGAATCAATTTACTACATTCCCTGCAAGGCGAAAGCGTAACGTAAAGCGTGGCGCCCTTACAGGATTGTGTAGATGCCGCCACCTTCAAAATGGCATTCGCCTCGGCATGGAGGACGTACCACTTGGTATACCCTTCCTCATCTTCACAATAATTCTCAAACCCAGTAGGCGTGCCATTATAGCCATCCGAGATAATCATCCTATCCTTCACAATAATCGCTCCAACTTGTTTCCGCTTGCAATACGATAATTTACCCCATTCCTGCGCCATCCGCAAATACGCCTTGTCGTACTTTAATTGTTTGTTTTCTTGCATTATATCAAATATAGGCCCCACCTAACCTCCCCAAAGGGGAGGAACCAACACATTACGCAATATTGCGTGATGCTCCCCTCCCCTTCGGGGAGGTCGGGAGGGGCTTTTTACGAAAATACTCGCTTCATATTTCAAATACAATCCCTTAGGCGTTAAAGTTTTTACAAATGTTGAGCTACATATATCGCTTCGTTTAGAAAATATCGCTGTTCAACAACATCGGGATGGTCAGTCCAATAACAATAGACGACACCACCATAATCCAATCCCGTTTCGAAAATCTAAAAATCGTCTGTACCAAATAGCCCAAAAACAGCACAATAAATACAATGATGATTTGAGCCACTTCAATCCCAAGGGCAAACTCTAAAAGCAATAACCACTTATGATCCCAATCCCCGAAAACCATACGGAACTCCCGCGCAAAGCCCAACCCGTGGACCAATCCAAAAAACAAAGTGGACAAAAACACAACGCCAACCTTTTCTTTTTGCGCACTTTTTCCGGCTGTAAACACATTGAATACCGCCACCGCCATAATAGTTACAGGAATCAAAAATTCCACCAACGTAGCACTGACCGAAACCACACTAAAGGCCGCTAAAATGAGCGACAAGGTATGGCCCAAGGTAAACACAGACACCAATAAAAGCACCCGCTTCCAGTCCTTAAACATGTAAGGAATCGTGAGTACCATTAAAAATAAAACGTGATCGTAGGCGTTAATGTCCAGAACGTGGCTCATACCGTACTCGACATTTGAAAGAAAATCGTCAAACATTTTAATTAGATTTTAGGGTTGGTCAAATATACGACTTATTAAAACGCCACAAAAAGCAAACTATTACGCTATATTTGTAATCACATTGAAAGCACTCCAAATGAGTTTAAAAACATTGCGCATTTTTGGCATAGTTATACTGCTGTTATCCTGCAAAAACAGCACACAAAACGATGCCGAAAAAACAACACATACCAACAACAGCGAATTGACCAAAGACGATATCGCCAACCTAAAATATCTTGAGTTTACCTTAGACCCTCAGGCCGAAAGTATTGCCGAACCTTGGGACGCCTATTCTAGGCTGAGGGAAGCTGTTGAAGGGGTAAAAAACGCCGATTTTTCATTTTTTAATGCTGAGGAAAAAGCCTCAGAGGAACTCATCAAAGACTTAAAAGCTACGGTTCCCGACACTTTAAATACCCCATCGGTTTTATCCAGAATTTTGGTCATGCAAACCATGCTCCAGAAAATGCAGGAAACCTCAGGGCTTTCCACCACCACAAAAGCAGAGCTTTCGCAAGCCGTTAGGGATGTGCTAGTCGCCTATTCCAACCTTAACTTCCAGCTGAACAAAAAATTGGAAAAAGACAAACAAAACATTCAACGTCCGATTTAAAAAAGGACAAACAAAACCACAGTTTTAAACGGAACACATTCCCCTCCTCGGAGGGGTTAGGGGTGGGTTTTCAATTCACCAATTACGTTTCCAATGTCTTCAAGCACCCAACCCAAATTATTTCTCACATCCAAATCACTAAACCTGATCACTTTTACCCCTAGCGATTCCAACCGCTTTTGCCTGATGGCATCTTTTTCCTGATGCCCCTCTTCAAAATGAATTGCCCCGTCAATTTCAATCACCAGTTGCAAATCTTTACAATAAAAATCAACAATACATCTATCAATAGGAATTTGCCTGCTAAACCTTACTCCCATTTTTTTGCCTTTGATTTCACGCCAAAGTGTAATTTCACCAAAAGTCATATTGTTGCGTAGTGCTTTGGCAATTGGCACTAAATCGGGATTATATGGGATAATTTTTCTTTTCATTGTTTTGACCCACCCCTTACCCCTCCCAGGAGGGGAAACAGTGAGGAAAAAATAAAAAAAGCGTTCCTAAGAACGCTTTACAAATTTTATTTCTATTTACTATTGCTTAGGCTCTGCAGCTTGCGCCTGCATCGCTTGCTTTTGTCTTAGCAGTTGGTTTTTGGTTAACTGCACCATGTTGAAATTTGGAGCATTTTTTAATGTCGAATCCAAAATATCCATGGCCGCATCCAAATTATTTTTTCGGTCTTTTTGATAGACTTGCAGTGCATTCAAATACATAAAGGCACTTTTTAAATCTACTTGGTAAGGCTGCTGTTGTTCGTAAAATGTCCATTTCATATCGGGCTTGGCATTGGCTAATCCATAATTTATATGTGTTAAGGCAGCATCAACGTTTTGTAATTGTAAATTAAGCTCTGCAAGTTCGTAAGCTAGTGGGGCACTTGGCTGCCTCTTAAACATTTCATCAAAGTGCTCCAATGCACGTTGTGGTTGCTTCACTGCTTTAAGTGACATCGCTTTTACTTCAACCGCAATATCAGAGTCGTCAATTTTTTTGTCAATCCCAATGGTATTTAGGGCTTGCACATACTGCCCTTCAGTCATATAAATATAGGCCAAGGTATCCTTTCTGGCTTCCGAAGGCGCCAAAACATTTAAATGGGTCATCGCATTGATTACCCCTTGCACATCACCCTGCAAGCGCATTTGTTTGGCGTAAGCCTCAAAGTGTTTTACCAGTGCCTCGTTGTTCTGTGCTCCCATCTGTAGTGTCCCCATTAACACCGCCAAAACCATTAATCTTCTCATCGTCTGTTTAGTTTAAAAATATAACGCCCAAAACTATAAAAAAATACCAGTTTTTCTCTTAAAAGTTTATTAATTGTTGGGCAGATACTACTTTGCTATTGAAACATAAACCTGAGGGCCAGGAAAAACACTATATTTTAAACCATTCGGTAGTCTGAGGTGGAGGAGGCGGGGGTGGTACAAGTCCGTATTCATCGGCCCATTTCTTTCTTTGGAATTTTGAGTTATTGTAACTATCGATAAATGATTGCCACCACCTTTTTAAATTAGAATTTTGATTTAAAATCCTTCTATGATGTATCGTTGCCTCATTATTACTTTCCACATATTCGATCATTAATTCAATAACGAATCTGTAGTCGTTCAATCCCCAATCAGACTCAGTTTTAATCCACCGAGAGCTATAAATGGTAAATATGTACTTTTTGGAATCTGGGTCATAATATATATCTGAACTTATTCCATATGAACTATTTTTAGACTTTCTTCCTTTAATTGACGCCAGGAGGGATTCTAAATTTTTAGTTTGCCCAAATTCCTTTTTAAGTTGAAATATATTGTTTTCTTCAATCATGGCCTTAATCTTTTCTCCTTTGGAATAACATACACCTATAACTCTAGGATTTATTTCCTGACTAAAACCAGATGATAAAACTAAGAAAGCAAGAAAGGAAAAAAATATTTTCATCTTATATAGCTTAACCACTTAGTTGCTACTCAACAACAACTTCCTTCTTCACAATCACCGCATCATTCAAGACAAATGGCTTGGGTATCATATGCGAATGACGCGCTGGGATATCAAACAAATCGTTATCCATCAAATCATAAGAAGCTTCATAAATTGTAAACTTCGGGTCTTGATCTTTTGCAATTTTGAATTCCATTTCCAGTGGTTTGTCGTCCGAGACGTAATAGGTAAACATACGCTGGGAAGATCGATTGTTGTATTTGAATTTATGATCCTCTTCGATTTGCAATCCATTAATTTTAAAGGATTTAAATTCATAAGCAGTATCTGCAAATACTTCGATACGATGCACTCTCCGTTGTGGGGTAATACAAACTTCCACCGTTTTGAAGTCCCTGGGAAGCGTATCATTGGTAACTACTTCAACGATGGGCTTTGGCACATTTATAACTTCTGCTTGTTTTATATGCGCCAATGAGGTGCTGTATTTGCTGACAAACACGTTATCTCCTTCAGCTTCCGAAGTTTTACCATCAAAAAAGTGGGCTGTCCAATCGTCCAATAGCGTGTCGTAAGTACCCCAACTGGCAGTTTTAGAATCAGCATCCAACATATAAATTAAGCTGTTGGGCTTTGGTCGCTCCCGATTAAAATCCGATTTAAAATGTGCGCTCACTAAAAAGCAGAACGCCAAAAAGAAGAACAGATAGCTCCATCGCTTTTTGTGTCGAAATACGGCAAAAACGGAAATCAACAGGCCAAACACCAATGCTATCAATGCCGTGGAGGCTACCAACATTCTTAACCCCAGGCCCACGGGAAACATCTGAATCAATGGGGCATATATCATTATAGCTGGAAACGCCAAAAACGTCATGGTTAGCAAACTCGGTTTTTTTCGCTTTAACAACACCAACAAACTTAGCAGACCAAAATACAATGGCACAATGAAAAAACTAGCTCCATCCAGTTTAAAGGCTACTCCTGCACAAATCAGCAACCAAAAAAACAATGGCGCCACCATCAAACTGGCTCCGTTTTCAGGCTTGTACACTTTACTGTAAACCAACAGGCAAATGGCTAAGGATATGCAGACAAATGCAGAAATATAAGCATGCCCGTTATAAGTAAAACCTTGGAGCATTTCGCCATATTCCGGGTAGAAAACCATCAGCAATTTCCATCCGTAAATGCCAACAACGGTACAGCCAATCAACGCTCCCAAAAATGCCAAAAATCCTTTTCCAACAGCCTTTATTTCAATTCTTCGTCGTTTGAAACCATAAAACAACAATAACACAAAGGCAAAAACCCCAAAAATCAACATAGGTAAAATCCAAGAAAACGGATAGGTTACCATTCCGAAAACGGGTACATTAAAGTACACCAAATCATCAATACTTTTAAGCTTACCCAAATCGGCTTCGCTAAAATAATCGAGTAACGGCATCAAATAACTGCCTTGGTGCTCCAAGGATTCCCTGTCCAAACGTTCGTAAGTGTCCAACGCCGTATGGTAATCAAAATGGTCGTCGATAAAGGCAAAATTCAGCCCTTCAATATCGCCATCGCTCCTCATATACGTGAGGTCAGTATCATTGGGCAACATTTTATAAATGCTATAAAACAATGAACTCCCGAATGGAAATTCTACATCCGCCTCCGCGAAAGCGCGAATTACATTCGCATTGCCCTTATTCGTTTCGATCAACATAATGCTGGACCCGCCACTGCCTCGCGCCTCAAAATTCACTGCCAACCCAACATTTTTGGCCCAAGGATGTTGATTTACAAACAAATCCGCACCGTTGAGCCCCAACTCCTCAGCATCCGAAATCAGGACTAAAATGTCATTTTTTGGTGTTTTGTTTTTTGCTAAAAATGCGCGCAAACCTTCCAAAATGGTTACCACCCCCGAGCCGGCATCACTGGCACCGTAAGAGGAGTGCGGTTCGCTATCGTAATGCGTCATTAGCAATAAAGCTTTGCCGTCACCACTTCCTTTCAGTTTTCCCAAAACATTAATGGGTTTTGAAAATTCACCATTCTTATCAATCGCATAGCCTTCTTGTGTTTCAATTTCAAGGCCCAATTTCCCCAATTCGTCTAAAATATAATGGCGTACACTAGCATGCCCATCACTTCCTAAAAAATGTTTTTCCTTCGAAATTTCCTTAAGATGCACCAAAGCCCTTTGGGTAGAAAATTGGTCATCTGGGGCATCAATAGTGGAAATATTATTAGGCAAAATGGCCGAAAAACTCCAATAAATGGCGACGATAATCAACAATATGGCAGTACCTTTTTTAATCATAATTTAGAAATAGCAGTTTGTAAATATAAAAGTACGCAATTTAAGGTTGTGGTGCTTCTGCTAAAACATACTTTAGGAATACTGATTTTTTTTGCCTACATTTAGTTTATTAAACATCAAGATTATGGCAATTAAAAGTTTTCAAGGGGCGAGAAGACAACAGAACAATGCTGGCAATGATATCCCCTTAAAAGTAAGTGACTACATGACAAGGGATTTGATAACATTTACCCCTGACCAAACTATAGAGGAGGTAATGCAGACCCTAATTACCAACCGCATTTCGGGTGGACCAGTAGTAAACGATAAGTACGAGCTCATCGGAATCATATCCGAAGGCGACTGTATTAAGGAGATTAGCGAAAGCAGGTATTACAACATGCCGATGCACGACAAAACTATTGAACGGTTTGTAACGCCCAATGTGGACACCATTGACGGGAATATGAATATTTTTGATGCGGCAAATGAGTTTTTAAAGGCAAAACACCGCCGTTTCCCCATTGTGGAAAATGGTAAATTAGTGGGCCAAATTAGCCAAAAGGACGTATTAAAGGCGGCAATGAAATTGAAAGGCCAGACTTGGAAGTAAACCTATAAACGGCTTCGGCGTTCTAGTTTTGCGGACGGCAGATCCGTAATGATCAATTTTTGTTTATCGGTGCTTTCTAAAGTTGCAATTTTGGAATAATTGTAGCCTGAAATAGTTGCGTCCACTGCTTTCCATTTGGCAATACCGCCTACGGTAACGGTTTCGCCGACTTCAAGAATACGTTCGGTATAGCGCAGGGTTTTATTGAACCCGAAAAAGTTTTCGCTGGCTACGTCAAATTGTTGCAACAGTGCATCGAACTCTGGTGTGGGGTCATTTAAAAACCCGGACGATACCTTTTTGTCGTCAACAAAATAGCTCATAAAATTCTTTGGAAATTTAACCGGTTTCACCATTACCACCTCGCCGTTTTGCTCCACAAAAAAATCCTGAATGTCCTGTTTTTCGACTAATGTTTTCCAATAGGAGTTTTTCCCGGAACTCTTTTTCTGTTGAATTTTAAATTCAAAGGCCACACATTTTCGTCTACTGAAAGGTGCCACAAATGGTTCGTGCACATGTAGCACCTTGCCGGTTAATTTTGTTGGCTCGTTGGTTCTAAATTGTAAAATAGATTTGGCCTTGAACTTGGACAATTGCCTTAAAACGGTTTGTTTTTTATTGAAATAATAGGAAAGAATACCAACGGCAATAATGATTGCTATAATTATAAAAGGGATAAGGAATTCTTCCATTTTTAGAAGTGGATGGCTACTATATAAGTAGCGATTTGAACCAAATCGTTACAGCATTTCAACTTTTTCGTTTTACAAGGGCATAATAATCCCCTTCAATTGGCAAATACCCCTGATCATAAACAAAATAATAAATTTTACCAGCTTTGGTGGTATAAATACTTGTGAAATAATTGAAATCGAAACCTGCTTCAATGAGCGTTGCCCGGGATCTGGTTACCTTTCCATCAGGGTTTAGGGATTCCAATATCCGGTGGTTTTTACGCAGGCGGTTATTGGTGTTTCTTATCAGATTTTTACTATCCTTGTTAACCCGATTGTTATAAGCATTTCTGCACCCGTCGCTACAGAATTTTTTATCGATGCGCCCAACGATTTTATCGCCACACTCTAAACATTGTTTTTCCATAAGTTATCAAAGTGTATTTACCAGTTACCGGCATAGTTCAAGTCTATATCAGAAGATGATTTTAAAAGTTCAAATTTATATCTAAGGATTTGTCGGATATGCAAATAGTCATGCGCCAACCAATTCCTGAGGAATAATTCAGCAGACAATTCGCCTAATTGCGGATGACGTAATGCCCGGCTCCAATCCGCATCGGTTTGCTGTTTAAGACATCGCACGGATGCATCGCGTTCATTCAAAAACAATTTTAGCGTGTTATCATAATCTTTTGAACTATAGTTTCGTGTTTTCACCCATCCTTCGGGGTCTATTGGCACCAATTCCTTTTCAGGGTTTTCTAAAGCGCGTATCACTCTTGTCCGGAAATCATAAATTTCCTCATCCAAAAGATGGCAAACAATTTCCAAAAGGCACCATTTTTCAGGTTTTGGCCGCCATAAATACTGGGGTTCGGGAATTTCTTTCAGAAGATTTTTGAAAACATTTTTGTTGTTTTCGAGTTGGATTATGATTTTTCGGATTGCCATTTTAAAACTATTGACCCGACAATTTATAAAAATATAAACATTTTGGTATCATTCCCTAGCAAAAAGAAGTTGTCTATTTTGATTCCTGTTTATTTATAAGTAGATGCTATAGTACATTTCGGCATTACAATGGAGAAAATGGAAAAACATGGGATTGGGAATATGAAGTAGATTTTAATAAATAAATTCGTATACTATCAAAACAAAAAAGCTTCACAATTTTCTCTAAAGAAAAAAGGAAAGCTTCTCATTGGATCGCCCGTTATTATTGGGCTTTCACTACATCACATCTTTCGATGCGAACAACACAACTTTTTTAAGTTGCGGTCTGGACGGGACTCGAACCCGCGACCCCCTGCGTGACAGGCAGATATTCTAACCAACTGAACTACCAGACCGTTGCGTTATTGCGGATGCAAATATACACGCCTTTTTTTATAAGTCAAATCTTTTTTAAAGTTTTTTGAGTGTTTTTTAGTTGTACTACACTTTGTGCGTTTGAGCAGGAGTTCCTCCCTACTTGGGGAGGTTAGGAGGGGCTGTTATTTATCCAAATTTTTGACGTTCCACCATATATGTGGTCAAAATAGAATTAAAATCGGTATTGATGTCCGCTTCAACATATTTGATTTTGTATTGCATGCATTTTAAGCGTAAAGCTTCAAAATAATCCTTTACAGATTTCATGTAATTTTCCTTAATGGTATCCGCGTAAAGGTTTATATATTCACCTGTTTCCACATCAATAAACCGTTTTGGATTATTGTCAAAATCAAACTGTTGTTCTTTTTCCTTATCGAACACATGGAATAAAATCACCTCATGTTTGTTGTATTTTAAATGACGAAGGGCTTCGAAAAGCTTTACCCCATCTTCTGCCGTTTGAAACATATCCGTAAATAGAAATATCATCGAACGCCTATGGATTTTTTCGGCAATTTCGTGTAGATATTTATAGGTTTCGGTGACTTTGTTCAATGGTTTAGAAATCACAGCCTCACTTAAATGGTTCAATAGCATTTGATGGTGACGCTCGCTCCCTTTTTCAGGCGCATAATAATCGTAAGCATCGCTGTAAATACTTAGACCAACTGCATCTCGCTGACGCTTTAAAATCTGCATTAAAGATGCCGTAGCCAACACTGAGAATCCAATCTTATTTAGACTCTTAATCGAAAAATCCTCCATTTTTGGATAATGCATGGAACTACTATTATCCAAAATGATATGGCAACGCAAATTGGTTTCGTCGTCGTATCGCTTCGTATAAAGCTTATCTGTTTTGGCGAATAGTTTCCAATCGATATGGCGGGTGCTTTCGCCACGATTATAAATCTTATGTTCGGCAAATTCGGCAGAAAACCCATGAAACGGACTTTTGTGCATCCCTGCAATAAAACCCTCTACCACTTGCTTTGCTAACAGTTCCAAGTTTTTAAAACCTTCAGCTTTATTTAATTCGTCTTGTAAATCCATCATCTATTTTCCCTTATGCGTTTTGCCCGATATAGCTTGTCCGAAGCTTGCAATAATTTGTTTTTGAGCACTTCAGGAAAATTTGGGTTTTCCTTTAAAAAAGTTTCTAAAATGACATAAGCTTCCTCAGAACTATAACTTCCTATTGTAGCCGACAACCAGCCTTTTGGAAAGAAGATATCCCCTGTTAGCTGTATTTCTTCTGTCAATTCCAAACATTGCTTCAAATAGTTGATCGACGTTTTTTGTCGCAACGGATGGTGCAAATTATACAACCCAGATAGCACCCAACTTTCTTTCTCCCGATTTTCAGCTTTCACCAATGAAGCCATAAACCCATCCCGAATACTTTCATCACTGGACACCGATGGCAACAAAAATTCGGCACGTTCCTTCCTATCAGGATTTGAAATATTTTCGATGGCAGTTTTCAAAATACTATCCGCTTTCTCATGTTCAAATAGGGCCAGGGTAAATGCTAATCCTGTATAATCATTCTCATTCAGTTTAAGGTTGGGCACCTCTATTTTCTTAGCCCAAATATCATGCAATACTTGGATTCCTTTTTCTGAATAACCCATTCCCTCAAATAAATAGAACAACGTTTTTTTTATATTTTTCGTGTCTTCGGATTTCAAAAGTCTTCTTCTCACCCTATTTTCAATCCGGGGAAACTCACCTACACGTTCCTTTTCAGACAAATAGTTCCAAAAAACAGAAGACGCATAGCCACTAACACTGCCCAATATCAATTCCTCCTTTTCATGAGAAACCCCTTCCAAAAGGATATTTAGGGCGTCTGTGGGCCTCACATTGCCAGCGAGTACATTTTCATATAAATTAATATAGGCATAGCCCCTAGCGGCCTTATCTTTTATTTTAGGGATTACCCCTAAGTTTTGCGCATCAATAGGAAATACACCATAACCGAAGGCATCATAATTATAGATAATGGACTGCGGTTTTGGCAAGCCCAATAAAGCCTCTATGTTTTGACGCCTCTCTTTTAAATGCACGGGAACCACCTTTACGCTGTCCTCATAAACCAGACCGACACTGAAGCTTTGTGGCCAAATATTGTCGCTCCCATCCTCAGCCTTTTGATTAATTTGTGCAAATTTGATAATGCCGTCCTCATATATAATACTATCAGAAATAATCGGCCTTCCAGATTCATACACCCAAACTTTGCTCCAAGCTTTTACATCTTCGTCGCTTACCTCATCCAAAATAGACACTAAATCACTCCAATCCGCACTGGCATTGGCAAAGGTCTTAATGTAGTTTTGCATTCCTTTCCTGAAAGCTACCTCTCCCACCAGCGCCTCCAACTGGCGCATCATAATAGGTGCTTTATTATAAATAATGCGCCCATATATTGTCCCGGCGTTTTTCAAGTTCCCCAAATGCTGTTTGATCGGGGTGGCACCTTGGGTTCTATCCTCACTGTAGGCACTGGAATAATGCTCGCGCATAAAATTGAGTTGATGATCAACTTCAGGAAATGTCTCGCTAGTGATTTTGTCCGCCATAAAATTGGCAAATACCTCCTTCAACCATACATCATCAAACCAATCCATGGTAACTAGGTTGCCAAACCACATGTGGGCTGTTTCGTGGGCTATTAATTTCGCTCGATTAAGTTCTTGACTTTTTGTAGCATTCTCATCCAAAAACAAAGTGGACTCTCTGTATTGAATGGCACCCGTATGCTCCATGCCTCCATATTGAAATCCGGGGATGGTTGCAAAATCCATTTTCTGAAAGGGAAATGGATACTGCGTGTAATCTTCCAAAAACTGTTTGGCCCCATAATGCAAAGCGAAAATTTCATCTGTGCTTGCAGTGATTTTATCCTCGTCCGTTTCCCGATACAGCATGGCCATTTCAAAGCCGTCGAATTCCTGTTTCGTTTTATTGAAATCCCCGGCCACAAATGAGAATAGATAGGTGCTCATTAAGTCCGATGGTTTAAAGACGTATCTTATATCTTCACCTTTTTCTTCTTGGGTTTCCAATGGCGCACCACACAATACCTGCCACTTTTTTGGAGCGGTTATGTCTAAAACATATCGGGCTTTAATATTGGGCTGGTCAAAACAAGGAAATAATGTACTGGCCCTATCCGGCACCAAAAGTGTATAGAGGTATTCAGTATTTCTATTCAAAGAAAGTTCGCCTGCATCAAAACTAACATCAACTATATTTTTCCCAATGGTCAAGTGCATTGGATCAACGATTAGATGTTCTTTTTTGTGAAGAACAGGGATGTCATTGCCATTGACATTTACTCCCTTCAAATGGTCACTTTCTTCATTAAAATCAAGATATAATGGATGTGTCAGGTCATGAATCTGAAGTTCCAATTTCAATTCTGACGGAATCGGCTCAGATTTTTCCAATGGAATCTCAAGCCTCAAATGATAAACTACATCCGACACCTGCCCCTTTCTATATTGAGCCATTTCCAGAGGAATACCAACATCCAAAAGCGATGCTTTTTCCTGTTCATTCTTACAGGAAAACAGCAACAATACACCCAAAATAAAAATGAAGGGTTTGGACATAAAATTCGTCTTTAAAAATCAAAAGTATCACTGTGAGCACGCCCTAATCCTTTTGGAACGAAAAGCTCGGCTTGACAAGTTAAATCATCTTATCTACAATCCCATAGGCCACAGATTCCTCCGCACCCATCCAATGGTCGCGGTTAAAATCTTTCATTACCTTTTCAAAAGTTTGTCCGCAGTTATCCGCTAAAATTTGTGCGCTCAATTCCTTAGTTTTTAAAATCTCCTGAGCCGTAATTTCTATATCACTAGCTTGCCCACGAGCACCACCGCTAGGCTGATGAATCATCACGCGCGCATGCGGCTGAATAAAACGCTTGCCTTTTGTACCCGCCGATAACAAAATAGACCCCATCGAAGCCGCCAATCCAGTACAGATGGTAGACACATCACTATTCAATGATTTTATGGTATCGTACATCGCAAATCCAGAAGTAACGTATCCCCCAGGACTGTTAATATACAAATGAATATCAGCCGTTTCCAACGCATCCAAATACAACAACCTATCAATAACATGCTTGGCAGAATTGTCATTTACCATTCCCCACAAAAACACTTTCCGTTGTTCAATTAATTTGCCGTCAATGGCATCTTGCACTTTATTTTTACTCATTTTAGTCTTATTTATTAAGCATCTAAAATAAAAAAAGGTTCACCATCCGGCAAACCTTTTTCATCTTCTTTTCTTTTTCTATTTATAGAAGCGAATCAATCGCCTCTGTGTATGCATTCTTCGGCGCAACACCAACTTGTCTGCCAACAACCTCACCGTTCTGAAACACCAAAACCGTAGGTATGTTACGCACACCATATTTTGCCGCAAACTCCTGGTTAGCATCCACATCAACCTTGCCTACAACAGCCTTGCCTTCGTACTCCTCGCTAATCTGCTCAATCACCGGCCCAACCATTCTACAAGGTCCACACCATGCTGCCCAAAAATCCACCAAAACCGGCTTATCACTGTTCAAAACCGTTTCCTCAAACGTCGCATCTGTAATCTCTAATGCCATAATATATGTATTTAATAAGTTCTTATTTCGTTTAAATTACAAACTTAGTCAAAATATTTTCCAAAGCTTACAAACGCACAATTTGTTTTGCTTATAACAGCATCACTTCGCCTTATTTCTGTTTTAATTTGGGCGTTACCCTCGATGTAATTTCAGAACGTTTCAAGTCAAAGCCGTCCTCGGGTCGGGCTATCCGCTATATCTTTTTAAGGGGTGATTGCGAGGAGTGAGCGACGTGGCAATCTTTAACATTGTAACCCAAACTAACCATAGTCCTTTCTTCCCTTAAAAAGGATGCCGCTTCTATCCCTAACGCAGGCCTCCCATATCCCGATAGCTATCGAGACCTCCAAAAGAGGGGAACTCTCACTCAAAAGATTTAGCACGTCTGAGTAAACGTTCCTCCCCAATTGGGGGGGGGGTGGGGAGGTTAGGAGGGGCTTTTATAATTTACGCAACTAAAAAGTTGCATAATAAAAATTTTTCCTCTACTTTAGCAACCATAAAGTTGCATAAAAATCAAAAAACAATACAATTATGAAAGATGTCATTAAAAAAGAAGTCCTATTTAATCACGCTATAGAAAAAGTTTGGGACGCCATTTCAAAAGCCGAAGAAATCTCAACCTGGTTTATCCAGGCCGACTTTAAAGCCGAAAAAGGCTATAAATACACCTTTACTGCTGAACCCAACGAAAAAGGCTGTACCGTCATCAGCGGAGAGGTCAAAAACGCCAATCCATACACCTTGGTGTACACTTGGATTGTAGCCGACACCAAAGTTGAAACTACCGTAAAATGGGAATTGGAAACCGTCGAACAAGGCACCAAACTTACTTTGGAGCACTCAGGCATATCAAACTACGCCGGCGAAACCGCCATTGCCATGTTCGAAAGTTTCAATGGCGGTTGGGACAATTGCATCACCGGTTTGACCAACTATCTAAAGGAAGCCGTAAATGCAGGATAAAATCACCAAACTCTTTAAGGCCATTGCAGACCCCACAAGGCGTGATATTTTTCATGCCTTGGTGCTGGCTGCTTCAGCCCTGTCCATTACGCAAATTTCAAATCAGTTCGACATGACCCGGCAAGGCGTTACCAAACACATCAAAACTTTGGAAGAAGCAGGTTTGGTTTACATTAAAGCCCAAGGCCGCGAACGTTTTTGCAATGCCAACCCCAAAGAACTTAAGGAAGTGAACAAATGGTTAAAATTCTACGAGCAATTCTGGGATGATAAACTCGGCCAATTAGGTGAATATTTGGATTCCAATGCTTAAATCCAAAAATACTATCAAAGAAAAATCGCCACCCAAAGTGAGGTGACGATTTTAAAGTGGGGGCACACTTAAACTATTTTCTTTTTCTTAGGAATAATGTCTTTGTTGTCTTTTGTTAATAGAACAAGCGAACTTCTAATTTTCCTACCCTATTAAATGTTAAAATTGATAAATAATTTCTATAGTTAGGATTCCTTACTATATTTGTATTCTAATTTTAAAACATTCAAAATCATGAGTAAATCCATTTTTTATCACGCAGGGTGTCCTGTTTGTGTTAGTGCTGAACATGACATTATCGAACTTATCGGAAAAGAAAATGTAGACATCGTTCATTTTGGTGAAGATGCTTCGCGAATTCCAGAGGCTGAAAAAGCAGGTGTAAAATCCGTACCAGCTTTGGTAACACCCACAGGCAATGTATTGCACATCAATTTTGGCGCTTCCATGGCAGACGTAAAAGGGTAACATTTGCTTTTAATAGTTAGGATTACTAACTTTGAAACGGCTAAAAGCTAAGACAATTGTTTTGTCACATTGAGCGCAGTCGAAATGCTATCACAGTGCCTATATTTTGGATATATAAGGTTTTCGACTGCGCTCAAACTGACATATTTTGAGCTTTTAATAAGGCATCTTTTTATGAGCGATAGTATTTTTAATCCCAATCATCAAGAATTGGATATTTCCAGCAAAATTGTTGCTGGGTTGGAGCGTATTTCTGAAGCATTCAAAGTGTTACTATGGGAAAAGGCAAAACTATTGGGCTTGAGTCCTATACAAATTCAAATCCTCATTTTTGTCCAATACCACAAGTTGGAATTCTGCAACGTGAGCCATTTGGCTAAGGAATTTAATGTGACGAAACCCACCATTAGTGATGCCGTAAGAGTCTTGCTCAAAAAAGAATTGATTGAAAAAGTGTTTTCTTCTTCCGATAGCCGCAGCTATGCCATTCAATTATCTGATAAAGGAAAAAACGTAGTCACTCAAACCGAAAATTTTGCTCAGCCCTTAAAAAGTCAATTGGACGGTTTGCACGACAAAGATTTGCAACAAACATTTAAAACTTTAAGTCAATTAATTTTCAAACTGAATAAAATTGGTGTTTTAACCGTGCAACGTACTTGTTATGCCTGCAAGTTTTATCAGAAAAACGGTCAGCTCCACTACTGTAATCTATTGGAAAAGGAATTGCAACAGTCTGAGATTCGGGTGGATTGTGCGGAGTTTGAAACTTCGCATTAATTCAACTTAAACCGCACATCCCGATCCGCCAATTCATTCAATAATTCCTGGCAGACTTTTACCTTTTGTTTACGGCTTGGCATGGCCAGTTTCATTTTTTCACGGGTGTCGTACACCACAAAATTCAAAGCTTGATTTCCGGGGTGCATGTGCAACAATTCTTTTAGCGCAATGATTTTTTGCTCGCTCAAATCATTAATATCCAATTGAATGGATAATTTTTTAGCATAACTTTCCATTACGTCGTGCAACAGTTGGAAGTTATTAAACTGCAATCGGGGATCCCCTTTTTTACCAGTTTCTTTATTGGTCCATCCTTCACGCACAAAGGTTTTTACAAACACAAAATTGTTTTGCATCAAGAAATGCCTAAACTTTAAATATTCTTCACCAAAAATTCTGAATTCATAGCTGTCGTTGTAATCTTCAACCGTAAACAATGCCCAACCTTTACCCTGTTTGCTTACGCGATGCTGTACGTCCGTTACTACGCCACCAAATACCAATTCCCTATTGACGTAGGTCTCCAAGTTATTGAACATCCCAACACTGGCATTGCAAAAGGTATCCATTTCGGTTTTGAAATCATCCAAAGGGTGCCCGGAAATATATACGCCAACAACTTCACGCTCTTTACTCAGTTTTTCCATAGTACCCCATTCTTCGCAAGGTGGCACTTGTGGCTCAGGAATTTGTACATCGCTACTTTCGCCAAACAAACTCACTTGGGCCGAGTTTTCGTTTTCCTTATATTTTTGGGCATACTTAATGGCTTTTTCCAAAAAAGTAATCCCATCGCCGTCATCATGGAAATACTGTGCGCGATGGGTATCCCCCAAACCATCAAATCCCCCAGCTAGCGCCAAATTTTCAAATGCCTTTTTATTGGCCGCGCGCAAATCAATACGTTTGGCCAAATCGAAAATAGATTTGTAGTGGCCATCCTTTTTTCGGTGCTCCACAATAGTCATTACCGCACCATGACCAACCCCTTTGATGGCACCCATACCAAAGCGCACTGCGCCATCTTTGTTTACCGAGAATTTGTAATAACTCTCGTTAACATCCGGCCCTAATACGTCCAATTTCATCCGCTTACACTCCTCCATGAAAAAGGTCACCTGTTTGATGTCGTTCATATTATTACTCAGAACCGCTGCCATATATTCCGCAGGATAATGAGCTTTTAAATAGGCCGTTTGATAGGCAATCCAAGCATAGCAAGTGGAGTGCGATTTGTTAAAAGCGTAACTCGCAAAGGCCTCCCAATCCTTCCAAACTTTCTCTAAAATTTTCGCGTCATGTCCATTGCCACTGGCCTGTTCGATAAACTTGGGTTTCATCTTGGCCAAAACGGCAATCTGCTTTTTACCCATAGCCTTCCGCAGTACATCTGCTTCACCTTTGGTAAAATCAGCCAGTTTTTGGGACAGCAACATCACTTGCTCCTGATACACTGTAATCCCATAGGTTTCCTTTAGGTATTCCTCCATAGCAGGCAAATCGTATTGGATTTCTTCATCACCATGCTTTCTTCTAACAAAGCTTGGAATATATTCCATTGGCCCCGGCCGGTAGAGCGCGTTCATCGCAATCAAATCCTCAAAAACGGTTGGTTTTAAATCGCGAAGGTGCTTTTGCATCCCGGGGGATTCGTATTGGAACACCCCAACGGTTTCTCCTCTTTGGAACAATTCATAGGTCTTTTCGTCATCAAGCGGAAAACTTTCCGGATCAAGTTGAATATCATGTTTTGCCTTCACGATCTTAACCGTATCCTTAATTAACGTCAAGGTTTTTAACCCAAGGAAATCCATTTTCAACAACCCAGCAGATTCCACTACAGAGTTATCAAATTGGGTAACGTACAAATCGGAATCTTTTGCGGTTGCCACTGGAACGAATTTCGTGATGTCATCTGGGGTGATAATGACTCCACAAGCATGAATTCCCGTATTCCTCACGGAACCTTCAAGTGTTCGGGCAGTATTTACGGTTTTAGCTTCCAATCCTTCACTTTCGGAAATGTTTAAAAGTTCGTTGATTTTCTCAACATCCTCAGCCCTGAATTTTTTCCCCAATTCCTTTTCGTCCAAACCGAAAATTTTGTTCAACTTGGACATATTTGGAATCAGCTTAGCTAGCCTATCCGCTTCAAATAATGGCAAATCCAACACCCGTGCCGTATCCCGGATGGAGGATTTTGCGGCCATGGTGCCATAGGTGATGATTTGTGCCACCTGATTGGCTCCGTACTTTTCAATCACATAGTCCATCACGCGACTTCGGCCTTCGTCATCAAAATCGATATCGATATCCGGCATACTGATACGGTCTGGATTCAAAAAACGCTCAAAAAGCAGATCGTACTTTAATGGATCGATATTGGTAATCCAAAGGCAATAGGCGGCCACCGAACCTGCAGCGGAACCACGTCCCGGGCCAACGGAAACGTCCATATTTCGAGCTTCACGGATGAAATCTTCTACAATCAAGAAATATCCTGGGTATCCAGTATTTTCAATAACGTTTAATTCAAAATCGAGGCGTTCTGTCACCTCTTCAGAAAGCGGTTCGCCATAGCGTTTTTTCGCGCCTTCGTACACCAAATGTTTGAGATAGGCATTCTCCCCGCGCTTGCCCCCATCAGTTAAATCTTCTTCATGTTTGAATTCATCGGGGATATCAAAAGCGGGCAAAAGTACATCACGCGCCAATTGAAAGGCTTCCACCTTGTCCACCACTTCCTGAACATTCAAAATCGCTTCGGGAACATCCCGAAATATCGCTTTCATTTCCTCAGAAGACTTGAAATAATACTCCTGATTTGGCAATCCATAGCGATAGCCACGACCGCGGCCAATTGGAGTGGCCTGCTTTTCACCGTCCTTTACACACAACAATATATCATGCGCATTCGCATCATCTTGACTTTTATAATAGGTATTGTTGGTCGCAATTAGTTTGACATCATGCTTTTTCGCCAGTTTGATTAATGTTGGGTTTACGCGATTTTCGTCTTCCTGATTATGGCGCATTAGCTCCACATACAAATCCTCCCCAAACTCATTCTTCCACCAAATGAGTGCTTCTTCTGCTTGACTCTCGCCAATGTTTAGGACTTTGCTCGGTACTTCACCATATAAATTTCCCGTCAATACAATTAGGTCTTCTTTGTATTGCTGAATCAATTTTTTATCGATTCGAGGTAAATAGTAAAACCCGTCCACAAAGGCATGGGACGACAGTTTTGCCAGATTGTGATAGCCGTTTTTATTTTTTGCCAAAAGGACAATTTGATACCCGTTATCCTTTCGGGTTTTATCGGTATGTTCTTCACACACGAAAAATTCGCAGCCAACAATTGGCTTGATTAGTTTGGCATCGGTCGCTTCACCCTTTTCTTCAGCTTCAGCAATTTTATCTTTGATACCACTGTTGACGCGATTGACAGCATTCACAAAATGAAACGCTCCCATCATATTGGCATGGTCGGTCAATGCTACCGCCGACATATTCTGTTCTGCCGCTGCATTCACCAAATCACCAACACTCATAGTGGATTGCAATACTGAGAATTGCGAATGGTTATGCAAATGGACAAAATCAACATCTGCTAAATCGGAAACATTTTGTTGAATATCCTCCGAAGAAATTCCAGATTGGGATTTTTCAATACGCTCCCTGATTTTGGTACTTTCCTTTTTAAGGTTGATGTGCTTTAAACCAATGGTCTGAACTGTATCGGGATTGGCCTCTTTGAAATCCTGGAAATAATCAGGCTCAACATCTAATTGGTTTTTGGTATACTCGCCCAAACGAACCAGTTCCAAAAAGCAACGTGTTGTAGCCTCTACATCAGCTGTTGCATTGTGAGCCTCTGCAAAAGGTTCATTGAATAAATGTTCGTGCAGTTCCGTCAAAGTTGGCAGTTTAAATCTTCCCCCACGTCCGCCTGGAATTTGACACAACTGTGCTGTGTGTTCGGTACAGGTGTCCAAAACAGGTAACTCCTGTAAATTGTTTTCAACATTTTCACGGACAAATTCGGCACCCATGATATTCAAATCAAACTTTAAATTCTGACCGACGACAAACTTTGTTTTGCCTAAAACTTCATTGAATTTTTCCAATACCTCATCCAAAGGCACACCTTTTTCTTGAGCCAATTCCGTAGAAATCCCGTGAATTTTTTCCGCATCATAGGGAATATTAAACCCGTCGGGCTGTATCAAATAATCTTGGTGGTCGATACAATTTCCCATCGCATCGTGCAATTGCCATGCTATTTGTATGCACCTTGGCCAGTTGTCAACATCAGTAATTGGTGCGTCCCAGCGCTTGGGCAAACCCGTCGTTTCGGTATCGAAGATTAAATACATACGAGATGTTTATTTGTTGATTCGTTTAGTCGTGGATTCGAGCAAAACGAGCATATAAAAATAGGTAGAATTTCTACTTTTTTATCAGGGAGTTATGAAGAGTTTTGAACAATCCTTTTTTGGCCAAATACTAAAAAAGTGCCCCACGCCAAACGGCGCGGAAGCACTTCGCCAAATACTTTTAAACCTAATCAATTGACGTGTTAAAAAACTTAGCTGAAACTCCCTAGAGCTTTTAGATGCAACTTCAATGATTTAACCTACCAGTACCACCAATTAAGAATTCG
Organism: Hyunsoonleella rubra; assembly: GCF_042684665.1. NCBI lineage: Bacteria > Pseudomonadati > Bacteroidota > Flavobacteriia > Flavobacteriales > Flavobacteriaceae > Hyunsoonleella > Hyunsoonleella rubra. The sequence continues at coordinate 381,836 of NZ_JBHULY010000005.1, read as the reverse complement.
ATAATAGGGAGCAGAGTGTCCTAAAACAACATAGGAACCTCCATTTAGGTTATACCTGAATTTTTGCCATGTGCCGTTAGGATAGTCAACTCTATACCAAACTGTTACTCCATTTATACACGGGTTGTTTAGTACGACTTGATTTTTTATTGTATCGGTATACAAATACGGGTTACATAGTAAGTCCTCTTCCTCAAACAGTTCATGCTTAGACGGTTTCTCATCTAACCGTTGCCAATCAAGAGTGCCAAATCCACTAAAAATTGACACAAAAAAAACAAAAATGATAGTTTTCATAATAGATATATTTTAATTTAAACATTACTCATACGCTAAAAACAAATAGACTTTGTACTAGCGTGATTACTCGTCTGGAACTCGATTGAAAGCAGATGCAATTGATACTAGCGAATAAAAAACTATATTGTAAAACTACTGATAAGTCAATGGCGAAGAAATACCCAATAAAGGGTAAATTATGGATATCAAAATACATATAAAACAAAAAAAGTGCCCCACGCCAAACGGCGCGGAAGCACTTCGCTAAATTCTCCCTAAGAACTAATTAATAGCGGGATAAAACTACAAACCGCATGGGTAACATAAAATACCTAATATTGAGTATTTTGAATATTGTTGATGGTATAAAAAGAACAGCCCTCCCAAAATAATCGGGAGGGCTGCTACCTACTTAACCTAAATAATGTCTATTTATGACACTAATTCTTCGTGTACTTTTACAGAATTAATAGTAGCTTGAATGGCGGTTTTTTGTTTAAACAACAACGCATCGATACTCGCTGGTAGATTTCTTTCCTTCAGTATATCGTAGTACGCATCTAAACTTTTTTCTTCACCACGGATAACTTCTTCAATTATTGCACCCTCATCATTTGAGGAGAATAAGGTTTTCAGATCCATCCAGTTTCTATGAACTAAACCTTTAAAACTGCCTGAGTCCTTTGGTTCCTCACCAAATCTCAGAATTTCTGTTTTGAGCTCGCGAGCAAACTCGCCTCTTTCGGATGCCATTCTATCAAAAAACTGTCTTAATGTGTGGCTTTCTACGTTTTCAGCTGCATTTTTATAACCCTTTTCAGCGTCATAATTCTTCATTAATAATTCATTTAAATTTTTTGAAATCTTTTCAGTGTACTTCATATTATCATTTTCATTTTTAAATTTCAATAATTTCTTTTAAGATGCTTATTGTTTCACATCCATCAACAACAGTATAACGGATACTAGGGGCAATGTCAAGTTTTTTAACAGTTTTTAGCAGTATTCATAGGACTTTAACAGTTAAGGCTTTTCTTGTTAACATTTAAAGAACAGCAGTAGTTAGAATGGAATACAAAAGGGAAACACTTGTGTTAATAACGGATGGCCAAAGGCCTCTAACTAAAATTTTATTAAAGGCTAAAAAAGAATAACAATATTTCAGTCTTTAAAACCTTCATTTCAAACCAACGTGCTTTCTTTATTGACATAAAAACACCTACTCCGGTTTGTTTATTATTTTAGCAGTACTCATTAAAAAGGAACACTATTGGCTAAAGCACAGATGTTTTTGATTAGTCCAAAAACTTTTAACTTTTAACTCTTAACTTTTAACTTTTTACGTATATTTGCGCCCTCAATAAAGAATTTTTCAAACTAGTAGTATTTAAGCTGCCGACAAAATTCTTTATTTAGATTCCCGATGTCTCGGGAATGACAATTTCAAAGGAAACCTTGAAGCAAAAACTTCAAGGAATTTTTTTCAATTAATAACCGAGGTCGGGAACCTCAAACAATTAATTATTATGCCAGTAAAAATTAGATTACAAAGACACGGTAAAAAAGGGAAACCTTATTATTGGATCGTTGCAGCAGATGCACGATCAAAAAGAGATGGTAGATACCTAGAAAAATTGGGCGCCTACAATCCAAACACTAACCCTGCAACAGTAGAACTTGACGTTGACGGTGCTGTAAAATGGTTGCAAAATGGTGCTCAACCCACAGATACCGCTAAGGCGTTATTATCTTACAAAGGTGCTTTATTGAAAAATCATTTAGCAGGTGGAGTAACAAAAGGGGCTTTGACCGAAGAGCAGGCTGAAGAAAAATTCAAAGCTTGGTTAGAGGAAAAAGAGGCTAAAATCCAAGCGAAAGCTGACGGACTATCTGAAGCTGAAGCTAAAGCTAAAGCTGAAGCATTGGCTGCTGAAAAAGCAGTGAATGAAGCAAGAATTGCTGCGGCTGTTCCTGTTGTTGAAGAGGACGCCACTGAGGATGATGCTCCCGTTGCGGAAGCTGAAGCTTCAAACGAAGAAGAATAAGAAATTACTATTTTTTATACTTTTAGCCCCGACAATATCGTCGGGGTTTTTTATGCAAAAATCTTTCTTTTTGCATAATGCTGAACTTGTTTCAGTATCTAGAAAATTATAATAATGAGACCCTGAAACTAGTTCAGGGTGACAAATCAGTAATTTGTCATGAAAAAAGAAGACTGTTTTTACCTAGGTAAAATCGTAAAAAAATACAGTTTTAAAGGCGAGGTTTTAGCAAAATTGGACACCGACCAGCCAGAACTTTATGAAAATTTGGACGCCATTTTTTTAGAACTGCGCAATAATCTCGTGCCATTTTTTGTGGAGCATTCCCAACTGCATAAATCAGAATTGTTACGATTGAAGTTTGAAGATGTGGACACCGAAGCAGATGCTGATTCTATTCTTAAAAGCGAACTATATTTACCTTTAGAACTTCTCCCAAAATTGGAAGGCAATAAATTCTACTTTCATGAAATTATCGGCTTCACCATTGTAGATAAAAATTTTGGTGAAGTGGGCGTTGTAAAGTCGATTAACGATACCACGGCGCAAGCTCTTTTTGAAGTGGACAGAAACGGTCTTGAAATTCTTATCCCCATGAACGACGAGTTTATCAAGAAGGTGGATAGAGAAAATAAAAATATTGTTGTTGAAACCCCAGAAGGCCTCATCGATTTGTATTTATAATTCTCTTTTTTTCAAAATAAAAAAGCCAACCCGAATTAGGCCAGCTTATTATCGACAAGTCTGTCAAACTTTTATGCCACCAAGGCCTCCTTTACTTCAATGGTGTTTATCGTTTTCTGCATTTTATCCCTTTGCTCAATAAGCACTTTGCATACAGACAAGGGCAAGTGCCTTTCCTGTAAAACAACGTTGTAAGCTCCAATAGTCAATTGCTCAATATTGCTTACTTGTTGCAATAATTCAATATCCTCTTCTTTTCCAATCATGCTTTTGATTTTCATCAAAATACGTTTGTACATTCTACCTACTCCGTTATATTCCACAGGCTCAAAACCAAAATTTTCTATTTCACCTCTAAGCACCCTATTGAATTCGTTACGCACAAAACCAGCGTTTCTAAAAAAGGTTTTCAAACTTTCACCTTGAACATGCTCAAGCACTTCGTGGTATATCTCTTCAACCTCGTAATTTAAATGCAATAAGCTATTCAAATGTGCCATATTTTTTTCTAAATGTCTCATATTCAAAGTTTTTATAAATTAAACATATCAACAGAGATACTAATTAATATACGCCCAAAATTGGAAAACCGTATATTTACCCCAGCATTTTTAACATTTTTTAGCACTATTTATGACATTTTAACGAGGTAAATGTTAATGACTACCCATTAATAGGACTTCAACTCATAAGTGCTGATCCCAAAAAAAAGCACCCAATACATTTGTATTGAGTGCCAATAAGTATTAAAGTATTCGGCAGATTAGCCGTTTGAAGCTAAGCTTGGTTGTGCAGATGCTAAGCCATCCTTATATCTCATAAGACTTATGGACGAGCCAATAATTTGTTTTTGTTTCTCAAGTAAATTTGCCAAACTTTCCTGAAACTCAAAACTGTTCAACACCCTATTGTATTGCGCAACGCATGCACTCTTAAGTCTGTTAATCTCATTGAACAGGGCACGCGGGTTTTTAGAAGCAAGTACCTTCTTAAAATCAGGCCAATTGATTTTTGTTTTGGCATCTATTGCATCGGAGAAATTTGGAGCACCACCTAATAATCTAATCTCTGCTCCCAAATACCTACAAAACTCATTCCGCTCAAAGGCCCTTGCCCTGAAAAACTGTTTTAATTCTTCATTTTCAGCTGACTCCAGAGCTTCTAAATAAGCCCTTTCTGCTTTGTGGTTGATCACCAAGAGTTGATTGAGTTGCCTGATTTTTTGAGTTTGTTGCACCATAGTCTTAAGTATTTATTAGTTGTTTATAGTTTTGTTTTGTTCAATTAGTTTGAGAAAAGCCCAAACAAGTTATAAAAAAATTTCAAAACAAATGCACTTTATCGGATATTTTAGCTGTTTTATAGCGATTTTTAACATTGATATACGACTAAATGCATATTAAAGTAAGAAATATATGATGATTCTTTTTCAGTTCAAACAAATTAAGGAGGCCAAAAACCGATGTGCCACGAAAATTGGAACCGACAGCGTATTATTGGGAGCCTGGGCCTCTGTTGTTGGAAATCCGTTCTCTATTTTAGATGTTGGAGCAATCCCCGGAGTTATTGCTTTAATGTTGACCCGATGAAGTTCGGCTCAAATCATTGATCCTATTGAAATTGATGTTGATACTTACAAGCAATGCGTGGATAATTTTGAGCAGTCGCCATAGAGATGCTACTTATAAAAAACGAAGAATAGCCCTTTGAAATTAATAAAATTACCCTAAAACTAAAAGGCGTCCGTCGTACCCAGATGACACCAAAGGCATGTCTTCAATCTCTACAATTGCTATTTCGGATTAAATCCCTAAAATCAATTTCGCAATCCAGAAATAAAGCAGAATCCCGAGGATATCATTGCTAGTAGTAATAAATGGCCCTGTGGCAATGGCAGGGTCTATACCTCGCTTATTAAGAAATAACGGGACAAAAGTACCTATGATACCGGCCACGATGATAACTACGACCAAGGATATGGAAATAGCAAATGCGGTATTCATTTCTCCTTCAAACATCCAAACAAAAAGAAACAGGAATAGGGCCAAAATCAACCCATTAAGCGTGGCAAGTAACATTTCTTTGATCAGCCGGCTATTGATACTGCCTTTTACATCGTCATTCGCCAAACCTTGAACAATGATGGCACTGGATTGCACGCCCACGTTTCCGGCCATTGCCGCAATCAGGGGCGTAAAAAAGAAAAGTATGACGGCCTTCCCAGTAAACAAGCCTTTAAATCCTTCCATAATGATGAATGCACCAATACCCCCTATCAACCCTAAAAACAGCCATGGCAAGCGTGCACGCGTCAATTGCAGAATGCTGTCATCCGAATCCACATCGCCCGTGATACCCGCTGCTAATTGGTAGTCCTTGTCTGCTTCCTCTTTTAAAACATCCACAATATCATCAATAGTAATGCGTCCCAGCAAGGTTTTATTTTCGTCCACCACAGGAATGGCTTCCAAATCGTATTTGGCCATTACCTTGGCAACTTCCTCAACATCTTCATGGTCGTACACATAATCCACATTTGAAATATAGATATCAGCAATTTTTTGATCGTTTTTTGCCACCACCAAATCTTTTAAAGACAGACGCCCAATCAATTTTTCTTCCTTGGTGACGACATAAATGGAATGTACGCGTCTAACATCTTTGGCCTGTCCGCGAATCCGTCTCAAACAGCCCGCAACTGTCCAAGTTTCATACACTTTCACCAATTCCTTAGCCATAAGACCACCGGCTGTATCCTCCTCATAGGCAAGGAGTTCCTGGATTTCCTCTTTATGCTCCTCGTCTTCAATTTTGTCGATAACCGCCTGTTGGCGTTCTTCTGGCAATTCTGCAATAATGTCCGCCGCATCATCGGTATCCAGTTCTTCCACCTCTTCGGCAATTTCCTTGGCCGTAAGGTTTTGGAGCACTTTCTCCCGATTATCCTCATCCAATTCCATCAGGATGTCGGAAGTAGTTTCAGAATCCAATAATTTGATGACGTAAATCGCCTGTTCTAGATTAAGTTCATCCAGAATTTCGGCAATATCCGCGTAATGAAACTCCTTGAGCAGTTTTTGAAGTTCTTTATCCTCTTGGGATGCTACAAGACCTTCAACCTGCTCCAAAAGCTCATCCGTCAGCTCAAATTGTATGTTTTCTTTTTCTTTTTCTTCCATTTCAATGGAAATTATGTCAGTATGTCAGTTCGAGTATCACGCTAGGGCGTGATGTATCGAGAACAAACGCCTTTATAAATAGGTCTCGATACTATTTCAATTTGATTTTTAGTATCAAATTAAAATCACTCGACCTGACAAAGACGGTTATTTTTTATCCGCTTCAATCATCTGCGTCAGTTCAATAAACTCCTGAACTTTCAATTGTTCCGGACGCTGGCCAAAGATAACATTTGCTTTTAAATTATCGGATAAATCCAATGTTTTTAAACTGTTACGAAGTGTCTTTCGACGTTGCTGGAAAGCTGTTTTTACTATTTTGAAGAACAGTACCTCATCACAAGGTAGCTTGTAGTTTTCTTTTCTGGTGAGTCTTAATACCCCTGAATCCACTTTTGGAGGGGGATTAAATACTGAAGGGGGAACGGTAAACAAATATTCTGCGTCGTAAAAGGCTTGGGTTAACACAGAAAGAATCCCATAAATTTTATTGCCTTCATTGGCACAAATACGTTGAGCGACTTCCTTTTGAAACATCCCCGAAAACTCAGGAATTTGGTTGCGCATCTCTAAGGTTTTAAAAACGATCTGTGAGGAAATATTATAGGGGAAATTGCCAATTATGGCTAGTGGCTCACCTTTAAAAATGTCGTTCAAATCGTATTTCAGAAAATCCTTTTCAATGATGCGAGGTGCTAAATTCAAATAGTTGGCCTGAAGATATTCCACCGATTCTGAATCAATTTCGATGACATAGGTGGTGATGTCCTTTTGAAGCAAATATTTAGTCAGCACTCCCATCCCAGGCCCAATTTCCAATACGTTTTGATACCCTTCCAAAGAAAGTGTATCCGCTATTTTTTTAGCGATATTTTCATCCCTTAAAAAATGCTGACCTAAATGTTTTTTTGCTTTTACTGACATATGTTTTTCTCGCAAACCTGCCTGCCGGTAGGCAGGGGCGCTAAGACACAAAGTTGATATAGACCTGACTGGTCTACTTCAGTTATTTAAAATTCACAGTGTACTCATCAATAATCTGAAGCTCGGTTCTAAAGGCCAACATTTTATCGGCGAATTTTTTAAGACCGTCGCTTCTTAACTTTTCGGCATCTTCCCGATAGTAAGCGTCCAAAGCCTCTCGGGAGTAGGATTGATACTGAATCGAGTAGGTAATACCTCCCATATCTTCGTCCACCAAAACTCTGGTCAAGGTGGCTTTTTCAAACTTTCCTGTGCCTAAAACTTGAGGAATATGTTCCTTTATCCAGGCCAACCATTCGTTATGAATGGACTCGTCAATGTTTACCGTAACGTTATAAATATACTTCATCAACCAACGATGTTTACAATTCTTCCCGGCACCACAATCACTTTTTTTGGGGTACGTCCGCTTAATTGCTCCTGTGTTTTTTCGTTGGACATTACCGCTTTTTCGATGTCTTCCTTGCTCATATCCAACGGCAATTCCATTGTGAAACGCGTTTTTCCGTTGAATGAAATGGGGTAATTTTTACTGCTTTCCACCAAATGACTTTCTTCAAATTTTGGAAATGGTGCTGTTGAAATTGATGGTTTATTTCCTAGTTTTTCCCAAAGTTCCTCGGCGATATGTGGCGCATACGGTGAAATCAAAATCAACAACGGTTCTAAAATGTCTTTTGAAGTACACTTTTGAGCGGTCAACTCATTTACCGCAATCATAAATGTAGATACCGATGTATTGAATGAGAAGTTCTCAATATCTTCCTGAACCTTTTTGATGGTTTTGTGGAGGGTTTTAAGAGCCTCCCCCTTCCCCTCCGAAGGAGGGGTGTCAGTAACGTGGAATGCTCCGTTTTCTCCTTGATGGTATAGCTTCCAAAGTTTCTTCAAAAAGTTATGCACTCCTGTGATACCGGCTGTATTCCAAGGTTTGTATTGCTCTAATGGGCCTAAGAACATTTCATATAGGCGTAAACTGTCTGCACCATAGTCGTTTACGATATCGTCTGGATTGACTACGTTATATTTGGATTTGGACATTTTTTCGACTTCACGATGAACCTTAAAAGCTTCAGTTCCATCAGTTATGAATTCTGCATTTTTAAATTCTGATCTCCAATTTTTAAAGGCATCAATATCTAATTCATCTGAAGAATTGACAAATGAAACATCAACATGTATTTTATCAACTGTAAATGTGATGTAAGAATCTGAATGGCTTATTAAATCGGATTCACTTAACTGATTATCCAAATGTATAGAGTATAGACTCAATAGTTTATTTTTAATAATCGGATTAAGTTCTTTTACAGGCTTTCTATAATATTCTCTTCTATCCGCAAATAGCTCAAATATATCCTGACTTACATAAAAGACCGATTCTGTAATCAACCCACTTTTGGTGTTATTGGAGTCTATTTTTTTATTCCAATGTGGAAATACTCTATAAACGAAAGCACTAGTCCCCAAAATCATTCCTTGGTTAATTAGCTTTTTGGCATATTCATCATGATTGACATAGCCCTTGTCAAACATAAACTTTTGCCAAAAACGGGAATAGAGCAAATGCCCTGTGGCGTGTTCGGAGCCTCCGATATACAAATCTACCTGTTGCCAATAATCGATGGCTTCTTTTGAGAAGATGGCCTCATCATTATTGGGGTCCATGTAGCGGTTAAAGTACTGCGAACTCCCCGCCCAACCGGGCATGGTATTCAGCTCTAGAAGAAATACCGTTTTATCATCAATCAAATCATTGGACACCACTTCATTTTTTTGAGTGTCCCAAGCCCAAACTTTTGCATTTCCAAGTGGTGGTTCGCCCGTTTCGGTTGGGAGGTATTTTTCAACTTCCGGCAATTCAATTGGCAAATGTTCAGTATCAATCATTTGTGGTAAGCCATTCACATAATATACAGGAAACGGTTCACCCCAATAACGCTGACGACTAAATACGGCATCGCGCAAACGGTAATTGGTTTTGCCTTCACCTTGTCTGATTTGCTCCAATTCATAAATGACGCGTTTGGTCGCTTTTTTATAGTTCATGCCATTGATAAAATCACTTTTGGCAATAATAGTTTTGTCTTTATCGGCAAAGGCTTCCTCAGAAATATCCACCCCTTCAAAAATGTTAGGAATTGGAATATTAAAATGTTTCGCAAAATCATAATCACGTTGGTCGCCACAAGGCACGGACATCACCGCTCCGGTCCCATAACCTGCCAATACGTAATCCCCGATCCAAATTGGGATGGGCTCTTTCGTAAACGGATGTTCTGCATAAGTGCCAGTAAAGGCACCTGTTATTGTTTTTACATCCGCCATTCTATCGCGTTCGCTTCGTTTTGCTGTCGCTTCAATGTAAGCTTCCACGGCAGCTTTTTGTTCTGGGGTTGTAATTTTTGGTACAAGTTCGTGCTCGGGGGCAAGGGTCATAAAACTTACTCCAAAAATGGTATCGGGTCTTGTTGTGAATACTTCTATTGAATACTCGGACACTGAGGCGCTCGAAGTGTCCTTATCCGTAGTGGCTTCGAGAGCCTCAGCCACCTCATTCTTAATGACGGGGAAGGTAACCGATGCCCCAACCGATTTCCCAATCCAGTTGCGCTGGCTTTCCTTTAAGGAATCCGTCCAATCAATTGTGTCCAAACCTTGAAGCAAACGCTCAGCATAGGCAGAAATACGCATGCTCCACTGGGTCATTTTTTTACGGATAACTGGATGACCGCCACGTTCTGAAACCCCATTCACGATTTCATCATTGGCTAATACGGTTCCTAAAGCAGGACACCAATTGACTTCGGTTTCCGCCAAATACGTCAACCTGTATTGCAGAAGGATTTCTTGTTGTTTCTCAGAAGAAAAGCCATTCCAATCTTCAGCAGAAAATGATTCTACATCATCATCACAAACAGCGTTCACTTTGGTATTGCCTTCAGCTTCAAAAATTTTAATGAGTTCTGAAATGTCTTCCGCCTTATCACTCTCATTATTGTACCATGAATTGAAGAGTTGAATGAAAATCCACTGCGTCCATTTGTAATACTTTGGGTCAGAAGTACGCACTTCCCGGGACCAATCAAAAGAAAATCCAATTTGGTCCAACTGACGACGGTAGGTCTTGATGTTTTCGGCAGTAGTAATGGCCGGATGTTGCCCCGTTTGAATCGCATATTGTTCCGCAGGTAATCCAAAACTATCGTAACCTTGAGGATGCAACACATTAAACCCTTGGTGACGTTTGTATCGCGCATAAATATCCGAAGCAATATAACCTAAAGGATGCCCAACGTGCAACCCGGCACCACTTGGGTAAGGGAACATATCCAGCACGTAAAACTTCGGAGCCCCCTCCATCTCCCCCGAAAGGGGAGGGTTTTTAGCTTCAAACGTTTTATTGTCTCTCCAATAGTCTTGCCACTTCTTTTCAATCTCGTTGAAATTGTACTTCATAAACTCTTTTTTTCGCGCAAAGTCGCGAAGTCGCAAAGAATTAACCTTAATAAAATATAATTTCTTTGCTTCTCTGCACCTTAGCGAGAGCATTAATCGCGCAAATTTAAACTTATTATAACAATGTTAAAAGTTTAAACGTTGTAAAGAACAGTGAATTAGAATACTTTGCTATTTTTACACCGTTAATCCAATTCCCCTATGAGTGCATCCTTTGAAAAACACCAAAAACGCCGATTGGTTTCTTCCTACATTTCGGTGGTGGTCAGTATCGCCTTGGTACTGTTTTTATTGGGATTGTTAGGGATGCTCGTGTTGAATGCCAAAAAGGTTTCGGACCATTTTAAGGAACAAGTTGTGGTGACCATTTATTTGAAAGATACCGCAAAGGAAGTAGAACGCAAACAACTTGAAAAAAGTTTAGCCATGGCGGATTATGTAAAATCGACCGAGTATGTTTCCAAAGAACAAGCGGCCGAATTTATGAAAACCGAAACAGGCGAGGATTTTATGGATTTTGTGGGATACAACCCATTACAAAACTCAATCGATGTGCATTTGAAAGCGGACTTCGTCACCTCCGAACATCTTGAAAAAATATCAGCCGAAGCTTTAAACAAGAAATTCGTTGAAGAGGTCACCTACGACAACGATTTGGTGAATTTGATGAACGACAACGTAAAGAAAATCAGTTTTTGGGTGTTGGTTATTAGCGGGTTATTCACTTTAATTGCTGTTTTGCTCATCAATAGTTCTTTGCGTTTGGCGGTGTATTCCAAACGTTTCACTATCAAAACGATGCAAATGGTAGGAGCCACAAAGCGCTTTATTCGTCGCCCGTTTGTTTGGAAAAGTATCCGTTTGGGCATTGTTGGTGCCATTTTAGCCATGGCGGGCATGGCAATTGTTTTATATTATTTGAATAAAACCTTCCCCGAATTGGAACTGCTATCCAATCCTGTTTTAATGGTGCTACTTTTTGTTGTCATTTTCGGGTTAGGGATTGTCATCACTTGGATTAGCACACACTTCGCTACGCAACGTTTTCTGAATTTAAAGACGGATGAGTTGTATTATTAAGTTTTCCTAAGCAACTTTTTTATATAAATTGCATCTATAGATTAAACTATTGTTTATGAAGTCCCTAAAATTTATAACACCACTTTTTTTGTTTATCCTTTTGTTTACCCATTGTGCTAATGATGACCTGCCAGAAGAAGCGGTTGAAATTCGTCTGTCAAACGTAAGTGAGTTTGATTATAAAAACATTACAGTGAACTCTACCAGCTTTGAGGATCTTGAAGCTGGCAAAACCTCCACTTACAAAACATTTGATCTGGCGTACAGATATGGCTTCGTAGAATTGGAGATTGACGGAACTACTTATACAATTCAACCCATTGATTATGTCGGGGAAACCCCTTTAGAAAAAGGTAAATACACGTATCAAATTGATGCAAACGATTCCATGGAACAGTATGGAAAGCTAATATTAATCTTTGTGGAAGATTGAAAAACTTAAAATGATTTTAGAGTTTACAATAGTGTTAACACCTTTATTCTAAATAAATCGTTTATTTTGCACACATTCGTATTTCATTAATTCAACATGGGAGAAAAAAAACGTAAGGACGCTACAAAGCCCACATTTGTTTTTGGGAAGAAAAACTATAAATGGATGTTTATCGGGCTGGGCTGTATTGCCCTCGGTTTTATCTTGATGGCCGGTGGTGGCAGTGACGACCCCAACGTTTTTAATCCCGAAATCTTTTCTTGGCGACGTATCCGATTGGCCCCGACTTTGGTCCTTATTGGTTTTGGCATTCAGATTTATGCGATTTTGTTAAATCCCGATAAAGAATAAGTCAACGCTTTCTTATAAATATATTTCTAAAATTTTGGCGCTCTTCCCAGATACTTTTATCTGCTCAACACAAGCAGGAATAAGCAGGGTTTCACCTGTATTAACTGGGTAAGCTTCATTTTCTGATTCCACAATCAAAGCCCCTTCAACACACATATAAATAATAAAGCTATCAATTTGCGAATAGTCTTTTATTATTTCTTCGGTAACATGCATAATGTTGGTTTTGAAATATGGTGAATGCACCAATTTGTTCGAAACATTAGCCTCTTTAATAGAATATGTGCTACGGTAATTAGGATAGTGCTTAAAGTCGATGGCATCTAAGGCCATCTCCGTATGTAGCTCTCTTTTTTCACCTGTTTTTTTGTCCACCCTGTCATAATCATAAATGCGATAGGTTATATTCGAAGTCTGTTGAATTTCAGCTAGCAGAACTCCCGCACCAATGGCATGCACCCTTCCCGTAGGAATATAAAAAGTATCGCCTTGATCGACTTTTTCAATATTTAAAATATCCAATAGAGTTCCATCATTGAGGTGTAATTGATAGCTTTCCCTATCAACATTTTGATTAAAACCAACTATCAATTGAGCATCTTCCTCAGCCTGCATCACATACCACATCTCGTTTTTTCCAAAAGAATTATGACGCTCTTTTGCCAGTTCATTACTTGGGTGCACTTGAATGGACAATGGGTTTTTAGCGTCTATAAACTTAATCAACAGGGGAAAACTATCCCCGAAATTTTGATATACACTTTTGCCGAGAAATTCTTCTTTAAATTCATGAATTAAGTTCTTTAGCGTCTTTCCTTCCAAAGCACCTTCGCATACCAAAGTTTCATTGTCTTCAACATCCGAAATCTCCCATGACTCTCCAATACTGTCCAGAGCATAGTTCTTATTCAAAACAGTTTTTAATTTTTCACCTCCCCAAATCCGGTAACTATATTTTGGTTCAAACTTTAATGGATAGAGTTTCATACAATATTTTTTTTCAAAATACTTACTTTAAAACTTCGTGGGCAAATTTCTTGGCGATTTCTTTAAGATATTCAAGACTATTTTTCATGGCATCTTCTAGATTGTTGGCATAATTCATGACGGCATCAGCGTATTGAATGCCCAATTCCTCTGGTGACTTTCCTTCAAAATCGATGCCACCACAGAAGGTTGCTACATTAATCTGCTTTGTTTTGGCCGAGTCTAAAACACCTTTAATGGTTTTGCCAGAAAGGGTTTGAGCGTCTAAATTACCTTCACCCGTAATAATCCAATTGGCTCCTGAAATATTTTCATCAAAATTAGCCAAATTCTTAATGAGATTTATGCCCGGTGCCAAATGGCCATTCAAAAACAATTTTGAAGCGATGCCCATGCCCCCGGCAGCTCCGGCTCCTTTTATGGATTGAACATCAACATTGAATTTACCTTCCAACACACTTGCAAAATCTAGCAATCCCTTATCTAGTAATTTTATGTCCAGAACCGAGGCTCCCTTTTGAGCCCCATAAACATAAGCCGCCCCATTTTCGCCATATAAGGGATTGGTGACGTCGCAAGCTATTTGAAACTCAACTCCTTTCAATCTTGGATGTACTTGGGACTCATCTATAGATTTAATTCGAGATAAATTTGCTCCAATGGGTTTTACTTCATCTTCATTAGCATCTAAAAACCGATATCCTAAAGCGGTAGCCATACCTATACCACAATCGTTGGTAGCGCTTCCACCTATACCAAGAATAATAGTTTCAGCACCTCTCTTAAGGGCATCTAAAACAAGTTCGCCAGTACCTAAAGTGGTCGCATTTTTACAATCAAATTGTTCTGGTTGCAACAACTTAACTCCAGAAGCTTCCGCCATTTCGATGAATGCTTTTTTAGAATTTTCAGCATATAAATAAGAGGCCTTTACAGGTTCAAAAAAGGGATTGTTTACCGTTAATTGAATCGTTTTTCCTTTTAGGTAATAATTAACCACTTCAATCGTGCCATCACCACCATCCGCCAAAGGCAATTTCAATATTTCGATATTTGGATAAACCTGTTTTAGTACGGTTTCTACAGCCTCGCAAAAGTCCAATCCTGTCAAGGAGTTTTTGAATTTATCCGGTGCAATGACAATTTTCATACATCTAAAATACGATTCCTTCATTTAAAGTTTAAACCCAAAAAAGTCTTTTGTATGAGTATTTTAATATTTTTGCGCCATGGATGTAATTGACGCTATTTTATTAGGAATTATTCAAGGGTTGACAGAGTTCTTGCCTGTCTCTTCTAGTGGGCATTTAGAATTAGGCAAGGCCATTTTGGGAGACCATTCTGTTCCTGAGGAAAGCCTCTTGTTTACGGTAGTACTGCACTTTGCTACAGCTTTGAGTACCATTGTTGTTTTTAGAAAGGATATTTGGAATATCGTCAAAGGTATCCTCAAATTTGACTGGAATGAGGACATACAGTTTTTGGCAAAAATTGTGGTTTCCATGATACCCGCGGTGGTTGTTGGTTTGTTTTTTGAAGAACAGTTGGAGTCACTTTTCGGTGGCAATATCCTATTGGTGGGGTGCATGTTGATCATTACAGCCCTCCTTCTTTTTTTGGCCGATAAAGCCAAGGATACCAACAAAAAAGTGAGTTTTAGCAATGCATTTGTTATAGGTGTTTCTCAGGCCATTGCCATGCTACCAGGAATTTCAAGATCTGGGGCGACTATTTCAACATCCGTATTACTAGGCATTGACAAAACCAAATCGGCGCGATTTTCATTTTTGATGGTGGTTCCTCTAATTTTTGGCAAAATAGCGAAAGACATATTAAGCGGTGATATTTCTACTGATAGCCAAAATTTTACTGCGCTTTCTATGGGGTTTATTGCGGCCTTTGTCGCAGGTCTATTCGCTTGCACTTGGATGATTGCTTTGGTAAAGAAAAGCAAATTATCCTATTTTGCAATTTACTGCGTAATTGTTGGGGTAATTGCCATTGTGGTAGCTTTAATGAATAAATAATGACGGCCGAAGATTTTCTTTCTGGACTAGTCCTTTTAATTGATAAGCCCCTAAATTGGACATCCTTTCAAGTTGTGAACAAACTACGGTGGGAAATCCGACAGACCTTCAATATTAAAAAAATAAAAGTGGGACATGCGGGGACTTTAGATCCCCTAGCCACTGGATTACTAGTGGTTTGTACAGGAAAAAAAACAAAAGAAATCAACACCTATCAGGGACAAATTAAGGAGTACACTGGCACAATGGTTCTGGGAAGCACCACACCGTCTTTTGATTTGGAAACTGAAATTAACAACACTTTTCCCACTGACCATATTTCCGTAGAACTTATCCATAAATCCACTCAACAATTTATTGGTGAAATTCAACAGTTTCCTCCCGTGTTTTCAGCAGTAAAAAAGGACGGCAAGCGTTTATACGAATTTGCAAGGGCTGGGGAAGACGTTGAAATAAAATCTAGAACCGTGTCTATTTCTGAGTTCGAAATCACTAAAATATGTGGGTTGGAGGTAGATTTCAGAGTAATTTGCTCCAAAGGCACCTACATTCGTTCTTTAGCTCACGATTTTGGGAAAGCATTACATTCCGGAGCGCATTTATCCACATTGCGACGCACTAGAATTGGAGACTTCAATGTTGAAAATGGCATGTCTATAGATGCCTTTATTGGTAGCCTAAAAGACTAAATCCTAAATTTTTACGTATATTTCAGTATAAAATAGTTTGAAAACGCCTCAATTTGAACTTATCGAATCAACATAAAGCGCTTTTGTTGACCTTGCTCATTATGGGCACGGTGGTACTTTCTATATTCAATTTCAGTCTTGTTAAACAAAAGGAAAGAATCGCGGAAAGTTACTACGAAATTGAACCCGAGCCCGAACTTACCGAAGAGGAAATTAAGGTTTTGGAGGCTTTAGAAAATCAAAATAACGCGAAAGCCGAAACCAATCAAGCCTTTAACGAAACCCAACCAAACAAGCACTTTGCACAGGCATTTAAGCCTATTGCCCCGCCTGAGGATTATGAACCCCAGATAAACCATTCTGACCACGAGGGTGTTATGGACAGCTATAAATCAAAGTACACAAACACCAACCCTGCAAAACTGAAAAATGAGGATATCAATTCGTTTAGTAAAGTGAATGACCTCCTGAAAAAACAGCAAAACGATGGTTCAAATACCAGAAGTACTATGTCTTATTCTTTAGTAAACCGTAAACATTATTACCTGCCCACGCCAGTCTATCTTTGCGAAAATGGTGGTAAAATCGTCGTAAATATTACGGTGAATTCAAATGGGGATGTTATCGATGCTTATGTCAATACGTCTTCCACATCGTCAAACGAATGCCTAATAGAGCATGCACTCCAATATGCTGAAAACGCCAAATTCAGCAAGGACGCTTCAAAAGACGAGCAAATAGGCTCGATTACCTTTAATTTTATTGGCAAACACTAGGTTGCAACCTGCACAAGATTTCGGTAACGTCCTCAATAACGTTTTTGCCCTTGTTAGAGTTGTACCAATGTTGCAAATCTTCCTTAAACTCAGGTGTCAACTGGCCATTCATAGCTTTAAACCGTTTAACGTAACTGGCCGCCTCACTAGGTCTCGGCCCGTAAGTAGCAATTACTTCGCCTGTGGTATCATCAATGATTATCACTTTGGGAATAGCCCTGTTACCGTTGGTTAAATAGGCATCCATTAACTTGGGATTATCGTCCCTAAGCACGACACGATAGTTGATATTAGGGGTTATTTCAGCTATTTTATTCAAAGCGGGCAGTACGTGGGCGGCATCGCCACACCAACTTTCGGTAATGACCAACCAAGTGATTTTACCGTCAAATTCTTCCAATCGCTTTTTTGCAGATTCCGAAACTTTTAAGGTTTTATCCCAGCGTTTCATACGCCTGTCATTAAGTTTAGTAAAATCTACATGGGCTTGGGCCTGTTCATTTCCTGTAGTTGCTTGTTCCAAAGCAAACTGCTTGACCAACTCCCGATAGGCGGGATAGGAAATACTTTTATTTATGGCAGATTTAATAATGGTATCCATAACGAATTCTTTTACATGAAGTTACAAATTTAGTATCTTGCACTTCCTTTTAAGATGACTTTTGTCATACTTCAACATAAAAACTTACAAATTCTATGAATTCCAAACACAGATGCGGTTGGTGCGAAGGCGACACGCTTTATGAGGCCTATCATGACGAGGAATGGGGCGTGCCTGTTTATGATGATGAAACCCTGTTTGAGTTCTTAATTTTAGAAACCTTTCAAGCGGGTTTAAGCTGGATTACCGTTTTGCGCAAACGTGAAAATTTTAGAAAAGCATTTGACAATTTCGATTATAAAAAAATAGCGAAGTATGAACAAGATAAAATAGACGAATTGTTGCAAGACACAGGCATCATTCGTAATAAATTAAAGGTAAATGCAACGGTTACCAATGCCCAAGCTTTTATGAAAATTCAAGAAGAATATGGAAGTTTCAGCAAATATATCTGGGAGTTTGTTGATGGAAAACCGATTAAAAACACCCTCAATGATTGGCGAAATGCCCCGGCCAACACACCTTTAAGCGACACGATAAGCAAAGATTTAAAAAAGCGGGGGTTTAAATTTGTGGGCACTACAGTGGTGTATGCCCACATGCAGGCTACAGGCATGGTCAATGATCATGAAGTGAATTGTTTTCGATATGAAGAAGTTTAGTGTTTTAATGCTCTTGATGAGTTTTTGCGTTTCATTTTCGCAATCCAAAAATGAAAAGGAGGAGCGTATTCCTGCCTCCGAATTTCCCGAAATTGCCCAAGGCTATTTTAATATTATTTCGCATGAAGTGAAATACCTAAAGTACTACAAAGAAACCGATGGTGATAAAAAGAGCTTCGAGGTGAAGTTTAAGTATAAAAAAGAGCATTATAGTGCTGAATTTGATACCCTAGGAAAGCTGGAAGATATTGAAATTGTCATTAAAAAAAGGCATATTCCAAAAGATGTTTACAGTGCAATTTCGAAATATTTTGATGAGAATTACAGAAAGGTCGTTGTCGTCAAAGTCCAAAAACAATATGTCAATACCACCGATAAACCTGACAGACAATTTATTAGAAAAGTGCTGGAAAAGCCCTTTAATAAGCACACCCATTTTGAAATTATTGCTGAAATAAAAACCAAGTACATACATGAATTAAGGGAATTCACTTTTGACAGACATGGCGTATTCGAAAAATCCCGAAAAGTAACCACATCTTCATATGAGCATGCACTGTATTAAACGCTTATGTGCTATTGCACTTGGTTTTATGTGTTTTGCATTGGAAGCTCAGGACAATTTTACGTCCTTGGGCGAATCGTCTCTTTCGCTAAACCATAAGATATCGGAAACCTATAGTGCGAATTTTGTATTTAGAAGCCGTTATGTGCTCTATAACGGCGATGGGTTTCAGTACCAACAGCAACAGGTGGACGTGTTTCATTTCTCGACTTTTAAATTGGATTTTTACCACAAACTGAGTATCGGGCTTTATTACAGAAACAGGGACTGGTTTGAAACAGGCAGTGACGAAAAGCGGATTATCCAACAATATAATTTCAAAAAACAAACTTTGGGTGTGCGCTATGGGCATCGTTTTAGGGCGGAACAACGTATTTTGGATACCAAAACTATCTTTAGACAACGCTATCGCTTTGCGGTTGATTTTCCCTTGAATGGTGAAAAATTGGATATTGGCGAAACCTATTTGGTTAGCGCAATAGAAGGGCTGTTAAGTTTAAGTAAACCCGATAATCCAGAAACCGATATTAGGGTTTCGAGTCAGATCGGTTGGCAAATGAACGAAGCCTTAAAATTACAGTTGGGTTTGGAGCATCGGTGGGAGGCACTTAATCTCGTGTCGAAACATAATTTGTTTGTATTGACGGGGGCTGTTTTGAAGATTTAAAATATTTGACTTCAGCTAAACCATCATCCCTTTATATATTTTAAAAACTCGTCTCTTGCCATTTCCTCAGCTCCCAAACTAGCTAGATGATTGGTGAATACCTGACAATCTACAAGTTTGTATTCTGAGTTTTGAATAAAGGTAATAAAACCAACTTTACTGGCATTGCTCTCTTTGGCGAACATACTTTCACCCGTAAAAATACCGTTACCCAAATCGATGCCGTACAGGCCTCCAATAAGTCGGTCATTGTTCCACACCTCAACAGATATTGCGTAGCCCAAATGGTGCAACTCCGTGTAGGCTTTTATCATGTTTTGAGTAATCCATGTACCGGTTTGTCCGCTTCTTTTCGCAATGGCGCATTCGGTAATCACTTCATTAAATGCAGTATTGACCGTAACTTCAAAATCTTTATTACGAAGCACCTGTCTCATGCTTTTTGAAACTTTGAGTTTTTCGGGAAAAAGCACGAAACGAGGATCGGGGCTCCACCACAAAATAGGCTCATCGGTTTCAAACCATGGAAAAATCCCGGAACGGTATGCCAACAAAAGACGTGCTACCGATAAATCACCACCAATGGCCAAAATACCATCTTCGGTGGCTTCGGTCACCTCTGGAAACCAAAGTTTTTCAGATAGAAACTTCATTTTACAATTACTTTTTCTCTCTCAACTTGAAGATAAACGCAATTTTTTTATAAAAATAAGAAACCTCAATGTGTTTTGAAACATTGAGGTTTGAATTCTCTAACCCTTCCGACTTTCGATTTTAAAAAAATCAAAACCCACCTTCCCTTCAAAAGGGAAGGAGTCAGCTTAAATTTTTAGCCTAAAACGGCAAATCGTCGTGGTCGTCTTCGTTAAGATCACCAGCAGGTTCAAAAGCATCCGCTGGTGGCACTGGAGGCATGTTCTCTCCTGAGGCAACCGGCTGTAACGCCTCGATTCTCCAACCTTGTACAGAGTTGAAATATTTGGTTTCGCCTTGTGGGTTTACCCACTCCCTTCCGCGTAAATTGATGTTAATTTTTACTTGTTGCCCAACCTGATAGTTGTTCAACAAATCGGTTTTATCTTGCACAAACTCCACCAAAATATGCTGTGGATATTGCTCTTCGGTAGTCACTACTACCTCTCTTTTTCTAAACCCGTTGCTCCCAAAAGTCTGGGTGTCTCCAATCATTTTAATTCGTCCTTGAACTTCCATTTAATCTATAATTATTTAATATTCGTCTATTTACTATTTTTATTTTTTGGGCGTTACCTCCGCTTAGGCTCCGGTCGGGCTTTCACTACTCGCTCTCTGCGAGGAGCTCAAACATGCCGTTCAATCCCTAACGCGGGTATGTCTGCCGACATCATTTTATAACACCCATTACCGTCTTACCAGTCAACACCATTACCAGTTACGATAATAAAATTTTCCAAGCACTTTGCAGGTCCCCAAAGCTTAAATAATTTCTCGCCAATTTGTGCTTCTCACGATGGGTTTTATCTTTAATATCGGGGTAGCGTTCGCTCAAATCGTTTACAAACGCATCCACTTCGTCTTTAGTAGGTAACGCTTCTACATTAGCCAGCATGCCCAAATTGTTCCCTGTTAAAATCATGCTATCCTTCACATGCGCTGGAAAACTATCTACTCCAATTCCTAAAGAGGACAAAGGCTTTGGTATTTCAAAAAAACCTTTATTGGCCCTACTGTAATAGCTTCCTCCTGCCCTTGCTACCAAATCTAATTTTTGCTGGTCCACCGCTCCGTTTCCATCTAAAATTTCATCATCAATATGAAACTTTACCACCTCACAAATCACTAAATTTCCGGCACCGCCTTCATTCCCTAATTTCACCACCTCGTTCACCTTACATTCAAATTGCACCGGTGATTCTGCCACTCTAAAGGGCTTTACCTCATCAGAGGGCAACATATGCAACCCCGCCTTTTCAAACTCATTTATCCCCTCCGGATACTCCGCACTTGCCAAAGATGCCTGATGCACCAAATCAAAATTCACCACATTAATGACCACTTCCTTGGTCGTTTCAATATTGTGCAACGTATGCTTTGTGCTGTTGTCCCGAACTCTTCGCGCTGGAGAAAAAATCATAATCGGCGGATTGGCACTAAACACATTAAAAAAGCTAAAAGGCGATAAATTCGGGTTGCCGTCAGCATCCAAAGTACTGGCAAAGGCAATAGGCCGTGGCGCTACCGTACTCAACAAATACCCATGTAATTCACTGACTGATAGTGCTTTCGGACTGAATGACGCCATTTATTTTTTTGATTTGAACAAATGTAACTATTCTGCCACTCAACTAAAAACCGATTTACTAACAAGTTGGGCAATAATATTAACAGATTTGCATTATATTACTCGTATTAATTAACCATTACATGATTTTCACGACCCATAAAAACACCATCAGGTGGATAATGATTGTGGTTTCCTTTATCATCGTTTCTCTCATTTTGTGGAACACCTATGTGTTTTTCCAAAATTTTAAGGAAGAAGAACGGGTAAAGATGGAAAATTGGTCGTTCG
Source organism: Hyunsoonleella rubra (assembly GCF_042684665.1). Lineage (NCBI taxonomy): Bacteria > Pseudomonadati > Bacteroidota > Flavobacteriia > Flavobacteriales > Flavobacteriaceae > Hyunsoonleella > Hyunsoonleella rubra. The sequence goes on along the minus strand of NZ_JBHULY010000005.1, from coordinate 359,817 downwards.
CTCAGACCGAGTTTGTCAATTCTGATGTAAATACGAATACCAACTTAAACCTCACTTTAAAAGTATTGGGCAGCAACACCACTACTCCAATGCTAGTTGTCAACAAGGATGGTTCTTTAAGTAGCTTCAACAATATTGACGAGAAAAAAATAAAGGATTCGCTTTATGTTCAAAAACTAATCGAACAGTTTGAATCGGAAAATAGACCTATAGAAATCAAGTACCAAAACAAACATTGGTCTACCATTTATTACGGCAATTCACCGCTTTTGAATAAATTAAAATACTATCCGCTGGCACTTTTGCTTATTATCTTTCTTTTTGCAAGTGTGGTATTCTTCTTTTACAAAAGCAATAAAGTGGCCACTCAAAACAAGTTGTGGTCGGGCATGGCAAAGGAAACTGCGCATCAAATCGGAACACCACTTTCGTCTTTAATTGGATGGACGGAACTTCTAAAAACGGAAAATGTCAACCCCGATTATATTTCTGAAATTGAAAAAGACATTGACAGGCTTCAAATTATTACCGAGCGATTCAGTAAAATAGGCTCGTTGCCTAAACTTGAAAAAGCGGATATTGTAAAAGAGACGATGGCTTCCTATGATTATTTAAAACGAAGAACATCGGATTTAGTAAATTTTGAAATTATTGCCCCCAAGGAAGAAATCTTCGTGAAAGTGAACAAACAACTTTATAGTTGGGCGATAGAAAACCTTGTTAAAAATGGTATTGACGCCATGAAGGGCAAAGGCAAGTTGGCCATTGAAATCCTAAACCAGGAAAATATCGTATCTATAAATGTGTCCGATACCGGAAAAGGGATTCCGAAGAAAAACTTCGATAAAATATTTGAACCCGGCTTTACCACCAGAAAACGTGGTTGGGGTTTGGGACTGTCCTTAACCAGACGCATTATTGAAGATTTTCATAACGGCAGGATAAAAGTATTGCAATCCACCGTAGGTAAAGGCGCCACGATACAAATCAGATTAAAGCGTGCCGTATAATGAAGACCGAAAAATGGATACCCATAAAAAAGGTAGTTTTAAAAAACAATTGCCCGGAATGTTTTAGCAAAGACGGGTTGCACTTGACGTTTAAACAGAAGTTTGTTGAGACTTCATTCTACAAATCCGTAACCAAAGACATCAATACAGAAATACATTGTGATAGATGCGAAAGTCGCATTTACCCTGAACGATGGACGGCGGACATCGAACGCGTTTTTGACTACCAACAAAAGGCCTTTACGCCAAGACCGGATTCAAAATATTACAAAAAATTGTTTTGGATTATCGTGATTACTGCAATTGTACTGCTTTTTGTGGCGGTCGTTTTCCTCAGTCTGCAAATGGCCTAAAGTTGAACATATGCACTAATGGCTTTGGCTGTTTCCTGAAAATCCCCGGTTTCCATTTTTACCTTTTTGATAAAGCGCGCATCGTCCATAGACCGCAATGGGATTAAATGCACGTGGGCATGGGGTACTTCCAACCCAATCACGCTGACTCCCACGCGTTCGCAAGGAATGGCTTTTTCAATGGCCATGGCTACTTTTCTGGAAAACGCCATTAAGCCACTATACGTCGCTTCATCCAAATCAAATAGCTTATCTACCTCTTTTTTGGGAATGCAAAGGGTATGCCCCACCTGATTGGGGTTCACATCTAAAAAGGCCAAAAATTCATCGGTTTCCGCTATTCGATAACAGGGAATTTCACCGTTGACTATTTTAGTAAAAATTGAAGCCATTTTTTAAAGTTTATCTTGAAATCTCTAAAATATCAAATTTCATTACTCCGTTTGGCACTTGTATTTCAGCTACTTCACCAACAGATTTACCCAACAACCCCTTTCCGATAGGAGAGCTTACGGAAATTTTTCCCGAAGCTAAATCTGCCTCACTTTCGGCTACCAGTGTATAAGTCATTTCCATACCATTGGTTTGGTTCTTTATCTTCACTTTTGAAAGTACTAGTACCTTTGAAGTATCCAGTTGCGACTCATCAATTAAGCGGGCGTTAGACAAAGTTTCCTCAAGTTTAGAAATTTTCATTTCCAATAAACCCTGCGCCTCTTTCGCGGCATCATATTCAGCATTTTCACTTAAATCCCCTTTATCGCGAGCTTCCGCTATTGCTTGAGACGCCTTTGGGCGCTCAATATCCTTTAATTGATTTAATTCGTCTCTTAATTTTTTTAATCCTTCGGCAGTGTAATAAGATACTTTACTCATAACTTCATCGTTTACATAATAAAAAGATGCTGAAACATACTTCGGCTACGCTAAGTACAAGAGTTCAGCATATAAAAAAATCCCGCTTTCACGAGATTGTATAGCAAATATACAAAATATTTAAGTCGATTTGCTTTTTATCGTAAATTGCGTCCTAATTTTTAAGAATTTATGAGACTCTCTTTTGCCTTTGTTTGTTTCCTGTTTATAACCAATTGTAGCAGGAATTCTGTGGAAAACGAAAACTGTCAGTTTTTGCTAAACATCGGTGTGAACGAATCCGTTAATCTTAGTTTTTATCCCCAACTTCAGTTTGTTAGTGAAACGGCATATATCCCCAATATTGGAAACGGTGGCGTTGTCCTAATAAATACAACTAGTGGATTGGCAGCTTTTGATGCGGCCGACCCCAATCACCCTTTTGACACATGTTCAGTATTAACGATTGAAGGCGTTATTGGAAAATGTAATTGCGAGGACAAAAATGAATTCAGCCTCTTGACAGGTCTGCCAATTGAAAATGCTAATTCCAATGAAACTCCTCCCCGTTGTGCACTAAGGCGTTATCGTGTTGAGCAAAACGGCAACACGTTACTAATTTTTAATTAATAAAGCGCAGCCAGAGCATTACCAGCTACGCTTTACAATCCCTAATGTAAACCTTTAAAATTTTAAGGTAGCCCCAACCAAAAAGTTTGTAGTGGCCTGGGGATAATAGCCTGCAAAATAGCCCGTAGTTGTCCCTGTTGGGCTTGTATTATCTTCAAAATCAAACGAACCAAAATAGCCATTGGACACATATTTCTTGTTGAAGATATTGTTTACCAATCCCGAAAAGACAATGGACTTAAGCAACTTTTTAGGTTTAATTTCATAATTAATATTGAAATCGTTGACGAAATAGCTTTCCAAAATAGATTCAGGATTATCCGTATTTCCCATAAATTGTTCACCCACATATTTGCTCAACAGAGACAATTGAAGTCCCTCGGCTGGAAAGAAATTAATCGCATTGCCGATGACCACTTCAGGTGAAAATGAAATGTTGGTATCTCCTAGGTTTACCAATTCACCATTAACAGAAGTGGTAAAATACCTGTTTTTGTTTCGACTAAGGGCTACGTTGGTTGACGTACTAAGGAAACTGGCAATCTGAATATTTGCATCTACTTCCAGCCCCAGTCTGTAACTTTTTCCACTGGTAGCTCTTAGTGGGCTTCCCACATCATCCAATTCACCAGTCAATACCAATTGATTTTCATAAAACATGTAATACAAATTGGTGTTAACAGCTACTTTAGGACTTGCAAAACGCCAACCTAATTCTACATCGTTCAATGTTTCATTCTCTGTGACCCCGGATTCAAAGTCGTCCCTATTTGGTTCCCTATTCGCTCTTGCATAAGAGGCATAAAAGTTGTTTCTGTCACTACTTTTATAGGTCAATCCTATTTTTGGGTTAAAGAAATTAAATGTAGCATCAGTTATAAAAGGTGCTCTATCAGAATTTAAGCCATTGGTTTTATATCTTACAAAACGCCCCTGCAAATCAATATAACCCGTAAGTTTTTCTGCGAGGTTAAATGTTGCCTTTGAAAAAACACTAAAGTCATTTTTGGTGGCATCCCCTTGATAATATCTATCTCTAATATTGGTACCGGCAGTTAAGGCACTTCCCCAAATCACTTCGCCATAGTGGTCGCCAGTATAACTGCTAACGGAAAGCCCAGAAATAACCTCGATTCCAGAATTCTGATAAGTTACATTGGCGTTTAAAACATGAAAATCGTTGTCCAACCATCGTCTTACTATGACATCGGAGCCCTCTTCAATTAAATTTGCAAAATCCGATGCGGATTCATCTGGTTTATATTGTTCAAAATAACCCTTACCTTTTGTATAGTTTAAACCCAGGTTAGTTGACCAATGATTATTAAAACGTTGGTTCCAATGGAACTGATAATGGTCCTGCCAATAGTTGTCCGTTTCGTTTTCATAAGTATATGGATTTTGCCGACGATCTTCCCTCAATTGGTCCGCCGTTAAACCAAACCAGGATTGATAAGTCTGCTCGGCATTTCCGAAAGTCAAAACCTTAATCAAGGTATTGTCATCTTTATAAATCCCTTGTAGAAAATAAGATTTTAAGTCTGTAAATGCCCTATCGACATAACCGTCGGAGTCAATTTTTGAAAATCGGCCTGATATTTCAAAATGATCCTTGATTAATCCCGTGCCCAGTTTTACTGTATGCTTTCTTGTATTGAAACTCCCGAAACTATTTGAAATTTCGGCGTTAGCATCTTTTGAAAATGCATCCGTTAATAAGTTTAAGCTAGCACCAAAAGCACCTGAGCCATTGGTGGATGTTCCAACACCTCGTTGCAACTGTAAACTCTCAGTCGACGAAGCAAAGTCTCCCAAGTTGACCCAAAACGTACCCTGACTTTCTGGATCGTTATAAGGAATACCATTGATAGTTACGTTTACACGAGTGGCGTCTGTACCCCGAACCCTGATACCTGTGTATCCAATGCCCGCACCAGCATCACTAGTAGTCACTACTGATGGCAAAAAGTTTAACAAAATAGGAATATCCTGCCCTAAATTTCGTTTTGCCAATTCTTCTTTGGAAACATTGGAGTGGGTGATTGGCGAATCTGCGTCCACGCGGACTGCGCTTACTAAGACTTCGTCTAGTTTCTCTGTTTTTGTTGAATCTTGAATTTTTTGATTTTCCTGTGCATAAGCGCTGACCGATAGCACAAAAAGTGTTAAAAAAAGAAATAAATTTTTCATGTCGATTACATAAATTATAATCGAATAAAAAGAGGTAATTATTCTTTGTTGTTAAAAAATGATTTTTGAACGTTATATTGGCACTGAAAAATACTTTAGTATTTTTTTGCACTCACTAAAAATGTCCACCGGACATTTTCTTAACATTCGCTTCCTAAACAGCATTACCTGTTCTAGGTTCAATGGGTATGATCTCAGCCGTTCAGATTTTAGATTTACGAATTACGATTTCGGATTTAAATCATCAATCGAATATTGCCAATCGACAATCCTTCAGCACCCCTTTTTGAGAACGGCGCAAAGATAAATTCTATTTTTCGAATTAGGCGTAAAGAATTAATATTTTTTCCTCATCACCAGAAAAGAAATTATTATGATATTGCAATATCACGATTAAAACAAAATCACGATACAACGAAATACCTAAGCCCTTCAATCCACATCGGGCCTCTTCCGGTTCGCTTTCTTTTCAGCCTGCTTGCGCTTATTCTTGAGTCGTTTTTTAATAACTGATTTGGGCGTTTTAGTTGGAATGCGTTCTTTTTCTTCAACCAAGTTAGCTCGCATCAACCCCAAAAAACGTTGGGTGACTATTTCTTTGTTTCGATATTGACTTCGGGATTCGCCACACTGCAGTATCAATACGTTTTCTTTGGTCAATCTGGATTGGAGCCTTTTCTGGAGTAGCTCCTTTTGGGCATCTTTCAGAACAGATGATTCTAACAAATTAAAGGTCAGTTCCACTTTTGAAGCCGTTTTATTGACATGCTGGCCCCCACTACCAGAACTTTTGATGCCCTTAAAACCTAATTCTTTTATTAAAGCTTCCTCATCAAACATCAGGATACTTGGTGGACAGGTTTCAATAGATCGTTCACCGTTTTTACGGGGTTAAACGTTTCAACGGGCACTTCTACAAAAATTGAATTCCAGTAGGCCATACTACCGTTCCAAAGACCGGGTAGTTCCAAAGCTTGAATGTCCACCCCATTTCGGGTTTTTGTTGTGATAAACGCCGCTTCTGGATCTACATATTTGGACAAATCGTACTTTTCTCCCTTATAGTTTCTCACGCCGCAGACCAAATCTGTTGGGTTGAAGTGGGTGGCTTTGTATACTATTTCTTGCTGGTTTTGTTTGCCAAAATTAATTTGTGCAAATTCTACAATCTGCAATGATATTTTCCCATGTTTGTCCTTTACCCAAAAGGGACCTCCTCCTGGTTCTCCTTGATTTTTTACCATACCACAAACACGCATTGGCCTATCAAATCGCTCTTTTAAATAAGCTGTTTTTTTCTCTTCATCATAAGCATCAAAATCTACTGGAATGATCGTATTCAATCGGTACCTTAGGAATACGGCCATTAATTTATAATCCGCTTCCGTTAAACCGCCTTCATCCAATTGCCTTAAGAATGAAAACACTTTCTGCTGGGCTTCCAGTAATACACCTGCTAATAATTTTTTATAGTTGGACACCTCTATATTTTTGTCGGCTACTACAATGTTGTCAATATTCTTAATAAAAATCAAATCGTAGTCCAATACATTTAAGTTTTCCAAAAGCGCACCGTGCCCAGCTGGTCTGAACAAAATAGACCCATCTTCATTTCTAAAAACTTGATCTTTCAATGTCAAAGCCACTGTTTCCGTAGCTTCATTTTGATAAGAATAGGACACATTAAATTTTGTGCTCGTTTTGTTTTCTAAAAATGGCTTTACCTCATCGAGTTCCTTAGCAAAAAAAGGATGGTGTTTTTCCGAAACCGTAAAATGTAAATTGGCCTTTTCTTTTGAAGAAGCGTAAAGTGTAGATTCAAAGAGGTGTTCTTGAAATGCGGTCACCGTTTTATCGCTATATCTATGAAAGGGCAACAATCCTTTGGGCAGAAAACTGTAGTTCAATCCATTTTCGTCCAACATTGTCCTTACAAACAGTGCAAGTCGTTCGCCTTCTGAAAACTCATCATATTTGGGATAGGTGTTTTTAATTTGGCCTACAACCTCATTGTAAAAAGGAAAATTTTCCAAATTCTCTGAAAACGTGGCTATCAATCCATCGTTGTTGGATTCGATATAATTTTTTAGCGTAGTTTTGTTCGGATCAAAAGCATTCAAAAACTGAAACAGAAACTTAAACATCCGAGTAGCAGCACCTGAAGCTGGAACGAATTTAACAATGGAAAGTTCCTGTTGTTTTGCTTCATAAAGAGCTATCATTTCTTCAGTTCCATCCGCATCATAACGTTCAATACCTTTATCAATTGTAGCCGCTGAAACCAAATCTGAAAAAGACATCCCGTCTTTTAAACGCGAAATTTGGGCATTAACCTGATCAATGGTAATTCCTTTATTTTGAATCTGTTGAATATCTTTATCCGAGAACATTTTGTTTTTCTTTTAAGAGTTTGTCAATATGGCTAATAGCGGTTTTTAATCTTTCTTTTCTGTCTCCTTTTAACAATATAAAAGGCCTTTTTTGTTTTAGCAATTCATTTTGAAAAGATTCGAACATTTGCCCTCTTTGGTTAGGTTTGTCTCGCAAATCATCGGCTTCCCAAGAGGTGTCAATATAGGTTAAAAAATACAAATCGTAGGTGTTTTCCAGCGCGTATTTTTCAAGAAGAGGATCGCAACTACCAAGGTAATAGGCCTCTGAATACACCTTGGTTTCCAGCAAATCGGTATCGCAAATTAATACGGTATCTGTTTTTTTGGCAAGCACATTTTCCAGCTTCATTTGCCCCATGGCGATGGGCAACAAATCCTTAGGCTCACAAGTTTTACGCTCGTTGTTCCATTTATTTTGAAGATATTCACGGGCATACTCTGGCACCCAAACCGTATTGTAATGCCTGGCCAATTGACGTGATAATGTTGTCTTCCCGGTCGATTCGGGACCGAACGCTACGACTTTTATGCAGGTTGAAGGTTGTTGTTTAAGATGTTTTTCCATGCCAGATAACCAAATATAGCTATAAATGTGAACCCCAGATATTGAAAACTTGTAAACGTAAAACCTTTATAAAAATATAAAGGGACGGATATTAAATCGCCGACAATCCAAAATAGCCAATTTTCTATTTTTCTTCGTGCCATTAACCACATACCCACAAAGAAAATAGCGGTGGTTAGGGTATCGACCCAAGCCATCCAACTCGTCCATTTATCAAATGCCTTGTAAACTATAAAAACAAATATCAATGTGGCCAAAAAAATAAAAACACTTGCCAGTTTTTCTTTTGAAGTCGTTATGGTAATTGGAGTTACGTGAGTATCATCGACTTTTCTAGTCCAAACGTACCAGCCGTAAACGCTCATTATAAAATAGTATCCGTTAATCATCATATCGCCAAGCAATTCCCATTGAAAAAGCAGGTAAACAAAAATAACGGTACTAATGATGCCCGTTGGAAACACTAAAACTTTGTTCTGTTTGGAATACCAAACGGACAAAAACCCAAAAAAAACAGCTACTATTTCTAGAACAATATGTGCCGTTGAATATCCTGAATATTGACCGAAGAAAAACTCAAAAATGGGGCTCATAATCGTGCCTATCTGATTTTACGATTTTCATATAGAGCAGACCTTTGTCAACAAGTTCAAAAGCCTCCTTTATTTCGGATGTTAAAATTGACATTACCTCATCGTACTCCCCATATACTTGAGTGCTCAAAGGATTTTCCAAAACTTTTAATTTTGAAGCTCTCATTTTTTTGATAAAATGGATAATGGCAGGTTCAAAATCGCCCTGCAAAGGTGTTAAGGTTAATTCTACAGAAATTTTCATTACAAATTACTTCGGTGACTGAGGTTCTCGAAGTCACAATAGTTGATACTCTGTCGCTTCGAGAGCCTCAGCGACCATTATTATACTTTAATTCATCCAAAAATGTAGCATCTTCTTCAAAAGCAGTTCCAATTACAATCATATCCGCACCTGAATCATATGCTTTTTCTATTTGCGCTTTGGTTTTAATACCGCCGCCAACAATTAAAGGGATTTTCAAATCATGTTTGACACTTTTAATGATGTCTTCTGAAACGCAATTCTCCGCGCCACTTCCTGCTTCCAAATACATCAATTTCATTCCCAAAAATTCTCCAGCTTTAGCCGTATCCGAAATCTTTTGAATGTCCGAATTCTGCAATGGTTGCGTTGCTGTCACTGTTTCTACCGCAGTGGACTTGCCCCCTTCGATTAAAACGTATCCTGTTGGAATGATTTCCAACTCTGCACCCCTCAGTTTTGAAACCGATTCGACATGTTTACCAATGAGATATTCCGGATTTCGTCCTGAAATTAAGGACAAAAACAAAATGGCATCGGCTCTATCGCTTATTTGAGTGACATCACCAGGAAAAAGTACTACCGGCAAATCAGTCTCATTCCTAATCTTATCGACTAAAATATGAGTAGCATTTCCATCTCCGGTACTACCTCCAACAAAAACATGAGTGGCTATGGAGCGATTCACCTTCTCCATAAAATGACCAGTGTTTGACAAAGAAAACTTGTCCGGGTCAATTAACACAGCTAACAACCTTTCGCCATCAGCAATAGCATCCAATATGTTTTGATAAATCTGCATTAGGCAATGGCGTATGCGCAAGTGAAACCTTCAAACTCCAAAAATTCAACATCGTAGCGGCTTTTTTTCTCTTTATAGTCAATCCAAGCAATGGTTTCGACATCTTCCAAACTAAAAGGAATAACCAAACAATGGTCTTTAAAACTCAATCCTGGCGTGCAATACAATTTGTATAAAGACTCCTTGGCACACCAGATTAAAGTTAATTTCTTAACATAGTCATCGGCTTCCTCGACCAAATAATCCTCCTCGTAATCCACAAATTTATGGGCAATGCGCTTAATTTTTTCTCGTTGCTTTTCGATATCAATCCCCACAATCAAATCGCTAATGATTACTGCCGAAAACTGAAACGAATGCGTTATCGAAATCTGTTTGCCATCCTTTAAATGCGGTTTCCCACAATCGTCATAAAACAAATCCTTATCCGTATAGCCCAGCTCCCGCAACAAACACCGCACAGTTAAAAACCCACGTTGGTGCAGTTCACTTTTCATACCCATCACACGCTCCAATGCACTCTGTTTTAAATCCACGCGCGACATCAAATCCTCAAAAGACTCGGTTATCTTCCAGATTTTAACAGTAGTTTGTGAATTTGGCGTAATGGTTTTGTATAAAGGCATTTAATATTCCGAAAGTTATTGGTTATCTTTGCACCGCCTAAAAGGGATGACCTATTTGGTAAGCGAAATTAACCAAATTAACCACGAATCCCAATCAACTTTAGGTTTTTAAATTTAAGAAAAAGTAACTATGAGTACGAAAACAATTCCATACGTTGCCCACAAAGTAAAGGATATCACTTTAGCCGATTGGGGAAGAAAAGAAATAGAGTTGGCCGAAGCCGAAATGCCTGGCCTAATGAGTTTGCGCGAAGAGTACAAAAACTCCCAGCCCTTAAAAGGTGCAAGAATTGCAGGCTGTTTACACATGACGATTCAAACGGCCGTTTTGATTGAAACTTTACAAGCTTTGGGCGCAGAAGTGACCTGGAGCTCCTGCAACATCTTCTCAACTCAAGATCAGGCCGCAGCAGCTATTGCTGCCGCCGGAACTGCGGTTTACGCTTGGAAAGATATGACCGAAGAAGAATTTGATTGGTGTATTGAGCAAACGCTTTTCTTTGGTGAAGACAGACAACCATTAAACATGATTTTGGATGATGGCGGGGATTTAACCAATATGGTTTTAGACAAATACCCTGAGTTGGCTGCAGGAATTAATGGTTTATCAGAAGAAACGACCACAGGTGTCCACAGACTTTACGAACGTGTAAAAAACGGCACACTACCTATGCCTGCGATTAACGTAAACGACTCTGTTACAAAATCTAAATTTGATAATAAATACGGCTGTAAAGAAAGTGCGGTGGACGCTATTCGTCGTGCTACTGATGTGATGTTGGCTGGAAAACGTGTTACAGTTTGTGGTTATGGTGATGTTGGGAAAGGTACTGCCGCGTCGTTTAAAGGTGCCGGAAGTATTGTAACCGTTACCGAAATCGACCCAATCTGTGCTTTACAGGCCGCGATGGACGGTTTTGAGGTTAAAAAATTGGAAACCGTAGTCGGCAATTCCGATATTGTAATTACTACTACCGGAAACAAGGATATCGTGCGTGCCGAGCATTTTAAGGCTATGAAAGACAAAACCATCGTTTGTAATATTGGGCACTTTGACAATGAAATTCAAATGGCATGGCTAAACGACAACTACGGCCATACCAAAAACACCATCAAACCTCAGGTTGATAAATATACCGTGGACGGAAAGGATATTATCATCCTTGCCGAAGGGCGTTTGGTAAACCTGGGCTGTGCTACCGGCCACCCAAGTTTTGTGATGAGTAATTCGTTTACCAACCAAACCTTGGCGCAAATTGAGCTTTGGAACAATGCAGATGCCTACAATAATGAAGTTTATATGCTTCCAAAGCATTTGGATGAAAAAGTAGCAAAACTGCACTTAGAAAAAATTGGAGTGGAGCTTACAGAACTTAAAGAAGACCAAGCGACCTACATTGGCGTATCGGTTGAAGGGCCATATAAGCCTGAACATTATAGATATTAAGAATTCCTTTGAAAAAAAGAATCTCAAATTCCAAATAATAACGATCAAATCCCAAGCAACACTGTTTGGGATTTTTTTTATTTGGGCGTTTGTCTACGGGTCGGGCTTTCCGTTGCAAGTCCTCGCGCCCTTTTAATGGGGAGCTGTGGGCTTTCCTCTGCAATCCCTAACGCTCGGAGCCCCTTAACAGTATTCCATACATGATGTTTGAAATCTGAGGTATTTTTAGCTATATTATGTGTGTAACTTAAATCGAATTAATCGGTTTTACCCAAACATGCAATACTCCGAAAGCAAAATAAAAGTCCCAAGGTTCAATGAAGAATCTGGTTTTTATACCACTAAAAAACGCTCAAAAATGATGAGCAAAATTAGAGGTAAAAACACAAAACCGGAACTAATCTTCCGAAAGGCACTTTGGAAAAAAGGGGTGCGTTATCGAGTGGATAGCAAAACCCTTCCCGGGAAACCTGATGTATCCATCAAAAAATACAGATTGGCCATTTTTATTGATGGTGAATACTGGCATGGCTACAATTGGAATGAACGCAAACCCAAGCTAAAAACCAATCGCGGATTTTGGATCCCAAAAATTGAGCGCAACATGCAACGGGATAAAGAAGTGAATCGGCAGTTGGAAGAATTAGGTTTTACGGTATTCCGTTTTTGGTCAAAAGAAGTAATAAACGATTTAGAAAGGTGCATCAACGATGTGCTAAAATATTTGGATATTGGCGATATTACCATCCAGTAACCAATAATCGTCTTGCACCATTGATGCCACATTTTTGGTAATTATGATAAGCTTTAGCAGCCCGCTCCCGAATTTCCGAGTCAGTTTCACCCAACACCCAACCGTCCAAGGCCCACTTTAAAGTATAGGCCTCGGGAGACATCAACCCAGTGCTCCACACTAACGGGTTTGCTTTTGTTTCTTCCAAATAGGGTTTGAAATAATCTTTACTAACACAGGCAAGGATAATGGCGTCCCGTTGTTTCTTATTTATCGGCTCGAATTCACCTTTAACATCAAATTCCATTAAGCCGTCATGCCCAATGTAAGCCAATAAATATGCGTTTGCGGTTGAATGTTTAAACAGTACACGTTCTAAAATACGGGGTTCGGGATTTTTAGTGGAAGATATAAATACCCAGTCCTTGCTATGGTTAAAATAGCTTTTCAAACCATACATCGCGCCCCAATACAAATTATTTGTGGGATCTTGCCCGTTGCCCAATTTTTCAGGAACGGGCACAATCCCTTGATTGGCATTATCGCACAATGCCACAAATACATGAACGGAATTGGTTATTGGTTTTGATTGACAATAAACTGTGCAAAACGTTATCAAGACAATAGTAAATAGTACTCGTTTCATCAGGAACTTGGGATTATTAATCTTTCATTCAATATCCATTTTCGCATTAAATCTTTATTGGTTGTAATTTCAGCAAAAACGTAATATTTTGAGGTAAAACAAGGGGAAGTTTGCGCAAGTTCAATTATCACTTCGTCATCATAATAACTTGAATGCAAAAAGTAAAGCTCATGATCCTTTATCAAAATATAACCTACATGGTTATCCAACCCTACGAAGTAAATTCCATCACCATAAATCATATTCAATTTGCGCTTTAAATCATCAAAAGTCACATTTGAAAACTGTTTTAATTCATTTTTTGCTTGCAAAACCAGTGCTTCTATTAAACCAGCTTGTTGTGCCATCTTATAGCGGTTCAAGTTAAACCCCAAATGTTTCAAAGTTGTAGACACGAAATAACCGCAGGCAATGTACCCCTCATTGGGTGTAATGGTGTGCCCGTTAAAATCCCAGCCAGTACCGTACCAATGCGGGACTAAATTATTTAGTAATTCGTTGTAAAGAAAATTGGAAGCGCTGTCTATTGCCTTATCAGGCGTTTCAATGTACAATTCTCTTAAGCCAGCTCTTTTGGAAAGAATATTAGTTTTCAAAACGGCGTAGTCCCCTGTTTTGTTGAAATTAATGCCCAATCTTAAACTATCTAAAATCGGGAAATCGACAATCCTTTTCTTAACAGCAACCAATTGAGGTATGTTTTCAATAGCTTCGGTTTTTTTAGTTTCATGGCAACCAAAAAACATAATTAAAATCGATATGAGCACTACTGACCTAATAAAAATGGGTTTGAATTATTATCATAACTCAAACCCATCAAACAATATTGTTTAGCGAAAGTGTTTGCAGGTATGTTTAACCTAATCGCTTTTTGGATGTACCAAGTGCATTTCATCAACAAGATGCTTGGCTCCAGCATATTTATCAATGACGAAAAGGACATACCTTAAATCTACCATGATATTTCTACATATCTCAGGATCATAGTAAATATCGCTCATCGTACCTTCCCATACTCGATCAAAGTTTAAACCCACCAGGTTTCCTTCAGCATCAATAGCCGGGCTTCCGGAATTACCTCCAGTGGTGTGGTTTGTACCAAGGAAACATACTGGCAATTTGCCATTTTTATCGGCGTACTGGCCATAATCATTTGTGTTGTATAGCGTCCTTAACTTTTCTGGCACATCAAATTCGTAGTCGCCAGGAATATATTTTTCTATCACACCGTCCAAAAAAGTCGTAGGATGATAGTACACAGCATCTCTAGGCGAATATCCTTTTACTTTCCCATAAGTAACCCGCAAGGTACCATTAGCATCAGGGAAATAACGTTCCTCAGGCATAACATCCATGAGTGCAGTCATATATTGTTTTTGAATTTCATTTATTTGAGTATTAATTTCCTGAAATTTAGGCTCAATATTCATAAAAAAATCCAAAACCATTGGTTTGGCATATTTGTAGGCCGGATCGGCATTTAATTTCATTAAAACGGTTTTAGAATTGCCTTCCAATAATTCCAGTGCCTTATCCAAATCTGTAAACGCTGTTTGGTCATAAATTGAAACATCAACATCTGTTGTATACAATGGCATAACAGCTTCGAATACACCCCTATCCAAATCTACATTATAATTTTTATGAATCCCTTTTAATCTATTGATCATTGCGGTTCTGGCCTTTTCAAAAGCTTCTTTCCCATTGCCAGCTGAATTCTCCATTTGCGCCATACGGAGCATCATTTGCATAAGCTCATTGGTTCTTAAAAACACCTCAATGAAACTATTCCTCTTGACGTTTACAGCCTCAAATTGCCCATAAAGCTGTTCAAATTCCGATAGGATTTCACCATATTCGGTGGTCTTCCCTTGGGCTTTCAATGCTCTTGTAAACTCATCCTGAAATTCATTCCTAATTTGAATTGCCCCACTGCGCTGGATGCCTTGATTTTCACCTATCCATTTTTTCCAGGAATTGGCCATACGGGCCTGCTTAGAGGCATATTGAATTCGTATTTCATCATTTTGTTTCATGTACCCATCAATTACTTTCAAAGCGGCCTCCCTAATGGCTATTCTCGCAGGATTCAATTTTTGGGTAATCTGCTCAATTGCTACTGCTGGTAAATATTCATTGGTACGGCCCGGGAAACCAAAAACCATTGTAAAATCATTTTCTTCAACACCATCTAAAGAAATTGGAAAGAAATGCTTGGGCGTGTAAGGCACGTTTTTTTCACTGTAAGTCGCTGGCCTATTATTTTCATCCGCATAAATCCTAAAAAGAGAAAAGTCTCCTGTGTGTCTTGGCCAAACCCAATTATCGTTATCGCTACCAAACTTACCGATACTGGACGGCGGGGCACCAACCAGGCGAATATCATCAAACCGCTCCGTTACAAACAGAAAATATTGATTTCCTTTGAAAAAGGGTTTAATCTTTATTCCCTGCCATGCTTCTTTCTCTACCCGTTTTTCAACCTTGTTTCGGTTAATGTCAATTTTTGATTGTCGTTCTTTTGAAGTCAAGTCGTCCGTTACGCCTTCAAGTACCGCTTCGGTTACGTCCTCTATCCTCACAATAAACTCTACAAACAGGCCTTTATTTGGGATTTCGTCCTTTAAAGACATCGCCCAAAAACCGTTTTTTGTATAATCATTTTCTAATGAAGAGTGGGATTGAATTTGGCTATAACCACAATGATGATTTGTAAGGAGCAATCCTTTGGGAGAAATAATCTCACTGGTGCATCCACCGTTAAAGTGTCCTATAGCATCCTTGAGGCTTGAGTTGTTAATATCATAAATATCCTTTGCGGATAATTTACTGCCCAAATTTTGCATTTCAGTTTCATTCATCCCCTCTAACAAAGAAGGAATCCACATCCCGCCTTGTTGGGCAGACACCTGAAAAACAATAAAAAACAAAAGAAGTGTAAGAAATCGCATAGTTTCGTTTTTATCTAGGTAAAGATAAAAAAGATACTATAGGAATTATTGCTTAGGGCGTGTTAAAAAAAGAAAGTATTTAGGGCTATAAGAAAGACGTATTTACTCGTCTACTAAATCCTCTTCGAAATACCACCAAAGGCTGGAATCAATGGATTGTTTCATTTTATTAATATCCACGTCCTCCTTTAAGAATACGGTAATATTCTCATTGCTTCTGTTCTGTCCGATACTTTCCCTAATTTCAATCTCCTCAATTTCCTTGAAATGCTCCAAATGCTTTTTCACACGTGCGTCCAAAGATTCGTCGCTCAAGAAAATCTTGATGGTAGGTTGCGTCGGGGAATTCCTGATTTCTGATCTAAATGGTAGCATAAGCACAAATTTTAAAGTCAAACATTGTCATACATTGCGAATGCAATACCCTAAAGTTAATAATTTATTTTCATTTTATATCACTAAATTAGAGCATGGAATGCAAAAAAACGGAGCGGGTGCACCAACTCTTACAAGAAATTGAGGAGCATATTCCTTTTAAGGACAAAAAGAATACGGCGGTATCCCAAGCAACAGTAGGCTGGCAATTGGACCATGCCCTAAAAGTAGTCAATGGCATTACAGGCATATTGGCCAGAACCAACGAAAAACCTTTTAAAAAGGATTTTAATCTTACGAGGTTAGTTTTGTTTGGATTGAACTTCATCCCAAGGGGAAGAGCTAAAGCTCCCAAAATTGTTCTACCCCCAGAGAGTATCTCCAAATCAGAGCTCCTCGCTCAAGTTGAAAAAGCAAAAACCCAGCTAGAAAACACCAAAACATTAAAAGAAACAGCTCACTTTAAACACCATATTTTTGGTGTGCTTTCTAAAAAACAAGCCATGCGATTTCTGGAATTGCACACTAACCACCACCTGAAAATTGTTCGTGAGATTTTGAAATAAAAAACCCTCTCTGTTTCCAGAAAGGGCTTTCACCCTTCGACTTCGCTCAGGGCAGGTTTTTTAAAGAAAGCTATTTCTTAAGCCTCAAACGGCTCAATAGAAACATAAGATTTGTTATCTTTTTTCTTTGTGAATTTTACGATACCATCAACTTTGGCATGTAATGTATGATCTTTTGAAGAATATACGTTTTCACCTGGGTGGTGCGTATTTCCTCTTTGTCTTACGATAATGTTTCCAGCAATTGCTGCTTGTCCGCCAAAAATCTTAACCCCAAGGCGTTTCGATTCTGATTCTCTACCGTTTTTCGAACTTCCGACTCCTTTTTTATGTGCCATTTTATTTCGATTTTATATTGTTAAACTAGCTTAAAGCTGCAATTAAATCTGCCTTCTTCATTGAAGAAATCCCTTCAATACCTTTAGCTTTAGCCATCTCCTTCAATTGAGCAACGGTTAATTTGCTTAAATCTTGAGTTGCCTCAGCTTTTGGGGTAGCAGTTTCAGCCTTAGCTTTCGGTGCTTCTTTTTTAGCTTCTTTCTTCGGCTCAGTTTTCTTAGCTGGCTTAGCTCCGGAAGCTACGATGCTTTCAATTACGATTTCAGATAAATACTGACGGTGTCCGTTCTTCACTCGGTAACCTTTACGTCTTTTCTTTTTGAAAACTATCACCTTATCTCCTTTAAGGTGCTTTAAGACTTTTGCACTTACTTGTGCTCCGTCTATAGCCGGGGCGCCTACAGTTACTTTGTCACCATCTCCAATTAAAAGAACGTTATCGAAATCTACTTTCTTACCTTCTTCTGCTTGTAAACGATTAACAAAAACTTTTTGGTCTTTCTCAACTTTGAATTGATGCCCTGCTATCTCTACAATTGCGTACATAGCGTAACGTTTTTATTAATTAATTTTATTAAAAAACCGCCCTAATTCGCTTAAGGCGGGTGCAAATATAATTCTAATTAATCAATCTACAAACGTTTTGTCCGTTTTAGGCTAAATTATTACTCCTCTTAAATAATTGCATTACAGTGAGCGAAGCCACTACAGACGTGGACAGCCCCATAATCGCCACTACGAATACGATCATGCCGATGTTAGATTTAAAACCCCAATGAATATTGTCTAAAAGTGCAGGTAAAAAGCTTGGGCTTATTTCAGTTGCATAAAACAGAAAGAAAAAGGTAAATACCAATGTGGCGATAGACCCTGTAACCACCCCTATTTTGAATCCTTCACCATAAGAAAAAGCCTCAGGGTTTTCCAGTTTGCTTAGTCTAATGGCCTCATAAATACCGAATAACGTAATAGCGGCATTTACCAAACTAAAAGCTGGATTAATGTGCTTATTAAAAAGCGCCAAAACTAAAAAATAGGCAATTAAAACTGCGCTGGTAACTAAACCGAACCGAATGGGAAGTATTAAATTTTTCATCTGTTTGAATTTTTTTTGGTTGAGATTTCAGATGTGATTTTTGGTTTGAAACATGTTGAAATTAAATGAAGAAATAGGGCTAATGTTTCAAAAAATTGAATCAAACACTTCTTAAATTTCGGGAAAAAAAATGACTTTTAATAATTTATTGCCCCAATAATTACTTTAGCACTACTTTCTTTTATTGGCAAGGTACACCCCCAATAAGATAATTATGGTTGCTAAAGCTTGGAGTAATCCAAATTTTTCGCCATCTAAAATTCCCCAAAAAACGGCCACGATGGTCATTAAATAGGTTACCGAGGAAGCAAACACCGGCGTGGCAATATGCACCAATTTATTGAACAACACCTTTGCTATGGCCGTACCAAATAAGGATAAAATCAACATATAAAATAATGCCGGTTTCAGATTTGGGGAGGTTAGCACCGCTTCCTCAAAAAAATCGGAGGCTACCAAAATTACAAGTGAAGGAATAATAATGGCCACAAAATTCCCCACTGCTATGGTCAAAGCATTCATGTTTTGCAAATATCGTTTCAGGATGTTGACACTGGTCGCATACATAAAAGTGGCGATGACAACGAATATGGCATACAAATAATTCTGATTTGGATTTATGGAGGCCCCGTTAAAAATCAGCATCAATGTACCCAACAATCCGATAAACACCCCTGCTACCTGTCGTTTTGTGGACTTTATTTTAAACACAAATACGCCCAAAATGATAGTGTTTAATGGTACCAGAGAATTCAATATCGATGCAATGGCACTATCGATTTCAGTTTCCGCGAAAGCGAATAAAAAAGCAGGAAAAAATGTACCCAAAAGCCCTGTGAGAATTACCCATTTCCAATCCTTTATGGCAATGGTCTTCACGCGTTTAAAAGCTACAATAAAAAGGAAAAATGCCGTAAAAATGATGCGTATGGCTCCCAACTGTACAGGGGTTAACCCAACCAACCCCTTCTTTATCAAAATGAACGAGCTTCCCCAAATAATTGACAGGATGACAAGATATATCCACTTTAAGGTCGCTGGAGCCATAATTGCTGACTGTTATTTTTATCACAAAAGTGTAATTTTTTAAAACAACAACTACCATTATTTAGTAGTTTTGTATCCATAAGTTTTAAACAAAACAAATATGAAAACCATAACATATATTTTAGGAATTTTCTTGATGGCGTTTGTTGTTGTTAATTGCAAAAACAGTACAAATCCCGAAGTAAAAACTATAGAGGTTGAAACTGCTTCTAAAAAAGAAAAAGACCCGAACGCTACTTATGCGAAGGCCGAATTTACTGTTGATGGCATGACCTGCGCCATTGGATGTGCAGCTACTATCGAAAAGAAAATCGCTAAGATGGAAGGTGTAACTTATGCCAAAGTAGACTTTGACAAACGATTAGCCATGGTGGAATATGACGAAGCCAAGGTAAACCCTACATCATTGGAAAACACCGTAACCAGCGTGGCCGATATTTATAAGGTAAGTGACATGAAAACGGTTGAAGATTTCACGAAGTAGTTCGAGGTAAAAACCTTAAGCCCCAAACTTTGTTTCCCTTATTCACGGGAATGACAATTTAAAAGGAATCAACGCATAAGCGTTGAGTGATTTTTTAAATTAAGTGTTGAAATTTTAAAGCTCTCCTGAAACGGGGAGCTTTTTTATTGACAGCCACTTGGCTGTCATGCTGAACTTGTTTCAGCACCTTATTTTTAACTAATCTAGACCCTGAAACAAGTTCAGGGTGACACCTCAAAGGTGTCATTCCCACTCCACCGTTTCCATAATACGCTTGATATCTTTAATCAGATAGTTAGCAGCAGGCAAAATGGAATCGTAATTGGGTTTAGCCTTAAAATAAAGAGAACCGGTTAAAAAATGATTCACGCTATCGGTAACATAGAATTGAGCAGGCGACGCAGCATTGCCTTTTACTTCGGATAACATGCCATAAACCTTGCGCTCAGGATTTTCAAATGGGTATTTTGGGATTTCATCAGCTTTTTTGGTATGCTCCAAAGTTAGTTTTTGGGCATCGCGCAGAAAATCATTTAAGTTTTTATCATCGCCTTCAATAGCTTTATAGGTCAAGAAAAGAGTGGCCTTTAATGACTTGTAATCCAAATTGGCACCGTAACTTTCGGTTGTACTCGGAAGAGGTTTTACTAAGACACCATCAACCAAACTACTCATTTCAAAAGCAACGGGCATTTCTGAAAATTTCTGCGCTTTATAAGTAACCTCAGGATAATCCAACCTTAAATACGCTTTTGGTTTTGGCACATAATCCTCGTTACAGGAAACCAACATCAACAAAATCACCAATACAAAGGAAAACTGTATCTTCATAATTAAACTATAGTCACCTTTACGCGTTTGATACGCTTTTTGTCCATCGCCTCAATAGTAAAAACGTAATCTTTGAAAAATATTTTGGATTGCAATTTTGGGAAACTACCCGAAATTTCCAAAACAAAGCCAGCAATGGTTTCTGCCTCCCCTTTTTCCTCTTCAAAAACAGAATCGTCTTCTAACTTGATGACTTTATAAAAATCCTTCAGGGCAGTTTTGCCCTCAAACACGTAGTTGTTGTCATCAAGCTTGGAGTAATTCAAATCCTCATCATCAAATTCATCACTGATATCACCCACAATCTCCTCAATAATATCCTCCAATGAAATCAAACCTGAAGTCCCGCCATATTCATCTACCACTACAGCCAAATGCACTTTCTTCTCCTGAAACTCCGCCATCAAATCATCCAGTTTTTTATTCTCTGGAACGAAGAATGGCTCACGTAACAGCTTGACCCAATTAAATTGTTTTCGGTCCAAATAGGGCAATAAATCCTTCACATAAAGAATGCCCTTTATTTGGTCGATATTGTCTTCGTAAACCGGAATTCTCGAATATCCATTTTCAGCAATTTCAGGGAGGATTTCGGTGTATTTCTGTTCAGTATTTAAAGCAAAAATATCAATCCTTGGGCGCATCACTTGTTTGGTATCTGTATTCCCGAACGACACGATGCCTTGAAGAATTTTCTTTTCCTCTTTTGAAGTGTCCCCATGGTCGGTAAGTTCCAAGGCGTGGGACAATTGATCCACGCTTAAATTAGACTTTTGCCGTCCTAACTTACTATGGATGGTCAATGTTACGCTTCGCATCGGCAAACTTATTGGCGATAATAACACATCCAATACTTTTAGGGGATAGGCCATAACACTTGCAAATTTCATGTTGTTTCTGCTGGCATAAATCTTTGGTAAAATTTCCCCGAACAATAAAATTAAAAACGTTACGACAATGACTTCCAAAATAAACTTTAATGTCGGGTTCGTCACATTGCCAAATAGGGTATCTCCCAAGTAGGCAAACAAAATCACCACAGCAATATTTATAAAATTGTTCGCCACTAAAATGGTGGCCAACAGTTTTTTGGGGCGTTCCAATAATTGTAATATTATTTTGACATACTTGGCCTCGGTTTCAGCAGTGTTATCTATGTCCGTTCTAGACAATGAAAAAAGCGCCACCTCAGCACCAGAAATCAGTGCGGAACAGCACAAGAGCAAAAACAACAATACAAATCCAAAAACAATTGAAACATCAATTGCTAAAATGAAAGCGAATAAACTCGGGGGTTCAGGGTCCAAATACTTTGGTTTTAGTTAAACTTTTGACGATTTCACCATTTAGAAAGGGAGGTCATCGTTATCATCGCCAATCGGAGGATTGGCAGTTGGCTCGTTTACTGCGGAATTGGATTGCGCAGGGGTATTTGAGGTATTGTTTCCACTTTCGCCTTTTGGAGTTAAAAAGGTGAAATCTGTACACTGTATTTCGGTAGAGTATCTGTCGTTACCTTGCTCGTCCGTCCATTTTCGGGTTTTTATACGGCCCTCCACATATATTTTATCGCCTTTGCTCAAATATTTTTCGCAAATTTCAGCACCCTTGTTGCGCACCACAATATTATGCCATTCCGTATTGGTAATACGTTCGTTGGTTTGCTTGCTCGTATAGGTTTCACTAGTCGCCAAAGGAAATCGGCCAACACAACCACCACCTTCAAAATAATGCATTTTTACGGCATCACCTAAATTCCCAATGAGCATCACTTTATTTAAACTTCCTGACATGATTTTTTGATTTAAGAGCGCAAAAATACGCATTCATACTTCATAGTTCTAAAATTAGTAAAAAAAATAGGAATAATTTAAGGCAAGTTTACTTTTTGGGCGTTACCCTGCGGGTCGGGCTTTCACTACTCGCTCTCTGCGAGGAGCTCAAACAGGCCGTTCAATCCCTAACGCGAACCTATCCGCCGACCATTTGCCAGAACCAAACACCTATTGCTTTCTAAATGCGCTTTAATTCAAAACCGCTTACGAGGTGAAAGATTTGAGTATATTTGATGTACATGGCTAATTATATTCAAGAATACATATACCAAAATTGTAAATATTTGTCTGAGGAAGACATTCTTCAAATGAATAATTCTGATAATGGTTCTATTAATAATGTTTTAAATGGAATACATAGAGAGTGTTTTGGGATTTGGCTTTTAAGTGATGAAACCGACGAAAATTATATTTTATTTTACGTAAACAATAGTATTGAATTGAGTGGTTTGGTTTGTAGCTTTAAAATAAGTGATAAAAGGCGTAATGAACTTACTTTAGGTTTTGCAAAAATTGTAAATCAAGAATATCCAAAAGATACCGATTTGATAGAAACCTTTAATACATTCCAAGATCAAATAAGAACCTTATTAGAAAAGCTAAATCGTTTCACATATGGCAATGAAATCGCAAATCAAAAAGGAACATTAGCCGTAAAATATAAAGACGGAATTGATTTTGTTCCATTCTTGAATAAAATAAAGGCCTTCAGAGATATTTTTGATTCAAATATCGAGAAAGCACCAGCTCAAAATGGAAATAAAATATATTTAATGTTTAATCCAAGAAATGGATACACTAAGATAGGTCGAAGTATAAACCCTAAGACTAGAGAAAAAACTCTACAAGGAGAGGATCCAGAAACTGAAATTATTGCTCTATGGAATTCTCCAAAATCAATTGAAAGAGAATTGCATGCTGACTTTAGTGATAAAAGAATCCGCGGAGAATGGTTTAAATTAGGAATATTTGATTTGTTGAAAATTAAAGAAAAAATGAACTCCCTATGACCGATTTGAGATTTAAAGATGCTTATCAAGCCTTAACTTATGATTTTATCAAGGACGTTTTAGTTTTATGACCAAAATGTTCACATAAGGCTATCGTAAAAGCTTCAAATTTCAATTTCAGACTATCTAATGAAAATGATGTTAGACTTGTTTGTTCAAACTGCGGACACAGTAAAACTCTAAGTCAAAAACCCAATTCTATAATTTATCATTCAAATAAGAAAATGATAATAGGAAGACACTTTTATATAGGTGGTGGTATTGACCCTTTTTTTCACTTGCCACTTTGGTTAACTGAAAATATTAGCGGAAATTTATTTTGGGCTTACAATATCGATCACATAGAATTTCTTGAAAAGCACATTCAAGCTAAATTGAGGGAACGTAACGGTATAAAATATAGAAATAAAAGTATTGGTAGTCGATTACCTAAATGGATGGTTTCCAAAAAAAATCGGGATTCAATATTAAAAACAATTAATAAACTTAAAAGTAAGTGACTTATAATTTGTAATGTTAATTTACCAATTTAATGGATTGTCAATCCTAGGGCATAAACCTATCAAACCCCTCAATAAACTTCCCAATCAAAATAGGCACAGGATAATTTTGAATTTCACCAATAGAAATCCCGTTGGAAACCGTATCCGTTTTTACAATCCAAAACAAGGTATTCAAATGCTGGTGGGATAATTTATGGACTTTTGGCGTATCATTATATTGAAGCAATTCAAACCTTTTATTTTTCAAAAGATGATGGGTTTTGGCTAATTCTAAAAACGCATCATATTTCAAAATCTTATCGGTTTCAATCAAAGGAAATTGATACAGGTTTTGCCAAATACCCTTGCCTTCCCGCTTTTCCAAAAGGGTTTGTTTGTCTTCCGAAATGAACACCAAAAAATTAAAGTATCGCTGTTTTACTTTAAGCTTTTTCAACTTTACGGGTAGTAGGTCAATGGTACCTTTGGTAAATGCCACACAGGTTTCCTGAAACGGACAAAACATACAATCGGGGTTTTTCGGCCGGCATTGTCGTGCACCAAATTCCATAATCGCCTGATTAAAGGTTGCCGGGTTCTGAGGATCGATAAGTTCCTGGGCCAAGGCCTTAAATTCTTTTGTGCCTTCGGTCGAATTGATGGGTGTTTCAATCCCAAAATAGCGGGACAGGAAGCGATACACATTGCCGTCTACAACCGCAGTAGGTTCGTTAAAACAAATGGATGCTATAGCACTGGCCGTATAATCGCCCACACCTTTCAATTTTAAAAGTCCTTTATAAGTATCGGGAAAGACACCTTCAAGATCATTGGCGATATATTTTGCCGTAAAATGTAGGTTGCGTGCCCGCGAATAATAACCAAGCCCCTGCCATAATTTTAGCACCTCATTTTCATCGGCATTTGCAAGCTCAAAAACGGTTGGAAATTCGGTAACAAATGCTTCATAATATGGTAACCCCTGTTTCACTTGTGTTTGTTGCAAAATAATTTCAGAAAGCCAGATTCGGAACGGTTCTTGTGTTTCCCTCCACGGGAGATTTCGCTTATTATCTGAATACCAGCGTATTAAAATTTCAGAAAAAGACATGCATTATCAATCTATCAAGTGCTAAAATAAACGTTTATTATCTTAAATTTTAATGATTTAGGTTTGATTTATTGAAATTTAAATGCATATATTTGCATCCCTTTCAAAAGTATTAGTAGTAACAAATATTAAAATTTTAAAACATGACGAAGGCTGATTTAGTAGCAAAAATTTCAGAGAAACTAGGAATTGAAAAAGGCGATGTTCAAGCAACAGTTGAAACATTTATGGAAGAAGTAAAAACTTCATTGGAAAGTGGAGACAACGTGTACTTGAGAGGTTTTGGAAGCTTCATCATCAAAACGAGAGCTGAAAAAACTGGTAGAAACATCTCAAAAAACACTACTATCAAAATTCCAGCTCACAACATTCCTGCATTTAAACCTGCAAAAGTTTTTGTTGAGGGCGTTAAAACTAACGTGGAAGTAAAATAAAACATCAATAATTAAAAGACACTATTTATGCCAAGTGGTAAAAAACGCAAGAGACATAAGGTAGCGACGCACAAAAGAAAAAAACGTAGGCGCGCTAACCGTCACAAAAAGAAAAAATAGATAGAAAAAGTAGTTAGAACAGCTACTTTTTTTATTTGAAAATCCTCCAAAAGGATTTCTAAAAAATTACAAGTTCTTTGAAAATGAGTTCTAAAAGTAAGAACTCCACGGATTTTAAAATCCTGTGAAAAAATTAAGTTTAATCCATTCTGCCAGTGGCGGAATAAAAATTAACACAATGGATAAAGAATTGATTATTCGATCTAATTCAGAAGCTGTTGATTTTGCCTTATTAAAAGATGGAAAACTTATTGAATTGCAAAAGGACGAGGACGATAACAATTTTTCGGTTGGCGACGTGTTTATCGCCAAAATACGGAAAACGGTTCCGGGACTAAATGCCGCATTTGTAAATGTTGGCTATGATAAAGATGCATTTTTGCACTATCATGATTTAGGTCCCAAATTGCCTTCCCTTTTAAAGTTCACAAAACGTGTAAGCACAGGTAAACTAAAAGATTTTTCTTTAAAAAACTTCCCATTTGAAAAGGATATTGACAAAAACGGCAAGATTGCCGACGCACTCAAATCCAATCAATCGCTATTAGTACAGATAGTAAAGGAACCAATATCCACCAAAGGCCCGCGAATAACTTCAGAGTTGTCCGTAGCCGGTAGATATATTGTTTTAATGCCTTTTTCCAACCGGATTTCCATCTCTCAAAAGATAGAATCTCGCGAAGAGAAAGACCGCTTAAAACGACTGGTAAAAAGTATCACGCCCCAAGGGTTTGGTATCATTGTCCGTACCGTAGCACAAGGCAAAAAAGTAGCCGAATTAGATAAAGATTTACAGAATTTGCTCCATCGATGGAATGCAATGTGTAAAAAACTGTACAGAGCACATCACCCCAGTAAAGTATTGGGAGAAATGAATAAGGCCTCCTCAATTTTGAGGGACATATTCAATGACACCTTTACTGGTATCATGGTTGATGACGAAACACTGTACTACCAAATTAAAGATTACTTGCAAGAGATTGCACCAAAGAAAGAATCAATAGTTAAATTGTATCAATCCAAGGTTCCGATTTTTGAAAAATTCGGGATTGAAAGACAGATCAAAACCTCTTTTGGAAAAACCGTTTCCATGACGAAAGGCGCCTATTTGGTAATTGAACACACCGAGGCACTCCACGTTATTGACGTTAATAGCGGTAACAGATCTAACAAATCAAACAACCAAGAGGAAACAGCTTTGGAAGTCAATTTGATATCAGCCACGGAAATTGCCCGCCAACTGCGATTGCGCGATATGGGCGGCATTATCGTAATTGATTTTATTGACATGACAAAGTCTGAAAACAGGCAGAAACTGTTCAATCACCTTCGTGATGAAATGAAGGACGATAGAGCAAAACACAAAATACTGCCACCGAGTAAATTCGGACTGATACAAATTACAAGACAGCGTACCCGCCCAGAAATGAATATAAAAACCCGAGAGGAAAACCCCAACGGTTTAAACGGTTCTGAAGTGGAAGCACCAATAAGTTTGGTGGAAAAAATAAACCAAGATCTTGAAAGACTATTTAAAAAAGACTATAAAAAGGTGACCTTAAACACACATCCTTTTATAGCGGCCTTTTTGACTAAAGGCTTTCCATCTGTTCGTTCTAAATGGTTTTTAGAACACAAAAAATGGGTTAAAGTTTTACCCCGCGATGCTTACACATATTTAGAGTACCACTTTTTTGATAAAGATGGTAATCTGATTAAATAATTGAAAAAGCCCCTAGACTTAAAAGTCTAGGGGCTTTTATTTTTTAGTACTTGAAAAACTTTATGGACAGACTTGGTTTTCGCCCGAACTGTCCCAGCAACGCCAGTCGGTATCGCTAAAATAGTATTCCGCCATAACACGTCCGTTGTGATTAGCTCTGCTCCATTCAACATCGGCATTTACAAACTGCCCGGAGTTGGTATCATACGCATACACGTCATAAAACGCATCGTACGTCCCCAACTGAAGTCCATAGTTGATATAGCTGTTTTTCAACTTATCCGCTTGGCGCTCATTGTTCAGTTCTCTAACGTAGGTATACGTGATATCACCTATTTCTTCATTTTGAACCTCCCAATCAATCCGTAACAGATCTTCTGGGAAATCTGCACTGTGGTTTAGTAACCAATAGCCACT
This sequence comes from Hyunsoonleella rubra, assembly GCF_042684665.1. Classification (NCBI taxonomy): domain Bacteria; kingdom Pseudomonadati; phylum Bacteroidota; class Flavobacteriia; order Flavobacteriales; family Flavobacteriaceae; genus Hyunsoonleella; species Hyunsoonleella rubra. The sequence continues at coordinate 331,909 of NZ_JBHULY010000005.1, read as the reverse complement.
TTTTCCATCAGTTTTTGAGACTCCAGAGAACCAGACGAATTCTTCAAAAGCATTAATACCTGTTCGCGTAATATACATAGACCAGAGCACTTCATTTCCTACCAGTTGTCCAGTAAGTCGAGCCGAATACTGTCCCGTAAATCCATCAACGGTATAAGCCCATTCCCAAGTTGCATCACCCTTATATTCGGCCTGATGCCTAAAGGCCGTTCTAAACGAAGCTACTGGCACTGCTAAGGTAGTTACCAAACTTGTATGCCAAACGCCCACAACCACAGCCGCGTAAGCCCAGTTGCTTTTATCTACGTTCCCGGATAGCTTATTACTGCCAGGTTTTGCGGTATTTTCAAAACCACTGAAATCCATCACCATCGAGGCTTCGGGGGGCAAGGTTGGTGCGATTAAACTCTCTTCACCATCTTCATTGTTCGCAGTACATGAGGCCAAAACAACCAAAGTAATACACAGAAACGATTTTAATAAGAAGGTTTGTGTTTTCATTGTATTTAATTTAGTTAAACTTGTTGTAGGGCTAACGCACAAATGATACCGTTATTGGAATAATTGCTGGAAAAAGTCCTAAAACGACACATTTCTTTGTAAAAAAGACAAAAGTATTCGATGAAATGCAATATTACGCTTGAGCTAGGAATCGTTGTTCCGAAGCAACAACCACATATACAAACATCCCAGAAATGCGATAAGCATTTCTACAAGTTCGGAAAGCCTTTGAACACCAGTACTTAACTGTTGAGAAATTGGATAAAAGTCATCATAGACATCAAAAACTGAAATTACTACAATAACTATGACGAAGGAAATTAGCACATAAGGCACTGCAATTGGTTGAAAGAATGTATTCCGGTTAAACCCAATACCAACTAGGCCGGCCAAACCAAAAAGAAGTCTTAAAATTTCCGACTTTCCTTGGAAAGTTGAAATATTGTGAACGGTAAGCTCATTTTGTGCATTCATACCTCCCATCCACTCGGGCGTTTCAAATTTTAAAAACTGCTGCCCCCAAGAAATCTCTTCCATGGCAATGATAAAAAAGGCAATGGAAATAAGGATGATAAGCCATTTCAAGACCTTATTTTGAGCTTTTTGGTGAAATTTCAAGCTCAGTTTAAAACCTAAAATGCACCCAACCATAAAGGCCAAAAATGTCAAGTTTTCAACTAACGAATTCTCCTTGAGCAAAAACAAGGCTAAACGTCTGGTTGGATTTAATCCCAAGAATAGAGCAAAAATTGCCGTAATGCCATAAGGAAACCAATAGAGTAGGCGGACAGTGGTCTGAGCCAATTTAAATTTTGAAGAAATAGCCATTACGTTCAATATCATTTACCCTTAACTTTTAACTTTAGCGGTTTTAAATTGGTTAGGTCCATAAAATCCAATAGTCCATAAATAAATAGAATTAGACCAAGCATTTCTAAGCTTTCTTCTATGGTAAAAAAGGCCATGTAAGTTCCAATATATTGATAATCAACAAATTCATTAACATAATTTGCCGCTATCATTTCCATGCCAATAGCACCAGAAACAAATAGAATACCGGCTAAAATCATAATAAGTGAGGTTCTTTTTGGCAAGGCTAACAAAAACTTAGTGAATGCTATTAATACCAATATAGACAATACCGCATAGGGAATAACCCATGCAAAATGGAAATAACCCGTTGCTCCAAAAATATTTCTCATGGAATAATTGAACAATTCATGTATGGATATGGCTTCGTCCAATGCCAAAAAAAAGAAAATAATGGATAGTGCTAACCAATGCAACTTGTATTTAGATTTTTTATTTCTACCTATAAGAAATAACAATGTTGCTGAAAGCAAGAAAAGACCTGTGGAGAAGAATGCAGGTAAGTTTTGCTCCAAATCAAAACTGAATATTCTAACAATACTCTTTTCGTACATAAACCCTTTCTCAAGAATAAGGTATATGCTCAACAAATTCCCTGTTAGCAGCAAAATAAAGGACAGCAATAAGAATTTGAAGACTTGGTTGGGTTTTAGGGTCATCTTCATCTAGGACTAAAATAAAAAAAAGGTAATAATCCTAAAAATAATACAGCCCCTAATTCCAAAAACAGTTATCTATTCAGAAACTTGAACTTTTTTTAACTTACCAGAATGAAAATCTTTGATTCCAAAAAACCCACTACGGCGCAGGGTTGGGCATTGCGTTATGCACAGCATTAATGGCATCCAACACCTCATCGCTCAAATCGACATCTATACTTTCAATATTCTCTTTAAGTTGCTCTAAAGTGGTGGCTCCAATAATATTACCGGTCAAAAAGGGTTGTTGGTTGATGAAAGCCAATGACATTTGGGTTAAGGTCAAACCATGCTTTTTGGCTATTTCGAAATACCTCTCCGTGGCTTCCAAGGCCTGCGGACTATTGTAGCGTCCAGCAAATCTCGGGAACAAATCAAATCTTGAGTTTTTTGGTAGTTTCCCACCAATGTACTTTCCAGAAAGCGATCCAGAAGCTAATGGCGAATATGCCAAAAGCCCTATATTTTCGCGTATAGATATTTCAGCCAAATCGCCTTCAAAGGTTCTGTTCAATAAGGAATATGCATTCTGAATAGTTCTTACCCGTGGCAAATTATTAGTCTTTGATTCTTCTAAATACCGCATCGTGCCCCATGCTCTTTCGTTGGAAATCCCTATTTCCCTAATTTTACCTGCTTTTACAAATCCATCCAAGGTTTGCAAGATTTCATTAAAGTTATCTTCCCATGGGTCATTTGGGTTATGTGTATAATCGCGTGGCCCAAAAAAATTGGTTTGTCTTTCTGGCCAATGCAATTGATATAAATCAATATAATCTGTTTTTAGGCGTTTTAAACTATTATTTAATGCCTCATTGAGTGCATCTGCACTAAATCCAGTTGATCGAACATGGGCTGTATATGAACCGGGGCCACAAATTTTGGTGGCCAATATTATCTTATCCCGATTCCCGGTTGTTTTAAACCAATTGCCAATAATTCTTTCTGTTTCGGCATAAGTTTCAGCATTGGCAGGTACTGGATATAATTCCGCCGTATCAAAGAAGTTTACACCTTGACCCAATGCATAATCCATCTGTTTAAAACCTTCGTCTTGGGTGTTTTGATTGCCCCAAGTCATGGTACCAAGGCATATTTTACTGACTTTGATATCGGTTCCGGGTATTTTTGAGTACTTCATTTTAGATGATTAGAAATATTAGACGTCTTAGATTTCTTGGCGAAGTGTAAAGATAAAAAACCGTTAAAAGCTTCTTTGCCATCAACGGTTTTTTTGTAAAATATTTTCATTAGAGAAATTGCTGCATTACGCTTGAGCGTAATTCGCAGTAACTGACTCTTTTACTGCTCATTCAACAAACGCGTCAGCTCATCCAACTTAGGTGTTAAAATCACTTCAATACGTCTGTTTTTGGCCCGGCCAACTTCGGTATCGTTTGTGGCAATCGGGGCATACTCACCACGACCGGCAGCAGTTAAGTTTTCGGGATTGATGGCTGTGTTTTCTCGTAATATATTAACAATGGCCGTTGCTCGTTTTGTGGACAAATCCCAGTTTCCTGTTAATTGCCCAGAGCCTTGATACGGAACATTATCGGTGTGGCCTTCAATCAATACGGCAATATCCGGGTTTTCGGCCAAGACGCTTCCAAGACTTTGCACCGCAGTTTTGCCACTTGAATTGACAGCCCAGCTTCCAGATTCAAAAAGGAGCTTATTTTCCATAGAAACATACACTTTCCCTCCTCGCTGTTCTACGGTTAAACCTTTGCCCTCAAAATCTGTTAAGGCACGGGAAATGGCATTTTTCAACTGGGTCATCGCCGCATCTTTTGAAGCAATTACATTTTCCAATTCAGCAATCCTATTGGAGCGTTCCTCCAATGCTTTTTTCAGTTTTTCTAGGCGCTCGTTCTCGGCTGCCAAGGCTTGCTCCTTCGCCTCAAGCTCCGCTAAAAGCTCTCTGTTTTTCTTTGAATTTTTGGAAATGGCATCCGAACTGTTCTTTTCCAGCGCAGCGTACGATGCTTTTAGGTTATCCAAGTTGGTTTTGGCTGCAGTGTATTCGCTTTGCAGTCGGTCGCGCTCGGCAACGGCCTCGTTGTAAGCTTCCTTTAATTGTTTAAGTTCATTTTCAGTGGCATTTTTACCCGCTAAAAGTGATTCGTTGTCTTTGGACAGCTTTCTGTTTTCCTGTTTTAAAGTGGCGTATTTGCTCTCTAAATCCTTGTACACTTTCGGCGATACGCAAGAGGTAACGAACGCCAACATCATGATAACTAATAGACTATTTTTAATGTTCATTTGGGTTGTTTTTAACCTGCCTGCCGGCAGGCAGGTTGATTTATATTTAATTTTCTATTTCTAATAAAATGGGGCAATGGTCGCTATGCACTGCTTCGGTTAGTATAACGGCTCTTTTGATATTTTCTTGTAACGGCTCGGAAACCATCGCATAATCCAAACGCCAACCTTTATTATTGGTACGTGCGTTGGCACGATAACTCCACCAGCTGTATTCTTGTCGTTCAGGATTTATGTATCGAAACGAGTCTATAAAACCGCTATCTATAAAATTCCCAATCCACTCCCGTTCCACCGGTAAAAACCCGGATACCCCTTTCATCTTTGGGTTATGAATATCTATTTCTTCGTGACAGATATTGTAATCACCGCAAATCACCAAGTTTGGGATTTCGGTTCTCAAATCATTTACGTAATCTTGAAACATATCCATATAATCCAACTTGTGTTGTAATCTGGCATCATTGGTCCCCGATGGCAAATACAGGCTCATTACAGAGACGCCTTCAAAATCTGCCCGTAAGTTCCTGCCTTCAAAATCCATCGACTTAATCCCTGTACCATATTCCACATGATTGGGTTCATTCTTGCTCAAAATTGCCACTCCACTATAGCCTTTCTTTTGGGCACTGAACCAATACTGATAGGTGTAACCTGCATCTTCAAACAGATTCAAATCCAATTGCTCTTTCATCGCTTTGATTTCCTGCAGGCAAATCACGTCAGGATTTGCACTTTTTAACCAATCGATAAAACCTTTATTTATTGCGGCACGGATGCCATTGACGTTATAGGATATGATTTTCATAGGCCTCTCCCTAGCCCTCTCCAAAGGAGAGGGAATTTTTGTTTCTATTAATTATACTTTTACTTTATCCATTCTTCTCTCAAAATACTGTACACGTAAGTTCCTTCACTTTCACCATAGGATTGAATATTATAATTTCTAAGCATCCCTTCCTTCGCCCCTCCTAATTTCTCGACCGCTTTTTGAGATTTAATATTTTTAATGTCGACCTTAAATTCAATTCTTCTCATTTTCAAATCTTCAAAACAATAATCCAATAAGAGCTTTTTGCATTGAAGGTTTATTCCAGTCCCCTGATATTGCTTGCCAAGCCAAGTCCAACCTATTTCAATCCTTTTATTGGGAAAACTTATGTTTCCAAGCATCGAGATGCCCAACGGTTCTTTATCAGACTTTCTTAAAATTATAAATGGATAAAGGTCCTTGTTTTCTTTGGCGTTCAAGCAAAACTCAAAATAATCCTCCAAACCACTTCTATCCTTAACCCTTTTTCCAAATTCACCCAATTCATCTGAATAACTAATGGTCTCAATGGCATCAATATCTTCTTCAGAAAGTAGACGAAGCATCAAAAACTCATTTTCAAGAACAATTTTCGAAGTAAATAAATTTTCAATATCCATGTGAACTTTAAGGTTCTATACTAGACCTATCAGGTTTGTGAAATCTGACAGGGCTTTTGAATCGTTTCAGCTAAAATAAATAATACGTTACTTTTACACGATAAATAACCAAAGGAGTTTTAACGAATTCTATTAACAAAATATTTTAGACGTATCGCAGTTTAAATACCTGATGAAGCCTTTCCTCCTTTTTATGATTGCCTTGTTTGGTTTTAGCGGTTTTGCGCAGAATCAAAATGGCAAGTACAGGACTAAAAAAATGGCTGTAAGGGATACCGTTTTGGTGGACAGCGTAAGTATCAACTCCAGTTGGTTTTCGGTAAAAACAAAAGATGGGAAGGTTCTGGATTCCACTTTTTATAAAATGGATTTTTCGACGGCGAAATTGCGTTTTATCAAACTCGTTGAAACGGATTCAGTGATTATCAATTATTTGAAATTCCCAGAATTTCTGACCAAAACCTACAAGCAATTGGACGAAAGCATCATTGTAAAAAACAATGATGGCCTTGAAAAATTGTACCAATTATCGCAGCCCAATACAAAACGGACCTTTACGCCTTTTGACGGACTTACCACCTCGGGCAGTATTTCGAGAGGAGTGACGGTAGGCAACAACCAAAACTCGGTTTTAAACAGTGAACTGGATTTACAGATTACAGGGAAATTGAGCGATAAAGTATCGCTGCGTGCCTCCATTCAAGATGCCAATATACCATTGCAGGAAAGCGGTTATAGTCAACGTCTGGACGAATTTGACCAAGTATTTATCGAATTGTTTACCGACCGATGGAATGTCCGTGCAGGGGATATCGACTTGGAAAACAACAACTCATATTTTGCCGAGTTTTCTAAACGTGTACAAGGGCTATCCGTCAATGTGAATTTAGGTGAAGATGACTCCCAAACACAATTATTTGCGGCTGGGGCATTGGTTCGGGGACAATTTACCACTAGTCAATTTACTGCCCAAGAGGGCAATCAGGGCCCCTATAAAATCCAAGGGCCAAATGGGGAGCTTTTCGTATTGATTGTTTCAGGGAGCGAAACGGTTTACGTAAACGGTGTTGCCCTTGAGCGTGGCGAGGACAAGGATTATATTATCGATTATAATGCAGGTGAAATTATATTCAACACCACATTTCCGATTACTTCAGAAATGCGGATTTTGATCGATTATCAATTTAGCGATAGAAATTATTCCCGACTGGTTGCCTATGGCGGTGGCAGTTATAGCAGTAAAAAATTCAAAATTGGGGTATCGGTGTATTCTGAAAATGATGCCAAAAACCAACCATTGCAACAGAATCTATCGGAAGCGCAGGTTCAAATTTTGTCCAATGCCGGAGACGATATGGCCCAAATGATTGCCCCCTCGGAAATTCAGGAATCCTTTAGTGAAAACCGTATTTTATATCGAAAGGAAATCGTTGGCGGTGAGGAAGTTTTTGTTTTTTCCAATGACCCAAATGATGAATTGTTTCGGGTTACTTTTACGCTTGTTGGGCAGGGTCAAGGAGATTATGCAGTAAGTGATGATTTTAATAATCCCGTTAATACTATTTATGAGTATATCGGTCCAAATTTGGGAAGTTATGCCCCCGTTGTGCAACTAGTGGCGCCGACAAAATTGCAAATGGCAGTGGTAAATGGCAACTACACGCCTTCTGAAAAAACTGCGATTAATTTTGAATTATCGGGAAGTAAAAACGATTTGAACCTATTTTCGGGTTTAGACGACGATAATAATGATGGTTTCGCGGGAAGATTAGAACTATTTCAAAGCATCATTAAAAAAGACAGTCTTTGGAGTCTTAACGGTTATTTGGACACGGATTATATTCAGTCCAATTTTAGAAATCTACAAGGGCTTTACAACCCTGAATTCAACCGTGATTGGAATATTGACCAACCCGCAAGCAATCAAATTGTGTCAGGTTTGGGCGATCAAATGTTCCTGAATACAGGATTGCAGTTGTTTCATCCCAAAAAGGGAAATGCCTCTTATCGTTTTGAATTCCTTGATTTTTCATTGGGCTATAATGGTAGCAGACATTTAGTGGATGTCAATTTGAATTTGAATGGGCTCCGAATAATTTCAAATACCAGCTACCTCAATTCAGATTCAAACGAAAACACCTCAACGTTTCTTAGGTCGCACAATATTGTTGCCTTGAATATGAAAAAAAAGTGGATTGGCGGAAAGCTTTCAATAGAGGACAACCAGAAAACCGAAACTGCCACTCAAATCCTAAGTCCGCTCAGTCAAAAATTCAGTTCTTATGAAGCCTTTTCGGGGGTCGGCGACAGCACCAAAATATTTGTGCAAGTGGGCTATAAACATCGGGTAAATGATAGTATCCGTAATAATCAACTCCAAAAAGTTAATACGTCCAACACCTTTTATGTGGATTCAAGAATCATTCAAAATAAAAACACCAATCTGTCGCTATATGCCAATTATCGCACTTTGGACCACGAGGATGAAAACATCGACGATGAAAACTCTTTGAACTCCAGATTGCAATACAATCAAAAATTGTTCAAAAACATCATTCAGAGCAATACGGTTTTTGAAACGAATTCTGGGAGTATTTTTGAACAAGATTTTACCTATGTGGAAGTGGAGCCTGGGCAGGGCACCTATACTTGGATTGATTATAACGAAAATGGCATTCAAGAGTTGGAAGAATTTGAAATTGCTCCATTTCAGGATCAAGGCACGTTTATTAGGGTATTGTTACCAAATCGCAGGCCTATCAAAACCCATCAAAATAGGTTTAGCCAAACCTTGACTTTTAACCCATCCCAATGGCGCGTTTCAGAAAGTAGGTCCAAAAAATTCTGGTCTCATTTTTACAACCAAACCAGCTATTTAATCGATAGAAAAATAAGAAGAAATGGTGATAATTTCAATTTAAACCCTTTTGAAAGCGATGCTGAAAACCAATTGGGTCTGCAAATGAATTTTAGGAATGTGTTGTTTTTTAATCGAGGAAAACAAAAATATACTACTTCATATACCTTCCTTTCAAATAAATCCAACAACACGCTTTCTGTTGGACTTTTGGAAAACAATTTGACAAGTCATCAATTAAATTTCAATCATAAAATACAGGAAAATTGGTTGATCACGTTTCAGTCTGCTATTGGCTCAAATGAAAGTTCCAGCGAAAACTTCACCAGCAAAAATTTCAAGTTTGATGAGGGGTTGCTCAACCCCAAACTATCCTATTTATTTAACGAGAACAGCCGTTTTGATGTGTTTTATCAATTTACTGTAAAAGACAATACTTTTGGCGCACGGGAATCCTTAAAACAACAAAAGTTTGGTTTGGGTTTCAATCTGTCTAAAAACGAAAAAGGTGCGGTAAACGGTGAGGTGAACTATTTTTCAAATGAGTTTGAAGGCAGTCCGAATACGCCAGTTGCCTACCAAATGTTGGAAGGCCTGCAACCCGGAAAGAATTTTACCTGGACGGTATTGGCGCAAAAAAAGCTCACCAAATATCTGGATTTAAACCTCAGCTATTTTGGACGAAAAACCGAAACGAGCAGAACCATTCATACAGGGACTATTCAGTTGAAGGCTTATTTTTAGGGAATCTCAAATGCCTTTGGATTTAAGGAAAATATTATTATTGTGATATTGCAATATCACAATTACATATACCCAAGTGTTGATAGGCGTATATTCTAAATCGTGAAATTTGGTACAAACGCAATAATCGTAATATTGCAATATTACGATTATTATGCTTAGAAAAAAAGGTCAGTACTATCAATCGAGCACTGACCCTTAAGTACTTTTAAATAGAAGCTTTCATCAGCTCCCGATTCATTCTAGCAATATTATCTAAAGAAATACCTTTTGGACATTCAACTTCACAAGCCCCAGTATTGGTACAGTTCCCGAAACCTTCCAAGTCCATTTGGGCCACCATGTTTTTAACACGGTCTGCAGCCTCTACTTGTCCTTGAGGTAACAGGGCATATTGCGAAACTTTAGCTCCAACAAATAACATCGCCGAAGAGTTTTTACAAGTAGCCACACAAGCACCACAACCAATGCAGGTTGCTGCGTCCATGGCTTCGTCCGCGGCATGTTTTGAAATTGGGATAGCATTGGCATCCTGAGTGTTTCCTGAGGTATTTACAGAAATATAGCCTCCTGCTTGTTGAATACGCTCAAAAGCGGTTCTATCCACCACTAAATCCTTTATCACGGGAAAAGCAGCTGCCCTAAAAGGCTCAATGGTAATCGTATCGCCATCTTTAAACATACGCATGTGTAACTGGCAGGTAGTAATACCTCTGTCCGGACCATGGGCTTCTCCGTTGATGTACATAGAACACATCCCGCAAATTCCTTCTCGACAATCATGATCAAAAGCAACAGGTTCTTGGCCTTCGGCAACCAATTCCTCATTCAACACGTCCATCATTTCTAAAAAAGACATATGTTCCGAAATATCGGTCACCTTATAATCTACCATTTGACCCTTTGCATTTGAGTCTTTTTGTCTCCAAATTTTAAGTGTTAAATTCATAGCGTCTTTTTTATTTGTAACTTCTTTCTTTTACTTCAATATTCTCGTAAACCAACTTCTCCTTGTGTAACTTAGCTTCACTTGGCTCTCCAACATATTCCCAAGCGGAAACATATTGGAATTCTTTTCGGCGTTTGGCTTCACCCTCATCGGTTTGATATTCTTCCCTAAAATGTCCTCCGGCAGACTCTTCCCTTTGCAATGCATCTTTTGCAAACAATTCGCCTAATTCCAAAAAGTCAGCCACACGTCCAGCTTTTTCCAATTCTGGGTTCATTTCGTTAGCACTGCCAGGAACTTTAACCTCTTTCCAGAATTCTTCACGGATTTCCTTTATTTCAACAATGGCTTCTTTTAAACCTTTCTCGTTTCTTGACATACCGCATTTGTCCCACATCACCTTACCTAATTTTTTGTGGAAATAGTCCACGGATTTTGTTCCGTTATTGGTAGTGAAAAATTCAATTCTATCCTGAACTGCTTTTTCAGCTTCATCGAATTCTTTAGTATCCGTTGGAATTTTACCTGTTCGGATATCATCAGCTAAATAATCACCAATAGTATATGGCAACACAAAATAACCATCCGCCAAACCTTGCATCAATGCCGAAGCTCCAAGCCTGTTAGCACCATGATCAGAGAAATTAGCCTCACCTATACAATACAGTCCGGGTACGGTGGTCATCAAATTATAATCCACCCAAACACCACCCATGGTATAGTGCACTGCCGGATAAATCATCATTGGTGTTTCATATGGGTTTTGATCTACAATTTTTTCGTACATCTGGAAAAGGTTTCCATATTTAGCCTCGACAATAGCTTTACCTAATTCATAAATTTTCGCTTTTGAAGGGTTGGAAATATTATGGATTTTTGCTTGCTCTGTTCCATAGCGAGTAATAGCATCGGCAAAATCCAAATACACTGCTTCTCCAGTGGCATTTACCCCAAAACCAGCATCACAACGCTCTTTTGCGGCTCTTGAAGCAACATCCCTCGGCACAAGGTTACCAAACGCCGGATAGCGACGCTCCAAATAGTAATCTCTTTCCTCTTCTGACAAATCGGTAGGCTTCTTTTTACCTTCTCGTATTGCTTGGGCATCTTCCAGTTTGGCGGGAACCCAAATTCGACCATCATTACGCAATGACTCGGACATCAACGTCAATTTAGATTGATAATCTCCCGAACGCGGAATACATGTTGGGTGAATCTGCGTATAACATGGGTTAGCAAAATAAGCTCCTTTTTTATGGATTTTCCATGCCGCGGTTACATTACTACCCATCGCATTAGTAGATAGGAAATATACATTTCCATAGCCTCCCGTTCCTACAACAACGGCATGAGCAGAATGACGCTCAATTTCACCAGTAATTAAATTTCTTGCGATTATGCCTCGCGCTTTTCCATCAACAATAACCACATCCAACATTTCATGGCGATTAAACATTTCAATCTTACCACGTGCAATTTGGCGGTTCATTGCGGAATAAGCACCCAATAATAATTGCTGGCCTGTTTGCCCTTTGGCGTAGAAAGTTCTTGATACTAATACACCACCAAACGAGCGGTTGTCTAATAACCCTCCATAATCACGTGCAAAAGGAACACCTTGTGCCACACATTGGTCAATAATATTTGCCGATACCTCGGCTAAGCGATAGACATTCGCTTCTCGGGAACGATAATCTCCACCCTTTACGGTATCGTAAAATAATCTGTATGTTGAATCCCCATCACCTTGATAGTTCTTTGCCGCATTGATACCTCCTTGTGCCGCAATGGAGTGCGCACGACGCGGAGAATCTTGATAGGCAAATGCTTTTACATTATATCCAAGTTCGGCCAAAGTGGCCGCCGCAGAACCCCCAGCCAAGCCCGTACCAACAACAATGATATCAATATGCCGCTTGTTTGCCGGGTTAACCAGATTGATTTTATTTTTATAATCTGTCCATTTATCTTGAATTGGACCTTTTGGTACTTTTGAATCTAAAGCCATAATTTAAGTAAGATTAATGGTGAGGGTTTAAGTGATGATATACTGCTATAACAATGAATAGCAACGGAATTAAAATGGAATAGGCTTTTCCAATTTGCTGCAATGTTTTTTTACGACCAGCAGTAGAACCCATCGATTGAAATGCTGAAGTAAAACCATGGGCTAAATGCAAGCCCAAAAGCACAAAAGAAACGACATAGGCTCCGACTCTAAGGGGGCTGTGAAATTTCTCCACCATTTCGTGAAAATAACGGTACTCTCCATTATGCATACCTGACATGTCTCCTTGTATGTATTTAACATTCAATTCAGGAATCCAAAAGTCAATAAAATGCAAAATGATAAATGCCAAAATTACCAAACCGCTATAAATCATATTTCTACTTACCCACGAGGAATTGGCTCCTCCATTGTTCCTGGCGTAGCTTACACCATTTGCTTTTTTGTTTTTAAGTTCCAGAATAAAACCCATCACAAAATGAAACACTACACCGAATATTAAAACTGGTTGTAACGCAAATTGCACCAGAGGATTTGTCCCCATAAAATGCGAAAGCTCATTAAACAAATCTTCACTGAAAAGAGATGTAATGTTAACCGCTAAATGAATAATTAAAAAGAACATAAGGAAGAATGCAGAAAGTGCCATGGCAACCTTTCTTCCTATCGAAGACTTAAAAAATCCGCCCATTTTATTTTGTTATTTTTATAAGAATTACAAAGGTAGGCATGGGGGCAGTCTTAGGCAAATAACAAATGTCATGTTTTGTTATTTAGAATGATTTTAAAAAAGTTGCTCGATCGTTAAAAAAGCCCTTTTTGAAAAGAACTTCAACACATCTATTCCAAAACAAGTTTTTTTGTAACCGATGCGTTATCCCCCAAAATTTTTATGATGTACAGTCCACCGGATGCATTCGCCATGTTTACAGTTTTAACTTTAGAATCATCTGTGAAATTTTGAACGGAAATCACCCTGCCACTAACGTCATAAATTTCGATTGAAGTAATTGGTATGATGGATTCATTGGTTAAAAAAAATGACTCCTTGGCAGGATTAGGATATACTCTTACTCCGAAACTAAGTTGTTCTTCTTCCACACTTAATGGGCAGGCGGCCTCTGTCATTGTTGTCTCACCACAAACCGCAGATGCTTCACTTCTTGTTTGAATACCATTTGCAGCCATAATGTTATCCGCCGTCAGCTCCTTTTGTGACATCCCATTCGCCAAGGCCCAATGCATTACATCATCCATATCATTGCCATTTGGAACTGGATCAATGACATGGGCCAACTGATGACCATGCCCCAATTCGTGAAGTGCTACACTTTCAAAATCATATTGCGAACTTGTAAGAGTTCCTGTTCCAAAGTACCATGTTTCGGTTGTGCTAAGCGTGTCATCATCATCCACGCTATTGTTAAAAACGATATCCAATTCATCAACAAACCAATTTATCGTACTTCCTCCACAACCCATATACCAAGAGAAGCACTTCCCTAGCGTGCTATCATCTAATTCATCACCATTATCAAAACGAATTACATTATTGCCATCACCATTGTTTTCATCTATTCCAGCAATATCAACTGCTGTAGCTGTTCCACTAACTGTCCAATTTACACCCGTTTCACAAACCCACTTATTAAATGCTCTCATAAAGGCATCTTTGTAGCCAGTTGGCATCATACCTGCACTATGTGGGTCTGGTTCAGTTTCATTAAAAAAATCTGTTTGCATTTCCCATGTATAGCCTCCAGCCCCATTTTTGTCCACGTGTCTGACTTGGTAAGCTTCTGTTCCGGTGCCTGGATTAAAAGGGACATTAGTTTCTGCATAGGACACGGTTAACGTAGATGAGTCCGGAGATGTACCTCCACCACTATCTTCTACATAGATAGTACCCGTACCTGCTAAAGAGGGCACTTGCACTTCAATTCTATCATCTTGCCATAGATCAACTTCTGAATCCAACGCGGCAATGTATGTATCGCCACCATCATCAGCATTTCTAAACCAAACTTTCCCTTGGGTAGCCCCAAAATTTGTCCCGGTGATTGTAAGCACATCCTTTGTGCCAGCAGTAACTGTAGAACTTCCTAATGTAATAGGCCCCGGAGGCATGGCGCTTTTCGAAGCCGCACTTTTCGCCATTTCCTGTTTTGCGTCGTAGGCCTTAAGCGCAACAAACTCTTTCTTCGTATACTGTTTAATTTCGTTGTAAAAGGCATCCGCAATACCCTCTTTTCTTTTAAAAGAATTGGCCGCCAAATTTTCCCTTAGGTTGTATCTGTAAAATCCCTGGGACAGGCCGTACGGTTTAAATCTTTTATTACTCGATTTCCCTGATCTTGAAATTCTTTCATTACTGCCGTTCAACGTAAATAGACCAATGTCGTCCTTATATAAAGTTAATGCTGGGTGCACTATCAACGCTCTTAGCCCAACTGTACCACCCTCGGTAACCACCTCAACCGTTGTTACCGGGTTTCCCTTGAATATCTTGTAAACTTCAACAGTGTTTATGGTATAAATCATTTTGTGGTCCTCATCCCATGTAGATCTTTTAGACACAACTTTTCCTTCTACTACAAGTTCGGACCTCTCAATTTGCTGTTTCAATGACACCTCTTTAAGAAAGCCTTGTGCGTTCAAATCACTTGAATCTATTAGGCTCAGGAGCCCAATAAACAATATGCTAAAACATGTATTCTTTTTCATTTGGTACGACTTAAGCGTTAAAAAACAAAGAGAGGGATAACTCAAATATAACAAATAAAAATCTACTTTTTATTCATACTTTTACGTCAACCACAAAATTAACATCTGCATAACATGAAATATTTGCCCATTGATCGCCAGCTTTTTATTAAAAACAGGAGCAAGTTTATCGCAAAAATGAAGCCGAACAGCCTGGCAGTTTTCAACTCCAATGACATTTATCCAATAAGTGCCGACAGTACGATGCCATTTCAGCAACATCGGGATATTTTCTATTTGAGCGGCGTGGATCAAGAAGAAAGCGTGTTGGTTCTTTTTCCCGATTGCCCAAAGGAAAAAAACCGTGAAATCTTATTCCTAAAAGAAACCAATGAGCATATCGCAATTTGGGAAGGTGAAAAATTGACTAAGGAAAGGGCTTTTGAAGTCAGTGGGGTTAAGACTGTATATTGGTTGCAGGACATGGAAAAGGTGCTGTTTGAAATCATGACGCAATGCGATACCATATACATAAACACCAATGAACACTATCGGTCAAACGTTGAAGTGGAAACACGGGAAGACCGTTTTACTAAGTGGTTAAAAGAAAAATACCCAGCGCATGCCGTAGCCAAAAGCAACCCTGTTTTACAGCAGCTTCGCTCCGTTAAGGAGGACATCGAAATTGATCTTATCCAAAAGGCTTGCGATATTACGGAGAAAGGGTTTCGTCGTATTTTAGAATTTGTACAACCGGGCGTGATGGAATATGAAATAGAGGCTGAATATATCCATGAATTTATCAGAAACCGTTCCAAAGGTTTTGCTTACACGCCAATCGTAGCTTCAGGCAATAATGCAAATGTTTTACATTACATAGAGAACAATCAGGAATGTAAATCTGGAGATTTGATTTTGATGGATGTTGGCGCCGAATATGCTAATTATTCTAGCGATATGACAAGAACTATTCCTGTTTCAGGCCGGTTTTCTGAGAGACAAAAAGCAGTGTACAACGCTGTATTAAAGGTTAAAAATGAAGCTACAAAAATGCTGGTGCCCGGTACATTTTGGGAACAATACCATATTGAAGTTGGCAAATTCATGACTTCTGAACTGCTTGGACTTGGCCTACTAGATAAAGCCGATGTTCAAAACGAAAATCCAGACTGGCCAGCCTATAAAAAATACTTTATGCATGGCACAAGTCATCATATGGGTTTAGACACTCATGATTACGGTATTTTAACCGAGCCCATGCAAAAAAATATGGTATTTACGGTTGAACCCGGGATTTACATTCCGGAAGAAGGTTTTGGTATTCGCATTGAAGATGACGTGGTGATCCAAAAAGCAGGAGCACCTTTAAACCTTATGAAAAACATCCCTATAGAAGTGGACGAGATTGAAAGCTTGATGAATGCATAAAAAAAGGGCCATTATTTAAAAATGGCCCTAAATTTCAAAATCTAATACTGTAATTTACAGAGTGACTAATTCAAATAAATATTTATTTAGCTTTTGAAGTGTCGTTATTTTATTGGTTGTATCTATAAGTAATGAAATATTGTTTCTGCTTCCTCCATAGGAAATCATCCTTATGTTTACGTCCTTTAAAATTTTAAAAAGTTTATAGGTCGCTTTATGATCCACAATCGAGTGACCTACCAAACAAACGATGCTTTGGTTTTTATCAACCTCTATGGTTGCGAATGCCTCCAATTCAGCAACAATTTGTTCCAAATTGGTGTCATCGTCAATAGTAAGCGACACGGCTACTTCCGATGTAGTTATCATATCAATTGAGGTTTTGTACGTCTCAAAAATCTCGAACACTTTTTTAAGGAAACCATGCGCCTGAAGCATTCGCCCAGATTTTATTTTTATGGCCGTAATGTTGTCCTTGGCGGCAATTGCTTTAATACCATTTTCAACATGACTTCTGGTAATGGAGGTTCCTTTTGCCTCAGGATCCATTGTATTTTTAAGCCTTACGGGAATGCCGTCAGTACGAACAGGCAATACAGTTTGAGGATGCAAAATCTTCGCTCCAAAATAGGCCAACTCGGCCGCTTCATCAAAAGACAAATCCGAAATAGGCCTTGTGCCCTCAACAAACCTCGGATCGTTATTGTGCATCCCATCGATATCTGTCCAAATTTGAACTTCCTCTGCTTTAATGGAGGCCCCGATAATAGTTGCCGTGTAATCACTTCCTCCCCTTTGCAGGTTGGAAACCGCCCCGGTATCATCCAAGCAAATGAATCCTTGGGTAATGTAGATTTCGGCCTCACCTGCTTTTTCTAATACTTCTGAAATGTATGCTTCTATATATGGAAAGTCAGGTTCTTTGTTTGCATCTATTTTCATGAAGTCCAAAGCTGGTAATAACGCCGAATTTATGCCCTTTTGTTGCAAATAGGCATTGAACATAAATGTGGACAACAATTCGCCCTGAGCCAAGATTTCATTTTCGATTATTTGTGAAAAGGATTTATATGTACAATCTATCAAAAAGTTAAAACGCTCCGCCACATAATCTTTTACTTGAGCTTTCAAAGTTTCATCCCTTAATAACTCATTAACTACAGCAATATATTTTTCGTGAAGTGCATTGATAGCACTCAACGCCTGATCAACGTTTTGAACTTTAAGACTATCGCCGATGGCCACAAGACTATTAGTAGTTCCGGACATGGCAGAAAGCACCACTATCTTTTGCTCACCGTCATTAATAATTCCCTTTACATTTGCCATGTTCTTAACCGAACCTACCGATGTGCCGCCAAACTTTAAAACCTTCATAAATTTTTGAATATCAATATTAAAAGTCCACAAATTAAAATGGACTGCAAAAGTAAAATACAATAGCACATCACACCTATTTTTTTAAAAAAAGAGTTATTTTTGCACAAATTGTTAAATAATTAACATGAAAACTGTATCTAATTGTGTTGAAGATATTTTGATAACGCAACCCTATTTGGAGGAAGCCCTTTCCCGAAATATCATTAACTATAGTGCTCTTGCCCTTGAACTCACCGAGCCTATTAGCAAAATGCTAAAAAAAGAGGTGAAGCCAGGGGCTGTGATGATGGCCCTTAGGCGTTATAACCCACCTCCTACTTTGGGAAACACCATCAAAATGAGGCGCGTTATTGAAAACCTTGGCGACATTACAGTACGCTCTAATCTAACGGACTTTACTGTAAAAAATTCAGCCACCCTAATTGATAATCACGCCAAAATCCTTGAGCGAATCAATAAAGAGGAAAAGCTGTTTTATGCCTTTACGCGAGGTATCCATGAAAGTAATATTGTGGTATCCAGCAGTTTGAATGATTTTGTAAACGAGCATCTCAAACGTGAATATTTTATTGCTATTCAGGAAAACTTGTCGGCCATTAGTATCAATTTACCTCAGGACAATTCAAAAATTGCGGGGCTATATTATCATTTCTTTAAAAGACTGGCCTGGGAAGGAGTAGTGCTTTATGAAGTACTATCCACTACCAATGAATTCACCATTTTAGTCGAAGATGAATTTGTTGACAAGGCATTTTCGGCCATCAAAAAAGTAAAATCCTAATGTCAAAAGCATGATTTTAGATTTTAAAGGGACACCTATTTTTTATACAGATTCTGGACAAGGGGAAACACTGGTATTGTTGCATGGCTTTTTAGAAAACAGTTCCATCTGGACACCTTTTATAAATGATTTATCAAAAAATAACAGAATCATCTGTGTAGATTTACTGGGGCATGGACAATCAGGGTGTTTGGGATACATCCATTCTATGGAATTGATGGCCGAAACCGTATCCGCCGTTCTAAATCACCTGAAAATAAATAGATGCACCATATTAGGACACTCCATGGGCGGATATGTAGCCTTGGCCTTTACGGAAAAGCACCCGGACATGGTCAGAGGTTTGTGCTTGGCCAATTCAACTGCCAGTGCAGATAGCGAAGAGCGTAAAAAGAATAGGGACCGAGCCATTGTTGCCGTAAAGGAAAACCATAAGATGTTTATTAACATGTCCATTCCCAATCTTTTCAGCCAGGAAAACAAAACCTCTTTTGCAGAAGATATAAAACTATTGAAGAGCGAAGCTCTAAAAATGCCGGTTCAAGGTATCGTAGCCGCTTTGGAAGGCATGAAACTGCGACCCAACCGAGAAAAGATTTTACATTCGAATGTATATCGAAAATTAATGATACTGGGAAAAAAAGATCCTGTTTTAAATTATGATGACCTAATTGAACAAACTAAAGGTCTAGATATAAAAATTGTAGAATTCCCAGACGGTCATATGAGCTTTATCGAGAATAGAGGGCAATTTCTACAAGAAATAATGCATTTCATCGAATAATTTTGCTTTATATCGAAAATTATATATGATTTTTATATATTTACCTCCCCTTAGTTTTTTTAACTTAAAAACTTAACCTATGCAAAATAAGACTACCAAGCCCCGCTTGATACCAAAAATGTATTGCAGCATCTTTGGACATGATTATCAAGTAACCAAGAAAGTAACCTACCACGTAAAAGAGTACACTTGCTCGCACTGCAAAAAGCAAATGACTACCAATAGCAATGGAAACCTTGTTGAGCTGACCCCAAAATTTAAGGAGATAAATGCCATCTTAGAGCGCATTCACCACTCCAGAACAAAACGTTTAAAGAGAAAAGCGTTCGCTTCATCGATTTATTAACTGCTTATTAACATTTTCTGATTGGTTTTTAATACTTTAGAGCCTCTCTCCTAGAAAATAATTTAATATGCGAACAAAATGAGAAGTATTCAGTGCAAGGTGTTTGGCCACGACTACAAAGTGTCACGACACGTTACCTATCATGTAAAAGAATATCGGTGCAGCAATTGCAAAAAGGAGTTAACTACAAACAGCAGAGGTAATTTAACAGAACTTACGCCCAAATTCAGGGAAATAAACGATGTTTTGGAACGCATCCATTTAAAAAGAAGAATGCGCTTAAAAGATTACAATAAAAAGCAAAGTAAAAAACTCCTGGCTGCTGGTTAATCTTCAAAATTTTTCCATCCTTGCGCTTTTAGGGCAATTCTTGTTTCAGCCCTTGTCACCAAATGCATCCCTGCCGACTTCTCTTTTATAAAGCCTATTACGCTTAAATTTGGATTTGCCTTAATTTTAGGAAAATCGTCCTGGCTTACTGTAAACAGCAACTCATAATCCTCGCCTCCATTCAAGGCCACAGTAGTACTATCCATATTGAATTCCTCACAGGTTGAAATCACTTGCGGGTCCAAAGGGATTTTATTTTCATATAAATCGCAACCAACATCGCTTTGTTTGCATATATGCATAATTTCAGAAGACAGCCCATCACTGATATCAATCATGGCGGTCGGTTTAACTCCCAATTCTTTCAACAGCTTAACAATATCATTTCGTGCTTCTGGCTTTAACTGACGTTCAACAATATAAGTATAAGGCTCTAAATCTGGCTGATTGTTTGGATTCACCTTATATACTTCCTTTTCCCGTTCTAAAACCTGCAAGCCCATATATGCCCCTCCCAAATCACCAGAAACTATAAGTAAATCATTAGGCTTGGCACCATTCCTATAAACTACCTCACCATCGGCAACCTCACCTATTGCAGTCACGGAAATCAATAGTCCGGTTGTTGATGAGGTGGTGTCACCACCTATCAAATCCACATCATAAATCTCCGCTGCTGTTTGTATTCCGGCATACAACTCCTCCAAAGCCTCCAAAGGAAATCGGTTGGAGACCGCAATAGATATCGTAATTTGCGTAGCCTTGGCGTTCATGGCATAAACGTCTGAAAGGTTAACCATTACCGCCTTATAACCCAAATGCTTTAAGGGCATATAGCTCAAATCAAAATGCACACCTTCAACCAATAAATCCGTGGTTACCACAACTTTACCATACTTAAAATCTAAAACCGCCGCATCATCGCCCACCCCTTTTACGGTGGATTTCTGTTTGATTTTGAAGTGTTTTGTCAAGTGCTCAATAAGTCCAAATTCACCTAGATCACTCAACTGAGTATATTGCTTATCTTTATCTTCAATCATAGCGCAAAAATAAGAAGCTAATTTTGTTTTCACTATCTTTATACTAAAACAAAAGCTACTTAAGTTATATCTAAAAGGATTGCCATGATATTTTCGCGTTTTTTTTGTGCCACTATTTTGGTGAGCCTACTTGTTGCGTTCACTTTTTCCTGTGATAGTGAACCTGTTGAAATTGTTTCGGTGGCCGATACCGATTCTGATGGTATTGCCGAAGATATTGATAACTGCAATATGATTGCAAATCCAAATCAAGAAAACAATGATGGCGATGCGCAAGGGGATGCCTGCGATGACGATGACGACAATGACGGGGTTGACGATGAAAATGACAATTGCCCATTAAGCCCCAACCCCAATCAAGAGGATGATGATGGAGATGGCATTGGCAATGTTTGTGATGACGATTATGTCAACCCATTTGAACCAATGGCCATTTGCGAAAACGGTTTTGCGGATAATTATCCCTGTAACGGTTATGACCTAATGGCAAATGTTTCGGTTCAAGACATGCTGGGAGCGGGAGCTTCCGGAAACGATTGTTGGGGCTGGGTTGACCCTGACACCCAAAAAGAATACGCCTTGTTTTGCGGGACTACAGGAATGGCTTTTGTTGACATCACAGTTCCAAATGCCCCCGTTGTGATTGGTAGTTTACCCACCGCCACTGTGAGCAGTGCGTGGCGAGATGTAAAAGTTTTTAATAATTACGCCTTTGTTGTCGCTGACCGGGCCACTACACACGGCATGCAGGTGTTTGATCTAACGCGATTACGAAATGTTCCTAATCCTCCCGAAACTTTTACTGCCGATGCACAATACACAGGTTTTGGAAGTGCCCATAATATTGTGATCAATGAAAGTACGGGTTACGCCTATGCCG
This sequence comes from Hyunsoonleella rubra, assembly GCF_042684665.1. Taxonomy (NCBI): domain Bacteria; kingdom Pseudomonadati; phylum Bacteroidota; class Flavobacteriia; order Flavobacteriales; family Flavobacteriaceae; genus Hyunsoonleella; species Hyunsoonleella rubra. The sequence continues at coordinate 309,911 of NZ_JBHULY010000005.1, read as the reverse complement.
TGGGAACTAGCAGATCCGGCACATTTGCAGGAGGCCCATTATTTGTTGATATTCAAAATCCGATGATGCCAATGGATGCAGGTGGTTTCTCGGGCTACGCCCATGATGCCCAGGTAGTACTGTATAATGGTCCGGACACAGCCCATATTGGAAAGGAAATTTTAATTGGAAGCAACGAAGATGAAGTTGTTATAGTTGATGTGACTAGCAAGTCCAACCCTGTTTTACTATCTCGAATTAGCTATTCCAATGTAGGATACACGCACCAAGGGTGGTTTACGGAGGATATGAGATATTTCATTTTAGGTGATGAAATAGATGAAATAGATTTCGGCACAAATACCAGAACCATAGTATTTGACTTCTCGGATTTAGACGACCCTAAGTTCCACATGGAGTATCTTGGCACTTCTGCCGCTATTGACCACAATGGTTACGTAAAAGGCAATGATTATTTTCTAGCCAGCTATGCTGCCGGAATGCGGGTTTTGGATATTACTAATATTTCCAGCCAATCCATTACAGAATCCGCCTATTTTGATACCCATCCTGAAGATAACAGTACAAGTTTTCGGGGGGCGTGGAGCGTTTACCCCTATTTGCCCAGTGGCAATATCATTATCAGCGATATGAACCGTGGCCTGTTTGTGGTCCGAAAAAGCGACCTATAATTTCTATTGCTCCCAATGAACAATACTATTGGCTCCGCTATATTATCTCTTTGTTTATGGTTTGGACTGCTTACAAACTGTTCCAAAGACGATGGCAATGTCGACGGTGCAGCAACCCAACCAACGGTTCAATTCGTAAAAGCACTGGGTGGCAGCCTAAATGATAGCGGCCAATCCATAATTAAAACATCAGACGGAGGTTATGCCATTTTAGGTCACACCCAAAGCAACGATGGAGACATTCAAAACAAAACAAATACATCTTTTGACTATTGGCTCTTAAAATTTAATGGCAATCATCAAATACAATGGCAAAAAAACTACGGAGGAAGTGATGACGACAAGGGGATAGATATCATACAAACTTCGGATGTCGGTTTTGCCATTTTCGGCCAAAGTCAAAGTAACGATGGTAATGTCTCCGAAAATGCGGGAGCAGATGATTTTTGGCTATTAAAACTGGATGCTTCCGGTAGGACCATTTGGGAAAAGTCTTTTGGCTTTTTGGGGGCAGACACCGGGACTTCAATTTTGCAAACCAAGGATAATGGATTTCTGCTAGTCGGTGTATTAGACGTAACGGCATCAAACGGACAAGGCAACAGTAAGCTTAAGGCCATCAAGCACGCCGGAGGCGACTATTGGGTCATCAAACTCAACAGCAATGGCGAAAAACAATGGAGCAAATTCTATGGGGGCACTTTTACCGATACGCCTTATGATGCCATACAAACGGCAGACAATGGCTATATAATTGTAGGCTTATCCGATAGTGATGATGTTGATATCAGCGGAAATAAGGGAAGCTATGATTTTTGGATTATCAAAATATCAGAAACGGGTACTCTGATTTGGGAAAAATCCTTTGGAGGCACACAAATTGATGAAGCCTGGGGCATTGAAAGCACCGAAGACGGGAATTATTTAGTTGTCGGAGATACCAGAAGCAATGACATAGACGTTTCAAATAATAACGGCGGCGCTGATATTTTCCTGATAAAAATTTCTCCAAACGGAGATTTGATTTGGGAGAAAACCTTTGGAGGCAACAGTTTTGATGCCGGTCGTTCAATATCAAAAACAATAGATGGCGGCTATATAATATCTGGAAGTTCAAGAAGCTCTGATGGTGATGTCTCTAAAAACAACGGACAGAATGACGCTTGGGTCATTAAATTGAACTCCAATAGTGAAATTGAATGGCAAAAAACCATTGGTGGCTCCGACATCGACGTTGCAATTGATGCCGTTGAACTAAACGACGGCTCAGTTGTTGTGGCAGGCGAGTCATCCAGTTCTGACGCGGATATTGACGATAACAAGGGCTTTAGCGACCTACTGCTTTTCAATATAAAACCTTAAAAAATGAAAAGAATCCTTTCAATTCTAATTATTCTGCAATTGCTCATCGTTTCTTGTGACAATGATGGCGAAGTTGCAGCCTCACAGACTCAAGTCACCTTAAACTTTAGCCATAATTGGGACGGTACAGAAGTTACAGTAGCTGATTTCAATTCCATAAAATTCACCAATGAAAAAGGGAACGAATTAAGCATAGAGCGCCTACGCTATTTAGTATCCAAAATCACTTTTACAACTTCAAACAACGAAAAACTGGTGCTTGCAGGCTATAACTTGGTGGATTTATCAAAAGGTGAAACGCTGACTTTTGCTCCTGGCGGAACAATTCCTTCAAGAACATATAAAAATGTGTCCTTTACTTTTGGGTTTGATAATGAGGACAATTATGCAGAAAATGGTTATGCCAATTTAAATTCAGCATCTTTTGAAGTGCCAGCCATGTTAGGCGGTGGCTACCACTACATGCAAATGGATGGAAAGTTTTTAAATAGTTCCGATGTAGAGCAAGGGTATAACTATCACGCCATTAGAGCAGTGGACAACCCGGGCAACCCCACATTTCCAAAGGATACTTTTTTTGAAGTGAACCTTGGCGAAGTTAACGTAAGCCCCAACTCGGTTATCAATATCGAAATGAATGTTGCAGAATGGTTTAAAAATCCAAACATGTGGGATTTGAACATACTGAACCAGTCTTTGATGCCCAATTCTTCTGCCCAAATTATGATGTATGAAAACGGGCAAAATGTGTTCAGTCTGAAATCTGAATCGCCTTAAATAATGATTCGAAAGCCACTCATATTGATTCTTTTGTGTATCACTTTTTCCTGTGAAGAAGAATCCAGTAGTACTGTGTTTTCCAAACCTACACCAAGCCCACTCCAAATTCCAAAACTGTTTTCCGATAACATATTAAACCCTGTAATCCCAATCGATAACCCACAGACCGTTGAAGGGATTGCCCTTGGAAAAAAACTGTTTTTTGACCCTATTTTATCGATTGACAATTCACAGTCCTGTGCAGATTGCCACGCTCCCGAAAATGCATTTACAGATAGCGATAGGTTCAGTGATGGGGTGGATGGTATCCGAGGTAACAGAAACTCTATGCCACTTTTTAATTTGGCTTGGCACTATGATGAAACATTCTTCTGGGACGGCAACGCCTTCAGTTTAGAACACCAAGCTTTTATTCCCGTTACCGACCCGATCGAAATGAAAAGTTCATGGGTAAATGTCGAACAAAAACTGCAACAACATTCCGAATACCCTAATCTTTTCGAACAAGCTTTTGGCACCTCGACTATTGATTCCAATTTAGTAACAAAAGCTATTGCTCAATTTGAGCGCACCTTAATTTCGGCCAATTCAAAATTTGACAAATTTCTATTAGGTGAAGTCGAACTGACTCCTGAAGAACTCAATGGGTTTAATGTTTTTATGGATGAAACCAGAGGCGATTGCTTCCATTGCCACGGCAGTGAAAAAAACCCTTTATGGACAGATAATTTATTTCACAATAATGGTTTGGATGAAACCTTTACAGACTTAGGTTTAGGGGCTGTTACCGGAGATCCATCGGATAACGGAAAATTCAGATCCCCATCACTTCGGAATTTAAAATTCACGGCACCTTATATGCACGATGGTAGATTTGCAACCATAGATGAAGTGATTAATCATTATAGTGAAGGTCTGAAACGCTCGGGTACAATTGACCCATTAATGAAAAAAATCGACCAAGGCGGTGTTGGTTTGACCGAAAAGGACAAAGCAGATTTAAAAGCATTTTTACTATCACTCTCGGATGATGAATTTGTAAACAATGTTGCTTTCAGCGAATAGACAACCTTTGAATCGTGCTTTTTGTCGAATAAAAAAGTATTTCATCTGATTTTAGAGTCGTTTTGCCTATCTTGTAGGAGCAAACCAATGGCACATGACATCTTCACCAAGTTCAAACCTGCTTTGTTACCTCTACGGACATAATTTTTTCCGTAAGGACGACGAACACCCCAAATCACCCATAGTCATATGCAAAAACTGCAAACAAACTTTTGAGTTTAATGAATCTGGGGAAATAATTCAACCCCGCAAAGCCACATCTAACAGTGGTTCAAAAGCTCTAAAAAAATACAGGAAAAGTGGGTAATAGTGCATTTCGACTTAACAACTACCATGTCCTCGCGCCACTTAATTAGCTTTACAAACATCCTATTCAAAACCATAACAAAAACCTATAAACCCATATGCTAATATAATGTTAGGTTATGCGAAATTCCATGACTTATATTGTATATTTGTCCTCTATTTAGAAACTGTCTTAATAACAGGGCGTTATCGCCAATAGATATAGGGACTAAATTTAAAAGAAAACAAATGATAAAAGTATCTGATACAGCTAAGAAGAAAGTGATTGAGCTTATGGCTGACGATGGCTATAGCGCTACCACGGATTATGTCCGTGTAGGTGTGAAAAGTGGTGGTTGTTCAGGTTTGTCCTATGACTTAAAATTTGATAAAGAACAGCAGGACGGCGATAAGGTTTTTGAAGACAATGGTGTAAAAATTATTGTAGATAAAAAAAGTTTCCTTTACCTGATTGGAACTACTTTGGAATATTCGGGCGGGTTGAACGGCACCGGTTTCGTTTTTAATAATCCCAACGCCAATCGCACCTGCGGTTGTGGCGAATCATTTTCACTCTAAAAATTCAAAGTTCAAAATTCTTAATTCAAAGTTATGGCAACCATAAAGCAATTTGAAGATTTGGAAATTTGGAAGTTAGCTAGGGCATTGTGTGATGATATCAATAAAATATCCAACAAAACTGGATTGAGAAATGATTACAAACTTTATGGTCAAATAGATGGTTCTTCAGGTTCTGTAATGGATAATATTGCTGAAGGTTTTGAAAGAAATGGCAATAAGGAGTTTCATCAGTTTTTATCAATATCCAAGGCTTCTTTTGGCGAAACCAGGTCTCAACTTTACAGGGTTTTGGATAGAGATTATATTAACAACGAAGAGTTCAATAAACTAAAAGAGCAAACTATTACCTTGAGTAAAATGATTGGAGGTTTTATGAACTATTTAAAGAAAAGTGATTTAAAGGGAAGCAAATACAAAACGGATTAGCCCAACTTTGAATTTTAAATTTTAAACTCGGAACATGAGTAAATACACTGAAGACGATTTAAGGGAGGAACTGAAAACCAAAGAATACGAATATGGTTTTTACACGGATATCGAATCGGACACCTTTCCAAACGGTTTAAATGAAGATATTGTTCGTGCCATTTCCAAAAAGAAGGAAGAGCCTGAATGGATGACTGCATGGCGCTTAGAAGCTTTCCGAATTTGGAAGGATATGGAAGAACCTGAGTGGGCAAATGTCACCTATGAAAAGCCAGATTTTCAAGGGATATCATACTATTCAGCTCCAAACAGCAAACCGAAATACGACAGTTTAGATGAAGTAGATCCTGAACTTTTGGCAACGTTTGACAAGTTGGGGATTTCTTTAGATGAGCAGAAAAAATTAGCAGGGGTAGCCATGGATGTCGTTGTAGACTCCGTTTCAGTGGCCACCACCTTTAAAAAGACCTTAGCCGAACAGGGCATTATTTTTATGAGTATTTCCGAAGCCATCCAAGAGCATCCGGAACTGGTCAAAAAATATATTGGTACTGTTGTGCCCCAAAAGGATAATTTCTACGCAGCGTTAAATTCCGCGGTATTTAGTGATGGCTCGTTTTGCTACATTCCAAAAGGTGTTAAATGCCCAATGGAGCTATCCACATATTTTAGAATCAATCAAGCTGGTACTGGTCAGTTCGAAAGAACTTTAGTGATTGCCGATAAAGGCAGTTATGTAAGCTATTTGGAAGGCTGTACTGCACCAAGCCGTGATGAAAACCAGTTACACGCTGCGGTGGTAGAATTGATTGCTTTGGATGATGCAGAAATTAAATATTCCACTGTTCAAAACTGGTTCCCTGGCAATGCCGAAGGTAAAGGTGGGGTTTATAACTTTGTAACAAAAAGAGGCCTTTGCGAAACCAATGCAAAGATCTCATGGACACAGGTAGAAACAGGTTCGGCCATAACTTGGAAGTACCCATCTTGTGTTTTAAAAGGCAATAATTCCGTTGGCGAATTTTATTCTATTGCGGTTACTAATAATTATCAGCAGGCAGACACGGGAACAAAAATGATTCATTTGGGAAAGAACACCAAGTCAACCATCATTTCAAAAGGCATTTCGGCTGGAAAGTCTCAGAATAGTTATCGGGGTTTAGTGCAGATCAACTCTAGGGCTGAAAACGCACGTAATTTTTCGCAATGTGATAGTTTACTGATGGGTAACGAATGTGGGGCACACACGTTTCCTTATATCGAAACCAAAAATAAATCTGCAAAAATTGAGCATGAGGCTACCACCAGTAAAATAGGAGAAGACCAAATCTTTTATTGCAACCAAAGAGGCATTGATACTGAAAAGGCCATCGCGTTAATTGTTAACGGCTTTAGCAAGGAAGTATTAAATAAACTGCCCATGGAATTTGCCGTTGAGGCCCAAAAATTATTAGAAATCAGTTTAGAAGGAAGTGTTGGATAAACTAAATGAAATGTCACACTGAGCGCAGTCGAAGTGTCTCCTTAAATTAAAGCATACAATGAAAAAACTACTTTTTACGATTTTATTCCTAAGCGCCATAGTGAGCTGTAAAAAAGAAACGAAAACACAAAATTCGGAGGAGGCAGATTCCACCGAAAACCTTGAAAGAACAGCCAAACAAAGCGATGGTCTTACCTTGCTAAAAGGCGAGTTTGTATATTACGATGGGGCTGCGGTTTTACAAACGCATGCCGCAATTTATGGTGTGCTTATTACAGATAGATTGGAGGACTTAAATAAAGAAGCCCAAAAATTCAAAAAAGAACCAACCGATATGGTTTTGGTAGAAATTAGAGGTAAAATTACAAACGATAAACACGATACCATTCTTTGGGAAAATAAGGTTGAAATTGTTGAAATATTAAACGTAAAACCTGTTTCAGGAGAAGAAAACAATATTGTAAAATTAGGAAGTTAACAGCAATGTTCAAATCACAAATTCCAAATCACAAAACATTAGCCTGCATTGCATATTTGGAATTTAGAATTTTAATTTTTGGAATTTAAAAACTATGTTGAAAATAAACAATTTACACGCAAGTGTTGAGGACAAAACGATTTTAAGGGGTGTAAACCTAGAGGTGAAACCTGGAGAAGTACACGCCATTATGGGACCTAACGGTTCTGGAAAAAGTACGCTGGCTTCTGTAATCGCCGGAAGAGAAGACTATGAGGTAACCGAAGGAAGCATCGTTTTTGAAGGCGAAGATATTGATGAATTGGCAGCTGAAGAGCGTGCTCATAAAGGTATATTCCTGTCCTTTCAATATCCAGTTGAGATACCTGGGGTGTCAGTAACCAATTTTATGAAAACGGCCATTAATGAATCGCGCAAAGCGAGAGGCCTGGAGGACATGCCCGCAAAAGATATGCTCAAATTAATTCGTGAAAAATCGGAACTTTTGGAAATCGACAGAAAATTTTTATCGCGTTCCTTAAACGAAGGGTTTTCAGGTGGAGAAAAGAAACGAAACGAAATTTTTCAAATGGCGATGCTAGAGCCGAAATTGGCCATTTTGGACGAAACCGATTCAGGCTTGGATATCGATGCGCTTCGTATCGTGGCCAACGGTGTTAATAAATTAAAAAGCAAGGACAATGCAGTGGTAGTTATTACCCATTACCAGCGTTTATTGGATCATATCGTTCCAGATTATGTACATGTTTTACACCAAGGTAGAATCGTAAAATCAGGATCAAAAGAATTGGCCCACGAGCTAGAGGCCAAAGGTTATGATTGGATTAAGGAAGAAGTTGGCGCATAGCGCCAGTAACCAGTGCACAGTCGCAGTAGACAGTTAGGACAACTGAACACTGAACACTGAACACTGAACACTGAAAAACATGAGTTTAAAAGAAAAATTAGTATCATCATTTTTAGCCTTCGAAAATCGGGTGGACATAGATGCTTATGCACACGATGTAAGATCGGATGCTATCAAGATTTTTGAAGAAAAAGGTTTTCCTTCCAAAAAAGACGAGGCATGGAAATATACCTCATTAAATAGTATTTTAAAAGAGGATTACAGCGTTTTTCCAAGACAGGAAAACGCCCTCGAATATCGTGAGGTTAAGAAGTATTTCATTCATGATATTGATTCCTATAAGATAATTTTTGTTGACGGAAAGTACTCCTCTCATTTATCACAAACAACTCACGATGGAATGGATATTTGCTTAATGTCTGCCGCTTTAAGCAAACCAAAATATCAACTCATTATTGAAAACTACTTTAATAAAGTCGCTGAAAAAGACAGCTTATCTTCTTTGAACACTGCGTTTTCAAGTGAAGGAGCTTATATTCACATTCCGAAGAATAAAATCGTTGAAAAACCTATTCAAATATTACATTTTTACACGGGAAACGAGTCGGCCACCATGTTGCAGCCACGCAATTTGATTGTAGTTGACGAGAATTCCCATGTGCAAATTATCGAGCGCCATCAAAGTTTGACGGATAATCCAGTTTTGACCAATAGTGTTACGGAGGTTTTCGCCAACAAACGTGCCATAGTTGATTACTACAAAATTCAAAACGACAAACAAACGGCGTCTCTAATTGACAATACCTTTATCAAACAAAAAAGGGAAAGTCTCGCTTCGGTTCATACTTTCACCTTTGGAGGGAAATTGACTCGAAACAACCTAAACTTTTATCAGCACGGCGAGCGTATTGATTCCACTTTAAAAGGCATTACCATTATTGGAGACAAACAACATGTTGATCACAACACTTTGGTACACCATATTGAGCCAAATTGTGAAAGCCACCAAGATTATAAAGGTATTTTTGGAGACCGCTCCACCGGTGTTTTTAACGGAAAGGTTGTTGTCGAAAAAGAGGCCCAAAAAACCAACGCCTTTCAGGCCAATAACAATATTTTGGTTAGTGATAAAGCCACGATAAACACCAAACCTCAATTGGAAATTTTTGCAGACGACGTCAAATGTTCGCACGGGTGTACTGTGGGCCAGTTGGATGAAAGTGCCATGTTCTATATGCGTTCACGAGGTATCCCAGAAAAGGAAGCCCGTGCTTTGTTGATGTTTGCGTTTAGCAACAATGTACTGGAATCTGTTAAAATTCCTGAGTTGAAACAACGTATCACAAAAATTATTGCCAATAAATTAGGTGTAAATATTGGATTCGATCTATAAAATTTTTATTTGAAGCTAATCCCGCTTTCGGCAGTCGCTCTCTGCGAGGAGCTTCAACAAATGCCTCGATCGGGGCTAACCTATCTGCCATGTTCAATATTGAAGACATACGAAAAGACTTCCCTATACTATCACGACAGGTAAACGGAAAGCCTTTGGTGTATTTTGATAATGCGGCCACTTCACAAACCCCACAGCAGGTGATTGATGTGATTGTGGATTATTATTCAAATTACAATGCCAACATTCATCGTGGGGTGCATACCTTAAGTCAAGAAGCCACAGATTTATACGAAGACGCACGGCAAAAAATCCAAAAACATTTTAATGCCAAATTTTCGCATGAAATTATATTTACTTCGGGCACAACGCATGGCATCAATTTGGTGGCGAACGGATTCGGTTCTTTCCTAAAAAAAGGGGATGACATCATTGTATCGGCCTTGGAGCATCACAGTAATATTGTGCCATGGCAAATGCTTTGCGAACACACCGGTGCCACACTGAAAGTCATTCCGATGAACGAAGATGGCGAACTCATCATGACGGCCTATGACAAGTTGTTGTCCGATAACACAAAACTGGTCTTCGTCAACCATATTTCCAATGCCTTGGGAACCATCAACCCCATTGAATATATTATCGAAAAAGCCCACGGAGTTGGTGCGGCGGTATTGATTGACGGGGCCCAATCGGCACCTCATTTAATTCCCGATGTTCAAAAATTAGATGTTGATTTTTATGTGACCTCCGCCCACAAAATGTGTGGTCCAACGGGGATGGGAATGCTTTACGGAAAAGAATCTTGGCTTAAAAAATTGCCCCCTTATCAAGGCGGAGGCGAGATGATAGCCGAAGTTACTTTTGAAAAAACAACATACGCCGATTTACCTCATAAATTTGAAGCTGGTACACCAAATATTTGTGGAGGCATTGCCTTCGGCGCCGCGGTAGATTATTTGAATTCCATTGGTTTTGACAACATCGCCAGTTACGAAAATGAGCTGTTACATTATGCTACTGAAAAACTTCTCGCTATCGATGGTTTAAAAATCTACGGAACTTCAAATCACAAAACCTCCGTGATTTCCTTTAACCTAAAAGGCATTCACCCGTATGACGTGGGGACGATTTTGGACAAAATGGGCATTGCCGTCAGGACTGGTCACCACTGCGCCCAACCGATAATGGATTTTTATAAAATCCCTGGGACGATTCGCGCCTCCTTTGCCTTTTATAATACCAAAGCGGAAATTGATGCCATGGTGGAAGGCGTGAAGAAGGCGAAAATGATGCTGTCATAAATAAAGTCTTGTCAACCTGAACTTGTTTCAGGTTCTCATTGAAAATGGAAATTGTCATCTTAAGATTCTGAAATAAATTCAGAATGACAGTAATTGGTAAAATTTGGCTTTCTTTTTGCAGTGAGAATTTTGAATTAAATTCAAATAAATGAAATCATTATTATTGTTAGGCATGATAGCCTTAAGATGCTGTTGGGGGCCATCGGAATATCAACTCATGCAATACGCACAAAACGACGACACCTTCTTGAAAACATTGGACGGCACATACAATATTCATCAACTGTTGGGCGAAGACGTTTCCAAGTTCAACTTGAACATTGTGTTTGGTTCAAAAGAAAAGAAAGTCTCGGGGTTTTCAGGGTGCAATCGTTTTTTTGGTTCATATGCTTTAGAAGATGGCAGTATAAAATTTTCGGCATTGGGAGCAACACGAATGTTGTGTTCCGATGACAAAAATAATATTGAAACGAAATTTTTAAAAGCACTTGATAAAGCTGATACTGTTTTATTTTCTGAAAATGGCTTTACGGCGTTTGCTAATAAGAAACCTCTAATTTTGGCGACCAAACGTGTTGAAGAAAACGCTATGAGTATTGAATATTACGCAAGCTCAAGAGGACGATATAGATATGTCGAAATTAATAAAGATTCAATTTCATTTTCAAAGAAAAGAGGAGAAAAAACAACTAATATGCCTTGCGATGAAGCCTATTGGGGTAGCCTTGTCGTTCTTTGCAATACCATAGATTATGAAAACATGGCAAATCTAGAAGCTCCAAGTAAGTCATTTCAATTTGATGGTGCTCCACTGGCAAGATTAAAGATCACTGCAAATGGAGAAACTTATGAGTCCGTCCCTTTTGATCATTATAATCCGCCAAAGGAAATTGCGGTATTAGTTAGTAAGATAGTATCATTAATGGAAAACATTGAATAGCAACTTTTGTTATCGTATTTTTGCATAAAATTGAAGGTATGAGTATTGAAGACATTCAAAATGAAATTATAGACGAATTCTCAATGTTTGAAGATTGGGAGGAGCGTTACCAATATATGATCGATTTGGGGAAAGAATTGCCCCTGATTGACGACCAATACAAAACCGACAGCAACATTATCAAAGGTTGCCAAAGTAAAGTGTGGGTGCATGCTGAAATGAAGGATGACAAAATTGAATTTACCGCCGATAGCGATGCAATTATCACCAAAGGTATTATAGCGATTTTGATTCGAACTTTTTCTAATCAGCATCCAAAAGATATCATTGATGCCGACACCAGCTTTATTGATAAAATCGGTTTGAAAGAGCATTTGTCACCAACTCGAGCCAATGGCTTGGTGAGTATGGTGAAGCAATTAAAAATGTATGCCATTGCATACCAAACGCAACTTAATTAGGTTTACTCGTTGATCCACTTATTCATTTAAACGACTCAACAAATAAACGATTAAACATTAAAAAAATGAGTGAAACCACGATAGATACAGCCGAATTAGGCGAAAAAATAGTAAACGTATTAAAAACGATTTACGACCCGGAAATCCCCGTAGATATTTACGAATTGGGATTGATTTACGACGTATTCGTCAATGAGGATTATGATGTGAAAATCTTGATGACTTTAACCACCCCAAACTGCCCAGTGGCCGAGACCTTACCCTTGGAAGTTGAGGAAAAAGTGAAGTCTTTAAACGACGTAAATGATGCTGAAGTTGAAATTACTTTTGATCCCCCTTGGACACAGGAATTGATGAGCGAAGAAGCCAAGTTGGAGTTAGGGATGCTTTAAACCAGTACGCAGTTTTCAGTCGCAGTAGGCAGTGGTACGACTTAACGACAAACAACTCAAAAACAAACATTTTGAAGGACGAAATCATAAATCGTGTAGCGCACAGCAAATTAATCACAATTGACCTCGAGGATTACTATCCGCGGGGCAAGCGTGTTTTGTTTGATATCAAGGATTGGCTATTCGAAGGTTTTGTACTTCGAGAAAAAGACTTTAGGCAACAAGCCTCGGAACATGACTGGAGCCAATATCAAGACCAATATGTGGCGCTGACCTGCAGTACGGATGCCATCATTCCAGGTTGGGCGTTTATGTTGTTAAGCATTCATTTAGAGCCTTTTGCCAAGAAGACCATCATTGGCGATTTGGAACAACTGGAAACTTCTATTTATCAGGACATTATCAACCATATTGATGTTTCAGACTATGAGGACAAACCCATTATTGTAAAAGGATGTTCCAATAAACCTGTGCCTCAAAATGCCTATATCATGCTCACAAATAAATTAAAGTCTGTTGCCAAATCCATTATGTATGGTGAGGCCTGTTCCTCCGTACCGCTCTTCAAAAAGAAATAATTTTTTAAGTGACTTATTGCCTTTGAAGGTGTCAAACTAAAAGTTTAACAAACCAAATTACACAGCGTTCAATTCAATCGAATTAACTTAACATTTGTTAAAAATTAATCTATATTTGCCCACATTTTAAAAATTGAAAATGATGAAAAAACTATTATTTTTTGCCTTTTTATGTCTTAGCGTTTCATTCGTTAATGCGCAAACCAAGGAAGAATTAGAAAAACAGAAAGCTGAAAAACAAGCGGAAGCCGACAAGTTTCAAGCGGAGGCTAATGCTATCCAAGCACAAATAGATGCTCTACCCGGATGGAGAACTGGAGCATTTGGTGTTATTGGCGGTAGCTTGTCCAACTTCAATAACTGGTATGCTCAAGGTGCACCAAATAACTCTTCGGGCAGTATCGGCGTTACGGTCAACGGTTTTGCCAACCTCATTCAAGAGAAGTTCTTTTGGAGAAATGCCTTAACTACAAATTTAAACTGGACAAAACTTGATGATAAAGACAACCCAAATGATAGTGATGATTTTGAACCCACTACGGATGTCTTTAACATTTCATCTTTATATGGTAGAAATATTGCCAAAAACTTCGCGGTTTCAGGATTGATGGAATACAGAACTACTATTCTGAACAACTTTAATGATCCCGGATATTTAGACGTTGGTGTCGGTGGTACTTGGACGCCTGCAGAAAACCTGGTAGTTGTAATTCACCCATTGAACTACAACTTTGTATTTGCTGAAAACGACGCGGTATTTGAGTCGTCTTTAGGTGCAAAGATTGTGGCTGATTATACCAGACAAATTGGAGCGATTGCCTTCAAGACGAATTTATCCGCCTTCCAAAGTTATAAATCTGGAGACTTATCCAACTGGACATGGACCAACTCATTCAGCTATACCCTTTGGAAAATGATCGGTATTGGTTTTGATTTCGGGCTGAGGAGCAACAAGCAGGAAGCTTTAAATTATGCTTTAGCGCAAATAGACCCAATGAACCCCCCGGCAACTACACCTGATTTTGATAATATCGATAACGATTTACAAACCTATTACACGATTGGTGTGAGCTATAAATTTTAAAAATATTCAATGTATAAATAAAAAAGCGCATTCTAAGAATGCGCTTTTTTTGGCTTATTTCTTTCCTATTTCATGTCCTCATCCCGATAGCTATCGGGATAATCAGGATATAAAAAATGATTATAAGGGAAACGCGTTATATGAATTTGACGAACCTCATCGTAAACACGTTTTTTGAAGTCTTCTAAATTACTTTTGTTAATGGCGGAAATAAACAGGGCGTTGTGACCTATTTTACCCATCCATGTTTTCTTCCACTCTTCAAGAGTGTAATGCTTTTTAGTTTTTTCAGTTTCAAGATCGTCTTCCTCTATAAGTTCGGGCTCATAAGCGTCAATCTTGTTGAAAACCATAATTGTAGGTTTGTTACTACTATCTATTTCACCTAAAATTTTATTGACAGACGCTATATGCTCCTCAAAATTTGGATGTGAAATATCTACCACATGCAATAACAAATCTGCTTCACGAACCTCATCCAAAGTACTTTTAAAGCTTTCCACCAACTGCGTAGGCAACTTTCGGATAAATCCAACGGTGTCACTTAATAAAAACGGCAGGTTTTGAATTACCACTTTTCTCACTGTAGTATCAAGCGTAGCAAACAATTTATTTTCAGCAAACACTTCACTTTTGCTAATGGTGTTCATTAATGTGGATTTCCCAACATTGGTATATCCCACCAAAGCCACGCGCACCATTTTCCCCCGGTTACCACGTTGCACTGCCATTTGTTTATCAATGGTTTTGATACGTTCCTTAAGCAAGGCAATTTTATCACGAACAATACGTCTATCTGTTTCTATTTCCGTTTCACCAGGACCGCGCATCCCAATTCCACCACGCTGACGTTCTAGATGGGTCCACATCCCTCGTAATCGAGGCAACAGATATTCATATTGCGCCAATTCCACTTGGGTTCGGGCATAACTGGTCTGAGCACGTTGTGCAAATATGTCCAAAATCAAATTTGTTCTATCCAATACTTTACAGCCCAAAATCTTACTAATATTACGTTCTTGGGTGGCCGATAGCTCGTCATCAAAAATAACTGTACTTACTTCATTATCCTTAACATATTTGGCCACATCCTCCATTTTTCCGGAACCAATAAAGGTCTTAGGGTTTGGGATTTCCATTTTCTGGGTAAACCGAGCCACGGCACGACCACCAGCGGTGTAGGTTAAAAATTCCAGTTCATCCAAATACTCCTTCAGCTTTTCCTCATCTTGATCTTTGGTTATAATGCCCACCAAAACCGTTTTTTCTAAGCCAATCTCTTTCTTTTCAATCATGGCACAAAGTTACGCAATTGCAGTCATTTTTATTTTTATATTTTTGAGCCATGACAGATGATTTTGAAGACATTCCTGTGCGACACGATATGCAGACTGTCGCATTTTACAATATTGAAAACTTGTTCGATTTAAGGGACAGTCGCTACACCAACGACAATGATTTTTTGCCCGAATCGGTAAAGCGATGGACACCCAAACGCTACAAAAACAAACTACGGAAAATTGGCTATGCCATTTCCAATATTGGTAGACAGGAAACCGGAAAACCTCCGGCAATAGTTGGACTGGCAGAAGTGGAAAATGCAAAGGTTTTGGAAGACCTTATCGATTCCAAACATTTGGATGACTATGATTACGACTATGTGCATTTTGATTCTTTAGATGAGCGAGGCATTGATGTTGCTATGATTTACGATACCAAGGTTTTTAAAGTGATGCATACCGACACCTTCAAGGTGGAACTGATGACCTCTGAAGGCTTTCCAGATTATACGCGAGATATTTTGTTGGTTGTGGGAGAATTGGATGGTGAAACAATTCATTTTATAGTGAACCATTGGTCGTCCAGACGGGAAGGACAGGCCGAAACGGAGTACAAACGTTTGGCGTCTTCCGAAAAAGTAAGTGAGGTAATTTCAGCTATAAAAAAAGAAAATGAAGATGCCAAAATTATGATTTTAGGCGATTTTAATGACACGCCACAAAACGACAGTTTAAAACAATTAGTGGAAACCCATAGCCTGTTTAACCCTTTTGAAACCCTGCGCTCTTATACCAGAGGTACGGTAAAACACCAACGCCAATGGTATGTATTTGACCAAGTTTTGATCTCCACCAATTTTTTTAAAAGCTCAAAAAGCCAATTCGAATTCTTTAAGGCCGATATTTTTGATGCCGACTTTTTAAAATTGTTTAATGGGCCATTTAAAGGGGCTCCTTTTAGGACTTATGTTGGCAAAAAGTATAAAGGTGGGTATAGTGATCATTTTCCGGTTTATGCAATTTTGAAACGTTAGTTTACTCCACAAAATCCACACTAACATCATCCAACTCATACACCCCATCAAAAGAATCCTGTCCGCCACCGGTGTATTTAAAAGCAATGTGAATCGTACCTGAAAGGCAGGATAGATCTACATTTCCTGAGGGTAACCATTCCACAAAAGGATCGCTGTCCTTCACTATGTATGCATCACTTAAAATCTGCCAAGTGGCCGAGGCTACGCCGGCTTCAGTACCATCCCAATCATCCGCAAAATACACTTCCATATAACTGCTGTCTGCGCGACTGCTGGAGGTTTTAAAATTTAATGTTTCCCCATCTTGGGCATCCAAATCAATGGCGGGCGTGATGAGCCAACCTATATTGCTAATATCTCCCGAACTGGCCGATTGAAATCTACAGGAACGCCCCAAAGACGCATTCGTTGCCGTGGAAGACCAGGCTTCCCAGGCTTCCGAGCCTGCTTCAATATAATTCGTCCAGCCATTACCTTCAATTGGGCGGTTATTACGTTGGGATTCAAAATCCTCAAAAAATAGATTGCCCGTTCCAAGTGTTGAAGCCAAACCACAGGTAAATTCCATTGGGTCGCAACGCTCAGCGCTTTCAAAATTAATATCGGATGACTTGTTTGGTATCATCACGCTGAAATCGTCCCTAAAATCACGACTGTAAATCCCAACCATACTGCCTTGGCCTTGAGGCACCAAAACCGATTTAAAATCGGCAAACGTACTGGTCTGCATCAAAATTTGAATTCCAGAATCGCAACTTTCCATCAAACGGAAGCCATCAAATTCGTCAAAGGATTCACTGGCAAACGTGGCTCCCAATTCAAAGCGGTTCAGTTGCATATTATTCAACAGTATCAGGGTGTTTTCATCCGCCTCGGTTAAATTTTGTAAGTCCGTTATTTTAGGCAGTATCTCGGCAATGGTATTGGTTCGTAATACTATATCCCGATATTCCGAAGGCTGGATTTGTTGCACGGTTACGGCATCGCCTCTTCCGATGGTAATTACCCCATTACTTTCACCAACCGTTAAGCCCCCTAGCTTTACCACTACTTTTTGGCCAAATTGATAGGTGTCCGACAGGCTACTTTGATTGATATCAATTTTTAGCCCCAGCCTCGGGTCGTTGTCGGGGTCGCTATCATCGGTTTTATTCTGAATAATCAATTCCTCAAAAAAGTTGCCCCCTTTGTCTGAAGACACCACGTAGCCCTCGATATAAATATCATCTTCAATCTTTGCCGTTGGATTACCACCAGCAACTGCTTGTTCAAATAACGACTTAACCGCTTTAAACGTTGTTAGTTTTTCAGCTGGGATTATGGGATCTTTAATAGAAATATCAGGGACGCCAAAGTCGTCATCCTGAACGCAGGACAATGCCGCTAGAATAAGCGGTACAACCCAAAGGTTATTAATTTTTTTCATAATAATATAATTGGCCTCACCTAACCCCTCCAAAGGAGGGGAACACTAACTCAAACGAAAACTTACGTAAGAGTAAAAATCCCTCCCCTTTGAGGAGGCTAGGAGGGGCTTTTAGAATCTATAATTCAAATTCAAAAAATACGTCGTTCCACGGCCGTACCAATATTTGGAACCAAAAACTGGGGTATCCAACGATTGGTCGTCCCTTAATTGTCTGAAATTGGCGTTTCTTCCCTGTTCAAAACCTCCAGTTTTAAACACCTCATCCAGTAAATTATTAACGCTGGCAAACAAGCTAATATATTTACTACCCTTACCCACTTTCCAAGACTTTCCGCCAATCAAATTTACTACCATATAATCATCAAAACGCTCCTGTTTTAATAATTCACGAGCTAAATCTTCATCATAGTCATTAAACACATTGCCATCAAAATCCGTCGTAAAATTTGAGGAACGGGTTAATGGACTGACATCAATATAGGTATGGGTAAAAAAATTAGCTGTTGCCCCAAACCACCAATAATCCGGATCCCGGTATTCAAAACCAACAGAGTACGCCCGATGGGGCCCAGAGGCTATTTTATAATTCTTTAAATTGGACTGCCCGAAATCCCGAAACCCGTCCACAAATCCTGCCGCAATCGATTCATCATCCGCTTCGGTTGTCAAATACAGATTTGGGTTATTAGCATAAGTGAATTGACCAATAGAGGCCACACCTTTTAATTTTATGGTGGACGTTACCTGCGCTTCGAGACCCAATTCCCCACCAATATGTTGCTTGTCAATACCCTGTAAAATTTCCTGAACGAAAGCTACATTATCACCACCGATGCCATCTGCAAAAAAGAAGGAAATCTCATTTGCATCCTGAATCTTGGTATAATATCCGGTCAGTTTTGCCTTCACAATGGGAGAACGAAAAATATAACTGGCGTCCGTTGATAGTATTTTTTCCTCGGTAATATTTGGCACCACATTGTGGTTTTCCCTCGAATTGGAAAAGGTATTTCTAAGCGATGGTGCCCTGCTTGCATAGCCCCCATTCACATTCAATAAATGTTTCCCTGAAATTTTATAAGTTGCGCCACCCTTAGCTCCAAAGCCTATGAAATTAAGTTTTTCATCTTTCCCTAAGGAATTGTCCGGAAACGCACCATTTTGATAAAGGCCTTCGCGTTGATACTGAGTACTGGTCACACTTCCTGAAAAGAAAACATCCAACTTGTTATACCGAAATTGTGCTTGAGCAAATCCACTAATCACATTTGCAAACAAATTGAAATTGTATTTAAATCTATCCCCTTCTCTAACCAATCGATTCGGGTTTTGTAAATCATTTTGGGCTTCGTTGACATCTTCAGCAAACTGATCTACATCCAAATAGGTGGATGCTCCGAGTAAGTCTAAAACCTCAGCAAAATTTTCGGATTTAAGAGTCTGAACACTCACACCTGCATTCAAAATTAAATGATCATTCACTTCAGAGTTTAAAATAGAATTAAAAGTGAATTGCGTATCATCCACCCGATCCTCATATAGTGCATACACAGCATTGCCTCCTCTTTCCGAGTTGCCAACATTCGCTATATACAGTTCGTTCCACTTGATTTGTCCGTTATCTTGGAATTCTACTAGACTCTTATATGCATTTGCATCCGCTTCATCACCAGAATACCTAAATAGCGCATAACTTGGTAACTTTTGATAATAGGTCGGGCTTGGATTTGCACCACCACCGATTGGAACACCATTGTCCAAATCGGTGCCATTATTATCCAATCGGCTATTGCCCAGCTTTCCAAACTGATAGGCCACATTGGTATTCAATCTTGTTTTGGAAGAAAGGTTCCAATAATGGTTCAACATGACAATGGGTTCTTCTACTTCTTTGATACGAGAATTGCGTTTTTCGCCATCTTGCCATCCCCAATATTCGTTATATCGGATGCCTTTAATATCAAAAACCTCCTGTGTATTTGGCGAAGATTTTCCTCTGCGGTTAGGTGCATAAATTCCAGTAAAATTCAAACTATGCTTGTTATTGAGTTTCTTTTCAACAGAAAGAAATATGGAGTTGGCGTCGTATAATGTGGCATCTTGATAGCCTTCATTCCCCCATCTACGCGCCAAGGAAACAGTGTATGCCCAATTGTTTTTTAATAGTCCCGAAGCGTAAGTAGCCATTAAACGATTGGTATAACTCCGGTTTGAAGACGAATAGGTCAAACGCCCACCTTGTCTTGCTTCTGAAGCCCTGACATTAATATTGGTTGTCCCCAAAATGCCACCAAAATTATAATCCGATGGTGCCAAACCTGTCGTAAGTTCCTGATTTCGCATGACGTCATTGAGGCCGCCCCAATTGCTCCACTGTGGCCTACCGTTGTATAATTTATTCATTGGGATGCCATTGATGAGTACCGTTCCATGTTCGGAATCCAATCCTCTCAGCCTGAAAAAAGATTGACTAAATTCGAAAGCGGCCGTGCGTTGAAAGACATCTAAAGAAGAAGATAAAAGGCCTGTAATATTATCAGCTCCACTGGCATCATTATCCAGTTCGTCATCCGAAAGGGTGATGGTAAACAGGTCCTGACTTTGGGTCAAGTCACGTTCCAGGGTCATATCGCTTATATCGATAGTTTTGCCTTCATCAATGATGATTGGAAACCGTTTTGCAACATAACCCGTTTTGGAAATCTTTAGGATTTGTTCCCCGAAAGGGACATTCAGATTAAAGACGAATTCGCCTTGAACATCAGTTAAAGTTACCAATTCCGTGCCTTCCAATTCAACCGTTACATTCAATATCGGCTGAAAGGACACGGCGTCCTTCACGCTTCCTTTCACTACCGTTTCCTGCGACATCGCAATTGCCGACCAAAATGTAAGCAATACTATTAAAACTGACTTCCCCATGTTGTTTTAAGACACGTAAAATACATAAAAGTAACCGAATGAGTGATAAAACACAATATTTCATTGAAACGCTTAACTTTGGCTTGGGTTTTGTATTGTTGCAAACGTGAACGTTTCTATATTCCATCAAATGAAGTTTTCGAGACTGGCTTTTATTCTACTTTTTTTAATTGGAATTGGCAATTCCAATGCCCAGGACAAGAGGTTTAAAATCCACACAGTGGGTTTTTACAATCTTGAAAACCTGTTTGATACGATTAACGATCCGTTGAAGTTTGATGAGTACAGTCCTATCATGGAGCTTAAAACAGGTCGTGCTCAAGCCTATAGTCAAAAAGTCAAAAACATGGCACGTGTTATTGCCGATATTGGGAAGGAAATGACCCAAAATTCACCTGCTATCATAGGAATTTGCGAAGTTGAAAACCGAACGGTTATTGACGACCTTGTTAACGATTCGATATTAATTGATAAGAACTACGGCATTGTTCATAAAGATTCTCCGGATGCCAGAGGGATTGATGTAGCGCTTTTATACCAGAAACAGCTTTTTACGCCAATACATTACAACGCCTATAAACTTCGCATTTTTGATGACCAAAACCGAAAGGAGTTAACTACCCGCGATCAATTGGTCGTCAGTGGTAAATTGGAGAACGACCTCATCCACATCATCGTAAACCATTGGCCTTCCAGACGTGGGGGCGAGGTGAGAAGCAACCCTAAACGCGTCGCGGCAGCCAAATTGAACAAACGCATTGTAGACTCCTTACAGGTTATAGACCCCTACGCCAAAATTGTCGTTATGGGTGATTTGAATGACAACCCAAATAACGAAAGTTTAAAATCAGTTTTAAAAACACAACGAAAACGCAAAAAAGTCGGTTTTAAAGGCCTGTACAATCCTTTTGAAAACTTTTATCGCGATGGGCTGGGTACTACCGCCTATCGTGACAATTGGAGCCTTTTTGATCAAATTATCCTATCCAAACCCCTGCTTGAAAAGGATTATTCGTCTTTACGATTCTACAAAGCAGGTATTTTTAACAAAAGCTACCTAATCACCTCAAACGGAAGATATGAAGGTTACCCTTTTAGAAGTTGGAACTACAGTGGCTTTAGTAATGGTTTCAGCGACCATTTTCCGGTATATATTTATCTTATCAAAGAAGTAAAATAAAAAAGACCTACAAGGTTATTACTTTGACTGCGCTCAGTACAGGCAAAAGCTTGCGAGTCTTCATTATATATTTTACTCGATCTATCTAAACCAAGCGTCCCATGGGATACGGGACAAAAACAACAAAAGTGCTATTGTGTAAAAAGTAGCAATAGTCTTCAACTTAGGTGCGGAGGTCAACTTCTTTTTATGCTTGGAGTAGCCAATGGTGATCAAAGCCACGGCTATAATATTAACTAAAGGGTGCTCCACTAAATACAAGCGCAACAACGAATCCTTCATTACACCGCCCATACCAAGCTCTCCGAAGGATTTAATCCAAGGAGCCACAAAATACAGGACAATACCTATGAGCAACTGAATATGAGACACAATTAAAGTGAACAATGAAATCCTAAAGTCCTTGGCTTCGTATTCTTTCCCTCCAACGGATTTGATAATGGCATTAAACACAGCCACAACCAACACTATCAACACGATATAGGCCCAATAGGAATGTAATACTTGTATGGTTTCGTACATGACGGTCTCGTTTTAAAATGATACCAAAAATAGTGATTTTAGTTGATAAAAAAACCGCTCCCATATCGACAGCTATCGGAATGGGAGCGGTTTCTACTAATTTGCAATATTTAGAAATTAAAACGTGCACTAACGTTCCAAGTTCTACCGTATCCAAATCGTCCATTATTGTTGACATTAACGCCTTTATAATTTTCAGCCGGATCAGAAGATGCCGCAGTATTTCCATTCACAGATTCTAAATAAATCTCTTCGAAGATGTTATTCACATTAGCCCTGAATACGATAGACTTCTCTTTATTCTCACCCACAAGCATTCTGTAAGTAAGTCCTAAGTCAACAGTATCATATTCTGGCAATTCTATTGGAGGCGCATCCTTTGAAGCATCACCTTGGGAGAACAGTCCACTGTAGAAGTTCCAAGTTGCGTCCAGATTTAAACTTTTACAAATTGTATAGAACGCAGAAAGGCCTCCAGTGGTTTGAGCGGCACCTCCAACTTGCAGACCATCCAAATCAACTTCAGTTTCAGCTTCAACCTCAGTTCCAGCCTCATCGAACACCCTTCTTCTTCCATTACCGTCAAATTTCCAATCACCCAAAGAAATGAAACCATTCACTCTAAGCCCGTCAAACGGTCTTGTAAACACCTCCAATTCTATACCTTGGTGTACTTGGGTAACACCCTGTGTTTGGAATAATCGAAACTCAGATGTCCCTTGGTCCTGTCCATTGTTATTAAGCAAAGTTCTATTCGCCCAGGTAGTATGGTATACATTTAAGTTGGCAGAGACCCTGTTGCCTCCAAATTGATATCCTGCCTCAATACCCGTGATTTCCTGGTTTTCAACTTCTGGTACTATCAATTCATTAGAATTCCTATCGCTTACGAACAAGTCACTGTGAAATGGTTGGCGGGAATAAAAACCAACATTGGCAAATACCTTATGCTGATCGGCAATTGTATAGGCGGCCCCAGCCTTTACATTAAATCCTGGGTTATTTACTTTTTCTGATTCCTCGGGTTGCCCTTCATTGGCAGCATTTAAATATTCGGTTCTCACATGGGATTGGGAAGAGGCAGAACCTTGGAAAAATGCAGAAAAATTGTTTTTGGTGTATTCCAACTGACCAAAAACCCCTCCATAATTAATTTGCTCTTCGTAATCGTATCCAAAACGTTGCCCATTGTCATCATTTGGGTTGAATGTGACATTCCATGGATTCACACCACCAAATGCATTGGTCAATTCATAATCCCCTCCATTGAATGCACTATTGGCGCTTACCGAATTGACAGAAATGAATTCTCTAACATCCCTAAAGTGAATACCGTTGTACAAACGCACATCAACACCAAAATTAAGGCTAAGGCTCTCACTCAATTGGTTTTCATAATTTGAAACCACTCCATACCAGTTATGGTTATTGTTCGAACCTCTGGCATAGGTAACCTCTCCCCCGCTAGTTCTCGCTTGGGCAAAACTTCCTCGCCCAATAGACCCGTAAACAATTGTAGAGAGAGATGATTTATCGTTTATCGCGAAATCCCAACTTAAGTTGGCTACAGGTTTATGGTAAATGTTACGACCACCTGGATATCTTCCGCTTTTTAGATTATTAGGGCTATCAACCCCTTCAAAATTCCATGGATTGTATTTTATCCCATTCTCTAAAAAAGCACTTATCCTGTCTCTACCCGCGGCCGCATGCCATTGTGGTGCTCCGGTTAACAAGAAGTTGAACAAATGTTTATCGCTGGGTTTGTATCCCAAAGACAAGAAATAGGTTTGTCCTTGTCCATCAGTATCTTCTACATAGCCGTCACCTTGCCAATGACCCAACATAGCAGAAAATGCCCAGCCACTCTCTAGCAAACCAGTGGAATAGTAAGCATTAGTTTTAATGTAGTCATCGTTTCCAACCATGGTTTGGAAAAACCCACCCTCTTTTCTGTCAACTGTTTTAGTCACAATATTTACCGTACCACCGACAGACGAAATAGCCAATTTAGAAGAGCCTAAACCACGTTGTACCTGCACAGCGTTGGCAACATCCAAAACACCGGCCCAGTTAGACCAGAACATCCTACCGTCTTCAGGACTGTTTATAGGCTGACCATTTAACATAAATGCGGTATTGGTTTGATCAAAACCTCTTAAAAACATGCTACCGTCACCAAAACCACCACCTTTAATATTTTGGACGGATGGTGTTGACTTTAATACCTCTGGCAAATCCCAGTTACCAGCTCTTTCTCTTATTTCTTTTGCCTTAATTGTCGATACAGCAATTGGCGTATTTCTATCTTCCGCCAAATCGATAACTCCCGTTCCAGTAATCACAATTTCGCCCAAAGAATTATCAGGGCTTAATTCTATTTTACCAAGATTAGCATCTCCATTAAAACTGATAGTGACAGACCCGTACCCAACATAGGTTACGACTATGCTACCTGAATTACTTTCCGAATTCAATGTAAAATTCCCATCAAAATCAGAAGACACACCATTGGTAGTGCCCTTTTCAATCACATTGGCTCCTGGGAGCGGTGTGTTTAGATCGGCGTCAATTACAGTACCTTTTATGGTACTTTGAGCCATGGCAACCGTTGCAAAAAGCAAAACTGTTACCAAAATCAATAAATTGGTAGTTTTTTTCATAATTTTTGAAAAATTATTTAATAATTTGAAATTAGTCACTGCAAAATTAGGCAATATTGAAACATCAACATTAACTAAACGTTAAGAGTTTTAACCCCAATTATTAACAAAAAAGACACCGACTCACATGAATCGGTGTCTTCAAAAAATATACTTTGGATTTACGACTGCTGTTTATAATAACTCAACAAATTTGCTGTAGAGCCATCATGCTCATTCTTAGCTTCACCACTAAATTCTTTGAGAATTTTATTTGCCAGTTGTTTCCCTAATTCTACACCAAACTGGTCGTAACTAAAAATGTTCCAAATCACCCCTTGTACAAATATTTTATGCTCGTACATGGCTATTAATTTGCCCAAGCTTTCTGGGGTCAATTTATTAATAAAAATAGTATTGGTAGGCTTGTTCCCAGAAAAGACCTTAAAAGGAATAATAGCTTCTTCTGTTCCTTCTGCAACAACCTGTTCTCTTGTTTTACCATTTAATAAAGCCTCAGTTTGTGCCAAGAAGTTTGAAATCAATTTATCTTGATGGTCCTGATTGCCATGAAGCGATTTAACAAAACCAATGAAATCCGCTGGAATAAGCTTTGTACCTTGATGTATCAATTGGAAAAACGCATGTTGAGAGTTAGTTCCCGGCTCCCCCCAAATTAAAGTACCTGTTTCGTAATCAATTGGGTTACCGTTTCTATCCACTGACTTTCCATTACTCTCCATGATACCCTGTTGCAAATAGGTTGCAAACTGGTTTAAGTATTGAGAGTAGGGTATAATAGCTTCGCTTTCGGCTTTAAAAAAGTTATTGTACCAAATACTAATAAGCCCTAAAACCACGGGGATATTACTGCTAAAATCCTCGTTCTTGAAATGTTGATCCATTTTATGGGCGCCATTTAACAAACTATCGTAGTTGTTATATCCAACTGCCAAACTAATGGACAACCCAACGGCACTCCAAAGTGAGAAACGGCCTCCTACCCAATCCCACATGGGGAAGACGTTATTCTCGTCTATTCCAAAACTCTTTACTGCATCCAAGTTTGTGGATACCGCTACAAAATGCTTTGCAATATCTTCTTCTTCGGCCGATTCCAAAAACCAAGATTTTATAGTATTTGCGTTAGAGATAGTCTCTTGTGTAGTAAAGGTCTTGGACACAACAACAAAAAGGGTAGTTTCCCTATTTATTTTCTTTATGACTTCATTGACATGATCACCATCCACATTGCTCACAAAATGAGTGGTCAAATGATTTTTGTAGTACTGTAAGGAATCAACCACCATAGCAGGTCCCAAATCAGAACCTCCTATACCAATATTTACCACGTGCGTAAATGGTTTTCCGCTAAAGCCCTTTCGCTCTCCGCTTATTACTTCATTGGTAAAGCCTTCTATTTTTCGCTTTACGTCATATACCTCTGGAATTACGTTTTTCCCATCTACTTCAAAAACTGCAGATTCTGGCGCTCTTAGTGCAGTATGCAATACAGCCCTCCCTTCCGTTTGATTAATTTTTTCACCTGAAAACTGACTCTGGATAGCATCTTTTAATTTGACATCATCTGCCAATTCCAAAAGGTATTTAACGGTCTCTTCCGTAATTCTATTTTTGGAGAAATCAACATAAAAGTCATCCCATTTAATACTGAATTTATTCGCTCTGCCTGAATCCTTTGCAAATAAATCCTTCATTTTAATGGATTTTGTTTTATCGAAATGCTCTCCTAACTTTTTCCAGGAAGGGGTTGCGGTGGGGTTTACATTTGGTAGTGCCATATTACGAGTTGGATTGGTAAATTACAGGTTGGTTTAGTTCCTCTTCTGTAATTTCTGGTTGAAAAAATATGTTATCTAGTTTATGCTTTAAAGGTTGAATAAATTCCAAATACTTCACTTTTAAAGAATCTGAAATAGGTTTGGCCTCTGGCAGTTTTTGTTTAAAAGGATCTACTTGCCTACCGTTTTTCCAGAAACGATAGCAAACATGTGGCCCACCAGTGTTTCCTGTCATACCTACCCAGCCAATAACATCGCCCTGCTTAACAAACTGCCCAACTTTTGCCTTTCGCCTGCTCATATGAAGGTATTGCGTTTCGTAGGTTGCATTGTGCCGAATTTTTACATAGTTACCATTCCCGCCTCTTCGCCTTGACTCAGTAACCGTTCCATTTGCCGTAGCCATAATTGGTGTTCCAATAGGCGCCGCAAAATCGGTGCCTTTATGTGGCCGTACCCGATAACCATAAACCGCAATGCGCCTTCTTAAATTATATCTGGACGATATTCTACTAAACTTTACTGGAGCCTTTAAAAAAGCCCTCCTTAAGTTTTTTGCCTTGTCGTCAAAGTAATCCACAATACCTTTTGTAGTATCGGTCATAAATTCAAAGGCATAAAAAGGCTCCTTGTTATGCTCGAAATAGGCGGCTTTAATTTTTTCTACTCCGGTATAAATGGTATCATCAATATACTTATCGGTATAAATTACTTTAAATCTATCCCCTTTTTGCAGGCGCCTAAAATCGATAGTCCACGCATAAATATCATCTGCCATTATGTAGGCTAGCCTGGGACTTAAACCCTGTTCTTCCAAAGTTAATGAAATATTATCTTCAACGACTCCCGTAGCTACTTTTTCAACATATTTAATAGGCTTTCTACTTCTATAGGCATGGATGGAATCTTGAAAATTGATAACGACATAATCTTCCAAATTAGGCTGATAGATGAATGTTTTCGCAGTTTCCAGAGAATCTTTGTCACATAAAACGGTATAGGGCTTCCCCACTTGCAGTCCTCGCCTTATATCAAACGTATCCTTGGCCTTTTCAGCAATATTGAAGATTTTGGGATAGCCGACATTGTGCTTTTCAAGTATAATACCAAAGGTATCCCCATTTTTTATGGTGTCCCGCTTCACGATAAAGTCGTCCAGTACAAAACCAAACTCCACTACCGGTTCGGGTTCATCAATCACCTCAACTAATTCCTGCTCTACCACAGGTTTGGACTCCTCCTTACACCCTAAAAAAAAGACTCCTAGTACTAACCCTATTAAATATTTGTTCCCCAATCGCGTATTTCTTGTGCTGTCCATAAATCTGGAAAAAATATTCGTTTTTGATACTTCGGATGCATGTATTTAACCCATTCGCTCCCTCCAGTGGCCTCGGCGGCTTTTCCCCCAATATTTAAATAATGGTTGGCCGTATTGTAATGCGCCATTACCCATTTTACGTTTACTGTATAATCGTAGTGGCGCATGGCCTTTACCAATGCCTCGTCAGACTGGGATGCTTCAGGTAATTCCTTGAATTTGCTCCAAAGGTTATTATACTGATAAAACTTTGTAAATCTAATGAACTCTTCTTTATAACGCGCTTCAAAATCAGATAAAGTATAGGTTTTTTTACCTGTTTCATAATCCTTGCCTGCCGCTTGCCAATATAAATGCTCAAAGGCATTTTCATAAGACGAACTTCTGTCAATAGTATCACGAAAACGCTTGTCTATCAGATTGATCAATTCAGTTGAGGCAAACTCCACTTTTCTGTATTGTGCGCTTTGGAAACCGCTGGCAGGCGTTAAAGTGGTACGGAATTGATTGTATTGGTCAATATTCATCCCGTCCTTCATGATGCTAAAGGATGAAGTCAAAACGTCAAAATACCGACTGATGCGCATTATTTTTTCAGTAAAAATGGCAGTATCCAAATCGTCGATTTCATTTTTGGCCACCTGCTCAATTTCAGTAAGAATCATTTTAAAAAGCAGTTCGCTAATCTGATGGTACATAATAAACACCATCTCGTCAGGAAAGTCCGTTCTGGGTTTTTGAAGGTTGAGCAATACGTCCGTTTGAATATAGTCCCAATAGCTAATTGGTTTGCTATGGAGCAAGCCTTCTAAGTGAACATCTAAATCTTGGTCTATGGAACTGTACTTTTCCTTAAGTTTTTTGGTTATGTCAGCCTCTGATTTCATTAATTATCGACAACAATTTGAAACGGATATTTCAACCCCTTAAAGGCCTCAAGGTCTGCCCGAAGTGAACCCACCGCCAAATCAGCTTGAACTCGTAAAGGTACTTTATTTTTGTCCTTGGAAACCCAAAGTGTTAAGCTTTCTTCCTCTTTAAATACCCTTCCTGCCATCACGTAAGGCCTAAATTTAAGGGTTTTTACCGTACCAAAGTCCGTATCAATGGTTTCTTCACCCAAATATTTAAGTTTAAACCCGTAATTTTCCTCATCAAAAAACATATCCACCCTTACTTCATCACCTATTTTTAGGGTATCCGTATTCACATTATTCCGAAGATAATAAAAGGTTGACACCATATCCTGAATATTAGGTCGGGTATCAAACACTTTTTGGGTTTTGTGCTTTTTGTTATTAACGTGGGCCTTATTGTTTTCCTGGTCAAAGTCAATTTCAATATCTTTGGTGTGTCCGCCCTCATCAATGTTCCGAACAAACTTGTAGGGCACAATAGTTTCCTTATCAAAATAACTTTCGTAGCGGTCCTTCACCTTAAAAAACCATTTAATCATACCCGTGGTCCAGCCTTTGCCCACCACGTGATACACATCCTTCTCGCTGATCCTGCCATCTTTAACCGTCAAGGTAGCGTTCCCGGCCTTCAGCCAGCTACTGTAGCTCATCTTAAACTTAAACCACTCGCCAGTATCAAAAGCCGATTGTTTCTGGGCTATTGCCGTATGCATCGAGGTGAATGCGATTAATATAAGTAGTATTCTTTTCATGTCATTTGGGTCATTATAATGTAACTTTCAAGGCTAAATTTTATTGTTATACCCTAGAAATTACAATTACTGTTCCAAAAATAGAAATTTTATTGAAACCCATTATCCCAGAAAAAGTTATACTTATGTGAAGATTTTTCCATTTTTAGGGCACCTGCCTACCTGCGGTATCGCAGGCAGGTTACCCCGTATCTGTTTTTGGGCGTTACCCTCGATGCGATTTTAGAACGTTTAAGATAAAGCCGTCCTCGGGTCGGGCTTTCCGTTACAAGTCCTCGCGCCCTTTTAATGGGGCGCTGTGGGCTTTCCTCTGTGGTTGCTGAGCCTGTCGAAGTACAATCCCTAACGCGACCCACCCCTAACCCCTCCTAGGAGGGGAACTTTCACTCATGTATCATTTTAGGTTATCAGAGCCACTTAAAGCGTGCCTCTGTTGGCCTGCTCGCGTTCAATCGATTCAAAAAGCGCTTTAAAGTTTCCTGCTCCAAACCCTCTAGCACCCATACGCTGTATGATTTCAAAAAACAAAGTGGGCCTATCCTGAACAGGTTTTGTAAATATTTGCAACAAATAGCCTTCCTCGTCCGCATCAATCATAATGCCCAAGTTTTTAAGGGTTTCAATATCCTCTCTAAGTTCGTGGCTATGCTCCTCCAATCGTCCGGGCACGGCTTGATAATAGGCCTCCGGCGGTTTGGATAAAAACTCTACGCCACGGCTTCGCAACTGCGATACCGTTTCAATTATGTCATCCGTAGCTACGGCAATATGTTGCACCCCTGCACCTTCATAAAAATCCAAATACTCCTCAATTTGTGATTTTTTCTTGCCTTTAGCCGGCTCGTTAATCGGGAATTTTATGCGTCCGTTACCATTACTCATCACCTTGCTCATCAAGGCAGAGTATTCCGTATGGATTTGCTTATCATCAAAGGAGAGGAAATTTTCAAAACCCATCACGTCCTCATACCATTTTACCCAAGTGTTCATTTGGCCCCAGCCCACGTTGCCCACCATATGGTCAATATACTTAAGTCCAACCGGCTTAGGGCTGTAATCGGATTCCCATTTCCGGAATCCCGGCAAAAATGCACCGTTATAATTTTTTCGTTCCACAAACATGTGCACGGTTTCGCCATAGGTGTAAATGCCTGCCCGCACTACTTCGCCGTGCTCATCACTTTCTACAAATGGCTCCATATAGGATTTGGCACCTCTGCTTGTGGTTTCCTGGTATGCCTTACGCGCATCTTCCACCCAAAGGGCAATTACTTTAACCCCATCACCATGCTTTACAATGTGGTCATTTAGTTTTGACTTGCTAGTCAATGGTGTCGTCAATACCAAGCGGATTTTATCCTGTTTAAGCACATAGCTTACCGTGTCTTTCGATCCGGTTTCCAAACCCTTGTAGGCATAGGACTGAAACCCAAATGCAGTTTTATAAAAGTGGGCCGCCTGCTTGGCATTGCCCACGTAAAGTTCAACGTAATCTGTTCCTAATAGAGGCAAGAAGTCCTGCGCCCCTTCAAATATTTTTTCTAAACCGTAGTTTACTGATTTTATGTTTTTCATAAAAGAAGCCCTCCCTAACCCTCCCAAAGGGAGGGAACTCCAATCTGGACTTAACGGAGTTTGTTATTTTAAATAGTATTACGCTTTTCAAAAGTCCCCTTTGGGGATTTAGGGGCTTATCCACGATTTGTGATACCCCTCATCGGCTATTTTCATCGCCTCTTCCGTGAGCATTAAGGGTTTAAATGTATCTACCATCACGGCCAACTCTTCAGTTTCTGTTTTACCAATACTTCGCTCTGTGGCACCTGGATGAGGCCCATGCGGAATACCTGCTGGGTGCAACGAAATATGCCCGGCCTCAATATCATTCCTGCTCATAAAATCGCCATCCACGTAATACAGTACCTCATCACTATCAATGTTGCTATGATTGTATGGTGCGGGAATAGACTGCGGATGATAATCGTACAATCGTGGCACAAAACTGCACACCACAAAGGCATCCGTTTCAAAAGTTTGATGCACAGGCGGCGGCTGATGGATGCGCCCGGTTATTGGTTCAAAATCATGAATGGAAAAAGCATAGGGGTAATTGTACCCATCATAACCCACTACATCAAAGGGATGAGAGGCATACACCATTTCGATAATGTCATCCTGCTTTTTTACTTTGATGAGGAAATCTCCATTTTCGTTATAGGTTTCCAATTCTTTAGGTCTTCGGATATCCCGTTCGCAAAAGGGGGAATGTTCCAACAATTGCCCAAACCAATTTCTGTATCGCTTCGGTGTATAAATGGGTCTTCGGGATTCCACAATAAAAAGCCGATTGTCTTCGGTATCAAAATCAATTTTATAGATGATGCCACGGGGTATCAGCAAATAATCACCGTACTTAAAATCCAGATTTCCCAACATGGTACGTAATTTGCCCGTACCCTTATGGACAAAAATCAATTCATCAGCATCAGTATTTTTATAAAAATACGCTTTTGTGGATTGTTTTGGCGCCGCCAAAATAATGGCGCAATCGCTGTTGATTAAAACTGTTTTTCGGCTATCCAAAAAGTCATTTTCGGGCTTTACCTCTAAACCCCTAAACCGATAGGATTTGATATTGTTGGCGTTTGCAATTTTTGGGGCAACGCTATATTGATTTTTTATTTGCTTAACCTGCGTTGGCCGCTGTTCGTGGTAGCTGTTAGTGGACATCCCATCAAAACCAATGGTGCCGAACAGTTGCTCGTAGTACAAACTGCCGTCGGCTTTTCTAAACTGGGTGTGTCTTTTGGGCGGAATACTTCCTAATTTATGATAAAAAGGCATTTTTTAATTTTTTTAGACAACCTTAAAAGGCTGACAGATATGCTATTAAAGATAATAAATAATAAGATTCCTGCCTCCGCAGGAATGACAAAAATGCGCGCTTATTCAGGATTTCTCTTGATAAGGTAGTGAAGAAATTGCAGTAAGTCCTTGAATAAAAATATCATAACCTCACAAATATCGGAAAAATTTGGGGAATTTGAATACTGTATTCTCGCAAACCTACCCTTGGTAGGCGGGAATGCAAAGTCGCAAAGTGGAGGCCCACCGTTGACTTACAGGTTAACGTTAGGGATAGAAGCGGTATCCCTTTGCTTAATTTGGCTTGATGTAATTTTTAAAAATAGACCTGACTTTAAAATGGATTCTTGCCTTGCGCCACCGCTAAAGCTACGGCGACACGTGGTCTCAGGAATGACAGAAAGCAAAAGATATAGCGGATAGCCCGACCCGAGGACGTAAATTTTATTTGACCAACGGCTGTATAATCGAGGGGAACCTGCCTGCGATACCACAGGTAGGCAGGCGCCCAAAAAAAAACTAAAACCAGAAACCTAAATTAAAGTACCAAACACTGTTATTATCCTCTGGCGAATAGCTGTACTTAATCTGTACAGGCCCTAGAAAACTGTCGTAGGCATAACCGAGGGCATAACCGCGGTAATCGGGCAAGGTAAACCACTCTCCGGTTTCAAAAATATCATCTTCTACATTGGCCCAATTGCCTTCCACTGTGATGTGGTTCTTGTTAAAAATTTCAAAGTCGGCACTGGCATAGGCCTTTACGTAACTATTTCCGGTCAGGGAAATAAAATCATACCCATAAAATGGCACAAAATTGTTAATCAGATTGTTTCCGTACCCACCGAGTGCAAAATCCAGTGTAGTGGTAGATTTATCCCCTATTTTAAACCCGCCACTGGTTTGAAAATTTAGAGACAGTTTATCCGAAATGCTAAAAGCATAGCCCATAGTGGCCTTGGCAATAGAGAAAGTATCAAAATCCGCATTAAATTTTGAAGCGAAAAGATACATGTGTAAATCACCGTCAAAAAACACCCCTTTTTTAGGAAAGTATTTGTTGTCGTATGTATCCAGCTTTAAACCTCCAAAAACGTTGAAATAATCCGTGCTTTCAAAGGTAAAATCATCCTGATTGGGGTTGACTATGGTCTCCGATTTTATCTTTAATCTTTTATGCTCCGCACCAATACTTAAAGCAAAATCCCGCCTAAATAGGGTTTCCAAATATACCTGGTTGGTTTGGTCATAAAGCAACACATCAATTTTATTTAATCCCGTCCCCATGATTTGCGTATCATCCAGCAACAATTCTGCATTAATCAGCTTTTCAAATTGGTTATATCGCGATCGTACACCGACACTCCAATAAAATCCTTTGTCAATAAGGTAATCAAAATTATAGCGTACATTATCACCAAGAATGATATCCAATGATGCCAAATCGTTTTTGAATAGCAGACGCTTTTTGGTCAAGTTCACTAGCGCCGCACTTTTGTACAAATCATCGTAATGCACGCCGAACTTAAAAAAAGTAGTGGCTTTGGATTCTCTTACGTTAGCAATCAAATCATAGGTATTCGTTTCACCTGTCGGCTTTAGCTGAAAATAAAAGGATTCAAAATTATTGGTGGCCACCAAACTATTCACCTTTTTGGTAAACTTTTGATAACTTAAGGTTTGCCTGTTTTTAAGTTTTAACTTTCCAAGAATATAGGACCTGGTATAATCTTGATTGCCCTTAACAATCACGCTGTTAATAGTAATGGTATCCTGAATATTTTTAACCACCTTCCTTTTTGGAATATCTTTCTGCTCAGAGGCCAATTGCCTTAAACTATGTATACTGTTTATGGCCGCCTCTTCTCCTCTTCGTATGATATCAATCGCATCGCTGAAAGAAACCACATTAAAATCTGTAATATCGGGCTTGATATACACATCCGTTTGCTGGGCCTTATCCTTCATATCATTAATAGTCCTGAAATTGTTGATTTGCAGAAGCACATCGGGTGCCGAGGTGAGTTCGTCCCGTTTTAACAAGCCATCCTGAACGTCCACCCCAATAATGATATCCATGTCCTTGGCGCGCAATTCCTCGATTGGATAATTATTGACCACACCGCCATCAATCAATACCATATCGTCAATTACTACAGGTTGAAACAATGACGGCAATGCGCCACTTGCCATAACAGCTTGGGGCAGATTACCACTTTCCAACTGAACAGGTTTACCAGTTTCAATATTGGTGGCCATACAAAAATATGGGATGGGTAAATCTTTAAACTCGTTGATATCACTGACGTGTAATAAAAGTCGTGTCAGTGCATTATAGGTATTTTGGCCGCGTGAAAGGGCCGATGGAAGTTTTAATTTTAAATCCTCAAAAGGTAGAGTGATAGCATACCTTTCGGCATTGTTACGCTCATTGAATGCTTTTGAAGCCCTGGGTAAATCGTCATTGATGACTTTATCAAAATCCAAACTATTGAAAATGGAATCCAGTTCCTGACCGGAATAACCGGAAGCGTATAAGGAACCTACAATGGCACCCATACTCGTACCCGCCACATAATCGATTTTTAGACCGAGGGAGTCTATCACCTTTAACACGCCCACATGGGCCAAGCCTTTGGCTCCACCACCACTTAGGACCAGGCCTATTTTTGGCCTACCCTCTTCTTGCTCATTAGTTTGCGCTTTTGTGAAAATAAAAACGAATAGGAAAAGAATTGATATGATTATTGTCTTTTTCAAGTTTTGTAATAGCAACGTTTTTATTCAAGTTTAGATAAATTCGGCAAAATATCTTTTACTTCTAAATGATAATACTCAGGAATTATTAGGCTCTTTAAATTTTTTAATCTGTATAATGAATCAATCGGAATTTTTGTTTTTATATCCAATACCAATTCTTCCAATCCAATAAGTTCGGAAATAGGTTCAATTGATTTTAAATTTAGTTTTTGACCATGAATTCCAGCAAATAAATATAGTTTTTTTAACGACCTCAACTCACCTAGTTCTTCAACAGTATTAATTCCAAAAAAATTATCTAAAACACAGTGCTCAAGCTTTTTCAAATGTTGAATTCCTGACAATTCACTTATGGCCTTGCTCCCCGAAAAATCCAACTGCTCAAGTTTTGTTAACTTTTGAATGGAGGAAAAATCGTTTATACGACTTGTTTTAATTGACAAACCCTTCAAGTTTGGGATTTGGCAAATAGATTCAAAATATTCTTGATTTACCAAATAACTAACTCTCAAATATTCTAATTTTTCAAGTTTTGGAAAAACACGTACCCATTCCTTCCTTAACTTTTTTAATTGAGAATAAGTTAGTCCTTGTTCTTGTTCATAACTAGGTTGCAGATATTTAGCCGAAAAAATTTTGGGAGACTCAATTTTATAAAGCTCAATATTATTGTTTTTCCAAAATTCCTTCATAGTTTATTCACACTAAATAACATCACTTCCCATGGTAATAATCATAAACCTTCGTTGCCCGAGACACCCCTACCACAGCCTCCAACTCATCCAGTTTGGCATGCGCCACCCGCTTTGCAGATTTAAAATGCTTTAATAATTCTACTAGCGTTTTTTCGCCCACCCCAGGGATGGTTTCCAGTTCGGTATTTAACGCACTTTTACTGCGTTTGTTGCGGTGGTGCTCTATCCCAAAACGGTGCGCCTCATTGCGCAACTGTTGGATAATTTTAAGGGTCTCGCTTTTTTTATCTAAATATAAAGGAATTGGGTCGTTTGGGTAAAATAATTCTTCCAAACGTTTGGCAATCCCGATAATGGCAATCTTACCTCTTAGTTCCAATGCGTCCAAACTCTTTAAAGCTGAGGACAATTGTCCTTTGCCTCCGTCAATAATGATGAGCTGAGGCAGTGGCTGTTCCTCTTCCAAAAGTCGCCTGTAACGTCGAAATACCACTTCTTCCATAGAAGCAAAATCATCTGGCCCCTCCACAGTTTTGATATTAAAATGGCGATAGTCCTTTTTGCTAGGTTTCCCATCCTTAAAAACCACACAAGCGGCTACAGGATTGGTGCCTTGAATGTTGGAATTATCAAAACATTCAATATGTCTCGGCTCTTCATTTAAGCGTAAATCAGCTTTCATTTGTGCCATAATACGATTGGCGTGCCTGTCAGGGTCCACGATTTTCATCTGTTTGAAGCGCTCCATACGGTAGTACTTCGCATTCCTTAGGGACAAATCCACAATGTGTTTTTTATCGCCCAATTTCGGCACAGTTACCTTCACGGCTTCACCTAAATCTACCTTAAACGGCACATATATTTCTTTTGAATTGGAATTAAATCGTTGTCGAATTTCTGTAATTGCCAATTCCAACAGTTCACGATCCGTTTCATCCAATTTCTTTTTGATTTCCAACGTATGCGACCGAATAATGGACCCGTAGGACAACTGCAAAAAATTAACATAGCCATAACTCTCATCGCTGGTAATGGAAAACACATCCACATTGCTAATTTTAGGGTTAACAATGGTGGACTTGGCCTGATAATTTTCCAGAACCTCAATTTTTTCTTTGATACTTTGCGCTTCTTCAAACTGCATATTTTCGGCACACTGCTTCATTTGCACCTTAAATTGAGATAACGAATCCTTAAAATTACCTTTGATAATTTCTTTAATACGCTTGATGTTACCTTGATATTCTTCCTCAGTTTCCAAACCCTCACATGGGCCTTTACAGTTCCCTAAATGGTACTCCAAACACACCTTATATTTGCCCGCCTCCACTTTTTCCCTGCTCAAATTGTAATTGCAGGTGCGTAACGAATACAAGCCATTAATTAAATCCAACAACGTCCGAACGGTTTTCATACTAGTATAGGGACCAAAATACTCGCTACCGTCCTTGAACACCCGGCGCGTAGAAAACACCCGAGGGAAACGTTCATTTTTTATACAAATCCATGGATAGGACTTGTCGTCCTTGAGCATAACGTTATAACGTGGTTGGTATTTTTTTATGAGATTATTTTCCAGCAAAAGCGCATCGGTTTCTGTTTCTACTACGATATGCTTTATCCTTACTATTTTTTTGACCAGTA
The DNA here is from genome assembly GCF_042684665.1 of Hyunsoonleella rubra. Taxonomy (NCBI): domain Bacteria; kingdom Pseudomonadati; phylum Bacteroidota; class Flavobacteriia; order Flavobacteriales; family Flavobacteriaceae; genus Hyunsoonleella; species Hyunsoonleella rubra. The sequence continues at coordinate 272,012 of NZ_JBHULY010000005.1, read as the reverse complement.
CTCGAGTTTTACCGTAATCGTGATTTTTAGTGAAATAGGAACTGACCCTTTTTTTTAGATTTTTGGCCTTACCCACGTAAATAAGCGTATCATTTTTATCGTAGTATTGATAAACGCCCGGCTGGTTCGGAAGTGTTTTAAGCTGTATCTCTAGGTCTGGGGTATCCATTAGTGTAAAGGTATATTAATATCGCGAAAACCTAAAAAATTACCTGTCGTTTTTGCTATATTGCAGATAGAATAAAAGTGTCTTAAGGTATAAGTAAGCTTGAATGCCCAAATTTATATCATCAACAACTTTAAATACTTATAACTTGAGCCACTTTAAGTACTATAGATGAACATCGTTATCCTTTCCAGAAATGCCAATTTGTACTCTACCAACCGACTTGTTGAGGAGGGCGAGGCTAGAGGTCATGAGATGGAAGTGATCGATCCGCTGAAGTGCGATATTATTATTGAAAAGGAAAAGCCCACAATATATTACAAAGACCGCTATTTGGATTATGTAGATGCCATTATCCCAAGAATAGGTGCCTCTGTGACGTTTTTTGGTTGTGCCGTGGTACGTCAGTTTGAAATGATGAATGTGTTTACTTCGGTTACTTCGGATGCCATTATTCGTTCAAGAGATAAACTGCGCAGTTTCCAACGATTGTCTAAAGCAGGTATTGGGATGCCAAAAACGGTGTTTACCAATTATTCGCGGGATGTGGAGAAGGTATTGGCGCACGTGGGTGGTACTCCGGTTATCATCAAACTTTTGGAAGGCACCCAAGGTTTGGGCGTTGTTCTAGCCGAAACCAGAAATGCGGCGGAATCGGTTTTGGAAGCTTTTAATGGGTTGCAGGCGAGAGCCTTGGTCCAGGAATATATAGGCGAAGCCAAAGGTGCTGATTTAAGAGCTTTGGTGGTGGACGGCCATGTGGTTGGAGCCATGAAACGCCAAGGCAAGGAAGGCGAATTCCGGAGTAATTTACACCGCGGTGGCACCTCTGAAATTGTTAAGCTAAGTGAAGCCGAAATAAAAGTAGCGATGAAAGCCTCCAGAGCATTGAAATTGCCCGTTTGTGGGGTGGATATGCTACAATCCAACCGTGGACCTTTGCTTCTTGAGGTGAATTCAACCCCCGGATTGGAAGGCATCGAAGGCGCGACAGGAAAAAACATTGCAAAGAGTATCATTACCTATGTGGAACGTAATAGACGTTAAAATTAAAATACCAAAAAACTAAAATTTCAAATTCCAAAAAGGTGAACGATTTAATGAAATCTAAATGACGATTGAAAAGAAACCCCTAGAAATTCTCGGAACAGAAGTACTCCCAGGCGAAACTAAGGAAGTTAATTTTGATGTAGCTAATCTGCATACTGCTTCACCCATTGACGTGCCCGTGATCATCAGCCGTTCTAAAAAGGAAGGCCCAACAGTGCTGTTTACCGCTGGTATTCATGGGGACGAAGTGAACGGGGTAGAGATTATTCGCCAATTGATTGCAAAGGGCATCAATCAACCAAAGTGTGGCACAATTATTTGTATGCCGGTCATCAATATTTTTGGATTTATTAATTTGAAGCGGGAATTCCCAGATGGACGGGATTTAAACCGCGTTTTTCCAGGAAGCAAGCAAGGGTCGTTAGCCAGTCGCGTGGCTCACAAACTCATCAATGAAGTTGTTCCCCATGCCGATTTGATTATCGATTTTCATACTGGAGGTTCAGGACGATTTAATGCCCCGCAATTACGCTATACCAAGGACCAAAAAGACTTAAACGAATTGGCATCTGTTTTTGGTGCGCCCTTCGTGCTGTATTCCAAAAATTTAACGAAATCATTTAGGAGTACTTGTACTAAATTAGGTAAATCGATGTTGCTTTTTGAAGGCGGGAAGTCTTTTCATATTGATGATGTCGTGACGAATTCGGGAGTGAATGGTTCCAAGCGGGTTTTGAAACATTTGGGCATGTTAAAAACCGTATTTAAGTCATCCAAACCAAAAAAGAAATGTGTCTTTATTGACCAAAGCACATGGCAACGCGCAAAATATTCGGGGATGTTCAAGGCCTCAATTTCTGTAGGAACCGAAGTTGAAAAAGAGGATATTATCGGGAATATTACCGACCCTTATGGAAAGTTCAACTATTTTGTGAGGGCACAAAATTCGGGATATGTGATTAATGTGAATGAATTGCCTATTGTATATCAAGGGGATGCCTTGTTTCATATTTCGACCGAAATTAAATATTAGAACTAATGTTTTCAAAAAAGTTGGTTTGTCATTCCGAACGAGGAACGAGGAGGAATCTCACTCGAATGAGATGTCTGGTCACTCATTCTTCGCTCTGTCGACATGACAAAGCGCTATTATTTAGTTTTTAAAATGACCAAATCAGAACTTCGAAAAAAATATAAAGCATTACGTTCCGAACTTTCAGAAGATCAAATTGAAGACTTTAGTATTGCCATTGCAAATCGACTTTTAAAATTACCCATTTGGGATTTTTCCTTTTATCATATTTTTCTATCCATCGAAGAACAAAAGGAAGTCAACACTGATTATATTTTGAACATTCTTTCAGGAAAAGACAAAAACATTGTGATTTCAAAAAGCAATTTTAAAACTGGGGAAATGACCCATTTTTTGCTGACCGATAGCACGATCATCAAAAAAAACGGCTACAACATTCCTGAACCCGTTGATGGCATTGAAATCTCAAATGATAAAATTGATGTGGTGTTTATACCTCTTTTAGCTTTTGACAAGAAAGGCAATCGGGTGGGTTACGGCAAAGGCTTTTATGACGCATTTTTAAGCCAATGTAACCCTGACACCGTTAAAATCGGTTTGTCTTTTTTTGAAGCCGAAAATGAGATTAGTGATGCTTTTGATGGGGATGTTGGGTTGGATTATTGTATCACCCCAAAAAAAATTTGTGCCTTTTAGCTGTTTTTAGCAAACGCCCGCTTATTAAAAACAATTAACATCAAAAACCCTGTACTAATGGCCATATCGGCAATATTAAATACCGGTTCAAAAAAAGTGAAGAATTGACCGCCGTAAACTGGCACCCATTCAGGAAGATACCCTTTGTAAAATGGAAAGTACAACATATCCACAACTTTGCCATGAAGCAATGTGTCATAGCCCCCGGTTTCTGGAAGAAATTCTGCTACCTGCCCCATACTTTCACCAAACAAGATACCATAAAACACGGAATCGATAATGTTCCCAAGTGCACCTGCAAAAATTAGGGCAATAGCGATTATCAATATTTTGGAACCTCTATTTTTTACCGAATGATACAACCAATATCCAATTCCAAAAATGGCAACCACCCTGAACAAGGTAAGGCATTTTTTAGCTGTCCGTTCGGACATAAAGGTCAAAAAATCACTGATTTTTGTGCCCCATGCCATCCCATCATTTTCAATAAAATAGATTTTGAACCAACTGAATACTTCAACACTTTCATGAAGCATGAAATTGGTTTTGATATAAATCTTACTTATTTGGTCGACAAGTAAAATCACAATGATTAAAAGGATGGATTTTTTTAGGGACATTAACTAATGTACGATTTGCGATGTACGATTTCCGATTCTTTGAAAATAAAAAACGCCGTTCCCTTTTGGAAGAGATTGGCGTTTGATTTTGAGACTCCTTTTTGCAAAGGGGTTTGTTTATTTTTGCATGTTCTTTGCCTCAATGCTTAATGTAGCATGTGGCACCAGCTCCAGACGTTTTTTATTGATCAACTTCCCTGTAACACGACATACACCGTATGTTTTGTTTTCAATACGGATTAAAGCATTTTTTAAATCCCTAATAAATTTTTCCTGACGGATAGCCAATTGAGAATTGGACTCCTTGCTCATCACCGCACTCCCTTCATCAAAGGCCTTAAACGTTGGCGACGTATCGTCCGTACCATTATTATGGTCGTTCATATAGGCACTTTTGATTAATTCTAAATCGTGTTGCGCTTTGTCAATTTTTTCCTGAATCAGTTTTTTGAATTCTGCTAAATCAGCATCTGAATATCTTGCGTTTGTATTTGAAGCCATGTCCTTAATGTTTAGTGATAAATAATTTGGTATTCACATCGTCAAAAGCAATTTCTATACCGTTATTTATCTGGTCAATTATTTCAAGTTCTTCGGTTAATGTTTCTGTTTTTATATACTCTATATTGGAGTCCACAGCTTGTTTAATCTGCTCGTCCTTTTGTAATTTTACATCAATTCTGTCGGTAACTTCAAAACCGGAATCCTTTCTTAAATTTTGGATACGGTTTACCAACTCCCTCGCAATACCTTCTTTTCGCAAGTCATCGGTAATGGTGACATCCAAGGCTACGGTTAAACTTCCTTCATTGGCGACTAACCAGCCTTCGATATCCTGAGAAGTAATCTCGACATCTTCGAGTCCTAAAGTAATGCTTTTTCCGTTTATTTCAACGTCAAAATTTCCATTTTGCTCGATTTTCTGAATATCCTCGGACGAAAACTGCATAATCGCCCCTGCAATCGCTTTCATATCCTTGCCAAAACGCGGTCCTAGCACCTTGAAATTAGGTTTTATTTTCTTCACTAAAATATCCGAAGCATCTTCGAGTAGCTCAATTTCCTTTACGTTAACTTCGTGTTTGATGAGGTTAGAAACCGCCAAAATCTCTTCCTTTTGTTGTGGGCTGTCCACAGGAATCATGATTTTTTGTAACGGCTGACGTACCTTGATCTTTTCTTTAGCCCTTAACGACAATACCAATGAAGAAATTGTTTGAGCCGCTTCCATTTTGCGTTCCAAACTTTTATCCACATAAGATTCATCATACTCAGGGAAATCTGCTAAATGCACACTTTCAAAAGCTTCTTTATGGGTTACCGCATTCAAATCCAAATACAGTCTATCCATATAGAATGGTGCGATGGGCGCTCCCAATTTGGCAAGCGTTACCATACAAGTATATAACGTTTGGTAGGCTGAAATTTTATCGGTTTGATAATCGCCTTTCCAGAAACGTCTTCTACTTAAACGTACATACCAATTGCTCAAATAGTCCTGTGTAAAATCAGAAATTGCTCTGGCGGCCTTTGTCGGTTCGTAATCCGCGTAATAGGCGTCAACCTTTTTAATCAAAGTATGTAATTCTGAAAGAATCCATCGGTCTAATTCCGGACGCTCATTTAACTTTAGATCAGCCTCGGAGTAACTAAAATTATCCAGATTAGTATATAAACTGAAAAACGAATAAGTATTGTAAAGCGTTCCGAAGAATTTACGTTTCACTTCCTCAACACCATCCAAATCAAACTTCAGATTATCCCATGGATTTGCGTTTGAAATCATGTACCAACGCGTGGCATCTGCACCATAAGTACTCAATGTTTCGAATGGATCGACCGCATTACCTAAACGCTTAGACATTTTTTGTCCGTTTTTGTCCAAAACTAAACCGTTAGACACAACATTCTTATAGGCGATGGAATCAAAAACCATAGTTCCGATGGCATGCAAGGTATAGAACCACCCTCGAGTTTGGTCAACGCCTTCAGCGATAAAATTGGCCGGAAAGGTGACACCTTCATCAATAAATTCTTTGTTTTCAAATGGATAGTGCCATTGGGCATACGGCATAGAACCCGAATCAAACCACACATCAATCAAATCGCTTTCGCGCTTCATTGGTTTTCCTGATGTTGAAACCAATATGATGTCGTCCACAATGTTTTTATGCAAATCGATTTTGGAGTAATTGTCATCCGAATTATTTCCGACTTCAAAATCAGCGAAAATATCGGCTTCGAGAACCTCAGCCTCCACGGCTTTGACCATTTCGGCTTTTAACTCCTCAACCGAACCAATGCACAACTCTTCTTTTCCGTCTTCTGTTCTCCAAATCGGCAAAGGAATACCCCAATAGCGCGAACGGGATAGATTCCAATCGTTGGCATTTGCTAACCAGTTACCAAACCTACCTGTTCCAGTAGCCTTTGGTTTCCAATTTATTGTTTCGTTCAATTCGAACATTCTATCTTTCACCTCCGTCACCTTAATAAACCAAGAATCCAATGGGTAATACAGGATCGGTTTATCAGTTCGCCAGCAGTTAGGATAGCTGTGCTTATATTTTTCAACCTTAAAGGCTTTATTCTCTTCTTTTAATTTGATAGCAATTTCAACATCAACGGAACGTTCCGGAGCTTCGCCATCATTATAATACTCGTTCTTTACATACTTCCCTGCCAATTCCTTCATTTCGGGTCGGAAACGGCCTTGTAAATCTACTAATGGCACCAAATTCCCATTTTCATCCTTCACCAACATCGGTGGCACTTCTGGCTTGGCCTGTTTAGCTACTAAGGCATCATCGGCACCAAAAGTTGGTGCAGTATGTACAATTCCAGTACCTTCTTCCGTGGTAACAAAATCTCCTGAAATAACCCTAAAGGCATTTTCAGGATTATCATTTGGCGTGGCGTAGGGCAGTAGCTGTTCATAAGTAATTCCTACCAAATCCGAACCCTTGCATTCAGCTATTATTTGATACGGTATTTTTTTATCCCCAGCCTTATAATCTGATAATTCACTCCCTTCTTCAACTTGAAAAAACTTTCCAGAGAATTGATAATTTACCAACTTTTCGGCAAGAATGACTTTTATTGGCTCAAACGTGTATTGATTGTAAGTTTCAACTAAAACATAATCAATTTTAGGTCCAACGGTTAAAGCGGTATTACTTGGCAAGGTCCAAGGTGTGGTCGTCCAAGCTAAAAAATAAGCCTCCCCCGACCCCTCCGAAGGAGGGGAGAGTTTAAAAGCGTCCCACACCGAATGCATTCCCCCTTTGGGGGTTAGGGGGCTTTTAAATTGAGCGACAATGGTGGTATCGGTAACATCTTGATACGTCCCCGGTTGATTTAACTCGTGCGAACTTAATCCTGTTCCAGCTTTAGGCGAATATGGTTGAATGGTATAGCCTTTATATAACAAGTTTTTGTTATAAATCTGCTTTAATAACCACCAAACCGATTCCATGTATTTTGGCTCGTAGGTAATGTACGGGTCGTCCATATCCACCCAATAGCCCATTTTTTCCGTAAGGTCATTCCAAACATCGGTATATTTCATGACCGCTTTTCGACAGGCTGCGTTATACGCTTCGACTGAAATCGTTTTACCGATATCCTCCTTCGTAATGCCCAATTCCTTTTCAACACCCAATTCAATTGGTAGTCCGTGAGTATCCCAACCTGCCTTTCGCTTTACTTGAAAGCCTTTCATGGTTTTATACCTTGGAAAAATATCTTTAATGGCACGGGCCAAAACATGGTGCACCCCAGGCAATCCGTTTGCTGAAGGAGGGCCTTCATAAAACACATATGGCTCATTACCTTCCCTCGTAGTTACACTTTTTTCAAAAACGTTGTTTTCCTGCCAATAGTTGAGAATTTCCTCCGCTACTTTTGGTAAGTCAAGTTCTTTATATTCAGCAAATTTCGCGCTCATTTATACTCAAATCTTATAAGTTCGCGAATTTAATCAATTATCCTTAAATCTTTATTCCAAAACAAAAAAAAGCCAAACTGTTTGTTTGACTTTTTTGCTTTGGTTGATATTTAGGTTTGGTCAATTTATGATGATCTTTTTCGTGATCACCTGGTTCGCATCCGTCCTGAAGCAGGCCACGTAGGCGCCCGTGGATGCGTCCGCCAGCTTCAGACCCCTGTCAAGGGTGTCCCCCGATACGTTGTCCAGCTCCATTACGGACTGCCCCGTTATGCTGTACAGCGTGAATTTCGTTACCTCGCCGTTGAGTCTCTTCGCAAAGAGCATGTTGCTCCCCTTGTGGTAATAGATATAGTCCTCGGACGCCTCGGCTTCCTCGGTGCCCAGGGTACTGGCCTCCGACTGGAACACGATCTCGAAGCGCTGGTTGAACTTCCCCTGCTGGGAGGAAAAACCGTAGGGCTGGCCGTTGGTAAGGTCGAAGTATTCCCCGGTCAGGTTGTCCTTTAGATAGATTTCCTGATCCTCATCGATATTTTCGGTTTCCGTTATTTTTATTGCAAAGGTGTTGTTCCCCGAGGACTTGAAGTTCAACGGCACCACCTTGTCCGCCGTGATAGGCCCGTAGGCCATGATGTTCATGTTCTTGCCCTCCAGGCTGAGGCTCAAATCGTTGTTGTTGATGTCGTCGCTCTCCGCGTCGTAGCCGTAGTCGAAGGCGTCCGATGTTTCATTACTGAAGCCCAACAGGAGCTCCCTCCTAGTGTCGGGGCCCGTTACCGAGCTGAACTCCAGGCGGACCCTTTTCATCGGGCCTCCGCCTTCTTCAGGTCCTTCCGACTTTGCGGACGCGCCCTTCGATTTTTTGCCCCCGTTCTTGAAGAACGTGGAACCGTTGCCGTACGTGCCGTCGGCATCGGCCTCTTTTATGAATAGGCGCTGGCCGTTGTTGAACTCGACCGTGCCGTCGGCAACGATCTCCGTGATGAAGCCCTGACCCACGGGCAGGTATCTTGTTGGTGTCTTGGTGCCGTCCTGGGAGCCGTTGTTCGCGCCGTAGAAGCCCACGAACTGGTAGGCGCGCACCGATCCGGTTTTATTTACTTGGGCGTAGCCACCGTTGTACTCGTTAAGGTTGTGCGAGCTACCGCTCCACTGTTGCCACAACTGAAGCGTCCCGTCTATAACCCCCGCGTTGTCGTCTATGAACCGGTGGACGTCAAGTGCCGAGGGGTAGGGGTTGCCCAAAAGGTATTCCGTCTTGGTTGAATTGGCCACGGAGCCGGGACCGCCCCTGTCCGTTACGCTTATCAATATAGTACCGTTGTTCGGCTTGCCCTCGAAAATATACTGTTGTTCCGTTCCCGGTACGCCCGTGCCCTTCTGGGTGTAGCCCACGCCGGGGCCAAGGTTGGTCGACGGGGCGATCTGCGCCCAGTCCCAGTAGGTCAGCCCGTTGATGAACGTATAGAGCCAATAGGTACTGATGTTGCCGCTGGCCGTATAGTCCGAGGTGAAAGAGCAGTTGAAGCCCGAGTCGTCCTTCAGCATATCCAGGCTGAACGCCGTGTTGTTCGTGTTGTTGCTTGCCGTATTGTTGTCGGCCAGGCTTGTCGCTCCCTGATATCCAACGGGGGAGGCCCAGTAGTTGTACCAGTAGGCACTCGGTACGCCCTCCTGCCTCCGGAGTACCTTCCCGTCCGCAGAGGTCACAAGGTCGCTGTGCGCCGTCTGAACCAGCTGGGAATCGCCCATCAGGTCAAGCGTGCCGTTTAATTCTAAATAATAGCTGTTCTTTATTTCATTATCGCCCTGGACCGTTAATCTTGCGCCGGAATCCAGTATCAGGCCCAACGTGCTTACCGATGTGGAAACGTCCATATCGTGGCCCACCTGGACGATGGAATATCCCGAACCGCCCAGCTCGCCCATGTCCCAGGCACTGCCCGACGCCCAGTTCGAGGCCGTGCCCCAGCTACCGGAACCCGATGTCCTGTAAGGCATAGGCGCCGTCTGGTCCTGAAGGGTCAGGATGTTGTATAGCTGGACCGTATGGCTGTTCGAGGAACGGTCGTCGGTCGTCGAGTTGACAATATCGCTCATCGGGTAATAGGCCCTAAGGCTGGACCACGATATGTTGGCACCCGTATCCTCGTCCTTTATGGCCTTCGGCACGACTGTCCCCGTGACCAGTCCCGATACGTCCTGTATCTCCTGGTAGACCATCCTCCGCACCTGGGACGTCGTGAGCGCGGTATCAAAGACGCGGACCTCATCAATGTCGCCGTAAAAATACCCGGAATCAGAGGCCGAACTTTTTCCTATGGTGAAGGCATCCGTCGAGGCAGCGATACTGGAGCTCAGCGCCCCGTCGTCGCTACCGGCCCTGAAGTGCCCGTTAACGTATATTTTAAGCTTGCTTGAAGCTGCCGCATTATCAAATACCAAGGCGATGTGCGCCCATACGTTGTCCGTCAGCGCATCCGAGCCCGAAAGGGAAAGGGTATGCCCGTTCAAACGAAAGGTCGGCACCTTCGAACTGTTCACCTGCATGTGGAAATCGCCCTGTTCCATGATCTTCCCGGTGCTCGAAAAGGAGGGGTCCACCCTTACCCAGGCCATGGCCGTCATCTGCCCGTAGCCGCTCAGGTCCAAACTGCTGTCCAGGTAGTCGTCGACCCCGTCAAAGTCTATCGTGGCCGAGGCGGGAGGGTTGGGACTGAAAAGGTCCCGGTAGTCAAGGTCGCCACCGATACCCAGATCGCCGTCACTATCGGGTAGTACCGAAAGGTCCGTAGGGTCGTCGATGTCGTCGTTCGCATCGTTGGGGTCGCTCGTGTTCGAGCCCTCGAACAAAAGGTCCAGCCCGTCGTTGTCCGAGTCCGAGAACAAGGCGATCGCATCCGCCATGCCGTTCTCCTCGATGTCCAAAAGCGTATCGTTGTCGCTGTCAAGGTCCAATATGTCAGGATAGATATCCGTGTCCGTGTTCACAACGCTGATTCCGCTACCGTAGGCAATGTCGATGCCGGTCTTGAACGAGACCGTGCCCGTGGGGGCCACGTAGCCAGCCGTGGTCTGGCCCTCTACGTTGTCCGGGATACCGTCGTTGTCGCTGTCCAGGTCCAGGTAGTTGAACTTCCCGTCCCCGTCGAAGTCCTCGCCAGTCAATATAATCAGTGAATTGGCATTGAAATCCAAAAACTCGCACTGAGTGAAGGACATGCCGAATTGTCTTTTTCTTGAAGAAGTTGTTGTGCTTATGGCCTGCATGCGCATGGTAAAGGAATTGCCGATGAACTGGTAATATGCACGCAATACCTTTAAGGTAGAAAAGCCAGGGCCTTCCTGCAATCCAGATGCACTGATTTGTATATCGCCACCTCCTAAGTCCAAAGTTTCTAGCGAAGTCGGGTTTTCCGTACCATATGCTGCAACATCATTGTAAACTACAGATTCCTTCAAACTGCCACTTCCATCACAATCCCAAGTAATTCCATTGATTCTGAATATTTCCGTTGACGGTACTGTTGTACCCGCATTTACAATAGTAAACTTAAATGTAGCACCCGGTGTACCTGTACCTGCAAACGTAAGTTCCGTTTGTAAATACGTCGGATTATCTACAGTGTCGTTGTCTATATTAGCAATTGTAGTGTTAGTCAATTCGGTAACTTCCATCAAAACGTCGTAACCTTGAATTGAATTGCTGAACCTATAGACGGCTCCAACTGATCCGTCGGCTCCCGTACTCGCCCCCGCATCATATGCAGCATTCTCGAATGCCAGCTCCGGAAGGGTACATTCAAACCTTTCTTCTCCCAAATTCTCGACACCATCGGTTATCCCGTCTCCATCGTCATCGTAGTCCAGATAATCCACCATCCCATCATTGTCCGTATCCAAAAGTCCGTTGCAGGTAGCATCGCCACCGGAAACATTGAAATATATATTTTGTCCAGTAGTACTTGCCCCGCTCCCATCGTTGTTTATAACTTCAACACCTGCGACAACCACAGAAACATAACTAGAAGCATCCCAGCCGTCATTGGCAATATCGTATAGTTTAATATAGTAGTTGCTCCCATTAGCGACGCAACCTAAATCGTATCTGGAACCGTAAGCGTCCGTTACGCCCTGCTGCGTAGCAATGTAGCATTGATTGTCATCACAGATGGTAGTGATTAAATCATTGGTTGTGTTATAAACCTCAATTTTGTTTTCAAAAGCATTCCCAGGCCATTTCACAGTTATTCTCACATCGGAATTTTGAGCAAAGGAAAAACTGCACAGGAAAAAAACAAAAAGTAGACTAAAAAGTAACTTTGCTTTCATATTAAGTAGATTTGGGCATCTTAAAATTAACTTGTTGTCAACGAATTACATATCTTTTCATCAAAATATGCTTTCCACAACGATTATATAGACGAAATATATCAATCTTTATACCATAAAATATACTCTACTGAAATTAAACTTGAGGGAAGAAAACTTCAATTACGATAACACACTTCTTTAGTACTACACTAAAATTCCATACAATATTACTTCAAATTATCGATAAAAGCAACAAAATATTCGGTAAAATGCATAATCGGTCAGATTTTGGTATTTCGATTGAAACTTAAAACCTTTACCCATAAAACAAAAAAAAGCCAAACTGTTTGTTTGACTTTTTTGCTTTGGTTGATCTTTAGGTTGGGTCAATTTATGATGATCTTTTTCGTGATAACCTGATTGGTATCCGTCCTGAAGCAGGCCACGTAGGCGCCCGTGGATGCGTCCGCCAGCTTCAGCCCCCTGTCAAGGACATCCCCCGATACGTTGTCCAGCTCCATAACGGACTGCCCCGTTATGCTGTACAGCGTGAATTTCGTTACCTCGCCGTTGAGTCTCTTCGCAAAGAGCATGTTGCTCCCCTTGTGGTAATAGATATAGTCCTCGTTGCTTTCTATTTCATCGGAACTTAAGGTGCCCGCCTCGGACTGGAACACGATCTCGAAGCGCTGGTTGAACTTCCCCTGCTGGGAGGAAAAACCGTAGGGCTGGCCGTTGGTCAGGTCAAAGTATTCCCCGGTCAGGCTGTCCTTTAGATAGATTTCCTGATCGTCTTCAATATTTTCGGTTTCCGATATTTTTATTTCAAAGGTGTTGTTCCCCGAGGACTTGAAGTTCAACGGCACCACCTTGTCCGCCGTGATAGGCCCGTAGGCCATGATGTTCATGTTCTTGCCCTCCAGGCTGAGGCTCAAATCGTTGTTGTTGATGTCGTCGCTCTCCGCGTCGTAGCCGTAGTCGAAGGCGTCCGATGTTTCATTACTGAAGCCCAACAGGAGCTCCCTCCTCGTGTCGGGGCCCGTTACAGAGCTGAACTCCAGGCGGACCCTTTTCATCGGGCCTCCGCCTTCTTCCGGTCCTTCCCCCTTTGCGGACGCCACCTTCGATTTTTTGCCCCCGTTCTTGAAGAACGTGGAACCGTTGCCGTACGTCCCGTCGGCATCGGCCTCTTTTATAAATAGGCGCTGGCCGTTGTTGAACTCGACCGTGCCGTCGGCAACGATCTCCGTGATGAAGCCCTGACCCACGGGCAGGTATCTTGTTGGTGTCTTGGTGCCGTCCTGGGAGCCGTTGTTCGCGCCGTAGAAGCCCACGAACTGGTAGGCGCGCACCGAGCCGGTCTTGTTCACCTGGGCGTAGCCACCGTTGTACTCGTTGAGGTTGTGCGAGCTACCGCTCCACTGTTGCCACAATTGCAACGTCCCGTCTATCACCCCCGCGTTGTCGTCTATGAACCGGTGGACGTCCAGTGCCGAGGGGTAGGGGTTGCCCAAAAGGTATTCCGTCTTGGTTGAATTGGCCACGGAGCCGGGACCGCCCCTGTCCGTTACGCTTATCAATATAGTACCGTTGTTCGGCTTGCCCTCGAAAATATACTGTTGTTCCGTTCCCGGTACGCCCGTGCCCTTCTGGGTGTAGCCCACGCCGGGGCCAAGGTTGGTCGACGGCGCGATCTGCGCCCAGTCCCAGTAGGTCAGCCCGTTGATGAACGTATACAGCCAATAGGTACTGATGTTGCCGCTGGCCGTATAGTCCGAGGTGAAAGAGCAGTTGAAGCCCGAGTCGTCCCTCAGCATATCCAGGCTGAACGCCGTGTTGTTCGTGTTGTTGCTTGCCGTATTGTTGTCGGCCAAGCTTGTCGCTCCCTGAGATCCCACGGGGGAGGCCCAGTAGTTGTACCAGTAGGCGCTCGGTACGCCCTCCTGTCTCCGGAGTACCTTCCCGTCCGCAGAGGTAACAAGATCACTTTGATCCGTCTGAACCAGCTGGGAATCGCCCATCAGGTCAAGCGTGCCGTTGAGCTCAAGGTAGTAGCTGTTCTTTATTTCATTATCGCCCTGGACCGTTAATGTTGCTCCGGAATCCAGTATCAGGCCAACTGTTTCATGACTAATACTAGTTTCCATGTTTCCGTTTATTTTAATAATTGCCGCTTCTGAATGTGAATTAGGTATATCCCATATAGTTCCGTATTCCCAATTATTGACATCGGACCAATCTCCACTACAGGAATTTGTAGTAACGTATGGTATTGGAGCCGTACGTTCTTGGTAAGTTCTCATATTATTTAACTTACCATCTATACCTGTATCAGAATCATCTGGAGTATAACCAGTATCAATAATTCCCATTTTGTAATATAGCTCTAGATCACTCCATAATAACCCTTCAATATCTTTTGGTATTACTGTACCCCTAACATTGCCTGAATTATTTTCTATTTCTTGGTGAATCTGTTGCTGTAACTGGCTTAAGGTTAGCGATTTGCCATAAACTCTACATTCATATATTGCACCTTCAAAATAATTATTATCCAATTCCGTGTTTCTTCCTATTTCGAAATCATGATTGCTATCCCAAGATGGGGCACTGTTAATTGTTGCACCTATGGACAGGCTACTATTGTCGCTCCAAATACTTTGACCGTTCAATAAAAGTTCAATTATCCCAGAGTTTCCGTCAAATTTCAGAGCTACATGATACCAAAGATCTGTTGTCAACAATGCTGAAGCTATATCTGGAGAATAAACCTCCGTACCCGAGCTGGTCTTGACAAATGCTTTTAATCTTCTATTTGAATCTACATAAAGCCTAAAATTACGTTGCCCCATAATTTCACCTCCACCAAAACCATTATCAAGTCTTACCCAAGACATCATAGTTGTTTCTGTTTTCCCGCCTAAAAAAGCGGACCTATTTATATAATCATTTACGCCATCAAAATCTAAAGTTTGTGGTATACAAAAGCTAAAATTTCCCAATCCTGAACCATGTATATTATTAGGGGAACAAGTATCGCAATCTTGCCACAAAAATGATACACTGGTTATATAGCTTGAATCCGAAAAATTAACCCCAACAACGGCATTGTTTCCTGAAGTTGAAGAAGAAACCGCGTTTACAATTCCTGTACTATTATCTGTAGTATATGAAGGAGTGCTAGAATTTGTAAAAACTGGAGTAATTATATTTGAATCTGTATCAATACCTGTAATTGTATACTTATCTCCATTCGCACCAGAAGCGTTTACATGGTGCATATCAAAAGAGAGGGCATAAATGGGAGAGCTAAATGTTATGGTACATGTTATTCCCGTCGCCGAAAATCCTGTTGTGTATAAGTCTAATCCTTCGTATAATGCACTTGAACTGTTTCCTACTTTTGGCGTTTGAGACCCCCAAACACCAAGAGAACCTGTGTCCCCAGTAAATGTTATCGTAATATCTATTCCTGAATTGTCAACATTCGTATAGGTATTGGTCAGGCTTCCGTTTGGCAACCAATTATATTCATTTGAACTTGAAGGTGCCTGAGACCAATCCAATACAAAATTTTCTCCACAATTTGGAGGAGAATGTAGTTGAGCAGTAGCTCTACCTGAAATAAGAAACCCTATAAAAGCAAGTATTCTTATTAGCGCTATTCTTTCTGTCATAATAAAAACATTTAAAGAATTCTTCAATTTCAGGTGCATCCACCATATAAATTGAACTCTGTATTCTAACAAAATGAAAACTCTATTGAAACTAAACTTGAGGGAAGAAAACTTCAATTATTACCGCACACCTATGGTGCACATCACTTAAAAACTAAACAATATTACTTCAAATTATCGATAAAAACAATAAAATATACGACAAAATACATATTTTATAGACAAACACCGTTTCTGTAAGTTTGTCAGAAATAGATTTATCTCTGCTATCGATATCTAATTCATGATTATTTTTTTGGTTAAAACCGCGCCCGAATCCGTTCTTAAGCATGCAATATAGGTTCCCGCAGTAACATTGGGGAGACTTAAACCATTTTCGAATGTTAAGTTTGGGACATCGGTCATTTCAAAAACGCTTTGTCCAGAAATGTTGTAGAGCACAAATTTTTTAATCCGACCAGAAAGTTTTTTAGTAAATAATAGGTTGTTCCGCATGTCGTAGTAAATGAAATTTTCATCCACTTGGGCTTCTTCCATACTTAGTGTACTTGCTTCGGACTGAAATACGATTTCAAACCGTTGATTAAATTTCCCCTGGCCCGATGAAAAATGATAGGCTTCGCCACTAGTCAAATCAAAATATTCACCCGTAAGATTATCACGTAAATAAATCTCTTGATACTCACCGACATTTTCCATTTCGGTGATTTTAATTTCAAAGGTATTGTCGCCAGAAGATTTGAAATTTAATGGCACCACCTTATCAACAGAAATTGGCCCATACGCTTGCATATTGAAATTTTTGCCATCAAAACCTAAGTTCAAATCATTGTTATTGGAGCCATCAGTTTCTGCGTCATAACCAAAATCAAAATCATCTGAAGTGTCTTTACTAAAGCCCAAAAGCAATTCCCGTTTTGTTTTAGGGCCTTTAACCGAATTAAACTCTAAACGTATTTTTTGCATTTCACCATGATCTACTTCCGAATCAGTACTCTGATTAGATTTTCCATTACCCCTTTTTGAAAATACTGAGCCGTTATTATAGCTTCCGTCCGCATCTGCCTCCTTGATAAACACTCGCTGACCGTTGTTGAATTCAACATTTCCATTTGCAACAATTTCCGCAATAAACCCTTGTCCAACCGGCACATATCTCGAGGGTATGACAGTACCCCGTTCCTCTCCAGTAGTTGCTCCGTTGAATCCTACAAATTGCCGCGCTCTAACTGCTCCCAATTTATTTACTTGGGCGTATCCACCATGGTATTCATTCAGGTTATGTGAGGCGCCACCCCATTGTTGCCAAAGCTGAATAGTTCCACCAATAATGTTTGCGTTATCATCGATAAATTTATGAAGGTCCAGTGCTGATGGATACGGATTACCCATCAAGTACTCAGTTTTAGACTTACCTGCAACGGAACCCGGCCCTCCCTTGTCTTGGACTTTTAACAAAATGGTGCCATTATTGGGTTTGCCCTCAAAAATGTACTGTTGCTCGTCAAATGGCACTCCAGTTCCCTTTTGGGTATAACCCACGCCAGGGTTCAATTTTGAAGTTGGGCTAATCTGCGCCCAATCCCAGTAGGACGTACCGTTGATGTAAGTATAGAGCCAATAGGTGCTGATGTTCCCGTTCGCCGTATAACTATTGGTAAATTCCTTATTAAATCCAGTTTCGTCCTTAATCATTTGCAATTTGAAGTCCGAGTTGTTTGGGTTATTTTTGGATGTGTTGTTGTCCGTTAAAATTGTCGCTCCCGCAGTGCCAATGGGCGAAGACCAATAGTTGTACCAAAAAGGGTTTGATGTCCCTTCTTGCCTTCTCAGTACTTTTCCATCTTCGGAGGTCACTAAATCACTATTTTTGGTTTGTACCAGTTGCGAATCGTCCATCAAATCTAAAGTCCCGTTCAATTCTAGGTAAAAACTGTTTCTAAATTCGTTGTCGCCATTAACAGTTATGGTTGTGCCTTCATCCAAAATTAGGCCCGCCGTTTTTACCGAAGTATTGACGTCAAGGTCGTGGCTTACCTTTACAATTGAAAACTCAGAATTTGCCAATTCGTCGGTATCTTGCACATCACCCATCGCCCAATTTTCAACATCCTCCCAGCTTCCCGGAGCTTTGGTTACAAAAGGTATTGGTGCTGATTGCTCCTTTACGTTTTCGACATTAAAAATTGTGGCCATATGCTCATATGACGAAAAATCTTTGGTATATCCGCTGATGATGTCGCTCATTTTATAATAGGCCACTAAACTGGACCAAGGGATGGTTGCTCCGGTATCATCGTCTTTAATTAACTTTGGAATGGTTACACCTGCAACACTATTGGCACTTTCGGTTATTTCTTGATATACCATTTTTTGTACCTGACTTTCCGTAAGCGCCATATCAAAAAGCCTGACCTCATCCACGTCGCCGTTAAAAAACTCCTTGTTGTTGGTTACATTTTTACCAATTGTAAACAGATCTGCGGTTGTACCTATGGCTTCAGAAAACAATTTGTCATTACCCGTTTTGGCCAAATGCCCATTGATAAACAATTTTAATTTTTGATTTTTTATCGAACTGTCAAAAGTAATGGCAATATGCGTCCATCGACCATTTTGAAGTCCCTCTAGAATCTTTCGAGAATTAGCAACAATCGATTTTCCATTAACCCGTGCTACCACCCTTTTATGCTTATTTACCTTAATCTTCATTTTACCCTGACTGATTAATGTGCCTGTTTCAGTAAAACTTTTGTCCAATTTCACCCAAGCCATTATGGTCAGTTGATTGTAACCACTTAAATTTAGATCACTCTCCAAATAATCGTCAATTCCATCTAAATCAATGGCGGCGGTGGCTGGTGGATTGGGCGTAAACATGTCTTCAAGGTCGGGGATACCGTCGCCGTCTGTGTCTTTATCTGGATCTGTGTGGGTTACAAAATTAATGTTGTAGTCCTCAATTTCACCGGATTGATATTTGTAATCGCAACTGCTGAAGTTTTGCTTTTTTCCCGTTCTGAACCCAATTCGAATAACCGATTTACTGGTCTTTATCGATTTTGGGATTTCTATTTTAAAAGGAATAATTATTGACTTGTTCCCTTTGGAATTTGTCTTATCCTCTGCCCAGAAAATGAAGCGTTCGCCTTCATCGTCAAAGCTCTTATTTCTATTCAAATCCATCCAAACTACCAGGGCATTCTCTTTGGTGTTCCACCCATTTAGGGTGACCGTAACTTCGCCTTTTAATGTCTCTCCAATTTTTATATTTATGCTGTTCAGGTCTGAAAAATAGGAGTAGCCACCTGTTTTTCCTTTGCTTATGTTTGAAAAATCACCTATCGAGACTTTGGAAATGTAGTTGGTATTGAACTTACCAATATTCTTGGGCTGGCAAAACTGGCCAAAAACGTTGGCAAATGCGAAAAACGTTAAAAAAAGTAGGCTATAAATTCTGAAATCGGGTCGAGTATCATTTCTTTTCATGGTATTAATTGTTTGGGGCGCAATTAAAAAATCAAATACTATTGCAGTATTTCAAGAAATTGAAAAACCGAGAGAACGTTTATCAAAAAAAAGTTATCCTAATCAAATAAATTATGCTTGTATTAAAATTAAAAACGTAGCAAAAGTAATACAGATAAGTCAAAAATCCTAAAAATATTGTAATTTTTATCGATTAAATGAAAATATTATCGTTGAAATACGCGATTTAAGGTCATGTCAAAAAGCCCACCAAATCCTCAATTTTCGAAATAAGTTGTACTTTAATCGTTGTGCCTTTCAGTGAAATTTTATTGTATTTGGACACAAAAATGGTCGAAAACCCAAGCTTTGCGGCTTCCAAAATACGTTGTTCCACACGCTGGACAGGGCGAATTTCTCCAGAAAGCCCCACTTCCGCCGCAAAGCAAAAGTCATTTTGAAGGGGTTCGTCCTCGTTTGAAGACAATATTGCCGCAACAACGGCCAAGTCAATTGCAGGGTCATCAACAGTTATGCCTCCCGTTATATTTAAAAAAACGTCTTTGGCACCCAATCGAAACCCGGCGCGTTTTTCTAAAACGGCTAAAAGCATGTTCAAACGTTTAGCATTAAAACCTGTTGCACTGCGCTGTGGCGTACCGTAAACTGCCGTACTGACCAAAGCTTGAACTTCAATCATTAATGGGCGCATGCCCTCCAATGTGGCCGCAATGGCATTTCCCGATAACTCTTCTTCCTTTTTCGAAATCAAAATTTCCGACGGATTGGACACTTCTCTTAATCCCGAACCTTGCATTTCGTAGATACCCAACTCATTGGTAGAACCAAAACGGTTCTTGTGCGCGCGAAGAATTCTAAACACATGGTTTCGGTCGCCTTCAAACTGCAAAACGGTGTCCACCATATGCTCCAAAATCTTAGGGCCAGCAATATGCCCATCCTTTGTAATATGGCCTATAAGAATGACGGGCGTAGCAGTTTCTTTAGCAAATTTTATGAGTTCTGCTGTACATTCTTTTATTTGTGATATGCTTCCAGCGGATGATTCAATATAATCGCTATGCAAGGTCTGAATGGAATCCACAATAATAACATCGGGCTCCAAAGCCTCAATTTGTTTAAAAATATTTTGGGTTTTTGTTTCCGTTAGTATGAAGCAATTATTGCTTTCGGGATTAATACGCTCGGCTCGCATTTTGATTTGTTTCTGGCTTTCTTCACCGGAAACATATAGTGTTTTGAAAGGCAGTTTTAAAGAAACCTGAAGTAAAAGGGTACTTTTCCCAATACCTGGTTCACCACCTAGTAATATTAACGACCCTGGTACAATACCACCACCAAGCACTCTATTGAATTCACTATCCAAACTATTCAGTCGAGCTTCCTCGGAAACATCAATGTCTTTTATCCGTAAGGGTTTTGAAGCTCTTTTTGTGGGGCTTGAATTTGTCTTCCAATCGGCCTTTTCTGGTTTTTGAATGACCTCCTCCGCAATGGTGTTCCACTGCTTACAGGAATTGCACTGCCCCTGCCATTTGGCATATTGCGCCCCACAATTTTGACAGAAAAATGTTGTCTTTACTTTTGCCATCTAATATCCGAAGTCCATCTTTATAGCCTCGGCCAATTCCAAAACCTTATCTTTGGTAATACCCGCTATTTCGTCAAGGGCGTAGGCCGATTGATAGGTGCGCATCGCTTTCTTTGGCTCACCCATTTCTTCATAAAACCTTGCCGTGTAATAACTGCCCAACATAGTTTCAGGATAATCCTTTCGTGCCAATTTCCCCAATTGCTCGTAGTATTCAAACAATTGATTTTTCTCAATTGCCGCAGCAATCGCCTTGTAATCATTGATGAGAATTTTTTTCTCTATGCCGAATAAATCCTTAATGGCCTGATACTTTTCTTCGAGATATAAAACTGGCGAAATCTCAAGTTCCAATATTTCTTCTTTGTACTCCTTTTTGCTGATCGGCTGAAACACTTTAAAGATGGTCTCGAGCGCATTTGGAATGGCATGTGCCGGTACGGAATAGTGTGATGCATTTTTAAAACTGTCGAATTCATATGAAATATTCTCGTTTTCAACCTGCTCGATATCCGAATGCAATGCGCCCGTCATCTGCTTAATGGATTTGTTGTCAAATTCGGTATTTGCCAGATAGTAAAACAATTTGGATTCCACTTTGGTCAATCCTTCAGGAATGTATTCCAACATTTGGGGCGCCAACTCCGGGCTTACTACAACATACCCTTGAAACAACGGCCGCGATTTCAAAAGGTAATAATTAATGAAATTAGCGGTTTCACCATGGCCGACGGCTACCCTAAAATTTGCCGTGCGATAATTGGTTTCGATGTACGGCAATAACTCCATTCCTATAAATTCGAAAAATCTAGCACCTGTTTCAACGGGCAAAGAGTTTTGTTCAGAATACATACAATCGTCGTAGCGTTTATCAATTTGATTGATACCAACTACGATGCATTCCGGCATATCTTCCCAATAGGAATAATAATCTACATTACCCGCCACAGCTTCAAATAGATAGTCGCCATCAAGAACGATAAATACGGGATACCTTTTGTCTTCATCACTGGAATAACCTCTCGGCAACTGTATTTTTATTTGGCGTTCCTCTCCCATTTTATTGGACTGGAAAACCTCATATTTTACTTGGGCACTCACACTCAAACCAAAAAACAAACAAATCGATAGGATAATAGCAACTCTCATCATTTAAAACTTTAAATAAACAACGTGAGCAAGGTATAAAATATGCTAGAAGAATTCAAAAAAGAAGAACGCCGAAATCTACTTTGGCTTGATGCGGTTATATATCGGCAGATAAATCAAAGACAACCCCCCAAAAATAATAATCAAAAGTGTTTGAGAACCCCACATAATCCAACCAAAGGCGCGACTTGGGTCTTCGGGAATGCTAAATACCAGAAATGCCAAAACTATGGCTTCGGGATAGGAGCCGATACCTCCGTTTGTTGCAGCAATACTGAAACTTGCCGCGATGAAACCTATGAGGATTGCGGGAAAAGGGATGTTGCTGGTTTCTTCCAGTGCAAAAGATGTGACATAAAACATGAGAACATACATACTCCAAATGAATACGGTATGAAATATAAAGGCCCATTTCTTTTTCATTTTGAAGATACTCATTACCCCTTCAATCAAGCCGTTTACAAAACTTCTTATTTTGAGGGCTATTTTTGAATTGCTTTCTTTGATTAATAAGAAGAATACCACTAATCCGAGGAGGCCTCCTAATAATAAAATTCCAATTTTAAGGGGGTCGAACTTTTCGATCAAAAAAGAATATATAAAATCGAACTGCAGAAAAAGGGCAATGCAAATAATGCAAAATACCATCACCAAATCAGCAATACGCTCGGCTACGATGGTACCGATGCCTTTTTCAAAAGGAACGTTTTCATAATTGGTCATAATAGAAGCTCGTGCTACTTCGCCAGCCCGTGGGATGGTATAATTAATTAAATAAGTTGCGAAAACAGCCATTATGCTATTGGGAAGCTTCACGTTATAGCCCATGGGCTCCAATTGAAATCGCCAACGATACGCCCGGGACAAATGACTTAATAAACCAAAAAACACACCCAAAAGAATCCAGAAATAGTCGGCCTTTTTAAAATAGCCAATCAATTTTTCAATCGAGATTTGGGATAAAGAATACCACACTAAAAAAACTCCCAACAAAAGTGGGAGCATAATTTTTAAGATCTTCTTTATTTTGGGGCTCACGTTTTATTTTAAAAGATTTGTGGCTTCATCAGGAAATACCAAAGAAGGCTTAAATACCTTGGCTTCCTCAATACCCATAAAGGCGTAAGTAATCAAAATTAAGGTGTCGCCCACCGAAACCTTTCTTGCTGCCGCACCATTCAGGGTTATTTCACCACTATTACGTGGCCCCGGGATACAGTAGGTTTCCAGACGTTCGCCATTGTCATTGTTGACAATCTGAACTTTTTCACCTTGAATAATATTAGCAGCATCCATTAAATCTTCATCAATAGTAATACTACCGATATAATTAAGGTCAGCGCCAGTACACTTTACCCTATGGATTTTGGATTTTACAACTTGAATTTGCATGTGGCAAAGATAATTAATTTAATGCGATATTGTCTATCAACCTGATATCGCCAGCATACGTAGCTATAAAAGCCCTATACTTCTTTTTTCGTGATTTTCTTTTAATTGGCTTTAGGGTTTCCACATCAGCAATGATGAAATATTCCAATTCTAACAGATCATGTGCTTTAAATTGATTTTCAACCCATTCCGTTATTTTAGTAGCACTTTTTGTGCCAAATTTTGCTTTGGCAGTTTTTAGAGTTTTATAAATAAAAGGCGACGCATTTTTATGCTCTGGCGTCAGCCTAGTGTTTCGCGAACTCATGGCCAAACCATTGGCTTCACGATGGATTTTGCAACCCACAATTTGGACGGGTAAATCATGTTTTTCAACCAATTTCCTGATGATCTGCAATTGTTGGAAGTCCTTTTCACCAAAATAGCCCTTATTCGGTTTTACAATTTGGAAAAGACGTTTAACAATTGTACCAACCCCATCAAAATGCCCGCTCCTAAACCTGCCTTCCATTTCAAACTCTAGCCCGTCAAAATCAAAGTTTTCGGACACGGGATTATCACCATAAATATCCCTTACGGCGGGTGCATAAACCAAAATATCTGTCTCACTTACCGTTTTCAACAAAGCGACATCACTTTCAAGCGTCCTGGGATACTTTTCTAAATCCTCTTTATTATCGAACTGCGTTGGGTTTACAAAAATACTGACCACAGCCTTATCGTTCTCGGCAATTGCTTTTTTAACCAATTGTAAATGCCCCTCATGAAGGGCACCCATAGTGGGAACCATTCCGACAGACAACCCTTCGGATTTCAATTTCGCTATAGCATCGCCAATCTTGCTTTTTTCGCTGTAAACAGTCACGTTTTAATAAAAAATTAACGGGTGCAAACTTATGATTTTACAGGGACTTTGCATAAATTTTTGTACTTTTGCGTGTTTTTATTTTTGAATCTTGCAAAAGCAAACCGTATGAAAGATAAGAGGATATTGTATGTATCATCTGAAGTAGTGCCCTATTTACCAGAAACCGAAATTTCTTCAATGTCATTTGAAGCCCCAAGAATGGTGAACCAGCAGGGTGGCCAAATCAGAATCTTCATGCCACGCTATGGCAATATTAACGAAAGAAGGCATCAGTTGCACGAGGTGATTCGATTATCAGGTATAAATTTGGTAATCAATGATTTAGATATGCCTCTGATTATTAAAGTGGCTTCTATTCCAAAGGAACGCATCCAAGTTTATTTTATTGACAACGACGAATATTTTAAAAGAAAGGCAACGTTAACGGATGAAAACGGGGCTCTTTTTGACGATAACGACGAACGTGCAATATTTTTTGCAAAAGGAGTTATTGAAACCGTTAAAAAATTAAACTGGTCTCCAGATATTATTCACGTCCATGGCTGGCTGGCTTCCTTATTGCCCTTGTATTTGAAAGAATATTACAAGGACGAACCCTTGTTCAACGAAAGTAAAATAGTAACTTCAGTGTACAATCAAAGTTTTAACAATACGTTAAATAAAGATATGCACAATAAGATTAAATTTGACAATATAAACGAAGAGGCTATTAAACCACTTGAAGAACCATCTTACAACAATTTAATGAAGGTTGCTATTGACTATTCCGATGCTTTGATTATCGGCTCACAAGAGATTCCCGAATATCTTGAAAATTACATCAAAGAGTCCGACAAGCCTATTATGGATTACAAGAGCAAGGACGAATTCAGCGAAGCATATACGCAGTTCTTTAACACCGAAGTGCTTAGCTAGTTTTCTATCGATTACCCTATTTATTTTATGAAAGCCCATAATGGGCATTTGGCAAAAAAACACATTGATGAAAAAGATATATAAAGCCCTAAGATATATATTGCCGGTACTGATTGCGGTATTAGCACTTGTTTCATGTGACAAAGACTTTAGCACTATACAGAGTGATGTTTTAGGTGAAGGCAATTTTAATTTTAATGCTGCAGACACTTCGTTCACCATCACTTCCTATACCAAAAAAATAGACACCGTTCAAGTTAACGGGCTGTCATCAAATATGTTAGGCGTATATAATGACCCTGTTTTTGGAAGAACAACTGCAAGTATCGTTACACAAGTTACTCCTACCTTAAATGATCCGGATTTCGGATTTGAACGGGAAGTTGATTCCGTTATTTTAACAATTCCCTACTTTAGTACGCAGGTTGATGTAGGGGATGATGGTAAGCCAGAATACCGATTAGATTCTTTGTTTGTCAAAGACAATAATACTGCGGAACCTGGAAGTTTTATGCTATCTATATATCAAAACGGCTATCCGTTAAGGGATTTTGCCTTCAGTTCGGAAGACGTACCTCAATATTATTATTCATTGGCTGAAAATAACCCTAGCCCAAATGATAATTTCATATTCACTGGGACTTCCACGGTAAATTTTGACGAAAATATTGGCCCTATGCTTTATCAAAATAATGCATTTACCCCAAGTCCTGCCCCAATTGAAACGAATGTCGTTTCTGGTACTGAAACCGTTACAGCCTTTTCTGAACCTGCAATCAAATTAAATTTAGCAAGCTCAGAAAGTCAGAAAACCTATTGGAAAAATTTGATTTTGGATATGGGAGGCACCCCAGAATTGAGTAACGCCAATCAGTTCAGAAACTACTTCAAAGGGCTTTACATTAAAGCAGAAACCTCAGGTGATGATGGTAGTTTGGTAATGCTGAACTTATTAAGTAGCAATGCAAACCTTGTTGTTTACTATAAACGGAAAATTAATGTAAGCGATGAAGAGCCAACTGCTGCCTCTTATACCCTAAATTTTTCAGGCAACAGGTTAAATACTCTAATAAATAATTACACCGGCTTGGGCGACGGGGATAAAGATAATGGTGACGCCGAGCTATTTTTAAAAGGACCCGCAGGATCCATGGCAATTATTGAGTTATTTGATGATGACGAACTAGAGGGTTTTAAGGATCTATTCATACAACGAGACGATCAAAACGAATTTTTGGAACAAAACGGCAATAAGGTATTAAAACGCTTGATAAACGAAGCGCAGATTGTTATTCATGAAGATGAAGTTATGAGGTTATCTCCTGAAATCTCAAAGTATCCAAATGGTGACGATCACACTGAATATTTAAGGCTCTATCTTTACGACCTTAAAAACAACATACCAATAATTGACTATTTTTCAGATCCTACGGATAACTTATCCAATCCAATAAACTCAAAAGTATTTAGCTTAGGACAACGATTGGTTGATGAAGATACGGGGGAAGTGACTTACAAACTCCGAATTACAGATCATCTTAACAATATCCTTGTTAGGGATTCTACCAATGTAAAATTGGGACTAGTTGTCTCAACCAATGTAAATGCCGCTCAGAATGCTCAAGTTTTAAATAGTGGAAGTACCCTAACAGGTGTACCTTCGGCAAGTATCATTTCTCCAAAAGGAACCGTATTAAACGGTAGCAATAGAATGGATGGCAAAGAGATGAAATTTGAAATATTTTTCACTGAAGCTAATAGGTAATACTGTGTTTTTTGGAATGTAATTGCCTGAAAATAAAACTTAAATGAATTTTATCGTATATATTTGAGCATTCGTATAATAATTATAAATGCATTCGCAATTATTTTTAATCTTTGCGCTTTAAATATGATAACCCCAGAAATCGAATAATATTATGTGCGGAATCGTTGGATACATTGGACATAGAGATGCCTACCCCATTGTAATAGAAGGACTTAAAAGATTAGAATATAGAGGATATGACAGTGCCGGAATTGCGCTTTTTGATGGTTCGGACTTAAAAGTATCGAAGACCAAAGGAAAAGTTTCGGACTTAGAAGAAAGAGTAACCAGCGAAATTAGCAAAAGTGGTAATCTAGGAATAGGGCATACGCGTTGGGCAACACACGGTGTGCCTAACGATGTCAACTCACACCCTCATGTTTCCAATTCTGGAGATCTGGTTCTCATTCATAACGGTATTATTGAAAACTACGAATCCCTAAAAAAGGAATTGATTGCGAGGGGGTACACTTTCAAATCTGATACAGATACTGAAGTTCTGGTCAATTTAATAGAGGAAATAAAAAACCAAGAAAACATTAAATTAGGAAAGGCTGTGCAAATAGCTCTAAACCAAGTAGTAGGAGCTTATGCCATTGCAGTATTTGACAAAAACAAGCCTGAAGAAGTAGTAGTAGCCCGTTTGGGAAGTCCTCTTGCCGTAGGTATCGGTGAGGACGAATTTTTCATTGCCAGTGATGCTTCACCATTTATAGAATATACTAAAAATGCAATCTATTTGGAAGATGAAGAAATGGCAATTATTAGATTCCATAAAGGTATCAAAGTGAGAAAAATTAAAGACGATTCTTTAGTTGATCCCTATATCCAGGAACTCCAGTTGAATTTAGAGCAAATTGAAAAAGGAGGTTACGACCACTTTATGTTAAAGGAAATCCATGAACAACCCAAAGCCATAACAGACACTTATAGGGGGCGCTTGCTGAGAGATGAAGCAATTATTAAAATGGGAGGTATTGAGGATAATATGAAAAGATTTCTCAATGCAGACCGCATAATTATTGTGGCTTGTGGCACATCATGGCATGCAGGTTTGGTAGCCGAGTACATCTTTGAGGATTTAGCTAGAATTCCCGTAGAAGTGGAATATGCTTCTGAGTTCAGGTATAGAAATCCTGTAATTACCGAAAATGATGTGTTGATTGCCATTTCCCAATCAGGGGAAACTGCCGATACACTTGCGGCAATTAAATTGGCAAAATCAAAAGGAGCCTTTGTTTTTGGCGTGTGTAACGTTGTAGGTTCGTCAATTGCAAGAGAAACGGATGCGGGGGCCTACACTCATGCAGGACCCGAAATTGGTGTAGCTTCCACAAAAGCATTTACTACACAAATTACTGTTTTAACGCTTATTGCGTTACGATTGGCTCGAGCAAAAGGAACGATTTCGAGTTCTGATTTCCGTCGTCATTTATTGGAATTGGAAATGATTCCTAATAAAGTAGAAAAGGCTCTGGAGTCTGATGCCCACATTAAAATCATATCGGATATATACAAGGACGCCACAAACTTTTTGTATTTAGGACGAGGATATAATTTTCCAGTAGCTTTAGAAGGTGCCCTCAAATTAAAGGAAATATCCTATATCCACGCGGAGGGTTATCCAGCTGCTGAAATGAAACATGGTCCTATTGCTTTGATTGACGAAAACATGCCTATAGTAGTTATAGCTACCAAAGCAGAGCACTATGATAAGGTTGTGAGTAATATCCAAGAGATTAAATCTCGAAAAGGAAAAATAATTGGAGTTGTTACTGAAGGTGACAGTATCGTTAGAGAACTTGCCGATCATGTTATTGAAGTGCCTGATACGTTAGAATCATTGTCCCCGTTATTAACCACTATCCCCTTACAATTACTTTCGTACCATATAGCTGTACTTCTCGACAAAAATGTGGATCAACCACGAAATCTAGCAAAATCCGTCACAGTAGAGTAAACCAATCAAGAGGTTGGACATAACGTTTTTAACCTCTTATTTTATTGTTTTAACAATTTTCGCTTTCAATTTTTACCAAATACGTAGTTTTTTAGTTACTTTTTTGATAAAATATACTATGCGTGCATAATTTTTTTATATTTTTGGCGCACCAGTCAAATTTTTTAGCCCTTTAATAACACTAATTAATAGCATAGATGAAAACAATACTCAAGTGTATTTTGTTGTTACTTTGCGGTTCAGTTTATGCCCAAACAACAATCTCAGGAACTGTAACCGACGATAGCGGTCAGCCTATCCCAGGTGCCAATATAATAATAGTTGGCACCTCCTCAGGAACTGTAACCGACTTTGACGGTGGCTTTACTTTAACTTCGAATCAAAATCCACCATTTACTATTCAGGCAAGTAGTGTCGGTTTTGAATCCGCAACACAAGAAGTAACCTCTGATGGCCAAAAATTCGACCTCGTATTAACCGAAGGGACTTCACTTGACGAGGTAGTAATTTCCGCCTCGCGGACACCTGAGCGAATTTTCGAATCGCCGGTAACCATTGAGCGTTTCGGTTTAAAAGAAATCAAAAATACTGCGGCAGCCGAATTCTATGATGGCCTTGAAAATCTTAAAGGTGTAGATATCAACACAAACAGTTTAACGTTCAAATCCATCAATACCAGAGGTTTTGCCACATTTGCCAACACGCGTTTTATGCAACTTGTGGATGGTATGGACAACGCGGCTCCATTACTGAACTTTCCCCTCGGGAACTTACTCGGAATGATTGAAACGGATGTGCAAAGTGTCGAATTATTACCTGGAGCCGCTTCAGCGCTTTACGGCGCGAACGCTTTTAACGGTATTCTGTTTATGCGCAGTAAAAATCCTTTTGACCATGCAGGAATCAGTGGATATTATAAGTATGGGATGACTTCGCAGGAAGCCGCTGGAGATAATCAATATATTGACTATGGTATACGTGCTGCCCACAAATTCAATGATAAATTCGCCGCCAAAATTAACTTTAGTTATCTGCAAGGAACGGATTGGGTTGCAAACGATACAAGAGGAAAGGATAGAACTAGCTCCATAGTAAACCCAAATAGTACAAGGGAGAATGATATTGATTACGATGGCGTAAATATTTATGGTGATTTGGCCTCAAGTAATATTGCAAACGTAGCCCAGATCCTGGCCGGTTTAGGAGAATTGCCTAATCCTGCACTTGCCAACTTAGTTCCTTCTGTAAATGTGAGCAGAACAGGATATGCAGAATCGGCGTTAACAGATTATGATGCTAAAAGCATTAAAGCAGACTGGGGTCTTTACTATCGACCATGGGGCAATGATTTTGAAATACAATATGTCGGTAAAATAGGTTCTGGCGCTACCATCTACCAAGGGTCAAACAGGTATCAAATAAAAGATTTCTTTTTACAGCAACATAAAATAGAAGTAAAAAACGACAATTTTTTTGTGAGGGGCTACATAACCCGAGAAAATGCCGGAAACTCATACGACATGGTATTTACTGGTTTGAATATCAATAGAAAATGGAAATCTGATGAGCAATGGTTTGGGGAATATACTGGGGCGTTTATACAAGGTACCTTAGCTGGTTTAACAGCAGATGAGGCGCACGCCCAGGCACGAACAGTTGCTGATACCGGCCGTTTTGAACCTGGCTCTCCTGAATTCCAGCAGGCCTTTAATACAGTTACGGCCGACCCGGACGTACTAACAGGTAGTCAACTTAGAGATCAATCTAAATTGAACCACATCGACGCCAATTATAATTTTAGCCATTTAATCGATTGGGGCGAAATTCAAGTTGGTGGGTCCTATCGTAATTATGAATTGAATTCGTTCGGGTCTATTTATACCGATAAATTAAGTTCCATTCCCTATTCTGAAGTTGGAGTTTACGCACAGCTTCAAAAGAAATTTTTGAAGGACGAACGTTTAAAAGTTACGGCATCCATCCGTTATGATAAATCTGAACTTTTTGATCCTTTTTTCTCTCCGAGAGTATCTTTCGGGTACAATATAGGTGATGACGAAAACCATAACATAAGGGCATCGTTCCAGACGGGTTTTAGAAATCCAGACACCCAATCCCTTTATATTGGATTTGATGTAGGTCCAATCATCTTGTTGGGGGGTGCAAAAGACAATCCGCAAAGGGATATTAGGACGAGAAGCGGAGCGGACATTTCACCTACCGGCCAAGCCATTTTAGGCACAAATAGTTTTACATATGATGCTACTGGAGCTTATAATAATTCGTTTACCCGAAGTTCAGTTACGGCATTTAGCCAATCGCAAAACCCAGCCGATTTACAAATTGCAAATCCAGAATTGGTAAAGCCTGAGCAGGTTACTTCTTTCGAGGTGGGTTATAGAGGTAAGGTTGATAAAGTTATAATCGATTTGAGTGCGTATCACAATAGGTACAAAGATTTTATTACATCTGTAGATGTTATCAGTCCTTTTTATGGTGACGTACAATTATCGGAAACGTTTCCGGTAAACGGTACACCCACCCCTCTTTCGGTTATTGCCTTAGCCAATGAAGATTTTCAAGCATACCGTGCTAATACGAATACAACAGCTGATGTTAGTTCTTGGGGTGCCTCCATTGGAGTAACTACAAAAGTATTTGGGGATTATGATTTAGGTGCAAACTATACCTATGCTCGTTTAGACTTTGACCGTGCCACAAATCCTGATTTCCAGACTAACTTCAATACCCCTGAGCACAAGTTTAAAGCTACTTTTGGAAATACGGATCTTTTCAAAAACTTTGGCTTTAATGTGGCGTGGAGATGGAGCGATAATTACGTCTGGGAAGCCACATTCCTAACGGCTGATGTCCCAGCATACCATGTACTGGATGCCCAAATTAATTTTAGGGTTCCAAAAATTAAATCTCAGTTTAAGGCAGGCGCAACAAACCTTATGGGGGATGAATATTTCACAGCTGCGGGAACTGGACGTATCGGTTCCCAATATTATGTTTCATGGATAATTAACAACTTATAAGATGATGACTTCAAATTTTAAATGTATATGGTTTTTTACACTTCTTTTAGGGTTTTTGTCCTGTGAGGAAGTTCAAGATATTATACCTGAAGAGGAAATGCTCCCAGAGTTGACCGCTGGCTCAGCTGATTTTTCTAACTATGTTGCCGTTGGTGCATCTTTTACGGCTGGGTTTACAGATAACGGCCTGTTTATTGCCGCTCAAGAGAACTCCTTCCCAAATACCTTGTCAAAGCAATTTGCTAAAATTGGGGGCGGAGAATTCAAACAGCCATTAATGAACGACAACACCGGTGGGATTTTAGCAGGAGGCAATGTAGTACGAGGGTATCGTTTTATTTTTAATCCCAATATCCCAGGGCCTCAGGCAGTGGATCAATTTTTGGCAAGCCTAAGTGCCCCAGTGCCACCAATAACTACCGAAGCAACCACTAACATAGGTAGTGATTTCAATAATTTTGGAATACCCGGTGCTAAAAGTTTTCATTTGGTAACACCAGGTTATGCTGTATTTAATCCCTTTTATACAAGGATTGCTTCTTCTCCAGGCGCTACCGTTTTAGGAGATGCCATGGCACAAAACCCAACCTTCTTTACGCTGTCGGAAGTAGGCGGTGATGATGTTTTAGGCTATGCTATAGCTGGAGGTGATGGCGTTGACCAAACAGGAAATTTGAATCCCGCGTCTTACGGTATTACTGATATTACAGATCCCAGTGTATTTGCACAAACCTTTAACGCCATGGTATCTACTTTAACGGCAGGAGGTGCCAAAGGCGTGGTAACCAACGTACCGGACATCACAGATTTACCACATTTTACTACTGTGCCACACAATCCTTTGGATCCAAATGATGAAGATACTGGACCTGCTCTTGCAGCTCAAATACCAACCTTGAACGCACTATATGGTAACTTAAATGGTGTTTATGCATTTCTAGAGTCTCAAGGTGCTATCGATGATGCTAATGTCAGAAGCGTAGTTTTTGCTACAGACGTTCCAAATCCTGTGGTGATAGTAGATGAAGACTTAAATAATATTTCCGCTTTAATTACTCAGACTTTATTGGGTAGCCCTCTATTTCCTCAATTTTTAGATCAATTTGGACTCCCAGCCATAGCTGCTCCCCAAGTGGCAGGCTTTTTAGGGTTGATTTATGGACAATCGAGACCAGCTACTGCAGAAGATTTATTGGTTTTAACAAGTTCAACAGTTATAGGAGGGGTTAATGCGCCTTTTATGGCATTTCTTGAAAGTCAAAACTTATCAGAAGCTTTAGCTGCTCAATTTGCAGTTGAAGGCATAACTTTACCTTTGGAAGACAAATGGGTAATAACGCCTCAGGAACAAATGAACATCAAAACGGCAACGGATAGTTACAACGCAACTATTGCGGGTGTAGCCGATTCTAATGAAAATGTTGCCTTAGTGGACCTAAATGCAACGCTTAAAGAGGCTGCAACAACGGGCATAAACTTTGATGGGTTTAATCTTACTGCCGATTTGGTTACCGGTGGTGCCGTAGGTTTGGACGGCATCCATTTAACTGGAAGGGGCTATGCGTTTATGGCCAATAAATTCTTGGAAGCTATTGATGAAAAATTTGGTTCTAATTTTATGGCTTCGGGCAATGTGGCCAAAGCCAGTAGTTTTCCGACAAATTACTCACCAACTCTGCAATAGATTCAAAATTCTTAAAATAGAAAAGCACTCTCAAAATATTGAAAGTGCTTTTTTTATATTTCAAAATTAAGCGTAACAAAACTCGAAATTCTCAAAATTTTAAGGGATTCATAATGTTATTGATTAAAAGCGCAGGCGCCTATTACAAATATCTCTAAAGGCGTATCATATATTATCAAAAGTTGTATTTTTGAAGAATATTTTTTCTCGAAGCGATAGCATCAAAAAATAATGGATAAATTTTCCTTTTTAAACGCTGCACATACCGCATATTTTGCGGATTTATATGAGCAATATTTGCAAAATCCCGATAGTGTTGAACCCAGTTGGAGAGCCTTTTTTCAAGGTTATGATTTTGGCTCTGAAAACTATGGCCTTGACGGTGAGATTGTAGAAGGCGTTACAACACAAATCCCCGAGCACATTCAAAAAGAATTCCAGGTAGCCCGTTTAATTGACGGCTACAGAGGGCGGGGACATCTGTTTACAAAAACCAATCCAGTTAGGGATCGAAGAACCTATTCACCTACCTTGGACATCGAAAATTTCGGCCTCTCCGAAAACGATTTAGATACGGTTTTCAATGCAGGTGAAGTTTTAGGGATTGGTGCCCAAACGCTTAGGATAATCATTGCGCATCTTGACAGTATATACTGTGATTCCATTGGTGTGGAGTACATGTACCTTAGGAATCCAGAGGTGATAAAATGGTGGCAGGACAAGCTAAACGTCAACGACAATCATCCAAACTATTCCGCCGAAACCAAAAAATACATCCTTTCAAAATTGAACCAAGCGGTAAATTTTGAAAACTTTTTGCAAACCAAATACGTAGGCCAAAAACGATTTTCGTTGGAAGGTGGTGAGTCGTTAATTCCGGCTATCAGTAATACATTGTATATGGCCGTTGAAAAATATGGCGTAAAGGAATGTGTACTGGGGATGGCGCACCGCGGAAGATTGTCCACATTGGTCAATATTTTTAGAAAGCCAATGCGCGAACTGTTTAGTGAGTTTGAAGGCAAAGATTTTGAGGATGAAAATATTGATGGTGATGTTAAGTACCATTTAGGATTAACATTGGATAAAACCTATCAAAACGGTAAGTCCATAAAAATGAATTTAGTGCCGAATCCTTCGCACTTAGAAACAGTTGGACCAGTGGCCGAGGGAATTACGCGTGCCAAAATCGATGCCGATTATGGTGGAGATGATTCTAAAATTCTACCAATCCTTGTGCATGGTGATGCTGCCATTGCCGGGCAGGGTATCGTTTATGAAGTAGCTCAAATGAGTCAATTAAATGGCTATAAAACTGGTGGTACTGTGCATATTGTTGTAAACAACCAAATAGGGTTTACTACTAATTATCTTGACGCCCGTTCTAGCACCTACTGCACAGATGTTGCAAAAGTAACATTATCTCCCGTCATGCACGTTAATTCAGATGATGCAGAAGCGGTTGTACATGCGGTGGAAATGGCTCTAGACTACAGAATGCGGTATAAAAAAGACGTATATATTGATTTATTGGGCTACAGAAAATATGGGCATAATGAAGGTGACGAACCTCGTTTTACACAACCCAATTTATATAAAAATATTTCCAAGCACCCCAACCCGTTCAAGATATATTCGGATAAGCTCATCGCTGAAAATACGATAGATAAAACTTACTCCGAGGCCATCGTTGCAGAATTCAAAAACACTTTGGAAAGTGAATACGAAAAGGCCAAAGAAGCTGAGTCTTCCAAAGTAAGGGAGTTTATGCAGGAACGCTGGAATGGTTTTGAACGAAAAGGCATTGAAGCCATGTTGGAAAGTGAGGATACATCCTATGGGGAAGATGAGTTAAAATATATTTCAAAATTAGTTTCAACAGTTCCTGAGGGTGTTAAATTTTTGCGCAAAGCAGAACGTATTTTAGAAGGGCGCGCCAAAATGGTATTTGAAACCGACACTTTGGATTGGGGGATGGCAGAAACTCTAGCATATGGCAGCCTGTTGGAGGAAGGTTATAACGTGCGTATATCAGGTCAGGATGTTGAGCGAGGGACCTTTAGCCATCGTCATGCCATTTTGCGTGATGTGATTTCTGAGGAACGGGTCAATCTCTTGAATACCAACCCAAACAACAAAGGCCATATGGACATCTATAATTCATTTTTGTCGGAATATGGCGTGCTAGGTTTTGATTATGGTTATGCTATGGCCAATCCAAATACCTTGACGATTTGGGAAGCTCAGTTTGGTGATTTTAGTAACGGTGCACAAATCATTTTTGACCAATATTTATCCGCCGCCGAGGACAAGTGGAAAGCCCAAAACGGTATTGTAGTTTTACTACCACATGGCTATGAAGGCCAAGGTTCGGAGCACTCATCCGCAAGGATGGAACGCTATTTACAGTTGTGTGGCAACGACAATATGATTGTTGCAGATTGCACCACACCTGCTAACATGTTTCATTTATTAAGGCGACAAATGAAACGCGGTTTCAGGAAACCTCTAATCGTTTTCACACCTAAAAGTTTATTACGACACCCAAAAGCAGTATCTTCTATTGGTGAATTGGCGAATGGTACGTTTCAAGAAGTGATCGATGATACTATTGACCCAAAAAGGGTTGAAAAATTAGTGTTTTGTACGGGTAAATTTTATTATGATTTATTGGCGAAACGCGAGGAGCTGGATACTTCCAACATTGCTTTGGTGAGGATTGAGCAACTGTTCCCTTTACATCTTGAAAACATTCAAAAGGTTATTGACAGATACCCAAATGTAAAACGTTATGTTTGGGCCCAGGAAGAACCTGAAAATATGGGTGCCTGGAGTTACTTGTTGCAACGTATGAATTTAGTGAAATTAGAAGTAAATTCCAGACCGTTTAATTCTGTACCTGCACCAGGTTCTAGCACAAGGGATAAGGCTCGACAGCAAAAGGTTATCAATACAGTTTTTGATATAAAATAATTTAAAGAATACAATTAAAGTTATACACACATGATTTTAGAAATGAAAGTACCATCACCAGGAGAATCTATTACAGAAGTAGAGATTGCTGAGTGGTTAGTTGAAGATGGGGATTATGTTGAAAAGGATCAAGCCATTGCCGAAGTAGATAGCGATAAAGCTACGCTAGAACTTCCAGCTGAAGCCAGTGGTACTATTACATTAAAGGCAGAAGAAGGTGATGCTGTGGCCGTTGGCGCAGTGGTTTGCCATATCGATACGAATGCCGAAAAACCAGAGGGCGGCGATGCCCCAAAAGAAGAAAAGAAAGAAGAAGCGCCCAAACCAGAGGCTAAATCTGCTCCTGTAACTGAAACCAAGACTTACGCTACTGGAAGTGCAAGTCCAGCAGCCAAAAAGATTTTGGCAGAAAAGGGCATTGAGGCCTCTTCTATTCAAGGTACTGGAAAAGATGGCAGGGTTACTAAAGATGATGCGGTAAATGCTGTTCCTTCTATGGGCACACCAACTGGTGGAAGCCGTGGCACTTCAAGAAGCAAAATGTCCATGTTGAGACGTAAAGTTGCCGAACGTTTAGTGGAAGCTAAAAATACCACGGCAATGTTGACGACATTTAATGAAGTTGACATGTCGCCCATATTCGCTTTAAGAAGCGAATATAAAGAAACGTTTAAGGCGAAACATGGCGTAAGTTTAGGGTTTATGAGTTTCTTTACCCTAGCAGTAGTTAGGGCGCTTAAAATGTATCCAGCTGTTAATTCGATGATTGATGGCAAGGAAATGATTTCCTATGATTTTTGTGATATCAGCATTGCTGTTTCTGGGCCAAAAGGTTTGATGGTCCCTGTAATGCGAAATGCCGAAAATTTAAGCTTTAGAGGTGTTGAATCAGAAGTGAAACGTTTGGCTATTCGTGCTCGTGATGGCCAAATTACTGTAGATGAAATGACAGGTGGCACCTTCACGATTTCTAACGGTGGTGTATTTGGAAGTAT
This sequence comes from Hyunsoonleella rubra, assembly GCF_042684665.1. Taxonomy (NCBI): domain Bacteria; kingdom Pseudomonadati; phylum Bacteroidota; class Flavobacteriia; order Flavobacteriales; family Flavobacteriaceae; genus Hyunsoonleella; species Hyunsoonleella rubra. The sequence continues at coordinate 234,643 of NZ_JBHULY010000005.1, read as the reverse complement.
GCTATCTACGCCGATTATCAACCCTCCTCAAAGCGGTATTTTAGGAATGCACAACATTGTGGAACGTCCGGTTGCTGTGGATGGCAAGGTTGAAATCAGACCAATTATGTATGTGGCTCTGTCCTATGACCACAGAATTATTGATGGTAAGGAAAGTGTTGGTTTCTTGGTAGCCGTAAAAGAAGCACTCGAAAGCCCAGTTGAATTACTAATGGATAATGACGTAAAAAAAGCCCTAGAACTTTAGTCATTTTGACAATAATACTTTAAAGGTGAGGCAGAAGCTTCACCTTTTTTTATACAATTTTCTTCCAGTTTCTTACCAAAATGGACACACACGTAATCGAAGTTGCCGATAATGCTATACCTCTGTTTATATCGCCATATATAAAATATCCAGTTGCAAAAAGAAAACTATAAGTCCCAATTATCCCAAGCAGGAATCCTAAAATTTTAAACTTAAAATTCTTGAACTTATCTTCTTGGCCAAATACCAAATCTTCAAATTTATGGATGGTTTCCGCGTCCGTTTTTGTTGTGAGTAACGTGACTATTACCCAACCAATTGTGGTTATCAATACTCCTAAAATCAACTGCCAATAACCCTTCATTTCAAACCAAGGCGTATCCAGCTTCCCATTAATAAAGAAAACAACAGCTATAATAAATGAAATAACCATCGCAGCAATTTCGCTATATGGGTTAATGCGATTCCAAAACCATCTCATAATGAATAATAATCCTGTACCCGCTCCAATTTGCAACAACAAATCGAAAACATCCTTTGCCGACTTGATATAAAAAGAAAACAAGGCGGCACAAACCATTAACACCACAGTAGAAATTCTACCGATAAGCACCTTTTGCTTTTCGGAGGCCTCCTTATTCACAAAACGCGCATAAAAATCATTCACTACATAGGAACTTCCCCAGTTGAGTTGCGTGGAAATTGTACTCATGAATGCGGCGATAAGAGACGTAAGCACAATACCGATTAACCCTGCTGGTAAATAAGTCATCATTGCTGCATAGGCTACGTCGTGTCCTTGCATATCGGCATTTAAATTGGGGAAAGTAGCATTTATACTTTCTAAACTGGGAAACACAACCAATGAAGCCAAACCTACCACAATCCATGGCCAAGGCCTCAAGGCGTAGTGCGCAAAATTGAAAAACAAAGTAGCCCAGGTGGCATGTTTTTCGTCTTTGGCCGCAAGCATACGTTGGGCTATATAGCCTCCTCCTCCGGGTTCAGCTCCAGGATACCATGTACTCCACCACTGCACGGCAAAAGGGATTATAAACAATGTAATCATTACATCGGAATTGGAAAAATCGGGGAGAATGTCCAGCTTGTTAACCACGTTTTCGTGAGCTAATAAATTTTGCATCCCGCCAATTTCGGGAAGGTTTACAATGTAAATGGTTGCCCAAATTGAGCCGACCATGGCAATAATGAACTGTATAAAATCTGTTATCAAAACTCCCTTCAGACCACCTAAGGAAGAATAAATTACGACGATGATGGAAGAATACAGCAATGCATCCGATTGCGACAAACCAAGCAAAATATTGGCAATTTTAGCCCCAGCCAAACAAACACCTGCCATGGTAATAATATTAAAAACCACTCCCAAATAAATAGCCCTAAAGCCTCTCAAAAAACTGGCAGGTTTCCCGGAATACCTTAATTCATAAAACTCCAAATCAGTAGAAATCCCAGATTTTCGCCAAAGTTTCGCATAAAAAAATACCGTAAGCATGCCTGTTAAAAGAAAGGCCCACCAAACCCAATTGCCTGATACCCCATCTTTTCTAACAAGTTCAGTTACCAATCCAGGCGTATCTGCTGCAAACGTAGTGGCCACCATGGAAACCCCCAATAGCCACCATGGCATATTACGCCCAGATAAAAAGAATTCAGCACTGTTTTTTCCTGCTTGTTTTGAAACCCAAATACCAATGCATAATGTAACGAGAAAGAAAGCTATTACGATTCCAATATCTAATCCTGAAAGGTTGACCATATATAAGAAACTATAGTGCTAGTAAACTTTTTTTATCACGTTGGTCACAATCCCCCAAATGATGAAGTTATTTTCCTCAGTTATTTGAATTATGGGATACTCGGGATTTTCAGGTTGCAACCACACCCCATTTTCTCTGACCTTTAGTCGCTTTACAGTAAACTCGCCATCTAAAAAACACACTGCTATTTTATTATGCTCGGGTTTCAAGCTTCTATCGATAACCAATAAATCGTCATCATCCAAACCAGCTCCAATCATGGACTGTCCGCTTACGCGAGCAAAAAAAGTGGCATCTTTGTTCCTGATGAGTTCCCTATCAAGAGATAGTCGCTGTTCCTTAAAATCATCCGCTGGTGATGGGAATCCAGCCGAAACGCCTATATCAAAAAAAGGGGCACCAGAATTCATGAAGGATTGCGGACTAAAAATGGTTAAGGCTTTTGAACTATATTGCAACATATTTTTCGGAATTAGGACAGGGTTAAAAGCTCCTAAAGTTAATAAATATCAAACCGATTATTGAGTTTTAGAACATAAAAAAAGTCGAGAATAAACTCCCGACTTTCAGATGTTCAAACTAGAACATTATTTTTAACAGTACTAAGATTTTTTTTAGTTTACTTTATGTTGGTCAAGGCGTCACCCAAACCAGTAGTATAATTGATCTTTAAAGCATTTACTTTCCTTAGTTCCTGCTTTACGTCGCCTACAATACCCATATTGGCATCTCTATCCACCTTCAGTGAAACGGTTAAAAAAGGCACCAACTCCTCACGCAAAGCAGCTCTTTCCTCTGCTATAAATGGCGCGATGTCCCTGATGTCTGAAAACTTATCATTCAGCTGAATCCTAGCCTCAGTTCCAAATTTTTCATAGCCTTTACTTGGTTGTCCCATGTAAATGTAACTGACAGGGTTCTTTTTATCTAGCTTCTCAACTTGATCAGCTAAAGGCAAGTTATTTTTAATAAAAAGCGTGTCTTCCCGCATTACCGTTGCCACCATAAAAAAGAATAACAACATGAAAACAATATCGGGTAAAGACGCCGTATTGATTGGTGCCAAACCGCCGTCCTTTTTCTTTTTAAATTTAGACATATTCTTTTAAGTTATTTTATTCTTTGTTATTAGTCAACTACCTCTGACAACTTCTGAGGAATCTCAGTCTTAATCTCGTCAATAAGAGCCTTTAATTTGTCCTTATTTCCATTCCATCTTACATCCTTGTAAGTTTCCTGCATTTCTATGAAATTCATGTTAGGAAACCCTCTTTTAGCCCCAACTTGCAGGGCTCGTCTGTTTCTTAAAACATTGTATGCTGCCACAAGTTCATTTTGAACCGCTATGTAAGCTGCATAGGATGTCTCACGGTCATTCTTCAATGAAATTACTGCTTTATCCGGATTATCAGAGGACTTCGGATCCTTTTTTCCTTGACAGAAGCTACAAGATTTATCACCGTTGTTATCCAAAAATTCAACGGCCGCTTTTCTTAAATCCTTAATCTCCATTTGCTCATCTTCCACTAGCAATTGATCATTTTTATTAATCAATACAGTGAAGATATTTTTTTGCTTTATAATGACATCTTCTTCAGATTCTTCCATTGGCGGCAACTTACGGTTAATACCGGAGTCCTTTTCAATGGTTGTGGTCACAAGGAAGAAAATCAATAAAAGGAAAGCAATGTCGGCCATTGAGCCTGCATTAACTTCCGGTGCTGCTCGTTTTGCCATATTTATTTAATCATTTTTTTAATTCCTGAGAACAACATAGTCCCAGCGGCTATAATGATAAGGAAATAGAATAGATATAATCCAGCTCCCACCATTTTTGAAGCTCCCGCGGAAAGCGTTCCACCATCTTTTAAATCGGTTTCTGTTCCAGTAGCCATTGCATAACAAATAACCGCCAACAAAAGGAAAGCCCCAAGATTGATAAGCGTTCTCTTCAAATTAGCCGGATTTGCAAAAGTATTTACCAATGTAAAAATTACAACTGCCGCCAAAACTATAGCCAAGACTATGTAGGCCACAAATAATATGCTTCCTACTTGTCCTTCATTGCCACTAGCAATCATTGCCGTAAGAATAATGGCAATAACAGCAAGCACATAGGCCAATATTTTAAATATTTTATGCATAATAGTTTATGTTTTTAATTATTACTTTTTGTGTCTGATCAACAAGTCCATTAACATGATGGAAGCATCTTCCATATCGTTTACGATGCTATCGATCTTAGCAATAATATAGTTGTAGAATATCTGAAGGATAATTGCAACAATCAAACCGAAAACCGTTGTTAAAAGTGCTACTTTAATACCTCCTGCTACAAGTGACGGGTTCATATCCCCAGCTGCTTCAATTTTATCGAATGCCTGAATCATACCAATTACCGTACCCATGAAACCAAGCATTGGAGCCAATGCGATAAATAATGAAATCCAAGAGACATTCTTCTCTAACTGTCCCATTTGAACACCTCCGTATGCCACTACAGCTTTTTCTGCAGCGTCCAGACCTTCATCTACTCTATCCAAACCTTGATAGTAAATAGAAGCGATAGGTCCTTTTGTGTTTCTACAAACTTCTTTAGCGGCTTCAACACCTCCAGATGCCAAAGCGTCTTCTACGCTTTGTACTAATTTTTTAGAGTTGGTTGTTGAAAGATTTAAAAAGATAATTCTTTCTATGGCAATTGCTAAACCTAGAATTAAACACAATAATACAATTCCCATAAAATCGGCGCCACCTTCAATGAAACGCTTCTTTAATTCTTGATGAAACCCAAGTTCTTCACCAGCTGCTTCTTCAGCAGAATCTTGAGTAGTTACAACAGTTGTAGCAACAGAACTTGTTGCTTTTGTGGTTGCATTTGCCGTTCCAAATACCATCATTCCAGTTATGGCTAGGATAGAAAATAATCTTTTCATGTTCTAAATCTTAATGTTATTAGTTAAAGTGTTAAAGATATAAAAAAAATACAACTAAAGCATAAATAAAAATGCAGAGAGGAAGGGATTCGAACCCTCGATACGCTTTTGGCGTATACACACTTTCCAGGCGTGCGCCTTCGACCACTCGGCCACCTCTCTTTATCCCAATAATACTTTAGGGTTGCCCAAATAACAAAAAATATTTTAAACCCTAAAACTTTGGGTATTATTTTTAGGAAACTTCACCTGTTAGAGAGGCTTCAAACTTGATTTTGAGGGTTTTGCTAGAAAGGTTTTTTCCCAACAGATACATCAATTTGGTAACTGCAGATTCCGTAGTCATATCTCCTCCGGAAATCACGCCGATTTTTTTCAACTTACTGCTAGTTTCATATTGGCCCATATTTACACCGCCACCAACACATTGGGTGACGTTTATAATATGTATCCCTTTTGAAATGGCATTCTTTAAGGCCTCGACAAACCATGCTTCGGTAGTACAGTTGCCTGAGCCATAGGTTTCTAAAATTACTGCTCTTAAATTTGATGTATTTAAAACGCTATTGATATAGGATTCGGTCACCCCGGGGAACAATTTTACCAGGCCAATATTGCTGTCCAACGTCTTATGAACCTTTAATGGTCCAGCGACCTCATTACTTAACAAATACTGCTGATTTATTTTTAGATGCACTCCCGATTCGGCTAAGCAAGGATAATTCAAAGATCTGAAGGCCTGAAAATGTTCCGCATTTATTTTAGTAGTGCGGTTGCCCCGGTACAATTTATATTCAAAATACAAGCATACTTCCTTAATTGCAGGTTCGTTATTTTCTTGTAAGGACGCAATTTGAATGGATGTAATCAGGTTTTCCTTGGCATCCGTTCGGAGGTCTCCAATCGGTAATTGAGCTCCGGTAAACACCACTGGTTTGGATAAGTTTTCCAGCATGAAACTTAATGCCGAAGCTGTATAGCTCATCGTATCGCTTCCGTGGAGCACCACAAAACCATCGCAATCATTGTAATGCGATTCAATAATCTCTGCTATTTTAACCCAATACTCAGGATTCATATTACTGGAATCGATTGGGTTTTCAAAGGAAACCGTTTCAATATTGCAGTCCAATAACTGTAATTCCGGAATCCGTTTTAGAAGGTTATTAAAATTGAACGCATGGAGCGCACCGGTTCCGGCATCCTTTACCATTCCGATGGTACCTCCGGTATAAATCAACAATATATTAGGCTTGGAACGACTCATATTTTGAAAAAATCTTTCGAATTCTGAGTTGTAATTTCGGCAATTTCTTCTTTTGAAACACCATAAATCTCAGATAGTTTTTCCAACACATTTATAATGTATGCACTTTCATTGCGTTTGCCTCGGTAGGGCACTGGAGATAAATATGGCGCATCGGTTTCCAAAACGATATGTTTTAAATCGATTTGATTGATGAATTTATCAATTTTCCCATTTTTAAAAGTGGAAACACCCCCGATGCCCAGTTTCATATTATACGACAATGCCTGATGGGCTTGCTCCAACGTGCCAGTAAAGCAATGAAAAATCCCGAAAAGTTGTTCGTCTTTCTCACTATCCAAAACCTCAAAAATTTCATCAAAGGATTCACGGCAGTGAATTACTATTGGTAATTGGTATTGTTTCGCCAAGCGAATTTGATGTTTGAAGGCCTCAATTTGAATGCCCAAAGTGGATTTGTCCCAATACAAATCAATGCCTGTTTCGCCGACGGCATAAAATTTATGTGTTGAAAGCATATCCTCGAGGTGTTTTAACTCGTCCATATAATTTTCTTTGACGTGAGTGGGGTGCAGTCCCATCATCAAAAAGACATGCTCAGGAAAATCTTTTTCCAGTTGCAACATGGATTTGGTGTATGTGGAATCGATAGCAGGAATGAAGAAACGCTTAACGCCTTTATCCATGGCACGATGTATCATTTCGTGCCGGTCTTCATCAAAGGCTTCGCTGTATAGATGGGTGTGGGTGTCGGTGATAATCATTCGGTAAAAATAGGATGTTTGACACGGATTGCACGGATTTTCTCGGATAAAATTAGACCTTACGGGTATTGGCTTCAACTTCGCTCAGCCACCATATAACCTGTGAAGTCTTTCTGTCACCTAGAGACCTACAAGGTTATCAAAACCTTGCAGGTCGGGGTTTGGATTTAATCCAATTTCTTGATTAACTTTTGTGCTTGCTTATAATCGTCGGCATCCTCAGGGATGGTTTTTAAAATTTGCAGACAGGCGTCGTAATCCTTTTGTTTTAGTTTGCTTAGTGCCAAATACCAAGTGGCTTTATTTTTATAAGCTGATGTGTCTGCTGAAAGCTTTCCAAATAGGCTATCGGCTTCATCAAATCGATTCAATTCCAATAATGAAATACCTTTATATAATTGGAGTTCAATATTTGAATCATCATTTGAAAGCAATTCCCCAAACGCCTCATTTGCTTTTTCAAAATTCCCTGTGTTAAATGCATCTTCTGCCGGTTTTAAAAGCGCATCATTGTTACCTCGTACGGTCAAACTAATCGTGCCGTAATCATCATAGTCCGCATAACTTGGCGTGGAAAGCTGATTAAACGTAAAAAGCCCAAACACAATGGCTACGGATGCGGCCACCAAGTATTTCATTAAAACATAGGTTTTTGAGGAACCGGATTTGGTTTGGGTTTCCGTTTTTTCAAAATGGGCTTTTGAAAGGTTTTCTAGGTTATTTTGAAACGCTAGGGAAGCCTCTTCGTTTCCAAATTTGTGCTCTAAAAATGAAGACAATTCCTTGTAGGTTTCAAAGGCTTCTTGAAATTCGGGGTCGGTTTCCAATCTGGATTCAAAATCGGCGCATTCTTCCGCGGAAAGTTCCTCGGAAAGGTAGGCTTCAAACTCTATGTAATTTTGGTCTTCCATAACACTTACAATTTAAGTTGGTTAAACTTTGGCGACCCTTGAACTAGTGCTGTCAATTTCCCGATGCAGAGGGATTTCTTTTTGCGGGCGTAGGCGTAGGTTACGCCCAAACTCTTGGCTACTTCCTCCATCGATTTTATTTTAAAAGTAGCTTTTAGCAAATCCTTGCACGCGGTCCCGAGCTGGTTAAACATTTCTGCAAACAGTGCTTGTTTTTCACCGAAAACGGAAGTTTCAAAAGCCAGTTCTTGGGCCTCGTCACCTTTAGATAACACTTCCTCGTTAATTGTTACCTCTTTATTGGAAGACTTTTTTAGAACGTTTAACCATTTGCGTTTGCAGAGTAGGAAAAAATAGGCGTCGAACGGACAGGTTAATTGCAATCCTTTTTGGCTGGCTTGACTATATATGGTGATTAATGTATCTTGAACTACGTCCTGCGCTTCATCCGAACTTCCACTATTCTGTTTGATATAATTCACCACCTTGGGCACAAACTTGTCATATATAGATTGAATAACAAAGGAGTTGTTTTTCAGTAACCCGTCGATATATTTCTGGTCTTCGTGAATTTTCTTTTCGGCCATGCCCGCTTTTGAATTTGCCCCTAAAATAAAGAATTTCCTTAAACATCGTATTTATCTGAATGCTATCAGCACCCGCGTTAGGGATTGCAGAGTAAAGCCCACAGCGTAGCCCCATAGGGCGGAGCGAGGACTTGGAACGGAAAGCCCGACCCCTTGTGGGCAACGCCCAAATAAAAAAATTTAAAAAAAGGGGTAACAATTTTTAAAGGGGGTTGATATAAGGGTGTAACAGTCAAAAAATGACGAACAAAAATTAATTAATCTATAACATTAGAAATCATGAAAAAATCAATTTTAATTATCGGAACTGTAGTGTTATCCATGTTGAACTTAAATGCTACGAATGAAACGACCCTTAACGCTTCAAACGAAGTTGTTGAAATTACAAAAGATGCCATCGCTCAAGTTTTTGAGTGGAAGGTGGAAACGACCAAAGGCACTTACTCTGGGACTTCATTGTCTTTAGAACAAGCTAAACGAATGATTGCATTATCAAGTTCGGGCGAGGTGGTTACCGGAACGGAAATCAAAAGTTTCTTTGAATTGAAATCTGAAATGGACGCCAAAAGAAACTATTTCTGGGAAGTGGAAACAGCAACTGGAAAAGCTAAAGGTTATGCTTCCTCTGAGGATTATGCCCAAAAAATGATTGCATTGGTTGCTTCTGGTGATGCGATTGTCTCTAAAATGATTATCAGTCAGCCTCAACATTAAAATTTTGAAAATTTTTAAATCAATAGGGGTAACAATTTCGTTGCCCTGTTGATTTAAACTTGAATAACAATTTAAAACCCAATTATCATGAAGAATTTAAAAAGAATTTTTGGAACACTTTTATTGACAGCAGTATTATTTACAAGCTGTGAAACGAACGACGATGGCGATATTATTTTTCGCCCAACGGCAGAGGATTTTAACGAATTAAAGGACACTGCACTTGAGAACCTGACGCAAAACTTTACGTTTAACGCGGATGATGGCAACATTAATTTGACTTCGGATAAAGGTGTGGAAATTTACATCAACGCCAACTGTTTGACTCTTAATGGGAATGCAGTAACCGGAAATGTAAACTTGGAATTTGTGGAGCTTTTTGATAAAGGCAACATGCTAGTGACCAACAAACCTACGATGGGTACTTTACCTAATGGTGATAAGGCACTTTTGATTTCTGGGGGTGAATTTTATGTGAATGCCACTCAAAACGGTGAGGTTTTAGAAACTAGCTGTGGTTTTCAGATGTCGATTCCTGCGGATTTAACCGGAGGTGCCGACAACGATATGACCCTTTGGGAAGGCAGAATTGATGCTGACGGCAACTTAGCTTGGGACGAGGAAGAAGACAATACCGGACAAGGTGGTGTGTTTGCCGAGGGGAACCAATACTATGGGTTTTTCCAACAGTTTGGATGGTCCAACGTTGATCGTTTTTACAACGACCCAAGACCAAAAACGATTATTTTAGTGGATGTTCCTGATGGTTACGACAATACGAACAGTTCTGTTTTCATTTCTTATGATGGCGAAGATACCGGATTGGCAAATTTGGATACTTATGATAGCAACACAGGTATGTTCAGTGAGCACTACGGGCAAATCCCAATCGGATTGGAATGCCATATAATTTTTGCCACGGAAGAAGGCGATAACTGGAAATACGCCATTAAATCTGTAACCATTATCGAAAACGGTGTTATCACGATTACCGAAAGCGAGATGGCTATTGCCACGGAAGCACAATTGACTATAATTATAAATAACTTACCTTAATAAAAGGACTACTTAGTTATGGTTTCCCTAACGGTTGACCTACTCTTGAAGCCAGAAACATCCCCAGTTTCTGGCTTTTCAATTTAACCCTAAGCAACCCTCCTGATTTTGCACTGAAAATTTTCAGTGCAAAATCTTCCTCCCTTTATATAAAGGGAGGAGCCGAAAAAGGAATTCATTTTACATACAAAAATTAGTATTCCTTGGATTAAAAAACCATAAACTAGCTCTCCTCTTTTTGGAAAGAGGAGAATGAATTCCAATTTTCCACCAGAAAATTGGAAGAAAGAGGAGTTAAGGCCATTAAAACTCAAAATACCAATTCGAAAAGTCATTCATTGTTCAGCTGTGGGGTAACAAATTGTGATGCATTTTGATATAAGGATGAAAATGGTTTAGAAATGAAAAAGCGAGTTTACATCATGGTTTTGGTAGTATTGGTCATAGCTATTCTTATGGCTAATATCCTGATCATTCTATCGGGCTAACGCCATTCATCTTCATTTTTGAAATCAAAAGTTATCTCTTTTGTATATTAGAGCATGCAATAAACCCATTTCGTTATGTATTATCGACAGCTACTTATGTTTGTTTTCTTTGTTCCTATTTCACTGTTCTCCCAGAGAATAATTGAGCAGGATACTGTGACCCGCACAGCTACCATTAAAACTGAGGTAAACGGGAATCATGTCCTTTTTACACCCGAAACGCCAGTGTTGAATCAAATTGCGGGAGCACCCAAAGCATTTTATACCTTTTTTTGGGAAATGGGAGATGGCTCATACAGTAAAGAAAAAACTCCAAAACATGTTTATAAAAAGAAGGGTGAGTACGAAGTGAGACTTTGGGCTACCAACAATTATGATACTGGAAAACCACCCACGTCTCGACCTAAAAAAATTGCCGTCAACTCGGTGTCATCAACATCTGATGAAATGGCTTCCATGGATACGGATTTTGATTTGATACGAAATCGGGAACCTGTACCTTTACAGGAAATTGTTTCGGTGATGCGCTACAAAAACACAAAAGATTACACCACCAAAGGTAAGTTGTATCTGTTTTATAACGAGCATAAATTTAAAGCAGATAATTTTATGTTGAAGGAAGTAAGGACGTATTATAATGAAAAAGAAATCCCTGCCACTACTTTTGCTTATACAGGGAAAACTCATTTGGACAACACGCTTTTGGCATCCAACGATGCTTCAATTTTAAATTTGAAGGCGGTTGCGCAAGATTCTACGGAGAAAACGAATTTACCACTCACCCTTACAGAAGCTAAAGCCTTTTACAAGGATTGGAGCGTTTTGGAATTTGATAATATGGAACCCAACGAGGAACGTAATGTATTTTTCAGCTTGGAAACCACACCCGAAATGATACGAGATACCAGTGCGATTATTTCAGTTAGAGGAGTTTATGTGCCAGATTCGAACTATGACAATCACGAAGTGAAGGACATGGAAATGGAAATTGTGACTTCGCACGACCCCAACAAAATGTCCACCAACGGCACTTTAATGAATTACAGGTTTGTACGCTTCAAAACCTTAAAATATAAAATCAAATTTCAAAATAACGGTGAAGGGCCTGCTCGCACCATTCGACTGGAAACGGATATTCCTGAAATGTTGGACAAGTCCACTTTGAAGGTGACGGACATGTATCCTAAATGCGATATCTGTCCGAAATACGAAGTGGAATACAGTTGTTTGGACACCACCTTTACGGATACCCAAGCCATTTTCACTTTTAAAAATATATACCTACCCGGAAGCGAGCAGAAAAATATAAAAGAGTACGATTCCACCAAAGGATTTGTAAAATACAACATCAAATTTGCTAAGGATTTCCATAAGAAAAGTACAAAAAGTCGAACTGCTATCATCTTCGATAAAAACGAACCGATTATTACCAATTATTCCACTACCCGATTTATGCCTGGGCTTTCGGTGGGTGTTAAAGCGGGCTACAATTCATTTTCTGATTTAAAAAACTCCGAAAACTATTTTATTGGAGCAACGTTGTCGCCCTATAAATCTTATCGCTGGTATTGGCAAGTTGAATTGATGAACAATTTTCACAATTATGAGAATAGTGTGCCGATAGTTTCCGAACGCATCGTTGACGGCCCCCAAGGTTTTAGGTTCACCCAACGACGAACCACCAGTAGTTCTTTTGAAAACATCGATTGGGACATCCCCGTTTTATTACGATACAATGTCAATAATTACATTGGTCTTGGAGCCGGGATTCAAGGTACGGTAACCGTTAGCAACAAAACCACAAACGATGTTTTGGTTGAAGATCTTGAAGGCATACAACAGCCGGGGGCGGATCCTCTTCCTGTAATTAGAACCACTAACGAAACCGATAGCTCGAGCGATTCGTTTAATAATTTACGCAACAGCGTTATTTTGGATGCTACTTTGGGCTTTGCACGAATAGGCCCAAGTGTGGGCGCCCGGTACGTTTATGATTTGGAAGACGTTTTTAATTATTGGCAGTTTTATGCGATTTGGAAGTTTTAGAGCCTAAGGCTCATTTGGCAACTCACTCGAATGAATAAACTTTGGATTCTTTTTCTGGTTTTAAACTCTATATGTTTTTCCCAAAACCTTGAGGAGCAAATTTATGTGGCTACAGAAACGTTTATTGCTCATCCAAATAGGGAATCACTTCAAAATTTAATTGAAAAAGAGGCTCAATTTAAAAGTGAACTAAAAACCCGAGACGAACAATTGGCGATGGTGTTTTTATTATGCCATAAAGGGTATTATCTGGACCAAAACTCTGCTTTAAAAGAAGCCATTATTACTTATGAAGATGCCTTGAATCGCTTTAATGCGAATGCACTTTCAAAACTTTCGGATTTTGATATTATTGAAAGCTGTTTGAACCCCTTAGGCAATCTTTACACCAAAACAGGAGATTTTACCAATGCTGAAAGTACTATAAAACAGTATATTTTTCTGGCGGAAAAAAGTAAAAACAGAAAGCATGAAATCAGTGGGATTATCAATCTTTCAAAACTCTACCAAACGATTGGGAAACATGATATCGTTCTTGGTATGACTTCGGATTACATCGAACATCTCGAAATCAGCAAGGCGCAAAGGAAAAAACTAATCGCAATTAGAGTGGATAGCCAAATTGCATTGGGCTATGAAGATATTCCTATTCAAATAGGTGACAGAGAAAGTTATAGTAATGCAATTCAAAATAAGGATTTTGAAAGGGCGTTGTCCGTTTTTCAGAAACTAAAAACGGAGCAATTTTCTAATGAAAATCTATCTAAAAGACAATTGGCAAAACTTTTGGTACAGGAAGCAAAACTTTATAGGATTTTGGAGCAAAACACAAAAGCCTCCGAAAGTTTAGACGAGGCGTTACTATTGCTACTGCCGAATTTTAGTGGGAATGCGCTTCCAAATAAGCAGGATTTATATACTGAAAACACCTTTATCGATATTTTTGATTTGTTTGCTGAAATTCAACCTGATGTTCAATCGTCATTGACCTATTACGACCTGAGTTTTTATGTTTGGAGTCTGTTGCGCGACGGATGGACGTCGCAAGACACCAAAATCATAAACCAGACGGACCACAAAATCCGTAGTGAAAAATGTATCGATTTGCTGTATCAGGCTTATAGAAATACCAGAGACAGTACTTATATTTTTAAGGCATTTCAGTATTCCGAAAACAGTAGAGCATCCACTTTAAAGGATATCTTTCACAAAAAAATGCGCTTACAAAAGCATCCCAACGACAGTTTGTTAATCGCCGAATATGACCTTTTAAAACAACAGGAACATATTACGGGATTGCTAAAAACCGAACTGCTGGGCGAAAACAAAGCTTCCGTAATCCATGATTTGAATAAGAATTTGACCGAAATCAGTTTGCAACTCAAACAGTTGAACAACACTCTTTCAAAAAAATACTCTTTAGATGAACAAGTGTTTTCAAAGGAAGTGCTACGAGAAAAACTGACACAAGATAATGCGGTTTTGGTCTCCTATTTTTACGGAAAACATACCCTTTATCAATTTGTGGTAGCTCCAGAAAAAATTTGGGTGGATAAAGTGGTTTTAACTTCTGAAACTGAAAACCAAATCTCGGAATTCATTCATCTTTTTGATAGTGCTTCTATTATAAATAATGACATTCAAAAATTTTCAAACAGTGCATTCACGTTATTCAAACTCCTAAAATTCCATGCAGTTTCTGATTTCAAAAATATTATTCTAGTTCCAGACGGTCGGTTAAATTTTGTGCCCTTTGAAACCCTGCTTTCAGAAGAATCGCAAACCACATCCTTTTCAAAAATGCCTTTTGTAGTAAAAGACCAAAATATTACGTACAACTCCAGCGCCCTATTCTATGTTTCGGAAAACGCACCCAATCCGAACACCGAACTTTTAGGCGTGTTTCCTGTTTTTGAAAACACTAACAGAACGCTCACCTATTCCATAAATGAGGCCGAAGCTATTCAAAATGAAATGAAATCCAAGCTATTGATGCGTGAAGAGGCCTCTAAAAGTAATTTCATTACCAAAGCCAAAGAACATGGGGTTTTACATTTATCCACTCATGCCAATGCTACCCCTGCTATAATTGATTTTTATGATGGAAGTTTATCCCTCAACGAAATATACGGTTTGGATTTAAATCCGCAATTGGTAGTATTAAGCGCTTGTGAAACTGGGATTGGGATACGCTACAAAGGTGAGGGCGCAATGAGTGTTGCTCGCGGATTTCAATATGCGGGAGCAAAGAATGTACTGTTTTCACTTTGGCAAATCAATGATTTGTCCACTTCGGAAATCATGTCATTCTTTTACGAGCATTATAGCAATACCCAATCGCCTCATTTTTCCAATCGCCAATCAAAATTGGACTATTTAGAAGATGAAGCCATTGGGAATGCCAAAAAATCCCCTTATTATTGGGGTGCTTTTGTATATTATGGTGACCTCGTAACACCCGAAAAGGAGTTCTCCCTTTATTATATCATTGGAGGAATCCTGATAATTTTGATTGTAGTACTTTTGTTTTTGAAATACAATCGCTCTCATGGAACAAACACTGCAGGAATTTCTTCTTGAAAAAGGCTATACCAAAATTAAATTACACCTCACCAAGACAAACCATTTTGAAATCAAGGCCTCGATAAATGGCAAAAAAGGGTTGTTTATTCTCGACACCGGTGCCTCAAGCTCTTGCGTTGGGTTTGAAGGGATAGACAGATTTAAAATGAAGGTAAAGGATTCTTCTATTTTGGCCGCCGGGGCTGGGGCCATAGATATGGAAACCAAAATGTCAAGAAAAAATAAGGTGAAGATTGGCAAATGGAACCACGACAAGGTGGTATTGGTGTTGTTCAATCTGGTTCATGTGAATACAGCTTTAATCAATCATAATTCAAAACCTGTGGATGGCATCATCGGGGCCGATATTCTAAAAAAAGGGAAAGCCGTCATCGATTATGAAAAAAAATATCTATATTTAAAATTGTAAGTCTGTAAGGGGCTTTTGAAGAATTAATAGCCAAATAAACTCCCTAAGTTTAATGCATACATCTATAGTAATAGCTGATGACCATCCGCTAATGCTAAGAGGTCTGACCGATTTCTTAACGTCCAAAGGCTATAATATTTTGGGCAGTGCTACAGATGGAAAAGCGGCCTATAACCTCATTGTTAAGCTAAAGCCGAAAATCGCTATTCTGGACATTAGAATGCCTTATAAAACTGGTTTGGAGATTGCCGAAGAGGTTCAAAAAAATGACCTTCCCACAAAAGTGGTGCTAATTACTTTTGATAAAGAAGAGGAATTATACGATAAGGCGTTGGAACACGGCGTGTACGGTTATATTCTAAAAGATTTTGCTATTGAGGAAATTGAAACCTGTATTGCCCATGTTGAAAACAATCAACCCTATTTCAGCGAAGAAATAGCAACATACCTAAACCACAGCAATCCATCAAAAAAGCCGAAAGAGCTGGAACTTTTGACCAAATCCGAATTAAAAATCGTGAAGCTTATTGCAGAAAATAAAACCTCCCTTGAAATCGCCGCCCATCTCAACATTTCACCAAGAACGGTGGATAAGCACCGTAGCAATATTGTAGCGAAACTACATTTGGACAACAAGCCGACATCGTTATCCGTTTGGGCCAACCTCAACAAACCTTTTCTATAAAAATACGTAGATATACGTATTGTTTTTATTGAATCTAGAGGGTAATTTTACGGTGCTATTAATTAGTTCTTAGGGAGAATTATTAAAAAAGCTCTAGGCAGTAACGGTCTAGGGCTTTTGCATTTTTAAGTCCCGCCATTCCAACAGAAAATACGTAGATGTACGTATTTTTTTTTTGCAGAATACCCCCTAATTTTACTGAAGCTATTAATCAATTCTTTTGAGAGAGAATTACCTGAAGCTCTGTGCGGTAACAGCACAGAGTTTCTATTCATATCTTAGAAGAACCCTTACTCATCATCATGAAAACGACGAATACTATCTTGGACCGATCCTTCGCAATTGGTTTGGCGGTTTTGGTAATTGCCGTCATTGCGATAAACCTACTTGTAATCTTCTATTAATCTTTTCATTTAGTTTATTTAGTTAGTTGAAATTAAAAACCCCAAAACGTAATGTTTCGGGGTTTTTTATACAGAAGTTAGTTTTTATTAATCTGCCAGAACAATCACTTTATTGTCCTTCATCTCAATTGTCCCCGAACTTATCGGCAACCAAAATCCTCTGTCCGATTTATTGAATTTTGCTTCAACCTCTTCGTCCAAAGTAATGTTACCCGCAATTTTTACATTGCCCTCTTTCAATAAGGAAACAATTGGTGCGTGATCCTTTAGCATTTCAAACTCACCATTAACGCCAGGCACAGAAACAGAGTCTACTTCTCCGCTAAATAATGTGGCTTCAGGTGATACAATTTCTAAATACATCTTTTCTAGTTATAAGTTATGAGTTATAAGTTACGAGTTACTCTGAACTCTGAACTCTAAACTGAGTACTTGATTTACGCTTCCGCTAACATTTTCTCACCAGCCTCAATCGCGTCTTCGATAGTACCCTTAAGGTTGAAAGCTGCTTCAGGAAGGTGATCCAATTCACCATCCATAATCATGTTAAATCCTTTGATGGTTTCCTTAATATCTACCAATACCCCGGGGATACCAGTAAACTGCTCAGCTACGTGGAATGGTTGAGATAAGAAACGTTGTACACGACGTGCTCTACCTACCGCTAATTTATCGTCTTCTGATAATTCCTCCATACCAAGGATGGCAATAATATCTTGTAATTCCTTATAACGCTGTAACAACTCTTTTACTCGTTGTGCACAATTATAGTGATCTGCCCCTAAAATATCGGCAGTTAAAATTCTTGAAGTAGAATCTAATGGATCCACAGCAGGATAAATACCTAACTCGGCAATTTTACGAGATAATACTGTTGTTGCATCTAAGTGGGCAAACGTTGTTGCAGGTGCAGGGTCAGTTAAATCATCCGCAGGTACGTAAACCGCTTGTACAGATGTAATAGATCCTTTTTTAGTTGAGGTAATACGCTCTTGCATCGCACCCATCTCAGTTGCCAAAGTTGGTTGGTAACCTACCGCAGAAGGCATACGCCCTAAAAGTGCAGATACCTCAGAACCAGCTTGCGTAAAACGGAAGATGTTATCTACGAAGAACAATACATCTTTTCCTTGTCCGTCACCAGCTCCATCACGGAAATATTCAGCAATAGTCAATCCTGAAAGTGCTACACGAGCCCGAGCTCCAGGAGGCTCGTTCATCTGACCGAACACGAAAGTTGCTTTAGATTCTTTCATGGCCTTTTTATCCACCTTAGTCAAATCCCATCCGCCTTCTTCCATGGAGTGGATGAAATCCTCACCGTAACGGATAATTCCAGACTCAAGCATCTCTCTCAAAAGGTCATTTCCTTCACGCGTTCTTTCACCTACACCGGCAAATACCGACAAACCACCGTGACCTTTTGCAATATTGTTAATCAACTCCTGAATCAATACCGTTTTACCTACACCAGCACCACCAAACAATCCAATTTTACCACCTTTAGCATATGGCTCAATCAAATCGATTACTTTAATACCTGTAAATAAAACTTCAGTAGAAGTTGATAAATCCTCAAACTTTGGTGCTGGACGGTGGATAGGCAAACCAGATTTTCCCGCTTTTGGCAAATCTCCTAAACCATCAATAGCATCACCAATTACATTAAATAATCGTCCGTAAACATCTTCTCCAATCGGCATTTGAATAGGCGCGCCCGTAGCAACTACCTCTGTTCCCCTACTCAGACCATCCGAAGAATCCATAGCAATAGTACGTACGGTACCCTCACCAACGTGAGACTGTACCTCCAATACCAAAGTGGCACCATCAGGTCTTTTAATTTCTAATGAATCGTAAATTTTTGGAAGTTCTGAACCTGCTGCAAACTCTACGTCAATAACCGGTCCTACAATTTGGGCAACTTTACCTGTAACTTTAGACATTACTTATGTATTTAATATTATGCGACTTAATTGAAAAAAGCCTCGTTTAGTTTTCGCGTGCAAAGATATATTTTTTAATTTAAAACTGAACCCGTTTAAAACGATTTTTTCCAATAAAAAAGCACCCTCGAAACAAAGGTGCTTTATGGTTATCGGTTAAGATAAGTTTATTCTTGTTATGCTTCGGCAGGTGCTTCGGTAGCTGGAGTTTCAGCTCCACCTTCTGCAGTAGCTTCTGCGCCTTCTTCGCCTTCAAGTTCTTCTTCTTCTTCTTCGTCATCAAGAATCGCTGTTCTTGCTGTCTTGATTTGACAAACCACTGTATTATCCGTATGAAGGAAACGGTACTTTTCGCTATCCAAATCACCAACATACACTTTATCACCTATTTTCATTGGCGTGATGTCAATTTCGATAAAATCTGGAAGATTAGCAGGTAAAGCTTTAATTCGAAGCTTTCTGTTGTTTCTTCTTAAAACACCACCATTTTTAACCCCTCTTGAATTACCTACAAGTGTTACAGGAATATTCAAGGCGATTTCTTTGTCTTCAAACAATTGATAGAAGTCTACATGAAGAATTCTATCCGAAACTGGATGAAACTGAATGTCTTGCAATACTGCATTTAATGTCTGCCCATTATCAAGCTCAATCACAACTGTATGCGCATTAGGCGTGTATACAAGTTTTGAGAAAGCCAATTCTGGTGCAGAGAAATGTACTGGCTTGTCTCCTCCGTATAATACGCAAGGTACCTGTCCAGCATTACGTAAGGCTTTTGTTGACTTTTTGCCTACGCTTTCTCTTTGAGATCCGTTGATTGTAATTGATTTCATTTATTTATACTTAATTATTAATTTACATTACAAATTTAGAGCTGATAGAACGGTTATGGTGCACTTTGTCCATAACCTCAGCGAATAAATCCGCACAGCTCAATACTCTAATTTTATCGCTTTTTTGGGTTAAAGGAATAGAATCCGTTACAATTAATTCCTCCAATTTCGAATCGGCCAATCTTTCATAGGCAGTTCCTGACAATACAGGATGCGTACAAATGGCTCTAACACTTAGCGCTCCTCTTTCCATCATTAAATCGGCCGCTTTGGTTAATGTACCCGCAGTGTCCACCATGTCATCTACCAAAACAACGTTCTTACCTTTTACATCACCAATCAATTCCATGTGGGAAATCACATTGGCCTTTGCGCGTTGTTTGTAACAGATTACTACATCGCTCTCCAATGCTTTTGAATAAGCATAAGCCCTTTTCGATCCACCCATATCAGGCGATGCCACCGTTAAATTCGGCAAATTTAAACTTTTTAAATAGGGCAAAAATATAATAGAGGCATATAAATGATCTACAGGTTTTTCAAAAAACCCTTGAATTTGATCAGCATGCAAATCCATTGTAATAATTCGTGTTGCTCCAGCAGCCTCCAGCATTTTTGCTACTAATTTTGCCGCAATCGGCACCCTTGGTTTGTCTTTTCTATCCTGTCTTGCCCAACCGAAATAAGGCATTACAGCAGTAATATGTCTTGCAGAAGCTCTTTTGGCTGCATCGACCATCAACAACATTTCCATTAAATTCCTTGGCTCAGGATGTGTTGACCCAATAATGAAAATTCTTGTCCCTCGGATGGATTCCTCATAAGATGGTTGAAATTCCCCGTCACTGTAAGTAGAAGTGATTACATTGCCCAAAGGCTCGCCAAATGCTTTGGCAATTTTCTCACCTAATTCCCTACTTTGGGTGCAAGCAAAAATTTTTGCTTCTGTATTTACAACGGCCATGGTTAACGTGTTGTTTAGGCAGTACTTAAGCCACCTTAATTTTTAACGAGGTGCAAATTTATACATTTATTTTAATCTGAAACCCATATTGCTTAGTATTTTTTGATTGTATTTCCAGAAAAAAATATATTTTTGCAGTCCGAAATCGCTCAAGTGGCGGATCCCGATAGCTATCGGGAGGCAGACGCACAAATGCTCAAGTGGCGGAATTGGTAGACGCGCTGGATTCAAAATCCAGTTCCTTCGGGAGTGTGGGTTCGATTCCCACCTTGAGTACAAAGCCTTTACAGAATTTTCTAGTAAAGGCTTTTTTTATTTAAGTACAGCATAGATACAACATTTAACTAATTTGTCAGCCAAATTCTCATTGATGTTAAATGGTTAGCTATGATTTTAGCTTCAATTGATTCTTAGTTCACTTCTGCATAGTTCCATTAAAAATAAAATACTTCCATAATTGAACTAATGGAAATTTACAACAGTCCTTTTAGGTTTGTCAAGTATACGAATAGTTACAGGAACTGGGTTCTATGCGTTTATCTTTAAAGAGAATAAATATCTTTACCTTCCGAAAAGGTAGACATACTAGCGTTTCTAAGATATTTTTGCTATTTCAATAGCAAAGGTTTGGCATAGTTTTAAAGTCTCTTTTATAGAATTAATCGTCGTTCTTGGATTAATTAGGCACATTCTGAGCACAATTTGATTTTGAAGAACTGTTGTAACAAGCATAGCACTTTTTTGATTACTAATGCGTTGCGATATCGCCTGATTAATTCTATCTAGCTCATCTTCCTTATAATCCGTATCTACAGGATTGTATCTAAAGTTAATAATTGCAAGGTTTGCTGGAGAAACGATTTCCCAGTCCTTACTTTTTCGAATTAACGCTTCTGTTTTTTCAGCCAATTCAATGTTATAGGTTACGGCTTCCCTAAAAGCTTTCAAACCAAAAGTCTTAATTGACATATAAAACTTTAAAGCTCTAAATCTCCGTGTTAATTGAATTCCATAATCATAGAAGTTAATTTCTGACTGGTTACCCTCTATATCCTTCAAATATTCGGGTTTTTCAGTAAAAGTATTGCTCAGCCATTTGTGATTTCTAACTAGAAGACATCCTATTTCATATGGCTGATAAAACCACTTATGTGGATCAATTGTTATGGAATTGGCTTTTTCTATCCCCTTTAAAGCAAGAGCTCCTTTAGTTGATAAAATAGCTCCACCTCCATATGCTGCATCAACATGTAGCCATATTTTTTCTGCTTTACAAATCTTGGATATTTCAAATAAATTATCCACGGAACCTGTATTTGTTGTTCCTGCATTGGCTATTATGCAAAATGGCTTAAGTCCCATTAATTTATCTTTGGCAATTGCATTTCGCAATTTATTTAAGGACATTTTAAATTCTAAGTCTGTCGGAATGATTCTCACCTGTTCTTTTTTAAGACCAATAATTCTAATTGCCTTTATATTTGATGAGTGTGTTTGATCGGACATATAGATTGTTCCATTTTCAAAGTTTTCACCAAGCTTTTCTCTTCTTGCTGTTACTAATGCAGTCAGGTTTGCCATTGATCCCCCACTGGTAAAAATACCCCCTCCCCTTTTTACAGGAAAATTAAAAAGTTGTAAGAGCCAATTTATACAGACAATCTCTAATTCCGAGGCAGCAGCAGAGGCTGACCATCCACCAGAAAATATATTAAATCCCGTAGCCAAACTATCGGACATTGCACTAATGAAATTACTAGGGCTTGGAACGAAGGAAAAAAACTTTGGGTGCGCAACATTTGTGGTTTCTGATAGTACCTTTTCTTTTACAAACTCTAAGACCTCAATCGCATTCATGGGGTTTTCAGGTGCCTCCTCAAGAAACACGCTATCCATTTCTTTTCTTGTTGATACTGAAACTGGGGCTTTTAAATGCTGCGTTTCAAAGTGTTCCACAATAGTGTCAACTATTTGATATCCAAAGTCTAGCATTTCTTGTTTTGATAAAACCATTTCTTTATTGGTACCTTCTGTTTCTTTATTCAAAAAAGGTTTATCTATCATGTTCTATGAATTAAATATTAGGTTATTAAATTTTTACCTCATTGGATTTAGAACTTTCAATTATTCCATAAGGATATAACAATGCGGTTATTTCTTCGATTTTTTCATCAGTACCGGTAAATGCTATTACGGTATGCTTTTTTTGTATATTTAATATTTGTAATTTATATATGCTTATAAATTGGGCCAGAGCGTCTTCATTTAATAGAATATCAGTACTTATCTTATAAAGAATAACACTTCTGCTAATCATTTGAAATGAAATTTATGCTATTGGAAATAACTAAAGTTTAAACCAATTTTTAATTATTTCTCTTTCTGTATTTAAGTTATTTATATGCTCAAACTCATTTTTTTCGGCATTATATGTATAAGGTTTTTGCCATAATTCAATATTTTCTGCAATTTGTTTTATAGCTTCACAAATAAACTCTATTTCATGATTCGTCATTGTAGGATGAATGGACATCCGAATCCAACCTGGGCGTTCTACTAAACATCCTTCTAGTATTTTATGCTCAATAGCCTTAGAGGTAGGCTCATCAACATTTAAGAGATAATGACCATAAGTGCCGGCGCAAGAGCATCCTCCTCGGGTCTGAATTCCAAAGCAATCATTCAAAAGTTTTACCACCAGATTATAATGCACATTTTCTATATAAAAGGAGAATACCCCTAGCCTGTCTTTGTGTTTTGGAGCTAAAATTTTTAGGTTGTCTATTTTAGATAGTCTTTTAAAAATGATGCTGTTTAATTCATGCTCTCTATCCAAAATATTCTTTACACCCATTTGCTCTTTTAACTGAATAGACAAAGCAATTTTAATAGCCTGTAAAAAGCCAGGAGTTCCCCCATCCTCTCTTGTCTCTATATCATCTATGTAATCATGATCGCCCCAAGGGTTTGTGTAACTTACCGTACCCCCTCCTGGGTTGTCTGGCACTAAATTACTATATAATTTTTTATTAAAAATTAGCACCCCCGATGCTCCCGGGCCTCCTAAAAATTTATGTGGAGAAAACGTAATAGCGTCTAAATATTCATCTTCATGTTCTGGATGCATATTTATATGAACATACGGGGCAGAACATGCAAAATCTACAAAGCATAATCCATTATTCTTATGCATTACTCCAGCAATATCATGGTAGTTGGTTTTAATACCCGTTACGTTAGAGCAACCAGTTACGGCAGCGATTTTTATTGGAATGTTTTTATGTTGTCCCAGTAAATCCTTTAAACTTTTTAAACAGGGTAATCCATCACTATTTGAAGGTATCACTATCACTTTTGCAATGGTTTCCAACCATGAGGTTTGATTAGAATGATGTTCCATATGAGACACAAAAATAATAGGCCTCTTTTCTTCCGGAATTTGAGTATGATCTTTTAAATTTTCGTTGAGTTTAATCCCTAAAATACGTTGGAATTTATTAATGGCACCTGTCATTCCCGTACCAACGGTAATTAATACATCGTCCTTAGATGCGTTGACATGATTCTTAATAATATTTCTGGCATCATGATAGGCTAAAGTCATTGCCGCCCCTGTGGTTGAGGTTTCGGTATGGGTGTTGGCTACGTAGGGACCTATTTCATATGATATTTTTTCTTCAATGGGTCTATATAACCTTCCGCTTGCAGTCCAGTCTGCATAAATAATCTTTTTTTTGCCGTAAGGCGAATCAAACGCTTCATCAATGCCAATAATATGCTTTCTAAATTGATGGAAGTACGCTTCTAATTCTGATTTGGCTTTTTGCTCGTCTTTTAAATACATAGCTTACTATTTAATAAAATAATCACTCCGGTAATCAGCCGGAGTGACATCAATCAAAATAATCAACCTCTAATTAAATAATTAATTAGCGGGTGAACTCTTGTAATTCTTAATCCCTTGTTCTAACCAATTATAATAGTCATCAACATCTGGGGTATATGCTACGGGTTCAATTAAATTCTCTTCGTTGTGATTCATCAACACATAAAAAGGCTGTGAGTTGGTTTTATAATTAATGGTTTGTAACTCACTCCATTTTTGCCCTATATATTTTAGCTTTTTACCTGGTTTTAATTTTGAATTCACTACTTCGTCATCTTCAAGTTTACGTTTGTCATCGACATATAGCGATATAAGAACTACGTCATTTTTAAGAATATCCAAAACCTTCGGTTTAACCCATACGTTTTGTTCCATCTTTCGACAATTTACACACGCATGCCCCGTAAAATCAATCATGATTGGTTTGCCAACCTTTTTCGCGTATGCAAGCCCTTTATAATAATCATTAAAAGCAAGAATATTATGAGGAGGCATCAAGTGTGCACCTTCAGGCACTTTATCATGATTTTCGCTAGTTACATTTCCAAAACCTAATTGTGTATACCCAACACCGTACGGAGACTCGCTATAATGCTGCGGTGGTGGCAAAGCGCTTATTAAGTTTAACGGCGCACCCCATAACCCGGGAATCATGTAAATTGTAAATGACAATACCACCAAACCTAAACTTAGTCGCCCTACCGAAATATGGGTTATTGGCGAATCATGTGGCAATTGTATCTTCCCAAAAAGATAAAAGGCCAGTGCCCCAAATATAGCTATCCATACAGCGATAAACACCTCGCGTTCTAACCAATGTAATTGTAGTACCAAATCAGCATTCGATAAAAATTTGAAAGCGAGAGCCAATTCTAAAAACCCTAAAACAACCTTTACCGTATTCAACCAGCCACCAGATTTAGGCAGTGAATTTAACCAGCCAGGAAAGGCTGCAAATAATGCAAATGGCAAGGCAATTGCCAAAGAAAAACCAAGCATACCAACAATTGGTCCTACTTGGCTCCCTCCGGCGGCTTTAACTAATAAAGTACCTACTATTGGCCCAGTACATGAAAAGGAGACTATGGCTAGTGCCAGGGCCATAAAAAATATGCCCATAAGCCCTCCTCTGTCGGCCTGTTTATCTACTTTGCTTGCCCATGAATAGGGCAGTACCAGTTCAAACGCTCCTAAAAATGATGCCCCAAAAACAAGCAATAAAAGGAAAAAAGCGACATTAAACCAAACATTGGTAGAAAAGGCATTTAAGGCATCTGGACCAAAAACCAAGCTTACCAATGTTCCTAATACCACATAAATTATTATTATCGAAACACCATATATAATGGCATTCTTAATTCCAGTAGACTTGTTTTTACTTTGTTTAATAAAGAAACTTACGGTCATAGGAATCATAGGAAACACGCAAGGTGTTAACAAGGCGAGAAAACCAGAAAAAAACG
Source organism: Hyunsoonleella rubra (assembly GCF_042684665.1). Classification (NCBI taxonomy): domain Bacteria; kingdom Pseudomonadati; phylum Bacteroidota; class Flavobacteriia; order Flavobacteriales; family Flavobacteriaceae; genus Hyunsoonleella; species Hyunsoonleella rubra. The sequence goes on along the minus strand of NZ_JBHULY010000005.1, from coordinate 208,670 downwards.
CTATAAAAAATATAGTCCATAATCCCTCCTCAGATTTTTTTGGTTTGGAAGATGATTCACTATCACTATTCGGTTTTATTTCTGATGCATCTGCTACTACATTGACTTGTTTAGACTTATCTAAAATGTTAAATACCAAGTCTACCTCAGTTGGTGGTAGGCATCTCGTATCATCACACACCATAAACTCCACAAAGCCCTTTACGGCACTAACATCTCTTGTAACTTCTATTAATTGTTCGAATGTTGCTGTTTTTTCAAAAAACGTTATTTCCATTTCAAAGACAGGGTCATTAACGGTATGTCCTTCTTCTTCTTTTGTATCCCCAACTAGAGTAAAACTTGCTTCAGCGTTGTTATAAGTGAATGTAGTTGGAATTGGACCGTCTTCTGGAACATTTTGAGAATATAAATGCCATCCATTTTGTATACTAGCTTTGCTAATTAATTTATATTCTGTATCAGATACTTTTTCTACTGTAGTAGTCCATTTTACGGGTTCATAGATTTGAGAATATGTTACAGCATTTACGAGTAAAATTATTAACGATAATAAAGATTTCATAACTTGATGATGGATTAAAAAAGGGCTGATTGAAACCAGCCCTTTCACTCTTTCTTAAATCAAAAATTGACTAACTAACTCAAATAATTATTAGAAAGATGTTACTAATTACTGTTTTTACATTTCAGGTTTAAAAACTACTTCGTAGGATTTATTGTCTTCCAATAAATCCTTAGTTATACTTTGAATATCTTCTATTGTTATAGCTTTGACAATGTTCTCAAAATTTTCTGGAGCGTTTCTATTATAGCCGTCTATAATGAACGTTTTTATTGCAGACATTTCATATTGGTTAGAGCTTTTACTTTCTTCTCTTTCTTTTATTAAGCTTGCCAATGTTTTATCTAAATCTTCTTGCTTTATATAGCCAGTTTTAATGGTTTCAATTTCCTTATGAACAATGCTTATTAGTTTGTCGACTAAATCAGGGTTACAATCAAAGCTAACTGAGAGAAAAGCTAATGATTTAGGTTCTTTAAATAAAGAGCCTCTTGTACTTGCTCCATAAGTACCGCCTTCTTCCTCCCTTAAAGACTCCAGATACCTTAACTGAAGAATACCGACTAAAGCCTTCATCACTATTGAGTTTTTAATGGAGTAGGGCATTTCTTTTTTAAAAGCAATTCTAACAGAAGTTTTTAAATCTTCCATAGGTAAATAAATGTCTTTATCTATGTTTGGATTTAACCATTCTGCTGAGTTGTCCTTATAATTTTCAGTTTTTGAATTGGTAGTTGGAATACTGGCAACATATTGCTCCAACAAAGGCTTAAGAGCATCTTCTTCTGTATCCCCAACAATAAAAAATTGAAAATCTGAAGCATCTGCATACCTAGTAGTGTATATGTCTTTAATTTTTTCAAAACTGATGTCATCTACGTAATCTTGATTGAACACTCTTTTATATGGATTATTATTACCGTATAACGTCATGTTTAAACTATCTTTCATTTTAGATTTTAAATCTTGACCTTTAAATGTCAAATAAGTATCCAATTGTTGTAAAAACACTTTATAAGCCGATTCATCAAAGCGAGGTTTGGTAAAGCGAAGATTTAATAGTTGAAGCATAGTTTCTACGTCTTTAGTTGTTGAAGAACCATAAATAGATTCTGTAATGTCACCTAAAAAGAACTTTACCATAGCTGTTTTACCAGCTAAAACCTTAGGAAGTTCTGTTGCTGAAAACTCACCCAATCCAAACATTGGCATTACATTGGTCATCACACTTGCAGATGGTAAATCGTCTATGGCTAATAATGACGTACCACCATAACTGTGTCCACTTAATGACACCTTGTTTTTATCTTTATCAACAAATTGATAATGCACGCGAATACCATTACTTAGAGCGAAGGTTGTAAAACCAAGTGCCTTATTTTTCTTTGTAGACTCAATTTTACCTGGTTTTAGTTTAACCCCAGTCATTAGAGGTTTTACCTCTGCTTCCTCTTGATATGGCTGTAATGACTCATCATCCTCAATGGCATCAATAATTTGAACTGCTTCAGTTTCAGATACATTGTTTTTACCTTCTACACCAGTAACAATAACACTTCTGTTGTTGGGAGTGTAAAGCTCCTGTATTTGTTTTAGTAAGTCATCTTGCGTGATGTTGTTAAGAATGGGTTTAGCAATTTCATATTTTTTTGCTAAATCTGTTAAAGGGGTATTTTCTAAATAATTTGCTTTAATTGAGTTTATAATTTTTCTGTGAGACCTATCACCCAATCTTGCAATTTGCTTTTCATATAAGCTTTTATACTTTATAACAGCTCTATTAATTTCCGATTTAGTAAATCCAAATTTTAAAGCTCTGTTAATTTCAGTCATAGCTAGTTTAAACGCCTCTTGCTGTTTGTCTTCTTTGGGCATAACATTCACGCTAAACGTTTTATGCGCTCTGGTTAGATTAGCATAACGTGCAGATACATTTACAAATGGCGCATCTGGTTCTTGTGATATTTTATTAAAGCGTTCTTTTAAAATGTTAAAAATTAATCCATTTACCAGTGCATCCTTTAAGTATGAGGCTGTGCTTTTATCAGTAGTTTTTTTATGTCTTATACTAAACTGGATGTTTGCCGTTGAAACTTCTTTATCCATAGCGATAGCATAATCTAACTTATCATTGTCGTCAATTTTAACAACATAACGCTCTGGCGCATCTTTTACCGCAGGAATGGAAGAAAACTTTTCCTTTATTTTAGCCTCCATTTCACTTACATCAAAATCACCAATAATGGCTATAGCCTGTAAATCGGTTCTGTACCAATCATGATAGAAGTCTCTTAGAGCCTTATATTCAAAATTTTCAACAATCTCCATTTTACCAATTGGAAGTCGATTAGCGTATTTGGAATTTCCATAGGCTGTACCAATAGTTTGTTGCATAATCCGCATTTCACCATTTTGTCTTGTACGCCACTCTTCTTTAATTACGCCTCTTTCTGCGTCAATTTCTTCTTCGGTTAATAATAAATAATTTGACCAATCGTGAAGGATTTGCAAACCTGTATTTATAAGCTTAGGTGTTGTTGGTATATTGTCTATATTGTAAACTGTTTCATCAAAACTTGTATAGGCATTGATATCTTTACCAAATACAATCCCTTCTTTTCCTAAAGTATCAAAAATGCCTTTACCCGGAAAATGCTTAGTTCCATTAAACGCCATGTGTTCTAAAAAGTGAGCCAATCCCTGTTGGTTATCATCTTCAAGTATGGATCCTACATTTTGAATGATGTAGTAACTAGCTACATCTTCAACAACATCTGTACTATGCAAGTAATAGGTTATTCCGTTAGGTAGAACGCCTTTTTTGATACTATCATCAAGCGGAAGAGGTGTGTTTAAATTTTGTGCATTAAGGTTTAAAAATAGTAATACACTAATTAAGCTTATTAAGTTTTTCATTTATTCTTTCTATGTGTTTAAGTTATGTCGCCCAAATTTCGTTTCCCCTTGCTAATAAAATGTTAAAAAAATATGTAAGCTCAAACGGGGTTCTATGGTTTTATAAGCAGAGGTAATTTTAGAAATTCGTAGGGTATAACTTTTAAATCTGTAGCTCTATAAAGTTACTGTTTATCAATTACTTGCGTAAAATATACTCAAGAGCATATTTTACACAATAATTTGCTTAATACGTTTTAATCAAAGTCTTAATAAAAGCAAGTCATTACTTTAGTTAATTGTGGGTTCATACGGGCTTTTCTTTACTTAGGTTTTTAGAAATCACTTTTCATTTAAAAAAATGTTTTTCAAAGTTTCTTCTAACGCATCACCCCTTAAGCCATCATTTATCTTTAGTATTTTTCCCTCTGGAGAAACTAAAACAATATATGGGATACTTTGATATTGGTATAATTGACTTGTTTCATTTTTTTTATCCCATAATTTTATATAAGGTAATTGTTCTTCATTTAAAGCTTTTTTCCACGCTTCTTTTTTCCTGTCAATAGAAACAGAAACTATTTGAAACCCTTCATCTTTAAATGTATTGTAAGCCTTTTTTAAATGAGGTATCTCCCGTCTGCATGGGCCACACCAACTGGCCCAAAAATCAACAAGGACATAAGAGCCTTTAAAGTCGGAAAGTTTTACAATTTTGTTTGTATCATCAACCAGTGTAAAATCTGGCGCCATAGCGCCAACAGAAGATTCTTCTTTTAATTTTACTTGCTCCTTTAAAAGCGAAATATAATAGGAGTCTTCAATATTTGGAGAAAACTTATTTATCAAATCTTTAATAAATGCAGGTGATTTAGTTTCATAATTTTGATAAACGATATAGGAAAGGGCGATACTTTCTTTGTTGTACTCAATAGCATCTATTATATTTTTTCCTTTTTCCGCTTGTAATGAATCTATTATATTACCATAATATTTCAATGTTTTTAAATGCTCTTCACTTTTCTCTACGTAGTTGTAAAGATGAAATGCTTCGTTATATGGTTTTGAATATTTTTCCAATTCAATACTGGCTGGGAAATTAGCATACAAATCCCTATATTCTTTTGTGGTTGGAGACCCAGTAACTTCTATGTTTTCTAAATTTTCGTTAACAATAGATGCTGTAATGTTAATTGTTTTACTATCAACAAAGAAGTAAGTCCTATCCACTCTCATACCGCGGTCTTTTTTATTTGATAATTGGGGTATAAAAAGACCTTGCATTTTAGGATCACTTATGTCTAATTTATGTTCAAACACAAAGTTGTCGTTACTTGCTTGAACAGTATCTAAAGGTTGGTATTTAGCGTCCAATAAAACAATAGGATTATTTCCCAAGCCCTTAATTGTTCCTTTCATTAAAGATTTGTCTTGTTCTTTTGAACTGGTGCAGGATACTAAGGCGATTGAAATAAAAGTTAAGACGTATATTAAGTTCGATATTTTTTTCATTGTTGTAAATTTTAAAAGAGCGAAAATTGGGTTTTATGGAAGGTTTATAACTAAATAGAAGCGCGTAAACAGTTAAAAAATTAGTCTTTTCAAGGGTTTTCTTTTTTATAAATGATTCCAGATTTAATGATAATATGTAGGTCTTTTAAGTTTTCTAAATCTTTTAAAGGATTTTTATTAAGAATAATGATGTCTGCTTTTTTTCCATTTTCTATAACGCCTCTATCTGTCAGTCCAATACTTTCTGCGCCTATTTTTGTGGCGCTGTATAGTGCTTCTTCTGTAGTAAATCCGCATTTATCAATAAGTAATCTTAATTCTTTGTAAAAAGGAATTTCAGGCTCGTATAAATAGGGCCAATCTGTTCCTACACTTACTTTAATTCCTAGTTTATGAGCTTGTTTTGTAACTTTTACACTATTGTGCATCTTGTTGTTTTGTCCTATATAGTTAGTCGCATCAAGAATAATATGGTTGTCTTTCATGATGAGCAATAAACTATCCAGCTTATCACAATTAATGTCCTTGGCTAAATCCGATCGAGTTATTGTGTCAGTGGTATTAAGCCCATACATCATATCCCAAGCATGAGACATGGTATTCACTTTAGCGGTAGCAACTTGTAATGGAGAGGCTGGAAATACTGCGGCATGACTCCAAGTTTGAAGTCCTTGTTTTTTTGCTTCTTTAACTATTTTTGTAACTAACAAAGGTTTTAAGTTTGCATAAATTTTAATACCCGTAACACCTGCTCCTTTTGCTCTAGCTATAGCCAAAGGCATGTTTGTTGAATCTACAATGGTTTGTGCCCAAGGTCTGTCTCTTTTGCTTCTAGTATTGGTCGAATAACTTCGTATCGCATTAAAATACTTTGGTCCTGCAAATTGTGAGGCATAAAAAATTGAAGGCGCAGGAATTTGATTCAAATTGCTTGCTCTGGTATAATCTGAAAGAATAATGGCATTTCCTGCCATATCACGTACCGTGGTAATGCCAGAATACAACATTTTGTTTAATTGTTGTTCCATAAAAGCATTGTTCTCGTTTCTGCCTTCTTTAGGAGCAGTAGCTAAATGTACATGTGTATCTATTAAACCTGGTAAAATATACTTTCCGTTGAGGTCTATAACTTTAGCATTGGCATAGGTTTTTGCAGTATTTAGGTAGTTTACTTCTTTAATGCTATCCTTTTCAATAACAAGGGTCCCTTTTTTAACTATAGCTCCTTCAGGAGTTAGCTTTATAATAAACCCATTTTTTAAAACCAATAAAGTATCCTTTTTTGCTTGATATTGCCCATAAGATTTGTTAGTACCAATACATAGCAAAAGGAAAAAACTTAGTTTCAATATGTTTTTCATTTTATTTAATTATAATGTCAGCGAGACTAAAAATAAAGGTGGTAAATTAATAGTACCACCTTTATAAACTGACTAATTCAAAAAACAACAAACTTTTATTTAGTAAGCCTCTTAAATTATTTAGGATTTTTGGTTAGATATTTAAAAACCTTATAAATTAAAAAGCAGATGGCCAATAGTCCTAATAGGTTTAGAACTTGCCATAAAAGTAAATTCGTATTAATACCCATCATTTTGCACTAAACCAGATCTGTCTATTTCTAGTTGTGGAATTGGTAAGGCAAAACGGGCCGCATTTGCAGTCAATGATGTACCGTCAGGTCTAGTAAACCCAAGCCCCAATCGTTTTAAATCGGTAAATCTAAAACCTTCAAATGCAAGTTCACGTCGGCGTTCATCTAAAATTTCATTTGATAAATCGCTACCTACATAATCGCCCAAGCCTCTAGCGTTTCTTAAAGTATTTAAATGATTTAATGCCATACCTGCATTTCCTGTTTCATCATAAGCCTCTGCTAGAATTAGGTGTAATTCTGGAACGCGTATCAATTTAATATCTGTTAACCCTACGTTAAAAGTAACAGGATCGGCAAATCTGGAACCGGCATGCTTTTTGGGATAAAAAGCTCCTGAGCCAAAGGGCTCTGGTTCAAAATAAGTGGTAAACCTAATGTCGTTGGTTTGATCGTAAAGATTTATTAAGTCATCTGACACAAAATACGGAAAACTGAAAAATATTGGTATAGATAATAAGGCGGCGTTCACGCCTTGATCCGCTTCTTCAAAGCGAATTCTGAAAATGATTTCATCCGAAATGTCTACCTGCCATTGTTTTTGTAAGTCTTCTGCATTGGTATTAAGCATATACCTGCCATCTGTTAAGGCACGCTCTGCATAGGTAATGGCATTAGAAAAATCATTTGTTTCATGATATACCCTTGCCGTTAATGCTTCAATAGCTGTTTTAGACATTCTATAAGAATTAACATCGTTTGTTGCCAAACTTGCTGCTTCTAATAAATCGTTCAATACAAAATCTATAACTTCTTGATTCGTATTTCTAGGATTTACATCTAAAAGTAAATCCGTTTCAAATCTGTATGGAACTGCTAAAGCACTGGTACTCGTGTTATAAGCTGGTGCAAAAAAGCGATACAAGTTATAAAATAGCATGGCTCTAATACCAAGTGCTTCTGCAAGAAAAGCGTCTTTGTTGGCTAAACTGCTTTCCCTCGCAACTTTTATAATAGCATTAACGTTACTAACCGCTTGATAAGACGCTCTCCAAAATCCTTCAATTTGGAATGCCGTAGCATCATAGGCCAATGGATAAATATCAGAATTGGTACCATCAAAAGTAAAACCATTGGGATCTCCTGCAATGATATCATCGTTTATGGCTTCCGGAATAGAGTAAATCCCAAAATTATACCCTAAAAGGTCTTCTTGCATGATGGCGTAAACCCCATCCAGAGCAGCCCTGAACCCAGATTCGGTTTTAAGCAAATTTTCTGGAGCTTCTTCATCAAGTGGCACTTTGCCTATAATATCATCAGAACAGTTTGTAAGCCCGATGGTTACTAAAAATATAAATATAAATTTTATGATCGTTTTCATGGTTTTTTAATTAAAAGTTAGCATTAATACCTAAAGAAAATCCTGTATTAATAGGTGCGGACAAGCCGACACCTCCAATTGCATTGACAAACTCTGGATCTGCATAATCCACATCTGTAATAGTAATGATGTTTTGAGCCTGAGCAAAAATCCTTAAACGCTCGATACCTATTTTCTTTGAAACGGTTTCATTTAGCGTATAGCCTATAACAATGTTTTTAAGCTTTATGTAACTAGCATCCTGCAAGAACTGGGTAGAGGCTTGAAAATCTGAAGCTATAGATCTTCTAGGTCTTCTTGATTCAACCTCTCTAACCGCAATATTTGTTTGGTCGCCAGCGTTTTGCCATGCGTTTAATACATCAATATGTTGATTTAGACCTACATTATTATACAAGCTGTGTAAACCACTATTTATAGTATAATTGCCTCCAGAAAATGAAACTAAAAAAGAAGCGTCGAAATTTTTAAAAGTAAACGCATTGGTAACACCGCCATGATATGTTGGTATCGAAGTTTTGTCGGTTACTTCTCTTAACCCCTCAATCTCGGTTCTGTTACCACTACGCGACGGGTCAAAGTCTATAAGATTCCCATCGGGATCTCTATACTGGTTAAATCCGGTGTCTGGATTTACACCCGCCCAATCCACAATATTAAATGCGTTTATAGGACTCCCTTCTTTGTAAACTATGCTACCTCTTGGGATAAGGTCTCGGTCTTTAGTCAAAGAAATTACAGTTCCTTCGTTTGTTGAAAACGTAATATTGGTTGTCCATGTAAAACTATTATTTTGAACATTGATGGTGTTTAATGCAATTTCGAAGCCTTTATTTTCAAAATCACCAAGATTATCGTCCAGTTCGTCAAATCCTGAGGTTAACGGCGTTGGAACAAAAGTGAGTAAATCCCTAGTGTTTCTAATGTAATAATCAAAAGAACCGCTGATTCTATTATTAAACAATCCAAAGTCCAATCCGAAGTTGGTGTTCTCATTTTTTTCCCAAGTTAAACTAGGATTGGGTCCTCTTGATAGGGTAGGCACACCAGCACCATCATAGTTAAATCTATATTGATACAGGGATTGAGAGGCGAAGTCGCCTATAAAATCGTTACCAGAAGTTCCTGTACTAAAACGTAATTTTAAGTTGTTTATCGTATTACTTTCTTTAAAAAGCGTATTGTGAAGGTTCCAGGAAGCACCGATAGCCCAGAAATTGGCATATTTGTTATTGTCTCCAAATCTAGACGAACCGTCTCTTCTATAGGATAATGACAGGTTGTATGTATTGTTAAAAGAATAGTTTAATCTTGAAAAATAAGAAATGGCCCCAGCATGTGATTCAGAACCAAAAAGTGTTGGAGGACTGCCTGCTGCTCTCAAAAGTTGAACTGCATCTGACTGGAAATCTTCGCCGATTCCTGTTGTGCTGAATGATTCACTTTCATTGAATTCATTCCCTAATAGAAGATTGAAATTATGTTGATTAAACGTTTTATCCACGGTTGCCATAAGTGTTGCCGTATAGTTGTTGTCATCACTATTAGTTAAAGTTAGCACTCCGCCTTGGATAATCACGTTTTCATAGGTCTTATCCCTAAATGTGTTATAATTGGCTCCCAAAATACCGTTTAAGGTTAACCATTCTAAGGGTTTATATATTAAATTAGCACTTCCACCAATATTTTTTCTTATTGATCTTGTACTTGTATTGTCTCTCAGAAATAGTGGGCTGATTTGTTCGCCTCTTGCACCTGTGCCGTCTAAAACAGCGATTGTTCTTGTGGGGTTTCCAGAATCATCAAATATTTGCTCCCAAGGGTTTAATAAAAAAGCATTAGAAAAAGGGTCGCCTACAGTACGCCTGTCTTGATTATTAACATTTCCAAAATTTCCGGACAATGCTAATTTTAATTTTTTGTTAAGCTCAAAATCTGCCCGCATTGTAACCGTGTAACGTTCGTATTCACTACCAAAAATATTATCCACGTTGCTGTAGGATATGGACGAGTAGTAGCTTGAATTTTTACCACCACCAGAAATAGCAATATCGTGATTCTGGCTCACTTCATTGCCTATTAATAAATCGGCCCAATTAATATCATTACCTAAATTTCTGCGCTCATCCAATAATGCCTGACCCTCCCGGTCGTAAACCCCTAAAGACTCTTCGTAATCAAGTTTTTGAGAAGCGTTCATGAGATCGTCCGTAAATGACGTGTCTGGGTTATTAAAACCTAATCTTGAATTTACAGCAACTTGTAATTTGCTATTTTTTGTTCCTCTTTTAGTGGTAACTAAAATGACACCATTAGAAGCTCTGGAACCATAAATAGAAGTAGCCGCTGCATCTTTTAAGATACTGATATCTGCTATATCATTAACATTTAGAGCGGCAAAGCTAAAGCCTCGAGAATTTTCCGAAGCTGGCATTTGCACACCATCGATAACAATTAAAGGTTCTGTATTTGCACTTATAGAGCCAACACCTCTAAGTAGAATGGATGGAGGTGTATCCGGATTGTTAAAGCTTTCCTGTACGAGCAGGCCAGGTACAACACCAATTAAAGCATCAGCAAAAGATACATTTTGAGTGGTTTGTAATACTTGTGTATCAACCTTATTTACTGCTCCTGTTAGTTTTTCTCGAGATTCGTTACCGTACGCTACAACGACAACCTCATTCAGTTTAGCAGCATCTACTTTCATGGTAATGTCAATTGTGGTTTGATCCTCGATAACAATTCTCTGCATAAGAAAACCGACATGACTAAATTTAACAATATCACCTTCTTGAACCGCTATTTCATATCCACCATCAAAATCGGTGGTTGTTCCTCTAAAGTTATTGTTTTTATCGCGATGTACTAAGACGGTAACGCCAGGTAATGGCACACCATTTTCGTCGGTTACCTTTCCAGAAATTGTTCTATTCTGGTTTACAGGAGGTTTTTCTTTTAAAATAATTGTTTTATCTGCTGTGAGTTCATAGAGATAATTGCTAGGAGAGAGGCATCTAGACAGTAAGTCGTGGGCTGTAATAATGCCTTTTTTTAATTTAACGCTAGGCGCGTTTTTAAAGCTTTTTGTTCGATAAACAAACCGATAATCCGTTTCTTTTTTTATCAATTCAAAAACGTCTATAACCGACAACTCTTGATCCTGACTAATGTTTATTTTAATATTTTGAGAAAACCCTGTTTTAGGACTTAAACCAAATGTTAATGTGCAACATAAAAGAACGAATAATCTCATAACCCAAATAAAGAGTCCCTTCCTAATATAAATAGGAGCTCTACTAAAATTAATTTCCATAAATTTGATTGTTTTTAGTTAGTTATACTTCATAATTAATTAATACTTTAGAGGGACAGAGATTGGTACGGTAGGATGTCTAAACTCTGCTCTCTCTTTTTATTTTACCGTAACTGTTTTTTCTGATACTTCGAAACGTACGGCAGCGTTCGAGTTTTCAATCATTTTTAAAATGTCTTTAATATTCTGGTCTTTTGAGAAAATACCACCAAAAATGTCTTTTTCCATATCCTTATTTTCAAACAACACATTAAAATCATACCATCTGGATAGTGTAGTCATAATATCTTTAAGAGGCTTATCTTTAAAACTGAAGATGCCTTCTTTCCAAGCAACTTCATTGTAAACATCAACTTTTGAAATTTCTATGGTTTCATTTAGTGTATTGAAATTTGCTTGCTCATTTGGCACTAATACTTTAACATCATTTTTTATATGCAATGCGACTTTACCTTCTGCCAGAGTGGTTAAAATTTGATAATCGTCCTTATATGCTTTAATATTAAATTCGGTTCCCAAAACCTGAACTTCTTGTGCTTCATTAATTACTTTAAAAGCAGAACCATTATGGTTTGTACTAGACGACACATCAAAATAAGCTTCACCATAAACTAGTTCAACTTCTCTAGCCTCTCCTTCTATAAAACTTACTGGATATTTAAGTTTAGATTCAGAATTTAACCAAACTTCGGTGCCATCAGATAACACAATAAAAAATTTTCCTCCTCGAGGAATAGTTAAATAGTTATACACTAATTGCTGGGAAGAATTATTATTATATACAATGCCTTCACCATTACTAGTTGCATTTTGAGTTTGAAAAGAGACGCCTTTAGCTAAAGCAACTTCCTCTCCCGTTTCCATAGTTAGGATTGCCTTATCTGTGCCGATTTTTATTTGATTATTTACTATTATTGATTCTTCAACTTGAGAATTATTACTATTAAAAACAAAAGTTAGTGCTATTAAAAGTGCTATTGACGCTGCGATTGCGACATATTTAATGAAGCGCACCTTTTTAACTCTGGAATTATTTGCAATTTGCCTTTTAATTTCATCTAAGGAAGACTCACGGTTAAAAGATGTTTTTAGATTTATTAAATAATTTACTCTAATGTAGTCATCAAAGTAGGCTTTATTGTTTGTATTACTTAACCACCCTTTTAAATCTAACAGTTCCTGATGAGAAATATCATTCTCTATAAATTTAATTATTAAATGGTCCTTTTGCTTTTGATTCATTATTTGGTGCTTTTATTATTAGGTCTTCAACAATTGCAAAAACCCTCCATTTTTATTTAAATTTACCTAGTTTTACCCACAATATTTGATGTTAATGGATCAAAAGAGTGAAGATTTAAGTATTATTTTAAAGTCTTTAAAGCAAGGGAACTTAAAATCTTATGAAACTATTTATAATAGGTTTTATGACGAGCTTTGCGCATATGCTCTTAAATATACGCCTGATCGTAATTTAATCCAAGATATTGTTCAGGATACTTTTTTAGATCTTTGGCATCAACGGAAAAAATTGAAAATTAAATCTTCGCTTAAAGGCTATCTATATAGAATTGTTTATTACAAACTTATGGACGCCTTTAAGAATAACTCTAAAAAAAATGACGAATATTTGTCTTTTTATCAATCCTCTGTAAAAGAAGCAACAATTACTATAGAGGAAGATGACAATTATAAAGCTGCACTATTAGCAAAGCTGGACTTATGCCTTAATAAACTTCCTAAGAGATGTAAAAAGGTGTTTTTGGATAAAAAGATTTCTGGTTTAAAATACATTGAAATATCTAAAAACTTAGAAATTTCTATTAAAACGATTGAAGGTCATATGAGAAGAGCATATGCCTTAATAAAAGAGTGTATGCACGATTTGAATGTTTCCTCATCTTAATTAAGTACCATAGTATTGCAGTCTAAGGCGACTTTAATTGCTGTTATTTTAAATATGGCAGAATAAAACCTTTACTTTTTTTAAAAAAATTAATTGATTATTGGTTCGAGAATAGGTCTATGTTCTTTACAAAACCGGTTAATTCACTTTAACAGGTTTTTTATTTGTACTTTTCTCGTATTATTCACCTTGATTTTGTTCATATGAAAACTAAACTAGCTATTACTATTGCCATCTCCATAGCTATCTCGTGCAAATCAGAAAAGAAAACGGCACTTCAAAATACTGATACAGAAATATGGATGCCAATTTTTAACGGCAAAGACCTCTCTGATTGGACTATAAAATTTACGGGGGAAGACCTCAACGTCAATTACAAAAATACCTTTGTGGTTGAGGACAGCATGCTTCGAATAAAGTACGACGACTATAAAACTTTCAACAATAAATTCGCGCATATCTATTACAACACACCCTATTCCTATTACAAATTAAGGTTTGACTATAGGTTCACCGGAGAGCAAACCGAGGGTGGTGCCCATTGGAACGTTCGGAATAGTGGCATCATGTTACATTCCCAATCTGCGGAAAGCAATGCGTACAATCAAAACTTTCCCGTTTCAGTAGAACTGCAACTTCTTGGAGGCTTAAATAACAAAAAACAAAGACCCACTGGAAATGTATGTACGCCTGGTACGGCAGTTGTTATGGGCGACACCATCAACTACAAACATTGCATCAGGTCAAACTCCAAAACCTATTTTGGAGGCCAATGGGTGCATGCCGAAGCGGTAGTTTTGGGTGGTGAATCCATGGCTTTTCTAATAGAAAAAGATACCGTTTTAAAATTTACACGTCCGCAAATTGGATCATTCGAAGCGAACGGGCATTACAACGGAGAGCATTGGAAAGATTGGGGCATAAACCCGGCAGATTGGAAAGACCAAACTGGCAAAATCGTCACGGAAGGCTATATTGCACTTCAAGCAGAAAGCCATCCCATCGATTTCAAAAATATCGAATTGCTCGATTTATGTGGTTGCATGGATAAAAAGGCAAAAAACTACAAATCTTACTATTTAAAACACAAACCCGAATCCTGTGAGTATTAGAGTGTTTTAAACCCCTCCCGTTCTTTAGTTTTATTTACCTTTGCATATCTAAAAACAGACGTTTATGATTTATTCGATGACAGGTTATGGAAAATCTGTTTTGCAACTGCCCACCAAAAAAATCACCATTGAAATCAAATCCCTCAATAGCAAGAATTTAGATTTAAATGCCCGAATGCCTTCTATTTATCGGGAAAAGGAATTGGCAATAAGAAAACTGCTTGCAGACAAATTGGTAAGGGGTAAAGTAGATTTCTCTATTTATGTAGAAGCGACTGCGGAGGATACATCCACCCAGCTAAATACTCCTGTGGTAAAACAATATATGGATCAGTTGAAGGATATCGTTGAAGGCGATGAACTGGAATTGATGCGAATGGCAGTTAAATTTCCAGATGCTTTAAATACGGTTAGAGAGGAAATTGATGAAGATGAATGGAAGGCCATACAAACTGAAATCAATAATGCCACAAAGGATTTGATAGACCACAGGCTGGATGAAGGGAAGGTCCTTGAGGCCGATTTTAAAGAAAGGATTATTGCAATTCGCGCCTTATTGGAAAAAGTGATTGAAATAGATCCCGAGCGTGTGGAGGCCGTTCGCGAACGTTTATTAAAAGGCGTTGAGGAACTCAGGGAAAAATACGACGAAAATAGATTTGAGCAGGAGTTGGTCTATTATATTGAAAAGTTTGATATCACCGAAGAAAAAGTTCGGCTGGAAAACCATTTAAACTATTTTACGGAATCAATTAACTCCGAAGATTCCAACGGAAAAAAATTAGGGTTTATTGGTCAAGAAATCGGTAGGGAAATCAACACCATCGGTTCCAAAAGTAATTATGCCCCCATGCAACAACTAGTGGTTCAAATGAAAGACGAACTTGAGAAAATTAAGGAACAGTTATTGAATGTACTATAATTTAGTTGACAGTTGCAGTCGCAGTTAGCAGTATTTTATGAGTGAAAAAGAAAACAAAACACAAGGCAAACTCATCGTATTTTCAGCACCATCCGGTTCTGGAAAAACTACCATCGTAAGGCATTTGCTTAATATTGAAGATTTGAACTTGGAGTTTTCAATTTCGGCCACTTCGAGAAAAAAACGTGGCAATGAAGAAGATGGAAAAGACTATTATTTTCTTTCAGCGAAAGAATTCAAAAACAAAATAAAAAGTGGTGAGTTTTTGGAATGGGAAGAAGTGTACCGCGATAACTTTTACGGCACGTTAAAAACTGAGGTGGAACGGATTTGGGCCAAAGGCAAAAATGTGATTTTCGATATTGACGTTTCTGGAGGACTGCGCATCAAACGTAAATTTCCAGACGAAACCTTGGCCATTTTTGTAAAGCCCCCGAGTATTGACGAACTTAAAATTCGGCTAAAAAAACGCAAAACCGAAAGCGAAGATAAAATCAATATGCGCGTAGCCAAAGCGTCTGCCGAATTGGCTACTGCACCCTTGTTTGATACCATAATCATAAACGACGATTTGGAAAGGGCTCTTGAAGATGCCGAGCAACAAGTCCGAGATTTCATTATAGCATAAATTTTATGAAAGTTGGGCTCTATTTTGGTTCTTTTAACCCCATCCATATTGGTCATTTGGTAATTGCCAATCATTTTGCGGAATATAGCGATTTGGATCAAGTTTGGTTTGTGGTGACGCCCCATAATCCTTTTAAAAAGAAAAGTTCGCTTTTAGACAATTATCAGCGCTTGGAAATGGTGTACCGCGCTACAGAGGATTATACAAAATTGAAACCTTGCGATATTGAATTTGGCTTACCTCAACCGAATTACACCGTTAATACGCTAGCGCATCTACAGGAAAAATATCCGGATATGGAATTTGCCCTAATTATGGGAAGCGACAATCTAAAGAGTTTCCATAAATGGAAAAATTATGAGGTGATTTTGGAAAACCACCACATTTATGTTTACCCTAGAATTTATAAAGATGACGATGGCACTCAATTTGATAACCACGAAAAAATCCATGTCATCCAAGCCCCAATCATGGAACTCTCTTCAACCTTTATTAGGAAATCCATAAAATCAGGAAAAAACGTACAGCCTATGTTGCCTAACAAGGTATGGCGATATTTGGACGAGATGAATTTTTACAAATAATTAGCCTCCCACGAAACCACCGTCGCAATCTGTCAAGAAAGCTTCAACGTACATGGCCCAGCTTTTACCACCGAAATCCTCGCCTTCTGCCCAGGCCGTTTCAGATGAAGGTCCCCTTACTTCGGCATGCGCTGCAAAACAGAATTCATCAAAAATGTCAATTTCATCGGAATTTAAATCAATAAGATAAACCACTTCGGTAACACCATTTTCATGGACGCTAAAATATTCGAAGTTTCCAATTTTTGGATTACCACTTCCTGTCGATGGAAATTCCTCATCTGTACAATTGGTAACATGTAAATGAGTAGCATCAATAGTCCAATCGGTATTGGTTAAAAAGGTAACGACCAAATTATCGCCTTCTACGTCAATGTTTACTGTGCCGGCCACATGGTTTTGTCCTGCTATTAAATTCACGGTTTCACAATGTTCAAAATCATCATTGTCGCTTGTGGTGTTGCCTTCGATGACGACGACATTCTTAACATCTTTGTTCTTTTTACTTTCCAACGCCATCTGTTCAGTACTTAGTTGCACTTGTTCCATATTACAACTCAATAAGGCCAGACCGAACAAAGCCACAAATAGGGTAATTTTAATTTTCATAACATTATAGTTTAAATAGACTTGAACTTCAAATATATTGTTGAAAAGCCATTGGGGAGTAAATTATTCGTCGTATAGCGTTAGTTTAATGCTTTTCATCGATTTTTTTGTTAATATTGTAATGTTTTTCCTCTTCTTATCAAAGAGCAATATTAATACCGATAGTCGGTACTGCTAATTTTTATTGCCAAATATTTCCTTAAGGCTCTAATCTTTTGACAAAAAAAATGGAGTTACCAAATCAACAATAGCTATTAAGAAATAAATTTCAGAATTTCTATGACAAAAGTCAGATTTTATTTCAAAAATTTACTATTTTCGAGAATCACGACATAACCCTTCGATGAAGAATAAAAAAACCAACTTGTATGTTGTTGGTATTGGTGCTTCAGCTGGTGGTTTGGATGCTATACAAACCCTTTTTGATCACGTCCCCGACAACACTGGTATGGCGTTTATAATAATTCAGCATCTCTCACCTGATTTTAAAAGCTTAATGCCAGAATTGCTAAGTAAGCACACTAGCATGCCCATTTACACTGCTGAGGACAAGCAGGTGATCAAACCCAACTGTATTTATTTAAATCAGAGAAACAAGAACCTCCACATTAAAAAGGATAAACTCTATTTATTAGACAAAGGGCCCAAGCATAATTTAAATTTACCGATTGATATCTTTTTTCACACTTTGGGTGAAGAATACAAAGAACGCGCCATTGGAGTGATCCTTTCCGGAACAGGTTCGGACGGCTCTAGGGGTATCAAAACCATAAAGGAAGGGGGTGGCACTATCATTGTGCAAGAACCAGAATCTGCACAATTTGATGGTATGCCCAATTCGGCCATTTTAACCAACACGGTGGATTACATTTTGGATACCAAAAAGATAGCCGAGTTTTTCTATAAGCAACCTATAAATAGGCAGTTGATACCGGAGGATTTCCATGAGGACAAATCCAATGAATCCATTGTAAATGACATCCTCACTATAGTTTATAAATACTCGGGAATTGACTTTAGGGAATATAAGAAGAATACGCTTTTGAGGCGACTTGAAAAGCGAATGAACATCAATAATATTGAGCACCTTTTTGATTATGCCACGTTTTTATCCAGCAACAAGGACGAAAAAAAGGCTTTGAAGGACGACTTTTTGATCGGGGTTACCCGCTTTTTTAGGGACACCGAGGCTTTTGAAAAGTTGAAAAAAGAAGTCATCCCAAAAGTATGCCTATCTATTTTTGGGCAACAGCGAATCCTTGGGCGAAAGCTCAAAATATTTTAAGCCGGTAGACGTAAAATGGAAGATTTACCAAAATGTTTCGGACGTTAAGCAAATCCCTTCTCAAAGCAATGCCCGGGAGCGCATCAATACATTAACTTACAAAACACCAGCATCTCCAGTGCTGATGCCTCAGTTTACCTCTGTTAAAGAGAGCCCAGACCTTACTTTTCATAAATATCTGAGCAGAAAGTTTAGTCCAGCTTCAATTTTTATTGATAGTAGTTACAATATACTTTTTATTAATGGAAACGCGGGCCAGAAACTTTCATTTGGTGAGGGGGTATTTCAAAATAACCTATTGAAATCGGTAACTCCAGAAATTGCTGCCACCATTAGAACCGGAATTAGACGACTAAATGCAGAGGAGAAAGATGTGGTGATAAAGGGCGTGGTGTATCAAAAAGGAAAGGATAATTTAAAATTTGATGTGACCTTTCATAAACCTGAGGACACAGATAACTTCCAAGATTGCTACCTCATCGAATTTAGCGAAGACAAAGCCGTAAAAGAGGACGACCCATTGATCATCAAAAATATCGCCATAGACGAGCTGTCCAACCAACGTATGGAAGACCTCGAAAACGAGCTTAAAGTGGTACGTACCGAGCTTCAAAATGCGATCGAGGAACTGGAAACCAGTAATGAGGAATTGCAATCCTCCAATGAGGAACTGATGGCTTCCAATGAAGAATTGCAAAGCACAAATGAAGAACTACAATCCGTAAACGAAGAGCTTTATACGGTTAATTCTGAAATGCAAGAAAAAAATAAGGAACTGACCAATTTGAGCAACGACGTGACCAACCTTTTGGACAATACTGATATTGCCACCTTATTTTTGGATACGGACCTTCGGATTCGAAAATTCACTCCTGCCCTAAAAGATGTCTTTAACCTTCAGGAAAGTGACCTTGGGCGCACCTTGTCCAGTTTTACCTCAAATTTTGATGAGGATACCAGAGCATCAATTATTGAAGACTCCAAATTGGTTTTGGAAAAGTTAATTACCGTAGAAAAGCAGGTTAAGGACAAAGACCATAATTTTTACTTGAAACGTATTAGCCCTTTTATTACCGCGAATAAAGCGATAAACGGCGTCGTGATTACATTTGACAACATTAATAAACTTAAGGAGACCGAAAAAGACTTAGCCCAAAAGGACAAAGAGTACCATAAACTATTTGAACACCTAAATGAAGGTTTTATACATGCCAAAATTATAACCGATAAAACTGGCGAACCAATTGATTGGGAATATATTGATGTAAACCCGGCCTACGAAAAAATTACGGGTGTGAAAGCCGATGAAATAATTGGTAGACGAATCTCGGAATTTTTACCGAACTTAAAGGATGACCCCAACAACTGGATAAAAAGCTACGGAGAAACGGCCTTAACAGGAAAAGACCAAACCATTGAGGGCTATGTAGAACCATTGGGCAAATATTTTTATGTCAATACGTTCTGCCCCAGAAAGGGAGAATTTGCAGGTACCATTTCAGATTTTACCGATCTTAAGAAGAACCAAGAAGACCTTAAAAGAAGTAAGGATGAACTGCAACGGGTTCAGGAAATTACTAAAGTTGGAAGCTGGTATTTGGATTTAGACACCAACCAAGTCAGGTGGACCAAACAACTGTATGACATCTACAATTCCGATTCGTCTCTACCACCACCGCCCTACACCGAGCATATGAAACTATTTGATGAAGAAAGTTGGAACAGGCTTTCCGAAGCGGTCGAAAAAACACGTACCACTGGAGAACCTTATGACTTGGAACTCAAAATGATAAAGGAAAATGGTGATTTTGGTTGGCTTTTAGCGCATGGCGAAGCTGTACGAAATAAAGAAGGAGACATCATTGCTCTAAGAGGCGCAGCACAGGAAATTACCCAACAAAAGCTTAACGAAGAAGAGCTTATCAATGCAAAGAAAATTGCTGAGGCGGCCAACATTCATAAAAACTACTTTTTGGCCAACATGAGCCACGAAATCCGAACCCCTATGAACGGCGTCCTTGGCTTTTCTGAACTGCTTAAAAATGACGACCTCTCTAAAAAGGATAGGCTTAAATATCTGGAAATAATTGACAATAATTCGAAACAACTGCTTAACCTGATTGACGACATCATCGACGTTTCAAAAATAGAATCCAATGAAATCAAGATGGTGTATAAGGAGTGTCACATCGCCAATTTGATCAACAATCTTGAAATCACCTACAATCAATTAAAATTGGTGAAACAGAAAAGCCAAATCACTTTTAAATCCTACATACCAGAAGAACACAATGATTTGTTGATAGTTACCGATCCGCAACGATTGCAACAAGTTATTTCCAACCTGCTCAACAACTCATTAAAATTCTCGGATGAGGGTGAAATTTCATTTGGCTTTAATGTTGAAAATGACTATTTGAAATTCTTTGTAAAGGATGAAGGCATCGGCATACATAAAAGCAAGCAAGTTGAAATATTTGAGCGTTTCAAACAGATCAACTACGAAAACAACGCCAAATACGGTGGCACGGGCCTTGGATTAGCCATTTGCAAAGGCATAATTACCATTTTGGGCGGATATATCGAAGTAGCCTCTGAACTGGGAAAAGGCACACAATTTGAATTTACCATACCATTAAAGTTGACCCAACTAAAAAAGGAGAGTAGGCAATCCGAAACGACGAATAGGGTAAGCTTTTTGAAGGATAGGACTATTTTAATTGCCGAGGACGACTCTCTAATTCAATTGTTGTTCAAGGTAGTTCTGAAAAATACTGGAGCCAATATTCTCTTTGCAAACACAGGAAAAATGGCTGTAAACACTTATAAAAGTAACCCAGATGTAGACGTCATTCTATTGGACATCCGAATGCCAGAAATGAACGGTATCGACGCCATGGAACAGATCCTGAAAATCAATCCGGATGCCAAAATCATTATGCAAACGGCCTATGCCATGCCGGACGAACGGGAAAAATGCTTCAATAAAGGCTGTGTGGGCTTCCTTTCAAAGCCAGTGATAAAAGAAGAGCTTTTTGAGACTTTGGATAAGTGGATAGACTAGAAAAGGTATTCCTTTTTTTGTCAATTTCTGCTCAGATCTAATAAGCTTCTAAATAAAATAGTTACCCTTTTGGGTTCTTTCTTTTCAAATTTAAAAATAACTTAACTAGAGCTACTTCAATTTGATATCAAAAGTACCTTACATTTCATCGAGATTATAGTCATTTTGAAAGTGCCACTATTGCCCTTTTATAGGTTAAAATTAGTGTTTTAACGAAAAATTAAGAAAAAAGGTGTTTTTAATGTCTTAATGCCATTTCTTTATAAGGCTATTAACATTTGTCTATGCCAATTTTTTTAGGCTTTTTAGGACTTTCTTTAATGAAAAGAGATACCATTTTCATTTTGCTTTAATAAAGAATGCTCCGTCTTCCCCAAATCCACAAATTTTAAAATAGCGAAATACCTACTTGCTGTAAGATTTTGACATTTTTACCGCTTTTTACTTTTTGAAATGTACCGCTTTCAAAAAGCAGATTGATGGCTCTATGAATAATCGTTTAAACTAATAACCAACAATATGAAAAAACAACTCTTACTTGTATGTTTGGTGCTAGCTTCCTTTCTTAGCACAAATAATACAGAGGCGCAAACACCCTTTATCGGTGAGATAAGAATTTTTGCCGGCAACTTTCCTCCACGGGGATGGGCCTTTTGCGATGGGCAAACATTACCCATAAATCAAAATACAGCACTATTTTCCATTCTTGGCACTACTTATGGTGGTGATGGTAGAACTACATTTGCCCTTCCGGACTTAAGAGGCAGGGCCGTTATAGGAGAAGGTAACGGACCAGGCTTAGCAGATAGGCGCCTTGGTTCCAAAACAGGTCAGGACAATGTTACTTTAACATCGAATCAGATCCCTAGCCATAACCATCCGGCTACCACTACTTCTAAAGTGGTATTAAATGGAGACGCAGGAGCTAGCGACGATAGTAGTGGACAGCACATCGCAAACCAGTTGGGTGGTTTTAATGAAGACGCCACACCCGGAGCCTCTTTAAACGGAACAACATCGACAACAACTATTGATAACGCTGGCAGCACTCAACCCCATAACAACATACAACCTAGTTTAGGCGTGCACTACATCATTGCCTTGGTAGGCACTTTCCCTTCAAGAAGTTAAAAAGATATATCATGAAAAAACAAATATTACTTTTATCTCTAGTGTTTACCTTATTTCTAGGCACAAACCAAACACAAGCACAGGATGAACCATTTATTGGCCAAGTTAAAATGTTTGCAGGTAACTTTGCTCCTCGTGGATGGGCGTTATGTCAAGGTCAATTATTACCTATATCGAACTATCAAGCATTGTTTTCTATACTAGGAACTACCTATGGTGGTGATGGCAGAACTACGTTTGCATTGCCAGACTTAAGAGGTAGGGCACCCATACATGCGGGTACGGGCCCCGGACTTACCCCTAGGCGCCTAGGTGCTAAGGGAGGTGCAGAGCAGGTAACATTATCTACGCCACAAATCCCAAATCATGATCACACCGCAACTACAACTACACAAATTGCAGTAAGTACAGATACAGGGACAGAATTAAATGCTGATGGGAACCATTTGGCGAATCACACCAATGGGTACAATGCAACCCCTACTGACGATAACGAACTTGCTGGCGTAAGTTCTTCAACAACTACTACTAACACTGGTGGGAGCCAAGCGCATGACAATATGCAACCCAGCATCACTATAAACTATATTATTGCCTTGGTAGGTATATTTCCTTCAAGAAGCTAAAACCAACAACTATGAAAAAATGTATCATTCTTTTCGGCATACTTATCGCTTCTTTTTTCAATACAAATGAAGCTAATGCCCAAGATCCCATGCTTGGCGAAATCACCATTTTTGCGGGCAATTTTGCCCCTAGGGGATGGGCCTTTTGTGATGGACAATTATTACCTATAGCCCAATATCAAGCATTGTTTTCGCTATTAGGGACAACATATGGCGGAGATGGCAGAACTACGTTTGGGTTGCCAGACCTTAGGGGCAGGTTAGCAATTAATCCAGGAACAGGTCCCGGTTTAAGGCCTTGGGCGTGGGGTCAAAAATTTGGAAACGAAACAGAAACGCTTACGGAAGCTCAAATACCAGGACATTCCCATAGCGCAACTACCACTACCCAAGTAGCAGTGAGCACTGCCGCGGGAGAAGAAGGTATTGGTAACGGCTTATACATTGCGAGTCAAATAGGTGCATTTAACTCGGCGGCTTCAGATGATTCGTTTTTAGCAGGTCCTACTTCCACAACAACAATAGGCAACACTGGCGGAAGCCAATCCCATGAAAATATGCAACCCTATACAACGGTTAATTTTATAATTGCACTTGTAGGAGTCTACCCTTCAAGAAACTAAACCAAAGACATTATGAAAAAAATTATATTTATCCTTTTAGCCCACTTAACGGTTTTCCTTGGGTTTTCCCAAAAAGTAGTTATCGTTGGAATGAACCACAGGACAACAGATGGCTTTTCGTTTACGGCAACTTTAGATTTACCAGCAGGAGAAATTGTTTACTTTACAGACAATTCATATGCATCTGGCACTAACGCCTTTACATATGGTGGGTTTCCCTCTGGCGAAGCGGTAATAAAATATGAAGTAGGAGCCGGCGGACTTGCAAAAGGTGTTGTGGTTTTTGTAGATGAAACAAGTGCTAATGTGCTTTCTACAACATGCTCCTCAGGAGATTGTGGCACTGCAACAGTTTCAACCGCTACCGGAAATGGTAGTTTCAGTATTGCCACAAATGGAGATGGGTTATATGCCTATGCGGATACGGATGAAGATTCAACCAATGGTGTTACAGACATATACTCTGTATTATTTACAGGTTCTGGTATTGCGCCAGGTCAAAATGGGGGTGCCATCCCTACGTCTGAAGACCCTTCTGCAGACTTTCCTTGCGCAATAGTAGTAGATGGTTTTCCAGATGACGGGGACCTTTTTATAGGATTAGACAGAGTAGAATACATGTATGATCCAGCCACTTTTAGAGATGGTATTACAAAAGCAAATTTTGAAGATATTTCTAATTGGCTGCATACATTGCCCAACCAGGCACTATCTACAGTTGCTTTCACCAATTTGGATGCAGCAGATACTGTACCTCCAGTAGTGACCTGTCCTGCAGATATTACAGTAAATAATGATTTTGAGGAATGTGGCGCCGTAGTTGACTTTATGGCTTCCGCCACGGATAACTGCCCAGGAGTAACTACCTCTAGTGTTCCTGCTTCTGGTAGTTTGTTCCCAGTGGGAACCACTTCCGTATTGGTAACCGCAACGGATGCTTTTGGTAATACAGCTACTTGTAGTTTTGAAGTTACGGTTAATGATGTTGAAGATCCTATGATTACCTGCCCCTTAGATATTGTAGTGAATAGCGCCCCTGGAGAATGTGGTGCCCTGGTTACTTTTACCAATCCAACAGTGACGGATAATTGCGGGGCTCTCCCTGAATTTATTATCAATGGAGGTTTTGAAACTGGAGACTTTAGTGGTTGGACCGTCATGAATTCTGGATCTGGAAATTATGCTATGAACGATGGAACTTTTGATCCGGCAGGACCTGGAGGTGCTTTGCCTCCTTTAGCAGGCAGTTTTGATATAGTTTCTAACCAAGGTGGCCCTGGACTTCATTTGGTTTCTCAGCTTATTATGGTACCTACAGGTATAACTCAGGCGAATATCAGTTGGTTGGACAGGATAAGAAATTATGCTGGCACTGGTTTTTCTGATCCAAATCAAGAGTTCCGAGTTATGCTCTTAGATGCAGCCATGACACCAATTCAGGAGATATTCTCTACAAACCCCGGCGACCCAAACACCCAATTGGGGCCGAATTCAAGAAATTTTGACGTTACCACGTTGTTGCAGTCTCTTGAGGGAACGCAGGTCTATTTGAGCCTTGAGGAACAGGACGACCAAGGCTTCTTTAATGTTTCTCTAGACAATATCAGTTTTGTTATTAATTCTGGAGGCGGTGCTTTAACGGTAACCCAAACCGCAGGCCTTCCAAGTGGAAGTACCTTCCCGGTGGGTACAACAACCAACACATTTGTAGCCACGGATGCATCTTTTAATACGGCTACATGTAGTTTTGATATTACTGTAAATGATGATACAGACCCTACGATTATTTGTCCTGCAGATATTGTTGTGGATGCTGATCCTGGAACATGTGGTGCCACTGGCATTTATTTAGGAGTCCCAATGGTATCGGACAACTGCGAGGTAACAGGGAACGCCATTGATTTTGATGGCTTGGATCATGGATTGACTATTCCTGATATTACCCCCGATTTATTAGTAACAGGAATGTTTACCATAAGCGGTTGGATTTATCCGCGTTTAGAGAATGAAGATTTCCCCGATATTCAAGAAATTAAGGATTTGTTCAAATTAAACACTTGGCTACATCTTGCCATTACTTTTGATGGTGCAGCGGTGAAAGGCTATCTTGACGGTAAACTTATCGCCACAACACCTGCTACGACAGCAGAAATTATTGGGCTCATTGCGGCTAATCAAGATCTTGACGTCGGAGCCCTAATTGAACCATTTATCCCTGTTTCTTTAGGCGGTAAATTGGATGAAGTCCGCATTTGGAATGTAGCTCGAACGCAAGCGGAGCTTCAGGCCAATATGTGTAAGGAAATTTCAGCGCAACCAGGACTGATTGCATTGTACCATTTTAATCAAGGTGTTGCGGGAGGAGATAATACAGGATTAACTACAGTTATCGATGATTCTGGAAACGGATACGATTTAACCTTGCATAATTTCGCCTTAATGGGGCCAACATCTAATTGGGTTGAAGGAAAAACATTTACTGGTGTTACCTTAACCAATGATGCGCCTGCTCTTTATGTCCCTATAGTTTATGATGTTGAGGGTGTACCCATTACTTGGACTGGAACAAACACGGCGGTTTACCCCATAGGAGAAACCATGGTAACATGGACGGCAACAGACGCCTCTGGAAATACAGCCACTTGTGTGCAAAAAGTAACCGTTGGAAGCGGTCCAGCCACTTGGTCTGGAGCCGTAGATAGCGACTGGACTAATGCAGGGAACTGGGTAGGCGGAGTAACCCCCGGATTATCATTGTCATCTGATGTGACTATACCAAATGGTGCGCCAAATTATCCTGTTTTATCCTTAGGACAGGATTTGACCATAAATGATTGTGCAACCGTAACCGTTGAAAGTGCCGCCTCGTTGACTGTTAATCCCAACGTAGTGGTTACTAATTTAGGTACCGTTACAAATGATGGTAATTTTACATTTGAATCAGACAATACAGGGTCTGCCTATATAGGCTCAGGAAGTGGTACATTTAATGGTGATTTTACGGCTGAACGTTTTATTCCCGCCAACAGGGCATTTAGATTATTAAGTACTTCAGTTACTACAAGTGATTTTATATCGAACAACTGGCAACAGGGTACACATATTACAGGATCTACCACTGGGGCTAATGGTTTTGACGCCACGGTAACAGGTAATCCGTCAATGTTCACCTTTGATAACCTAGGACAAACTTGGGATCCTATCCCTAATACTGATGCTACAAATTTAATCAATGGTACGCCATACCGTTTATTAGTAAGAGGGGATAGAACTGTGGATATAGGCACGAATGATCCACCACCAACGCCAACAACACTAGTTGCCAGAGGTACACTGGATGCAGAAAACATTGCTCCGGGAGCATTGGCTTTAAATCCAAATGCTGGACTGTTCAGTTTTGTTGGCAATCCGTTCCAGGCGCAAATGGATATGGCAACGACATTAGGTTTCCCAGCGACGAATACAAATTTGAATCCAATATTTTATTGGGTTTACGATCCAAACTTAGGAATAAGAGGTGCATATTCTACTGTTGTATTGCCTTCCAACACGTCTACGGCTGGTTCGGTTGCTGACAAATATTTGCAGGCAGGCCAGGCATGTTTTGTACAGACCGTAGCTGATGGTGCCAGTTCAATCACCTTTACGCAGAATAACAAACATACCTCCTCCCCGGAGACCAATGTATTTAAGAGTGGCTCTAGTAAAGCTGCAGCAAGCACTGGACAGCTGAGCTTAAACTTATTCGAAGCAAATGCGTTTGCAAATAATGATACCGCAGCAGATGGAATTTTGATCTTTTTTGATGACAACGGCAATAATGCAGTAGACTTTCTGGATGCGCCAAAGTTCCCGAACCTGGACGAGACCTTTGGAACTTACACAGATGGCTCCTTCCTTTCTGTAGAAAACAGGGCAACACCTACGGAGTTTGATGAAATCCAATTGCAGATTTATCAATATAGAAATACTAACTATGTTATGGTCGTGAACGCGACCGACTTGCAGGGAGGTGTCCCGTACCTTTTAGACACCTTTACTGGCATCTCCACAGAGATTCCGCAAAGTGGAACGATAGCGTATGCCTTCAATATAAATGCTAGTGATACCGGATCCGTTTCCGCAAATAGATTTAAAATTGTATTTTCGGCGACGACCTTGTCAACCGAAAATGCAGAGCTCTCTAAATTGCTGTTATACCCCAACCCGGCTAGCGAAGGTTTTGTTAACTTAAGCATTCCACAAGGTATGGATGATTTGGAACTAACAATATATAACACCCTAGGCGCAGAGCTATTGCACATGAAAAACTTCAAGTCAAACAAGGTGACAATTGCAACTAGTTTTGCCAAACAGCAAGGTGTTTACTTTGTAAAACTGGCCTCAAATGGCAATACAATAACGAAAAAATTAATAATAGAATAACCATTAAAAATGAATACCATGAAAAACACAAAAAAAATGTTCTCGAAAACAACCGTTGCGTTTATCGCTTTTGCTTTAATTGCCGCAACAAACTTGATGGCACAACCAGGTTTTAATGACAATGTTAAAGACGTGCCATTAGATGGCGGGCTTGTTGCTTTATTAATTGGAGCTGCCGCTTTTGGCGTTAAAAAAATACGCGATAGCAGAAAATAAGAGACTTCAGGAAGTTAAAAAAAGACATTCCAATAGCACAATAAGGCTTTTCCTCCGAAAAGCCTTATTGCTTTACAACCTTTGTATAGTTTTAGAATTTCTTAATACATAACTTATACTATTTCCCATCATTTTAGGCTAAGGTGTGAGGCTTTAATCAAATGCAGAATATATTGACTTTACATGGGGTACATTCATATTAATGACCTACTCAGATCACATTGATAAACAATTATACTTGAAGTTCTTTCCAGTTTGCCTTCGCGCTAATTTCAGAAAACACATCGCCTTACGTTTTTTTATACAACTAGTTTTACCACTTCCCAACTCTATCAAATTTTGTAAGAACGATTCATAATGGTTTTCTTACCTCTTATCGAAAAAAATTACTCATTCCCAAAAATTTGTTCAAATTTAAAGTTCTTATTGATTAATACTTTTTGATTTATTATTCAGTAACCCAACCAAAGCTACACTAAATAATCCCTTCGTTTCTACACACATAGGTTTTAGAATTTATCCTACACTGTTTTTGGTTAATGAGCTATTAATTAAAACAACCAATTATGAATGAAATTCTACTCTCACTTAGGTGCAAGTATCTGGGTGCTACAAACAAAAATGCAAAAAGTTTTAAGCCCGATTTAAACGTAAAATTTTTAATCCCAGTTTTGCTATTTGCATTCTGTATGCTATCAACGATGGAAGTGCAAGCCTCCCACTTTAGAGGGGGTACCCTATCATGGTCTCAGGCTGGGGGAAACAGTATTACTTTTACTTCTAATACGCAATGGAGAAGATCTTTTTGGGGTGCACCAACAGTAGGACAGACTCTTAATTTGGGTACGATGAATTTTGGTGATGGCCAAATTATTACTTTAACAGCGACCGTAACCGGTGTGGATGCTGCAAATGATATTTTGTTCATGTCATGGGTTTATACTAAAACATACGCTAGTCCAGGCAACTATGAAGTATCCGCATATAATAGTTGCTGTCGAACAAGTGACCTTGAAGATGGTAATAATGACCAAAACTATGCTTTAAAAGCCACAGTAAATGTGGGGGGTACCTTTAATAATCCCCCAGTAGCTAGTTTACCACAGGTAGTAAATCTGCCGATTGGCGTTTCAAACGCTACGTTTTCAATCCCAGCAGTCGACCCCGAAGGGGATGCCATTTCTTATAGATTGGCCACGGGCGCAGAATCTGGACTAGTTACCATACAACCTGCCGGGTCTTCATTGAGTTCTGACGGGGTGTTTACAATGGATACTTCCACACGTACAGAAGGACAAACTTTTTCTGTGGTATTTATGGTAGAGGATGCAGAGTCAAAAGTTCCCGTAGACATCAAGTTGGTAATGGTGGGCGCTTCATCTCCACCTGTTTTTGTCGCACCAACCCCAGCAGAAGCAACTGTTTTTTCTGTAACACCACCAGGAAATACGGTGAGTTTTACAGTGGCTGCTACAGATCCAGATACTGGTCAAAGCACTACGCTGAATTCTATTGCCTTGCCTGTCGGGGCAACTATGACTCCTGTGTTACCAGTAACAAGTGCAGTAGATGGTACTGCGACTTCCGCATTTAGCTGGACACCGTCAGCCGCCCAGGCAGGCCAAGTTGTTCTTATCAATTTTGTGGCACAGGACGACACGGGAATACAAGCTACGAGAAGTATATCAATTAATGTTCTCTGTGCTTTGGAAGCAACCATATCCAATGCCACAGACCCAAGTGCTCCAGGAGCGGATGATGGGTCAATTTCAGTCAATATTCAGAATGAATCAGATCCAGGAAATCTTATTTATTCTTGGCAGGGCCCTGATGGGTTTACTTCATCATCAAAAGATATATCTGGTTTAGCACCGGGTACTTATGACCTCATTGTTAACGATACTGATACTGGGTGTTTAGCATCTGTTTCTCAAACTTTAGCTACACCTAATCAAGGGCCAACGATTGTCTGTCCCTCAGACATACTTGTAGATAATGATCCTGGAATATGTGGTGCGACGGGTGTTAACTTAGGAATTCCAATGGTAACGGCTGGCCCTCCAGCATTAGGAAATGCAATAGATTTTGACGGCTTAGACCATGGCTTGACCATACCTGATTTTACTTCCGATTTATTAGCCACTGGAACAGCAACTATAAGTGCTTGGATTTATCCAAGACTAGCAAACGATGATTTCCCGGATATTGATGTGATTCAAGACACTTTTAAATTAAACACTTGGCAACATTTAGCCATAACTTTTGATGGAGCTTCGGTAAAGGTTTACCATAATGGCCTTCTTATTGCTTCAACACCGGCTTCTGCAACCGATATACTTGGCCTGATTTCCACTGATAACTTAGGACAAACAATTGCTGATCATATCCCTGTTTCTCTTGGCGGTAAATTGGACGAAGTTCGCGTTTGGAACATTGCCCGCACGCAAGAAGAGATTCAAACTGATATGAACAAGGAAATTTCAGCCCAATCCGGATTGATTGCACTATACCATTTTAATCAGGGCATTGCTGGAGGTGACAATACTGGACTAACTACAGTTATTGATGATTCTGGGAATGGGTACGATATGACATTGCACAATTTTAATTTAGACGGTCCAACTTCCAATTGGGTTGAGGGAAAAACGTTTTATGGGGTTACCTTAACCAACGATGCTCCTACTGACTACGCCCCTATGGTTTACGATCTGGGAGATATCAGTATAACTTGGACTGGAACAAATAAGGCAGTATATCCTTTAGGTGAAACTATCGTTACTTGGACTGCTGAAGATTGTTTTGGAAATTCCGTAAGCTGTACCCAATCGGTTTTTGTTGATTTAAACGAAATAACTGGAGTAGTTTGGACTGGAGCCATCGATACTGACTGGACAAATACCGGAAACTGGCTAGGTGGTTTTGCACCTGGTCTGTCGCTATCAGCATCCATAGCAACCATCCCAACCGGAGCACCAAACTATCCTGTTTTAACAACAGGACAAGACTTAACGATTAATGAATGCTCTCAGGTTATTATTGGTAATGGAGCTTCTGTAGATTTTAATCCCAATGTCGTTTTAATAAATAATGGAGTAGTCGATAATAGTGGTGAACTTACAATGCAATCGGATCCAAATGGTTCGGCCTATATTGGCCCAAGTTCCGGGACATTCATTGGAGATGCAACTATTGAGCGATTTATTCCACCAAATAGGGCATTTAGATTATTAAGCAGTCCTGTAACAACTACAGATTTTATATCGAACAACTGGCAACAGAACACCCATATTACGGGCTCAACAGTAGGAGCAAACGGTTTTGATGCTACTGTAACTGGAAACCCATCTATGTTTACCTTTGATAACCTTGGGCAAACTTGGAATCCCATTCCAAATACGGATGCCACTAATTTAGTAAATGGAGTACCCCATCGTTTAATGGTAAGAGGAGACAGGACTGTTGACCTAAGCACCAATACTCCACCACCAACACCAACAACTTTGGTCGCCAAAGGATCACTAGATGCTGAGAACAGTGCTCCGGTGCCATTGGCATTAAATCCAAATGCAGGGCAGTTCAACTTTGTAGGCAACCCGTTTCAAGCTCAAATTGATATGCAATCTACTTTGGGCAATGCACTTACCAATACCAATTTGAACGCTACATTCTATTGGGTATATGATCCTAACTTGGGAATAAGAGGAGCTTATTCTACCGTTGTTTTGGCTTCAAATACCTCTACTGCTGGTTCGGCGGCCGACAAATATTTGCAGGCGGGTCAAGCATGTTTTGTACAAACCTTGGCTACTGCTCCAAGTTCAATTACATTTACTCAGGACAATAAGCACGTATCAACTCCCGAGACCAATGTGTTTAAGAGCGGTTCAGGCAAGTCCAGGTCTAGTAATAATAGTCAACTGAGCTTGAATCTATATGAGTCCACAGATTTTGCGAACAATGATTCCGCAACAGATGGAATTTTGGTCTTCTTTGATGACAATGGAAATAATGGGATTGATCTCCGCGACGCTCCAAAGTTTACTAATTTAGATGAAACCTTTGGGACTTATACCAATGGAACTTTCCTCGCGGTTGAGACTAGATCTACGCCAAACGAGCTTGACGAAATCCAATTGCAGATTGATCAATACAGGAATACCAGCTATGTTATTGTTGCGAAGGCCACAGGCCTAAAGGGTAGTACGCCGTATTTATTGGATACCTTAACCAATGAATTTACTGAGATTTCTCAGAGCGGAGAGGTAGCATATGCTTTCAACGTAAATCCTAACGACACGGAATCAGTCTCAGAAAATAGATTTAAAATTGTATTCTCCGCAACCACATTATCAACGGACGATCAGGAGCTGTCCAAATTGCTTTTATATCCGAATCCGGCTGGTGAAGGCTTTGTTAATTTAAGCATTCCCCAAGGCATGGATGATCTGGAAATGACGGTTTACAATACACTTGGTGCCCGAATATTGCACATGCAAGACTTTAACTCGAAAAAAGCTACTATTGCCACTAGTTTTGCCAAACAACAAGGTGTTTACTTTGTAAAACTGGCTTCAAAAGGCAGAACAATAACTAAAAAATTAATTATCGAATAACAATTAAAAATGAACACCATGAAAAACACAAAAAAAATGATCTCAAAAACAACAATTGCATTGTTCGTAATT
This sequence comes from Hyunsoonleella rubra, assembly GCF_042684665.1. Lineage (NCBI taxonomy): Bacteria > Pseudomonadati > Bacteroidota > Flavobacteriia > Flavobacteriales > Flavobacteriaceae > Hyunsoonleella > Hyunsoonleella rubra. The sequence goes on along the minus strand of NZ_JBHULY010000005.1, from coordinate 175,588 downwards.
TTTGCTTTATTTGCAACAGCCAATTTAACGGCACAACCGGGTTTTAATGACAATGTTAAAGACGTGCCACTGGATGGCGGACTTTTTGCTTTGTTAATTGGTGCCGCCGCCTTTGGTGTTAAAAAATTACGCGATAGCAGAAAATGATAGACTTCAGGAAGTTAAAAAATGACATTCCATTACCAATAAGGCTTTTTTTAGGAAAAGCCTTATTGTTTTTTATAGTCTGGAAAGTTATTTACAGCTTTTTCCTGTATGATTCAAAAGTTTTAGACCACCCCCTTACCGCCCATGTTGGAGAGGCTTCAGCCAAATTCCTGAACAATTTTACTTCAATGTCAGGCTTTGTGGCTATAAATGAGTTGTCAACAAAAATATTAGACGGGGAATATGTGACATATCAGGCCTCATCTATTTACCATCATGAAAAAAGAGTTTTAAATATTGCCGACGCCTGCAACGGGCTTGAGCTAATGGTACTCTATATCGGCTTTATTATTTGTATGCCATCAGGCATCTGGCGCAAAATACGCTACATAATTATTGGTCTTATTTTAATTGATATAATTAATATTCTGCGGTGTGCCGGATTGATTTACCTCGGGGAGTACTACAACGCCTATTTTGATTTCGCACATCACTATTTGTTTAAAATAACGGTTTATGCAGCCACGTTTGTGATGTGGATTGTATTTGCCCGCAAAATCCGAATAAAAAATGAACCTGTACCCGTCGGATAAAGTTCGCTTTATTTCAGGACTTATCATTATTCTTATTATATATACATTTCATTATGTGTACTTGGCTGAAAATCCCGATATGATTTCGGTGCCAAAATACATCCTACACCTGGCGAGGTTTGCCGTAACAATGGCTGTTTATTTCGTGGGTACTTTTCACCTAGGAAAATTAAAAGACACCTGGATGTCTACCATATGGCATATGGTTCATATTTCAGGTCTTTGCATTATTGCAGGCCTGGGAGGATTCAATTGGCTAATCTCTGACATTTCAATTTACCTAAAGGATTTTACTAATTCTGTTCAGGAAATATTAATCTCTCCCGTCTTATACCTTGCCATGGGTATCCTCAATAGGACACTGAATAAAAAGACTTCTGATTAACTTGGAATTATTAATGTATTCTTAAAAACCTCAGCTCTTCTCCGGCAACCAGTACAATTAAATATTGTTGTCCTCCTATAGTTATTTTAGAAGTTTGCTTTACTTCAGCATTGGAAATTGAAGAATGTAATACTTCAAACGTCTCTTCTCCTTCAAATGCCTTTAGAATAAATCCTTTTGAGCCATCATAACGGATGGTTTCAACCTCAGCGTCATACAATGTACCCATGCCCAAAACTTCAAATATTCCGTCACTATCCGTATCTATAAATTCAAAATCCAATGTTGGCCCAAATTGAGCTACATGGGGCAATCTCTTAAATTCTAAACCTGCTTTTCCTTTATTCATAATAAAATACGAGCTAAATGTTGTAGCCGTTAAGTGCAAAGCTTTATCAATAGCATTCTGCCCATAAATTTCAGAGATACTGGAATTGGCAAAGCCTTTATAAGTTGATATTTTATCCTTCAAAAATGGAGTCTGCTCGGTGGAACATTCTTTTCCCCTAATGGGGAATAGATTGCCATTATAAGATTTGGTCAAAGCAAAATCGTAGCTTTCATTGTCATCAAAATAATTGGCATAAATATGCAATGGCGAATTTTCGGTGGGATGGAATTTATTGTTTTCTCCAATATTGCCTAAAAAATAATCATCATCACCATCGGCATCAAAATCTATAGCCCTGATACTTTGAAACCAACCTGTCTTTTTATTCGAGCTCAACTCTTTTTTAGAATAAAGTCCTTTTTCGTTTTCAAAAACGGTTACGGGCATCCATTCTCCAACAACTATTAAATCAGCATCTCCATCCATATCATAATCCGAAAATATGGCGTCATTTACCATCCCAATATGTTTTAGGCCCTTAGCTTTTTTGTCCGTTGCATTTATAAACGTGCCGTTTTTGTTTTCCAGCAAAAATGATTCAGGCGCTTGAGGATATTTCCCCGAGATAACACGTCCTCCAACAAAAACATCCTTGTCTCCATCTTGATCAAAATCGGTAATAGCGATAGCTTTGGTAACACTTAACAGTTTTGGAAGACGGCCTCTTGAAAAAATACCGTGGCCGTTATTAAGGTACAATCGGTCTTGCAACAATTCGTTATTTTCTGAAAGGCTATAATTCCCGGAAGCCACATACAAATCCAAATCGCCATCATTATCGCAGTCAAAAAACTTTGCATTGTTGTCATTATAGATTTTATCCTTTTGGAAAACGGACTGATTTGTTAAGGAAAATATTCCCGAAGATTCTTGAAGATAAAGTTGGGCAGGAAACCCCGAGGTGTTTCCAACAAAAATATCATCCAAACCATCATTGTTTACGTCGGCCACGGCTAACGCATTGTCAATTGTGGACTGCTTTTGAGGCAATAGTACCTGCATATTGAAATCGTTAAACTTAACTTTTTCATGTTTATAATTAATACCGAAATTAGATGAAGGTATTTCTTCAAAACCAGGTGATTTTTGGTTCATTGGTACATTTGATTCTTGAGCATTGTTATAAAATATTCCAATATGTTGGTTCGACTTTAAATTCTCCATAACCTGGACCCTCCCATCTGGCCAAACCACTTTTAGACTATCCACCTTTTCATTTTCACCCAATCCAAAAGTCAAATCATACGTCACGGATGATTGGTAGCCTCTTACAGGATATACCGTTTTGGTCTGTTGCAAACTATCAGCATATAAAAATACTTTTGTTCCGATGGCTTTTTTATTCTTTTTAGGCCCAACAAAACTTAATTCTATGTAATTCGCTTGGCTATTATTTCTGTAAATAGATGCTTTATCGGATTGATTATTAAGCACCAAATCCAAATCCCCATCGTTATCAAAATCCGCATATGCCGCGCCATTTGAATTGATCTTTGCATGAAAGCCAAAATCCTGTGATACGTCCTTAAAAGTGTAATCCCCATTATTTAAAAACAGATAATTAGATAATTTAGCAGAGGGTATCAATTGTAAGGCCAACTCTAAATTTTTCTTTTCATCATGCCGAGATAGGTTTTTACGCATTTCATGTCTAAAATCCTGATTAGCAATATCCTTTGCGATGCCATTGGAAACAAAAAGATCGTTAAACCCATCGTTATCAAAATCGGCCAACAGCGCCGCCCAGCTCCAATCGGTTTTAGCTATACCCGAAAACTGGCCAATCTCACTAAATGTACCATTACCATCATTCAACTGCAACATATTAGACATGTATTGGTGATGCCAGCCCCGCTTTACCATGCGGTTGAACTTGGCCGTACTCATTGTGGCCATATTTTCCTTGCCACGTTTTCTATCGGCCGCCAGCATATCCAAAACCACCAAATCCGGCAATAAATCATTATTAATATCAGCAAAGTCAGACCCCATACTATTGTTGGAAATATGCTTGAAACGCTTTAGGATGTCATCTGCAAAAGTGCCGTCTTGATTATTGATAAATAGAAAATCGGGCTCCAGAAAATCATTGGCCACGTAGATATCCGGCCAACCATCATTGTTGAAATCCCCAACGGATGCACTTAGCCCCCAAGCTTTCTTTTGAATGCCCGCTTCTTTTGAAACATCCACATATTTGCCATTGTCATTTCTAAACAAACGGTCCAAATCGTCTTTGGTGAATCGGGTTTGTAGCTGAGGATCAAGTAAGATTTGTAATTTAGGTTCCAAACTGTGGTTGAGCAAATACATGTCCAGGTCGCCATCCTTATCGGAGTCAAAAAAATAGGCTTGGGTGGAAAATCCATTTTCTTTAAGCCCATAGGCAAGTGCCTGTTCTTTAAATGTATTATTTTTTTGATTGACGAACAGCTTATTTTGTCGCGCCTTTCTGTTTTGAACGGATGCAGATTTACAAACATAAATATCCAGCCAACCGTCATTGTTTATATCTACCATAGTTACGCCAGTTGACCAACCTTCCTTATCTTCAACTCCAGCAGATTCTGTAATATCCTCGAAAACAAAATTGCCCTTATTTAAATATAATTTATTCGATTTTTGATTTGAAGTAAAATAAATATCCTCAAGTCCGTCATTATTAATATCGCCAACCCCGACACCTCCGCCATTATAAATGTAGCTGTAATTCAAGAAATTGAACTCTGGCGTTTCTTCGACTTTATTTTCAAAATGAATATTGGAATGACTTGCTGGGATAGCCGTGAACTTGGTGTTCTTCCCGTCGTCAAAAGGCTTTTCAACCTCATCTGAACAGCCAAAAGCACTCCAAAGGAGGAGAACACTTAATCCCATTTTAAAAGCACAAAAACCTTTTCTAAAATCCATTAAACCAAGATAGGGAATTCTGTTGGAATCGCTCATCCAAGCATTCTAGCTCCACACAAGTAACACAAGGGAGCTTCACTACCAATTTTATTTTGCATGCGGTGAGTGACTCCCCAAAATCTTTTTAGGTAGCTCACCCGCTTTGGAATATTCCAAGAGACAGGAGGAGGTCATCGACATATTGCTACCAAGCGTGCTGAACTTAGCGACTTAGTTAACGAATTTAAGATGGGATTGGAATAAATTGAAAATATCTTATTAACTTAAAGCTTTAACAGAATTATGGGTCTGACCAAGGCTCTTTTTATTCATTAAAGTTTTTGAGCATGAAATACTTTAACCTTTTATTTTTAGCATTTTGGTTTTTTTTGGGTTGTGACGAAATCAATAAAAAAATTGACAATACCCAAGATTTTAAAGCCGTTGAGCAATTGGTGCAAGGGGTTTTTGACGACGTGTGGAGTAATCAGGATGAAACTCAAATTTCGAAATATCATACTGAGGATTTTGTTCTTTTAGAACATGGTGAAGTTTGGACAAATGACAGCATTGTCAATTGGTGCCATAGATACCGGCAAAATGACCCTGGCTTTACACGCATTAATACTTTTGATTTTTTCAAATCCAAAAGGGAAGGTAACCGAATATGGATGGCCTATCACAATTATGCCACCCTCAAAAAAGACACTCTAATCCTAAAAGCGCAATGGCTGGAAAGTTTGATAGCCGTTAAGCAAGACAATATCTGGAAATTGGAAATGTTGCATTCAACCCGGTTGCCAGGAGAATATTAAGCCACTTTCTTAATTAAATCGTAGCATGGGCATTTTTTACAGCGTTTATTTTCGCCCTTTTTAAACTTTTTACAGCAACTACTTTTCACTTTTTCAGGAAGGTCAACACCTAACTTTCTAAGTTTTTTAATTGCTTTCTTTTGTTTCTTTTTTTTGCCCACAGAAATCAGTTACTAAATCTGTGGGCAAAAATAGCTTATTTTTATTAAATCTAAATAAGATTAAATGTTAAAATTACTCTGGATTGTCAATTGCGGCCGTTGTAACGGTTAAGTTTTCAATATCTCTATCAAACAAATACAAACCGCCCTTGTCATCCCCAATCATATTAATCTTATCTAAAATAGTTCGTGCCACGGCTTCTTCCTCTATCTGCTCAGCTACATACCACTGCAAAAAGTTATGGGTAGCATAGTCCTTTTCCTCAAGGCTAATATGCACTAATTCGTTGATGCTTTGAGACACAAACACTTCATGGTCAAACAGTTTTTCAAACATCTCCTTAAAGGATTTGAAGGTTACATTAGGCGCCTTCAGTTGCGAGATTTTAGCATGCCCGCCTCGTTCGTTGACAAACTTTACCAATTTCAACATGTGTTCGCGTTCTTCATCGCTTTGCGCATACATAAAATTTGCAACACCTTCTAGTCCCTTAACCTCAGCCCAACAGGCCATGGCCAAATAGATTTGAGAGGACTCTGCCTCTACCCTTATTTGATTATTTAAAGCTTCTTCTATAGTTTTTGATAACATAATTTTCTGTTTTTTGTAAAGTTAAAAATTTCCTTTGGCTCTATTAAATACAATCCATAAAAAAAGGTTATCCATTGATTAGAATAACCTTTCTCAACTATTAATCAAACGTTACTTTACTGAACGGTAAGCGTGTATTGTGGCGTTGGGTTTAGCGGACAGAAGTAAACATACTCTCCCTTTGTTAATTTAGTGGCTTTCGACGTTTCCACTTCACCATCTTTCACCACGCTTGTTACATAAGCCGTTGCTATATGGTTTTCAGGCTTGCTGGCATCCTTCCCTTTTGGCACTAAAACTAAACCTACGTCTTTCCCAACATGGTTGTTCGATACTGAAAAGATGTATGTCCCTTCCGAAACCGTTACCGATTTTTGGGTAAACTCTCCCGCTGTTTGCTCCAACGCAATGGTTTTCACGTTGTCTTTCATCATTTTGTCCTGTGCGTTTCCATTTAACGCAAAACCTAATGCTACTACTAAAATTGCTACTACTTTTTTCATTGTTTTCTAATTTTAAATTTTTGATTATTATTTTTTGGGCGTTCCCCTCGATGGTGAGTTCGTTCGATAAAGAACCCTTCGTCCTCGGGGCAGGCTTTCACTACTCGCTCTCTGCGAGGAGCTCAAACAGAGCGTTCAATCCTTAACGCAGGAACCCCTGATTGTTTTTTATTATTAAACTAATTGGCCTTCCAAAGGTTGTGCTACCGGAAAGTCAACAGGGATTTGTGTCGTACTATGGATGTAATTTGAAATCGTTTTATCACCGACCAAAGAAATTACATCAATCAAATTTCCTTTGGTATATCCAGCGTTAAAGAAATTTTCCAAAACCTCAGCATCTGTTCTACCTCTGTTTTCGGTAACGTTTTTAGCTAATCTCGCTAAAGCATCCAATTTGATGTTAAAAGATGCCTCTCCATCTCTAAGTTCCAAAATTTGCGCATCAGTAAACCCGTTCATTTTTCCAATAGCTGTGTGGGCTGACAAACAGTAAATACAGTTGTTCACTTCACTTACTGCTAAGTTCACTACCTCTTTTTCTTTGGCAGATAAAGATGTTTTTGCGTTTGAAAAGTTTAGGTAGTTTTCTAAAGCCGTATCACTATGCGCATACGTTGCATATAGGTTAGGCACAAAACCTAAAGCCTTATTAAGATTGTCAAAAATTGCTTGATTGTTTTCACTTACTTGATCTCTTGTTGGTACATTAAATGTGCTCATTGTTCTAAATTTTAAATTGTTATTGTTTATTTTTTTATTGCTATTAATTGATGGTACAAAGATGCGGTTGTTTATAACCCTAAACCATGTAACCATTTCCTTTTATATTGTCAATTTTTCCCCTAATTATTTGAAATTATAGAATCCCCTCCTACATAGGGCATTTCAGCATCACAATAGAAATCGTGAATATACTTTTGCTCACAATGTGTTTTTGGCGAAATTGTATTTACAATACTTTTCCTTTTGCCTTTAAATATTTCAATTAAATTGAAAATAGATGTATGTTTTAAATTCATGACTTTGTTGTTTTAATTATACAGTGCAAAGATCAATCAAAAGGAAGAGCAATAAAATGGTGAGATTGCCCTAGGTGTTGTCAATTTTTCCCTAATTATAATTTCGTGTGTTGCGCATTCCCCTCCTTGGAGGGGCTAGGGGTGGGTTTTGGAACTTCAATTACCCTTTAAACTTTTTATAGCCGATTACGCTTAGTCTAGATTTTCTCAGATAAATTTGAATTATGAAGCATTCTAATGTTAACCTACCCCTTAGTCCCCTCCCTAGAGGGAAACACTCATGCTCTAAAACAATGAGTCAAGACACTTTTTTAAGCTGTTTTTTAAAGTCTGAAGGTGATAAAGTAGTATGCTTCTTAAATAATCGACTTAAATGTGAGGCATCGTCAAAGCCAATATCATAAGCTATTTCCTTGGCGGTTTTATCCGTATAAATCAATAACCGTTTAGCTTCAAGAATAATACGTTCGTGAATGATTTGTAGCGGACTGGTATTTAATTTAGCAAAAGTATTAGATAACGTTTTAGGCGATTTAAAGAGTTTATCGGCGTAAAAGGACACGCTGTGTTCAGTTTTAAAAAATGATTCCACCAGCATATTGAATTCACGTAATAAATCGATTTTTGTATTTTTGGTAGTCTCAACGAAACCTTCTTTGGCTTTAAGTAAACGGGTGCTGATGATGATAAAACGCGCCATCAGCATCCGCAACATTTCTGCTTGAATGGTATCTTCAGTTTCCAATTCGTCCAAAAATACCTCGTGCAAAATATTCAACTTTTTAAGTTCCCTCTCATTTAACTCAATAATTGGAATATGAGCATTTCCAAAGAACAACAACCCGGCACAACTTACTTCCTGATCGTGGTCCTTAATACAATAAAACTCTCTGTTGAACTGATACACCACTAAATTTTCTCCCGAAATAAATTCGAAAAACTGAACGATTGTTAACGCTAAAATGCTGTTAGGCTCAATAGTATATGGAATACTATCCACAATAATTTCAGCTTTTGAATTTGTGGTGCGAATAAATGTGTATAACTCTGGCTGTTTTGCTGTTTTATAGGATTTGAGGAACTCCTCATCACCTATTTTAAGAATAGCATTGGTAGAAAACTCTGTGAATGTGTTTTGCATAGGAGCTTAGTCTCAGCTCATTTCAAAACATTACTTAAGAGGAAAAATAATTTTTTAGCATAAATTCTGCAGAAGCATATTTACCACGAATATCCCTGACAATTTTTAATGCTTTCTGCGATTTCTGTTTTTCATTATAGAGGGCAATTCCTCCCACGAAAAGGCTTAACAAAACAGATATAATTCCAGTTTTTGTTTCAATTTCTTCAATTTCTAAATCAGGGATATCCTTCACAAAGTTTAAAACAAAACCATCGTCGATATTTTTCAGTAAGAATGACTTGATTTCACGATTATATTGGGCAAATTGTTCAATCTCTGTCATTTCCGCGTTGGACTTAACCAAGCGTTCCGCCTGAGCCTGAATATCAACAATTTGTCTAATAATATTCCTATTCATATCAACTTATCCGCAACCCATTTGAAACCTCATTGGTTGCATCGGGATTCACAAACACCAATTTACCTTCAGGAGTCTCAGTCATCAAAATCATGCCTTGGCTTTCTACGCCTCGCAAAGCTCTTGGCGCCAGATTTACTAAAACTGTGACGCGTTTCCCGATGACTTCTTCAGCAGTAAAACTTTCGGCGATACCGGATACAATAGTTCTGGTGTCAATTCCTGTATCCACCTTTAATTTTAAAAGCTTTTTGGTTTTTGGCATTTTTTCGGCCTCCAAAATGGTGCCCACACGAATGTCAAGCTTGGTAAAATCTTCAAAAGTAATCTTGTCTTTTTGTGGTTCTATGGTTGCTGAGCTTGTCGAAGCATTTGCTTTTTTGCTCGCTTCCAATTTATCCAACTGTTTTTGGATGGTGGCGTCTTCAATTTTGGAAAATAACAGTTCTGCTTTTCCTATTTGATGGCCGGCTGGTAATAGTACTTCTTTGTTTGGGATATCGTTCCATGTGGATTCCGAATCAAGTGCGGAATGACAAAGGATATTCTTTAACTTTTCTGAAGTAAATGGCAAAAAGGGTTCACTTAATGTTGCTAAAGCTGAAGCAATTTGCAATGCAACGTACATAATGGTTTTTGTACGCGTTTCATCTTCTTTAATCACTTTCCAAGGTTCAGCATCGGCTAAATATTTATTCCCCAAACGGGCCAAATTCATTAATTCCTGCCCAGCCTCCCTAAAGCGATAACGTTCAATGGAGCTTGCAATCACATCGGGGTAGGCTTTTACTGTCGCCAAAGTTTCGGCGTCAACTGATATTAATTCCGAAGGTTCGGGAACAATACCACTAAAATATTTGTTGGTCAACACCACCACGCGATTGATGAAGTTTCCAAAAATAGCAACCAATTCGTTATTGTTTCTCGCTTGAAAATCTTTCCATGTAAAATCGTTATCCTTGGTTTCGGGCGCATTGGCATTCAAGGCATAGCGCAGCACGTCTTGTTGACCCGGGAATTCCTCTAAATATTCTGGCAACCAAACTGCCCAATTTTTTGAGGTGGATAATTTATTCCCTTCTAAATTCAAAAACTCATTAGCTGGCACATTTTCAGGTAAAATATAACTGCCCTCTGCCCTCAACATGGCTGGAAAAATAATGCAATGAAATACAATATTGTCCTTTCCGATAAAGTGCACCAATTTGGTGTCTTTGTCTTTCCAATACGGCTCCCAATCCTTACCTTCTCTTTCCGCCCATTCTTTGGTCGAAGAAATATATCCGATAGGTGCATCAAACCACACATACAATACCTTGCCCTCACCACCTTCTGCAGGCACTGGAATTCCCCAATCTAAATCTCGGGTTACGGCACGCGGACGTAAGCCATCATCAATCCATGATTTTACTTGTCCATATACATTAGGCTTCCAGTCTTTTTTATGACCTTCCAAAATCCATTCCTTCAAAAAGGCTTCATGCTTATCCAAAGGTAAAAACCAGTGTTTGGTTTGCTTTAAGGCGGGTGTGTTTCCTGTAATTGCTGACTTCGGGTTGATTAAATCCGTAGCATTATGACTGGTGCCACAATTTTCACATTGGTCACCATAACTTTCTTCAAATCCACATTTTGGGCAGGTACCCACTACAAATCTATCTGCCAAAAATTGGTTGGCTTCCTCATCATATAATTGTTCGGTAGTTTCTTCAACAAACTCTCCTTTTTCGTCCAAGATCTTGAAAAACTCAGATGCCGTATCATGGTGGATCTTTGCCGATGTACGCGAATAATTATCATAAGTAATCCCAAAATCTTCAAACGATTTTTTAATAATCGCATGGTATTTATCCACAATATCTTGAGGAGATACACCTTCATTTTTTGCCTTAATGGTAATTGGCACGCCATGTTCATCGCTTCCTCCAATAAACGCCACTTCATTTCCTGTTAAGCGCAGATATCTCGCGTAAATATCTGCCGGCACGTAAACCCCTGCTAAATGTCCTATATGAATTGGGCCGTTAGTGTAAGGTAAGGCTGTGGTAATGGTGTATCGTTTTGGTTTGTCCATCAATATAAAATTAAGTTAGATGTCATTGCGAAGGAGGAACGACTGTGGCAATCTCATTAAATCAGAATCTGCATTTTACAGATTCCCACGCTTCGCTCGGAATGACCTCCTTTTTTGAAGGCGTAAAAGTACACATTTTGAGGGGGTATTGGAAAAAAATTGTGGTAGTTTAAGAACTCGCCAAAGTTTGAGATCCCGCCTTTCGGCGGGATTAGTTCAACTAACAACATTAGCTTCGCTCTTCGAGCTTGTCAAAGTTGAGTTTCACTAAAAAAATGTACATTTACAATATGCAGAAAAACCTACTTATTGTAGCCCTATGTTGTGTTTCCTTTATCTTTGGAATCCAGACGCTAAATTCTCAAACCGTAACCCCTGAAACTCATATTTTGAAACGACCACCTTATTTAAAAGCAGGCGATACTGTTGCCATTGTAGCACCTTCGGGCATCCTGAAACACCGCGAGCGTGAAGTTGAACAGGCTAAAGCACTTTTAAAGCGTTGGGGGTTGCATTCCGTAGTTGGGACACATGTGTTTAACCAAGCAAACCATTTTGCAGGAAAGGATGACGAACGTTGTGAAGACCTTCAAAAAGCATTGGACGACCCCAAAATTAGTGCCATTTGGTGTGCACGAGGGGGCTATGGGACAGTTAGGATTTTGGATAAATTGGATTTTTCCGGCTTTAAAAAACATCCTAAGTGGGTCATCGGGTATTCAGATATTACAGCATTGCACAATGCTATCCACAATGCAGGAGTTGAAAGCCTGCATGCACTGATGTGTGTGAGCCTTACCAAAGATGAATCGGAAATTGAAGCCAGTATTTCAACTTTTCAAAATGCCTTATTTGGAAAACCCTTGAGCTACACATTGGAGGGCTCAACGTATAATAGAACGGGCCAAGCATCGGGGCCATTAGTAGGGGGCAATTTAACCATGTTGCATACCATGTTGGGCTCAGAAACCAGTATTGATGTTTCGGGCAAAATCTTATTTATTGAAGAAATCGGGGAGTATAAATACCATATCGACCGTATGTTACAAAGTTTAAAACGTGCTGGTTATTTCGATAACTGCAAAGGTGTGATTGTTGGGGATATGACCAAACTCCGAAAAAACACCACACTCTGGGGTACCTCCGTTGAGCAATTGGTTTTAGACGCCTTGTCTGATTATGATTTCCCAATTGCTTTTAATATGCCAGCGGGGCACGAAAAGGACAATCGGGCCTTAATATTAGGTAGAACGATTCAATTAGAAGTCGAGAAAACTAAATCCACTATCAATTTTTCAGAATAAATTAAATACTTCAGGAGATTTCCGTAGGAATTGATTTATGAAACCCCCTAAAACATTAGGGCTGACATCCCAAATAACACCTTTACCTCTTTCCGTTTAACGGTTAATTTTGCTCTTTGCAGACAGACAAGTTAGTTCACCGTGAAATACTGTGCAATCGCCTAATATATTTAAGATTACATAGTACAAGCGATAAATTTGTACTTAAGTATTAATAATCTTAAAACACCCCAATGATGAAAAAATTACAATTATTAGTCGTAGCGATGTTGCTTTTATTTTCCGTGGATATGAGAGCTGACGATGTTATCGTAAATTCAGATTTAAATCTTTTCAACCCAGACGTACGCAAGTGTTTGCTAGAAGCTTCTATAAAAGAAGGCTGGGAATTAAAGTCAGTTTACATGAATACCAAAGACCAATTGGTAATGGTTTTTGATAAAGACAATAGTACTAAAGTTTACAAAACGAAATAAGTATTATCAACAAATCTCAAAAAGCCAATTAAGCACTGTGTTTAGTTGGTTTTTTTTATGAAATCACCAATTTAGAATTGGCATTAAACTCCAAACTGAGTGAGGTGATGGTCCAAATGTTTATAAAACATATTGTTCCACTCCTTTTTGGTCAATTTCCCAAAGGAATGAGATTCCCGACCATCAAAATGGTCTTCACCTAAACTTTGGGTTTTCTTCAAGTAGTCTATTAATCGCTTTTTTTCAGCTTCAAAATTTCTGGCATCAACAATTAAAAACTGAGGTGCGGTACGGCTATTTTTTTTGTACGGTTTCTCACCAACAACGGTATTTTTTACGAACAGTTTCAGCATAAACTTAGTAAAACCATTTGGCTTTTTGTGTTTATCCTCATAAGCCATTTCGTAAGTAACATTAAGGTGTGCCAGCATTTGGTCGGCACTCATTTTGCCCCATTCAGGGCGTGTGGTAGGTCCTAGTTTGTTGACACGATCCATAACCTCCTTGGTAACCTCAGGCTTAAAAATGTTTTTCATGGGTTGATGCATTTCAAAAGTGTGTGCAATTTATTTATTTTATATTAATGATGAAAGTATTTTAAAAATGAGGTTTTATGATTTATCAAAAGAAGAACGAGGCCAACTAGTTGAAAAAATTAACCGTGATATTTTAAGTGATTTGTCCAGCGATAAAACTGATTACATCTTAACATATTTTTCAGATGAAGATACCTATATCAGAAAAACGGGATATCTGACCATTGGGAAACTCTTTTATGCAAGGCCCGAACTTCAAAAACAGCTACTTTCAACTTTAGAAAAGTTATTAGAACATGATAAGGAAAAAGTGCGACAAACCGCTGTAAATGCTTTTGGGGAAATTGGGAAGTTCCATTTTGAAAAAGTCCAACATATTTTTGATACTGCTTTGTTTGATGAACACCACTCCGTTAGAAATGCAGTTATCGGTTCTGTCAAAAAAATGGGTGAAAAGAATCCTAAACCCGTTTTTGCCTGAGCAAAAACGTATTTAAAACATCCCGACAAGGAAATCCGCCGTGAAATTTGTCATGGTATTGAACTGCGCGGGCGCACCCATCCGCAAGATATTTTACCGCTTTTAAAGGAACTTCAATTTGATGAAACCCGTCGTGTATCTGATACCCTAATTCATGTTTTAGGACAAATTTCCTATAAAAATGGATGTTTACAAACAGTTATTGAGCACCTCAATACTTGGAAAAACAAAGCGCTTGTACAAAAGGCTTTAGATGAAATTGTGGATGTACACAGGCGTTAAGAAAAATTTGCAGTTTTAAGTCAGGAACAGGCTATTGCTTTTATTGATGCGAATTATAACGCTTAAAATAACGTGAGTGCGATATAAAATATTTAATTTTCAGTTGACCAACTAAAAAACACCCCTAAAGTCCCCTCAAAGGGACAGCTTTACGAGCAGGGCTCCTCCCTTGAGGGAGAATTAAAGAGGGTGTTTCGAAAATAAAATATAACAATCATCTTGTATTCAGTGATTTAATTTAGATATTAATAGTTCGAATCATGAGGAACACATGTTAAATTATAACGTCCTTCTTAGAGTGTGAAGCAGTCAAAAAAGGAGATCAATTCAGTTTTTGCAACTGCCTTTTAAGTTCCTCGGGGGTTATCTCCTTAAAATTAAAATCTATTATAGGATTTGCTTGGGTTGTGGTTTCAACAAAATCAAAGTATAATTTCCCTTTATCCTTTTTGATTGCTACCAGTACAATCTCCTCTCCTTCAGGAACGGTTCTAAAATCATATTCATTGCCTCTTCTCCAACTTGGCATAACAGAATTTACAGTTTTAAAAACCATGCTAACCGTGGCTCCTTCAGATGATTTAATTTTGAGTTTATACTTTATTCTACTTCGATTATATCTAAATCTATCACAGTTAATCCAGCCTAGTGCCGAACTCCTGAGTATATAAATGCTAATTTCAGAGGCAGAAATATTGGTTTTTGTACTTGCAATTCTTTGTCCAACATTTTCAATAATCGTAGAATCTGATACTGGTGTATTTACTCTTGAGCTTGTTCTGGTGCTAATAACTCTAGAATTTGAATTGCCCTCAACTTGAAAAATTATAGGTAAAGAATAAGGTACTGTTACCGTTCTGCCCCTTTGCATACCGGGTTTCATCTTTGGTAACAGTCCAATGACTCTTTTAGCTTCTTCTTCAAGTAGGGGATGATTTGCTCTAGCGCGTACATCAGTTATACCCCCTGTTTTGCCAATCTTAAAAATGACATTGACCCGCTGGCGTCCTGATAGTCCAAGTTCCGATGCCAGTTCTGTATTAAATGTTCTGCTTACGAAATCGGATATTTTTTTCGACATGCAGTTTTTCTTGTCATTTTTATTTCCATTTTCGCACCCTGGAAATACCGGGACTTCCTCAACTACCGCAAAAGGCACTTCAATGTCCTCCTCAACTTTTTCAATTTCAATATCCTCGACTTCAACAATGTTTTTCTTTTGAAGTTTCCAATTAATAATTCCCTCGCTCCACTCGCCCGTGAACAGTTGCATCCCTTTTTTTCGGCTTTTCTCTGGAAAAAGGAGGGCTATGCCGGTTCCTTCTTTCAACTTTAATGCTTCTTTTCCTTTAGTAGCTTGAATATGTAGCATACCCCCGGTTTCTAACTGTTTCCCATCGGATTGTGTAGATAAATTTGCCAAAACTATATCTGAAAGCTTGTAGTATTCAGTCACTTCCAAATCTACTTCCCCTGGGACAGGACTGCCATTTTGCTCAACAAAAGAATTGGCTTTGATGCGTATTTCAGTACCTTCTTTACAAATTATTGTAGTATCTTTTTTTGTTGCAATAATGAACTTTTGAGATGGTTTTTCTGGAATCTTTATGGTTACTTTTTTAATTTCATTTTTAATAGTAGCTATGTTCTTTTTTTGTGGGATGGCTTGAACTTTTAAAGTGTCTTTTAAAATCGTTTTCCGCTCTGAAACCACTTTTGAATTTATTTCTAAAACGGAATCTTTTTTTATTTCCGGTTTATCCAATTCATTTGACTTTAACTCATTAGTTTTAGTATTAAAAAGATTAATACTGAAAACCACCAAAACGATAATAAAACCGCTAAAACCAAAATAGCGCAACCATTTGCCTCTTAAATGTCTTTGTTTCCCTGCCTTAATATCGTATTTAATCTTCTGTCGTTTTATCCCTTCCAAAAAAACTAAATGCTCATGATATAATAATCTAAAATCTTCATCAGTTTTTAATCTGTTTTCAAAATCCGTTCGTGCACTTCCCGTAAGTTCTTTGTTTAAATAGCTATTAATTAGCTCTATATTTTCTATTTGATTTTCCATGATTTCGCGAATTAAGATTGAACGGTTTGCTTAGTTTGATAGATGCCCTTTGCCTTTGTTAAGCACTTGTACTTCTGGTTTTTTGCAATTTTTTCAGATTTGAATTGCATCTTAAGGGCTATCTCCTTAAAAGACATCGCCTTGAGATAAAACAGTTGTAAAAGTTGTTGACATCGTTTCCCTAATTCGAGAAATGCATGTTCTGCTTGTTGGTACTTCTTTTCCTCTAAAACGCTGTGGAAGTGTTCAACTTCGGAATCGTTTAAATCATGTAGTTCTTGTTTTGAAAATATCTTTTGGGTATCCTTCCAAATAAATCGGGATACGGAGTACAAATAGGTGTAAAATGAAGAGGTGAGCTTAAAATCTGATTTTTCCAGGTTTCGGTTCAGAATGATTAAAGCTTCCTGAAATACATCAGAAGCATCCTGTTTCTGCCCTCCTTTTGAAAGGATTAAAGCCTCAATTTTTGGATATAAACTATATAACCTACTAAAAGCTTTTTCGCGTTGACCTTCTTTAAAAAGTTCTAAGATTTTGTTATCGTTCATAAAACTACTTTATTACTTAATGGTCAAATCGCAAAAAGGTCTCCTGTTTTTTTATTTTTTTTACTTAGAGTATTTATTAATGTAGATTCCTGCCTTCCTTTCGACTGCGCTCAGGGTGACACACAAGAATGGCAAAAAGCCTAAAACCGCAACTCCTTCTGCAATTGCTCATAAGCTTCCTGTACTTGCCTAAACTTTTCTTCGGCTCCTGCTCGGTGTTCCTTTCCTAAATGAATCACACGATCGGGGTGGTATTTTTTAGCCATTTTTCGATAGGCCTTTTTTATTTCATCTACGGTGGCATCTTTTTCAATTTCCAAAATTTTATAAGCGTTGTCTTTACTATTGTAAAACATGGCTTTGATACTCTCATAGTCCCTAGAGCTAATTCCCAAATAGCCCGCCATGGTATAGATTTGCCGTTCTTCGTCTTGAGTAACTGTGCCATCCGCTTTAGCGATTCCAAATAAAAAATGAATTAATTGTAATCGAGAGGCATGGTCCATCATAGCCTTAATCTGAAGGCATACAGGCCGGACTGACACATTTTGCTTGCTGATCCCTTTAAACAATTTAAACGCATGGTTGGCGCGTTCCTTGCCGTACATGTTGACAAATTGTTGGCGTACATAATCCAACTCGCTTTTATCCTGTTTTCCATCGGCTTTGATGATGACAGAGGCTAATATTAAAAGGCTTACCTCAAAATCACCTGATTGAGTCTCAGGGCGCTGTCTCGGTTGCGTTCTATATGTGGGTCGTCTTCTTCGTCTAGTTTGCCTTTCGCCCAACAGCGGTTGACCATTATCGGTCATTGAATCGATAACGCTCCCAATCGCCAACCCAATTATAGCACCGATCGGCCCTCCGAAAGACCATCCAATGGCACCCCCTATCCATTTTGAAAAACTCATGTAAGTTATAGATTTTAATTATGACCAAATATAGTATTTGTTAGTTGATTGACTCCCAATTTTGTTACACAATTGGTATCTTTGCACCCCGATGTCTATCGGATCATAAAACGTTAATTATTAAAATTTAAAAATATGTATCCAGCAGAATTAGTGAAACCTATGCGAGAGGATTTAACCAATGTAGGTTTTGAAGAATTACAAACTGCAGAAGCTGTGGATGTGGCCTTGGCGAAAGAAGGTACTACTTTGGTAGTGGTAAACTCCGTTTGTGGCTGTGCAGCGGCCAACGCAAGACCTGGTGCCAGAATGAGTTTGCAAAATCAAAAACGCCCAGACCACATTGCTACTGTATTTGCCGGTGTGGATAGAGAAGCCGTTGAAAAGGCAAGAGAATATATGATTCCGTTTCCGCCGAGCTCACCAAGTATGGCTTTGTTTAAGGACGGTGAATTGGTGCACATGTTGGAGCGTCACCATATTGAAGGTCGCCCAGCTGAATTGATTGCAGAAAACTTAATGGATGCTTATAATGAACACTGTTAAATGAGCTCTTCCCATCCCGAAAGTTGTCGGGAAAACGGGGGAACACTTAAACTCTCAAAATTTAAACCACGTTTATCGTGGTTTTTTTTTGCTATGACGCAACCCTTTTTAAATTTTAACATCTAAATAGTAAATTACAAAAATGAAACCATCAATATTTAAATATTTACTAGCGCCTCTTTGCCTTTTATTATTATCCACACAATGTGAAGATGATGTTACTCCGCTCACCCAAGAGGACGAAATACAGGAATTAGCTACCTTAAAAGCTGAAATTGAAGATTTGGCAGGTACTTCTGTTTGCGGGGATACTTTTGATTGCAAGTTCATTGCCTTTGGCAGCAAACCTTGCGGAGGCCCTTGGGAATATTTGGTGTATTCCACGTCAATTGATACTGAAAGGCTTGAAAATATGGTGGAAGGTTACAATAGAAAAGAAGCCATTTATAATACGGATTGGGGTGTTGCCTCAGATTGTGCCGTGGCCAATCCACCCACTAGCATAAACTGCGAAAATAACACTTGTGTGGCTGTGTACTAACCCATAGTTTCTTTATTTTTGGGGCATGGTAAAACTGTTGTCATACCCTATATCCATAATATATTTTATATGTTTTGGGCTTACTTTACTGGTGTTTCATCCCATTCAATGGATCTGTTTGAACGTTTTTGGGTATCAGGCACATAAAGTGAGTGTGGACATTTTACAATTTTGCCTGATGCGCTGTGCCAATATTTTAGGTACTCGATTTTCGTTTTATAATGAGTATCCCATAGAAAAAGAGCGTCCATTAATTATCATCACCAACCACCAAAGTTTACACGATATTTACCCTTTGACCTGGTTCATGAGACGATACCACCCAAAATTCATCAGCAAAATTGAACTAGGTAAGGGTATCCCCAGCGTATCTTATAATTTGCGCCATGGAGGCGCAGCGCTAATCGATAGAAAAAATCCGAGACAATCTTTGCCAGCACTCATGAAATTTGGTGAATACATCGAAAACAATAATCGGGCCGCTGTCATTTTTCCCGAAGGCACCCGAAGTAAGGACGGCACCCCTAAACCGTTTCAAACTAGAGGTTTGGGTATCCTTTTCAAAAAGATTCCTTCCGCGATAATAGTTCCGGTCACCATAAATAACTCTTGGAAAATGTTACGCTACGGCAAATTTCCCATGGGATTGGGCAATCATTTAAAATTTAAGGTGCATAAACCCTTAGAATTGGCTAACTTTACGGATAAACAGGCTTTAATTGATACCATAGAAAAAACTATTAAAGCGGATATTGAACATTAAAAAAGCAAATATGTCTTTAAAGAATAAGAGATTAGAAGTGATGCAGTTTTTGGAAAAAGATGTGGATGCATTGATGGAAAAATACTTGATCCCGATTGATAGTATTTGGCAACCTACCGATTTTTTACCGAATTCCGAAGTTGAAGATGAGCGTTTTTTTGAAGAAATTAGGGAAATACGTGAATTGGCAAAGGAACTGCCGTATGACTTTTGGGTGGTACTAGTAGGTGACATGATTACCGAAGAAGCGCTCCCCACCTATGAGTCTTGGTTGATGGATGTTGAAGGTATTAATCAAGTAGATGAAGGGGGCAATTCTTGGTCTAAATGGGTAAAGCAATGGACCGCCGAAGAAAATCGCCATGGCGATGTGTTGAACAAGTACCTTTATTTATCAGGTCGCGTAAACATGCGCGAAATAGAAAGAACCACCCAGCATCTGATTGCCGATGGCTTTGATATTGGAACCGATAGGGATCCTTATAAAAACTTTGTTTATACCAGTTTCCAAGAATTGGCTACTTATGTTTCGCATAATCGAGTGGCAAGAATTGCAAAGAAAAAAGGCAATAAGCGATTGTCTAAAATGTGTCAGATTATTTCAGGGGATGAAATGCGCCACCATCATGCCTATTCAGAGTTCGTGGAACGTATTTTTAGGGTAGATCCCAGCCAAATGATGATGGCCTTTCATTATATGATGAAACAAAAAATTACTATGCCAGCACATTTCCTAAGGGAATCGGGGGATAAAATAAGCACTGCTTTTGAAGAATTCTCTAATACAGCACAGCGCATCGGAGTATATACCTCCGGGGACTACGTAGATATTCTGCAAAAGTTGATAGACCGCTGGGAAATTGACAAAATCACTAACCTTACGGATGAGGCCGAAAAAGCCCGGGATTATTTGATGAAACTCCCAGCCAGAATGTACCGTCTGGCTGAACGCATGAAAATCCCAGAAAATTCGTATCAGTTTAAATGGGTGGAGCCTGCCATAACCAAATAAAAAGACTTAAATATGAAATCAATATAAGTTCCTTTCAAATCTGAAAGGAATTTTTATTTTTATCCTATGACAGCTTCAAAAGAAATCATTAATAAAACCAAAGTATATGTAAAGCAAGCCCTCACCAACGCTGAAGGTGGCCACGATTGGTTTCATACAGAAAGGGTGTACAAAAACAGCTTACTTATTGCCAAAAAAGAACCCGTAGATGTACTTGTAGTGTCCTTAGGAGCCTTATTGCACGACATTGCTGACAGTAAATTCCATGGTGGGGATGAAACGATTGGCCCAAAAATGGCTCGAGAATTTTTATTCAAATTGAATGTGGACTCCAAAATTATTGAGCACGTGGTCAACATCATTGAAAATATTTCATTTAAATCAAGTCTGGAAGGTAGCAAAACATTCACTTCACCAGAATTAAAAGTAGTTCAGGATGGAGATCGATTGGATGCCATTGGCGCAATTGGGATTGCCCGGTGCTTCAACTATGGCGGTTTTAAAAACAGAGCACTATACAACCCGGATATAAAACCCAAACTCCACATGACCAAAGAAGAGTATAAATCTTCTAACGCTCCTACCATCAATCATTTTTATGAAAAGTTGCTATTGCTAAAAGATAAAATGAATACCAAAACCGGAAAACAGCTCGCAGAAAAACGCCATCAGTTTATGCTACTTTACCTCAAACAATTTGATGACGAATGGAATGGCAACATCTAAAATTATTCTAAATTACCCGGAAAAGGAACTGGATTGATTCCTAGGGGTAATTTAACATACAAACCCATTAAAATAGTTGTTTTAAAGCTTTTAATTGAGGCGTATTTTTGAAATGTCTAACTTTTAAATCTCTTAGGCATGAAAAAGACGGCAAAAAATTTGGCAAGTAGAGATAAGGAAATTAATATGGAATACCCCATTTTATTTATCATAGCCTTATTTCTAGTTTTACCTGTAATAACTGCGTTGTTATTACTTTGGTTTAAAGTGATTTAGAAAATAATGTAAATTTTAAGTGTTAATGTAAACAGCCTCCATAATATATTATGGAGGCTGTTTTTATTTACAACCCTCAAAAATCTATTTCATAAAAAAACTGCTTCTTTTCAGGAAGCAGTTTTTTTCTCTCCTTTGGCAAACGCCCTAATTATTTAGCGTCGGCATAACGTTTCTCAACTTCGTTCCAATTGATGACATTAAAAAAGGCCTTAATGTAATCTGGACGTCTGTTTTGGTAGTTCAAGTAATACGCGTGCTCCCAAACGTCCAATCCTAAAATTGGAGTACCGCCACAACCTACACCTGGCATTAAAGGGTTGTCTTGGTTTGGTGTTGAGCAAATTTCAATCTTTCCTCCTTTGTGCACGCACAACCAAGCCCAACCAGAACCGAATCTCGTTGCTGCCGCTTTAGAAAACGCCTCAATAAAACTGTCCTTTGATCCGAAGGTAGCCTCAATGGCATCCTTTAATTCGCCTGAAAGATAGCCTCTGTCTTCTGGATTCATGACTGTCCAAAATAATGAGTGGTTGTAAAATCCACCGCCATTATTTCTAACGGCCCCATTGCTCATATCTAAATTTTCAAGAATATCCTCAATGGACTTTCCCTCCAAATCAGTTCCTGAAATCGCGTTATTTAAATTATTGGTATATCCAGCATGATGCTTTGAATGGTGTATCTCCATCGTTCTTGCGTCCATATGTGGTTCTAGAGCATCATATGCATATCCTAATTTCGGTAATTCGAAAGCCATAATTATTTTGATTTTTTTATTAGTATTTATTTTCAGTCAAATTTACACATAATAGCAGTCAATAAAAAATAATTAATTGCTATAAGTCCATTGATAGTTTTTATCTTGTATCAAATTTAGTTGCATGCCAAAAACCGCTCCATTCACCATATACAATGCTTCAGCAGGAAGTGGTAAAACCTATACGCTCGTTAAGGAATATCTTAAGGTTTTATTTGCCTCAGAACAGCCCCAACCTTATAGGCGCATATTAGCCATCACCTATACCAACAAGGCCGTTGCCGAAATGAAAGAGCGTATCATCGAAACGCTTAAACAGTTTTCGGACGAAAGCATTTTAAAGAGTTCCAATAGCATGTTTGCTGCCTTATGTGAGGAACTGCAAATACCAGACGAAGTACTACACCAAAAATCAAAAACACTACTTAATAGTATTTTGCATAATTATGCGGCATTTGATATTTCCACCATCGATGGTTTTACGCATAAATTGATCAGGACTTTTGCTTTTGATTTGAAACTACCCGTAAATTTTGAAGTGGAATTGGACCAAGACTCGCTACTAAATGAAGCCGTGGATAGCTTAATCTCACATGCGGGGACCGATGACGAACTGACCAAAGTATTGGTAGATTTTTCCATTGAAAAGGCTGACGACGACAAAAGCTGGGACATTTCTTACGACTTAAATAAGATAGCAAAATTACTCCTAAACGAAAATGATAAATCCTTTATAGAAGCTCTGAAAGACAAAACGCTAGATGATTTTAAAGCCCTAAAAGTACAATTAAAAACCTCTATTTTGGCAACCGAAACGTCTATAGTTGAAGGTGCTAAAAACGCCCTTACTTTGATTGCCGAAGCAGGATTGGAACACGGTGACTTTTCGGGAGCGTATTTGCCAAAACATTTCCAAAAATTATCCAAAGGTAATTTTGATGTTGGTTATGAATCCAAATGGCAAGAAGATTTAGCAAATAAAACCCTTTACCCTAAAAGGGTTTCACCTAATATTGCCTCAACAATTGAACAGATTCAACCTGAAATTGCTTCCTTTTTCGAGGCCACAAAAAAACATGTTTACCAACTGAAGTTTTTCAAAGCAATTTATAAAAACATAACCCCGCTTTCTGTTTTAAATGCCATTAACAAAGAACTTTCGGCTATTAAAGAAGAACAGAATAAAATGCTGATTTCTGAATTTAATACTATCATCAGCAAAGAAATAAAAGCACAGCCCACGCCTTTTATATATGAACGTATTGGAGAGAAATTCAAACATTATTTTATTGACGAATTTCAGGATACTTCAGTGATGCAGTGGGAAAATTTAATCCCACTGTTGGAAAATGCTCTTTCTGCAGAAGGCGGGGGCGCCCTATTGGTAGGCGACGCCAAACAGGCCATTTACCGCTGGCGCGGTGGTAGGGCTGAGCAGTTCATAGATTTGTTTAATGCAGGCAACCCCTTTCAGGTGGAAAAACAGGTAAAAAACCTGCCGTCCAATTATCGAAGTTATCCGGAGGTGGTCAACTTTAACAATGGCTTTTTTCAGTTTTTGGGAACTCAGGTATTTCAGGAAGAAAACTATTCACTCCTTTATAGAACTGCGCCACAGGGCATCACAAAGAACGGGCAAGGCTTTGTGAGTCTGGCTTTTTTAGATATTGAAAAAGAAGACGATAGGGATGAATTTTTTCCGGAACAAGTATTGCGCACCATAAACTCCTGCCTTGAAAACGGATTTAAGCTGAAGGATATTTGCGTGCTGACCCGAAAGAAGAAAGAGGGTGTAGCCGTGGCCAGTTATTTAAGTGGACACCACATCCCCATTGTGTCCTCGGAAACTTTATTAATTGACAATTCCTCAGAAGTTAGATTTGTGAACGACCTTTTGACACTTTTGATCCAACCAAAAAACAATGAAGTTAAGGTTAGTATGCTCAATTACCTGGCCACACTTTTTAATATTGAAGACAAACATGCGTTTTTCAAAACGCATATTGACTTGTCTTTGTCCGGTTTGTTCAGAAAACTGGAAGCCTTTAACATAATTGTCGATCCAATTAAGTTATTACAACTGCCCCTTTATGATTTGGCCGAAACCATCGTAAGAACATTTAATTTAGTTGAAACTTCAAATGCATATATTCAATTTTATTTGGATATAGTTTTGGAGTTTTCGCAGAAGAAGGGTGCAGATGTTTCCTCATTCCTGGAATATTTCAATCAGAAAAAAGAAAGCCTTAGTATCATTGCTCCAAAAGGGCAAAATGCGGTTCAGATAATGACCATCCATAAATCGAAGGGTCTAGAATTTCCTGTGGTGATATTCCCATATGCTGATCTGGATATTTACAGGGAAATTGAGCCAAAAGAATGGATTGATCTGGAAAAGGAGGAATATCAAGGTTTTTCGCATGCACTATTGAACTATTCTAAGGACTTTGAACATTTTGGAGAACAAGGCAAATCTATTTTCAAAAGACATCAATCTGAATTGGAACTGGACAATATCAATTTATTGTATGTGGCACTTACCCGTGCTGTGGTTCAATTGTATGTGATTTCCTCAAAAGACATTTCTTCAAAAGGGGAAGCAAATACCAGAAAATATTCTGGATTGCTGATTTCATATTTACAACATTCGGGAATCTGGAACGATGAACAGTTAATTTACAACTTTGGAAACTCCAATGAGGTAATAAGTAATGATAATGAAATTTCATCAGAAACCCAAATCCTTGAGGAATTCATCTCTACCGACAAGTCAATGCACAACATAAAAGTGGTCACCAGATCGGGCAATTTATGGGATACTAAACAACAGGCCGCTATTGAGCGTGGTAATCTGGTACACGATATTTTGGCACAAATAAAGACCAAACTCGATATTGATTTCGTTATTACCGATTTTAAAAATTCGGCTACGATAAATGATGACCAGGCAAAGAGCCTAGTCACCACAATTACCCAAATTGTGGAACATCCGCTTCTTCAGCCATATTATCAGCCTGGTCTTACCATATATAATGAACGTGATATAATTTCAAAAGAGGGCATCGTTTTAAGGCCAGATAGGATTGTCATTAACAAAAAGAAAGAAGCTGTAATTCTAGACTACAAAACGGGGACTGAAGACAAAAGTCATGCGCAACAATTACAGATATATAAGGACGCTCTTGAAGCCATGAATATTAAAGTGGAAAAGGGGATTTTGGTATATATTAATGACACATTATCGATTAAATCCTTTTAGGCAGGAGCTTTGACCAGACGAATTGCAACGTTCAAAAGGCGTATTATCTAAAATCATTCTGAAATACCCATGAATAAAGGTAGTCTGCAATTTTTTTATATATTTGTCTTTGTTAATAACATTTAACAACTTACTTTTGTTCACAATTAACACTTAAAAATTAAACTTTTGAATATGAAAAATCTTAGCCGATTATTGTTCGCTATGTTGTTTGTACTTAGTTATAGCAACATAAATGCGCAAGACAAAAACAACCCGTGGCAAATTTCCATTGGGGTAAATGCAGTGGATGCATATCCTTCTGGAGACGGTGTAGTAGGTCAATCTCAGTTTGGCGAAACCATCTTTGATGAAATTTTTAACGCTGAAGACCACTGGAATATTTTGCCTTCCTTATCTACTATTTCTGTTTCTAAGTACGTAGGAGATGGATTCTCTTTTGGAGTTACTGGATCTTTAAACAAAATTGATAAGTGGGGTGACGTTCCTGGATCTAACCCTGAAGTAGCAAGAACTGTAGACGACTTAGCATACTACGGACTTGATGGTACTATTAAATATGGTATCGGAGAAGCTTTGGATTGGAAAACCGTAGATCCATTCGTTGGTGTTGGTGGTGGTTACACTTGGATTGACGATATTGGTGCCGGAACCTTGAATGGTACTTTAGGCTTGAACTTTTGGTTCAATGAAAATATTGGTTTAACCCTTCAAACGGCTTACAAGCACGCATTTGAAGATTATTTACAAACACACTTCCAGCACTCTGCTGGGCTTTCTATCAAATTCGGTGGAACTGACACGGACGGAGACGGTATTTACGACAAAGACGATGCTTGTCCAGACGTTGCGGGCTTACCAGCTTTCAATGGCTGTCCTGATACTGATGGTGATGGTATTGAAGATAGCAAAGATGACTGTCCTAATGAGGCTGGTCCTGCTGAATTCAATGGTTGTCCTGATGGTGACGGTGATGGTGTTGTTGACAAAGACGATAACTGTCCTACTGTAGCTGGTTTAAAAGCTTTAGCTGGATGTCCAGATGCTGACGGTGACGGTGTTACTGATGCTGACGACAAGTGTCCTAACGAAGCTGGTCCTGCTGCAAATAAAGGATGCCCATGGCCAGATAAAGATGGTGACGGTGTTCTTGACAAAGATGACAAGTGTCCAGAAGTTAAAGGAACTGTAGCTAACAACGGTTGTCCTGAAGTATCTGCCGAAGTTCAAAAAACTTTGAATGAGTATGCTAAAACAATCTTGTTCGATACTGGTAGATCTACTATCAAATCTCAGTCGGAAGAAGTATTAGGTGATATCATCGCAATCCTTAAGGAATATCCAACAGCCAAATTTACGGTTGAAGGTCATACTGATAGTGTAGGTAGCGAAAAGCTTAACCAAAGATTATCTGATTCTAGAGCTAATGCTGTTAAGGAATACTTAACAAGCCACGGTATTGATGCGTTTAGATTATCTGCTCTTGGTTATGGAGAGTCTAAACCAATTGACTCTAACAAAACTAGAGCTGGTAGAGCTAACAACAGACGTGTAGAAATCAACTTAGCCAAGTAAGCAAAGTCGATTTTAAAAATAATAAGTTTGAAAAACGCTTCGGTTATCCCGAAGCGTTTTTTATTTTTATGCTATGGCTTCCTTTATCACCGATGTTTTACTTGACCTAAAAAAACACAACACTTCACTCTCAGCGCTCACCTTTATTCTACCCAGCAGACGTGCAGGTATTTTCTTAAAGCGTCAAATTTCAAATATTGAAAATGAAACCATATTTGCGCCAGAGATACTCAGTATTGAGGAGTTTGTCCAAGAATTGTCTCATCTTAAACTATTGACAAATACCGAGCTCCTATTTGAGTTTTACAATTCATATTTGGGCCTTACCAAAAAAGAACATGCAGAGGATTTTCAATCCTTTTCAAAATGGGGACAAATCCTATTACAGGATTTTAATGAAATAGACCGGTATCTAATCCCTCAGGAGCAAATTTTCAATTATTTAAGTGCTATTCAGGATTTAAAACATTGGTCATTAGAAGAACAGCAAACCGAGTTCGTTAAAAAGTATTTGGCCTTTTGGAATAAGATTTTTGGCTATTACGCGCACTTTACCGAAAACCTCATCGATAAAAAAGCTGGATATCAAGGCTTAATATACAGCGAAGCCGTTGAAAATTTGGAAGCCTATATTGAAACCAACCCCAAAAAACAGCATGTGTTTTTGGGTTTTAATGCTCTTAACACTTCTGAAGAAACCATTATTCAAGAACTGCTTCAGAGCGATTTGGCCAAAATATATTGGGATATTGACGACGTATTTATGGAGCGCAGGTTTCATGATGCTGGGCTATTTATGCGCCAGCACAAAAGAAAATGGACCTATTTTAAACAAAACCCATTTAAGTGGATTTCGGATAATTATTCCAAAGAAAAAACCATATCCATTTTCGGCATCCCAAAACACATTGGTCAAGCAAAATATATCGGTTCCATTTTAAAGGATTTACAAAATAAAAACCACACTTTGGAAAATACGGCAGTGGTGTTGGGAGATGAAAACCTATTGATTCCTGTGTTGAATTCCCTACCAACAACCGTTGGTGCCTTAAACATTACTATGGGTTTTCCATTAAAATCCATTCCTTTGACTTCACTTTTTGAAGCACTTTTCAATTTACACAAAACAACATCAAAATCTTTCTACTTTAAAGATGTAATAAATATCATTTCACACCAATTCATAAGGCCGTTGTTCCATCACGAGAACATAGACTATGCCTCAAAGGGCATCGATACCATTAATAACAACAACCTGATCTATTTGAATATTGAACAACTTAAGGCAATCTTCACAGGAAGTGCCGAAATTTTGGATTTACTATTTTCGGGTTGGTCAATTTCCATAAATGCGGCTTTGAGAAAATGCACTAAACTTATTCTCTTCATTAAAGGTCATCTGGACAAAGACAAAGCATCAAATCTTCTTGCTTTGGAATACCTTTTCCGATTCAATAAGCTCTTTAACGAACTCATCCGGCTAAACCACGGCCATGAACATATAAAAGATATTTCGACTTTGCACGACCTTTACAAGGAACTCCTCAACTCGGAGACTTTGGATTTTCAAGGCGAACCGCTTCAAGGCCTACAAATTATGGGAATGTTGGAATCTCGTGTACTGGATTTTGAAACCGTTATAATTTCTTCGGTTAACGAGGGTATCCTGCCCGCAGGAAAAAGCCAAAATTCCTTCATTCCGTTTGATGTAAAATTAGAAAATAACTTACCGACATATAAGGAAAAGGATGCGGTTTATACGTATCACTTTTACCACCTGATACAACGGGCAAAAAATGTTTTCATATTATACAACACCGAAGCGGACGTTTTAATCGGGGGTGAAAAAAGCCGTTTTATTACCCAGCTTGAGCTAGAAGGAATTCATAAAATTAATCACCAAATTATTGTGCCCAAAGTACCAGTTGTCGAGAACTCGCCCATTGTAGTTAAAAAAACAGACCGTTTGATGCAGGATATTTTTGAGGTTGCCCAAAAAGGATTTTCACCATCTTCTCTAACTAGTTACATCAGAAACCCTATTGATTTCTACTATCAAAAAATCTTGAAAATCCGCGAATATGATGACGTAGAAGAAACCGTGGCAGCGAATACTTTGGGAACCGTTGTGCACAATGCGCTTGAGGATTTGTACAACCCATATATTGACCAATTCCTAACGGAAGACAGCGTTAAAAATATGAAGCCGAAAATAGAGGAACGTGTAACATTTCACTTTAAAAATGAATATAAGGAAGGGGATATTTCAAAAGGAAAAAACCTCATCGTATTTGAAATCGCCAAACGCTATGTTCACAATTTTTTGAATGTTGAAATCAACGATATCAAAGCGGGAAACGCCATAAAAATTCTTCAAATCGAGGCCGAGAACGAGATTGAAATAGAAATTCCCACGTTTGAACGTCCCGTGAAACTCACCGGAAAGGTAGATAGGGTAGACCTGTATAATGGCACCGTCCGCATTATAGATTATAAAACGGGGAGCGTACAGCAAAACCAAGTGGAAATTGTGGATTGGGAAGCTATCACTACAGATTATAAAAAGTATAGTAAAAGTTTTCAAATTTTGACCTATGCCTACATGATGTTTGCTTCCAAGAAAATAGAACTCCCGATTGAGGCTGGAATTATTTCATTTAAAAATCTAAATTCTGGATTTCTAAAATTTGCCAAAAAGGAAAGTGCAAGAGGGAAAAAAGACTCTTCGATTACCGAAGACACCTTAAAGTCTTTTGAAATAGAATTGCAAAGACTTATTTCAGAAATTTGTAATCCTGATATCAATTTTATAGAAAAAGAAGTAAAGCCATGACCATCACAAGAAATATTATCCTTGAAGGAAAACATCAAAAGCCTATTTTGACCGATGTATTTTATAATGCAAATGGAGAACAGAAGCCCGTTGTTGTTTTTTGCCATGGCTATAAGGGCTTTAAAGATTGGGGGGCATGGGACTTGATGGCCAAAGCTTTTGCCAACAGCGGGTTTTTCTTTGTGAAATTTAATTTTTCGCATAATGGCGGTACGGTACAGCAACCTATTGACTTCCCTGATTTGCAAGCTTTTGGGAATAACAATTACTCAAAAGAGCTAGACGATTTAAGCTCCGTAATCGATTGGATTTCTGAAAATGAGGCTTATTCAAAAGAAATAGACCTCAAGAATATGACACTAATTGGTCATAGTCGTGGTGGAGGGATTGTTACTATTACAGCCGAGGAAGATAACAGAATTACCAAAGTAATCAGCCTGGCAGGAGTAAGTGATTACGGAAGTAGGTATCCGATGAATACGGATATTGCCCAATGGAAAAAGGACGGCGTAGTTTATGTGGTAAACGGGCGAACAAAGCAACAAATGCCACATTACTATCAGTTTTATGAGGATTTTATTAAAAATGAAGAACATTTAACAATTGAATGCGCCGTCTCCAATCTTAATATCCCATATCTTATTATCCATGGGGATAATGATACCAGTGTTTTGATTGATGAAGCTTACCATCTGCATAAATGGAATCCCAGCAGTAAGCTGGAAATTATTAAAGGTGCTGACCATGTTTTTAATACCAAACATCCATGGAAGCAGGGTAGCATTTCGAAAGAATTAGACAAAGTCGTCCTTATAATCAAAGACTTTATCAGTTAATACCATTAATACTTTGAAGGTTTCACATTTTTCTGTTCTAAATAGAGCCTCGCAGGTGCAGAAACTTGCTTCCGAGACTTTCGACTTGGCCATAATTGGAGGAGGTATTACCGGCGCAGGAATCGCGTTGGATGCCACTGCCCGAGGGCTTAAGATATGTTTAATTGAGAAAAATGACTTCGCCTCAGGCACCAGCAATAAATCCACAAAACTGATTCATGGTGGCCTTCGCTATTTAAAAAACTTTGAGATTAGTCTAGTACGGGAGTCGGGCTCTGAGCGAGCCATTGTACATAGTTTGGCGCCTCATTTGGTAACACCTCAAAAAATGCTTTTGCCATTGATTAAAGGCGGCACTTACGGCAAACTAATGACAGCTCTGGGTTTAAAGGTTTATGACTTTTTAGCCGATGTAAAAGGCGAGGATCGGCGAAAAATGCTCAATAAACAACAAACGTTACAACAAGAACCCTTACTTGATGCAAGTATTGTAGTTGGCGGGGGGCTGTATGCCGAATATAGTACGGATGATGCAAGATTGACCATTGAAATTTTAAAAAAAGCCAATGACCTAGGTGCAACAATCATCAATTATTGCGAAATGACCTCGTTCAATTACGGCGGCAACTCAAAAATTAAGAGCATTAATTGTATAGATTCCAACACTTCTAGTTTATTTGAGATTAAGGCCAATACTTTCTTGTCTGCAACGGGCCCTTGGGTAGATACCGTCCAGCAAAAAGATCATCCAACTCATAAAAAAAAGCTTCACCTCACTAAAGGTGTGCATCTTGTATTCCCTTTTGAAAAATTACCCATACGGCAATCCATCTATTTTGATGTGCCGGATGGAAGAATGGTATTTGCAATCCCCAGAGGCAAAACCGCCTATGTTGGCACCACCGACACAGACTACTCCGCAAACCTGGATCGTGTTGTGGCTACAAAAGCTGATGCCCATTATCTTATAAATGCCGTAAACAACACTTTCAAAACCATCCATCTGAACATTGCCGATATTGAATCTAGCTGGGCGGGCTTAAGACCTTTGATTCATGAAGACGATAAAACCGCATCTGAACTCTCAAGAAAAGACGAGATTTTTATTTCCGATAGCGGGCTTATATCTATTGCTGGTGGCAAGCTAACAGGTTATAGAAAAATGGCGTTTCGCGCCTTGGAGGCCATTTTGAAGGCCAACCCCAAGGCAGATGAATTGAATATTAAAAAGCCAAATACCGACACCCTAACACTTGTTCATCCGCATCTTGAGACTACCGAGGACGTTCAAACCTATCAACTTGATATTGAAAAACAGTTGGCTGTTTTGGGCTTAAAAGACAAATATTACGCCTGGTATTTAACTTCATACTATGGAAAGCAGACGGATATAATCCTAGGTAAAGTTTCAGATTTTAAGTCTGGGGACGTACAGGAAAAACTAATTCGAGCCGAGCTTTGGTTTGGTGTCCACTACGAAATGGTCAATAGTTTGAATGATTTTTTTATAAGACGAACCGGCCGTTTGTATTTCGATATAGAAAGTATTCACGAATACAAAAATGTCATTTTAAAAGATATTTCAGGATACTTGAATTGGAACGATAACAGAGCTCAAAAAGAAATCGAAAAATTAAATCTGGCCTTGAAAGACGCGACTACTTTTTATGATACCGATTTTAAATAAAAAAGACTCCAAAAATGGAGCCTTTATCGCCTTGTGGAGAAGATCGGATTCGAACCGACGACCTCTTGACTGCCAGTCAAGCGCTCTAGCCAACTGAGCTACATCCCCATTGAATTTGTTTCTAGTATGCGGAGGTATTACAAACTTTTTGCAACAATTAGGTTATGTTGCATTTACCTGCATATTGATGCAAATGTATGCATTTAGGCGCAAAAACCCATCATCTTCTTAACTTCAATAAATATAATTAAAGACTTACTTATCAACTTTGATGGGTTCAAATCTTTTATGAGTTTATCTGCTATAAATAATGCCCTGAAATAACCTCAATACATTTTTATCAAGCTATGTATATTTATAGGTATTTTACCCTATACGCCTTTATCTTTTTGCCAATATTAATGGTAATACTGTTGAAAACTCCCTTTTCATTCATATAAAATGTAATTTCACCTGGGAAACTAATTGAA
This sequence comes from Hyunsoonleella rubra, assembly GCF_042684665.1. Lineage (NCBI taxonomy): Bacteria > Pseudomonadati > Bacteroidota > Flavobacteriia > Flavobacteriales > Flavobacteriaceae > Hyunsoonleella > Hyunsoonleella rubra. The sequence goes on along the minus strand of NZ_JBHULY010000005.1, from coordinate 142,570 downwards.
AAAAATGTTTTAGAGCTTGGTAGTAATTCAATATTTTTCTTTCCCATACCATTACCAAAAACACGCTTTCCTTCTCTCCTAAATGAAAATCTAAATTGGATTTATCTTTTACTGCATAATTACCTGTTAGCTTCCTCTAATTAGTAAAGACAAAACATTTATAAAAAATTCGACATTAAGTCCATTAGACATATTACTTCAAAATATAAAAGATTATTTTAGAGCCAAACTTTTATAACTCCAGATATTCAATTTCACCGTAAAAAGAGATTCAAAAATTACAATTTCCAAAGATGGGCAGAAACCCTGCGGTAGTTATAGACAATAGAATACTAATAAACGCTTGATGGTTAAAAAAAACTACGAACCATTTTCTGAAAATATTGATTTTTCCATTTATGATTATATAATTATAGGTTCAGGTATTGGCGGATTAACAACTGCCTCTTGGTTGGCTAAAGCTGGTAAAAAAGTTGCTGTATTGGAGCGTCATTATGTTCCGGGTGGCTTTACACATAGTTTTAAAAGAAAACAAGGTTTTCAGTGGGATGTTGGTGTTCATTATGTTGGAAATTTGAACAAAAGTGAGCCGTTACTTGCAATGTTTAATCTTATTACTGATGGAAAATTGGAGTGGGAGTATGTAGGAGACGTCTACGATGTAGTGTATATTGGAAATAAAAAATACGAATTTAGAGCTGGTAAAGAAAATTTTCTCAAACAACTTGTTGCCTATTTTCCGGATGAAGAACAAGCAATTAAAAGTTATTTAAAGCTTATCACTAAAGCAAACAAACGTGGTGCATTATACTTTTTTGAAAAAGTGTTTGAACCTTGGTTAAGCAAATCTTTAGGTTGGATAATTAGAAAACGTTATGCAAAGTACTCACAAAAAACCACATGGGAAGTTTTAAGTAAACTTACAAAAAACAAGCTACTTATTGCTGTACTATGTGGTCAATGTGGTAATTATGGACTTTCACCTAAGTACAGTAGTTTTGCTGCCCATGCCATGGTTATTTCTCATTTTATGGAAGGGGGATATTATCCAATAGGAGGAGCTGACCAAATTAGCAGTAAAATTATAGATGTTTTAAATAAATTAGGAAGTAAGGTTTTTATTAATGCAAATGTGCAAGAAGTTATAACAGAGCATAACAAAGTAACGGGGATTAAAGTAGATAATACTGTTATAGATTGTACCAATGTGATTAGTAATGTAGGGGTAAACAATACATTTAATCACTTACTTTCTAAAAAGGCAAAACAATATTGTAAATTCAACATAAAAGATGTAAAACCTTCAACAGGACATATTTGTTTATACATTGGACTTGATAAATCCAGTGTTGAATTAAATTTGCCAAAACATAATGTTTGGTATTATGCCCATGAAAACACAGATGAATTAATTGAAAAAACGACACTTTCGGATGCTCCGAATAATTTCGCATATATTTCATTTCCATCGGCTAAAGACCCAGAGTGGGATATTAAAAATGACCAAAAAGCAACGATTCAGGCCATATCCGTAGGTCATTATGATTGGTTTTCTAAATATGAAAACCAGCCTTGGATGAAACGTGAAGCATCTTACAAAAAACTGAAAGCAGATTTTGAAACCACTATGCTTAACAAGCTTTATCATTTATTTCCACAACTTAAGGGCCATGTTATTGTAACCGAAGTTTCTACTCCACTCTCTACTAAGCATTTTTCAAACTATGAGCATGGCGAGATTTATGGCTTAGAACATACTCCTAACAGATTTAAGCTTCCTTTTTTAAGACCAAAAACACGCATAAAGGGATTGCGATTGGTTGGGCAAGATATTACTTTAGTTGGGGTTTCTGGAGCGATGCTTTCGGGGATATTATGCGCCACAACCATATTAAAAATGAAATCTAGGCTCTTGTTTAAAGAAGCAAGCAACTTCCGGGATTAATTAAATAAGGTTTTTATTCTTCTTATTGTGAAGGATATCAGATTCTAACCGCCTCGCCCTCTTGACTGCCAGTCAAATGCTCTAGCCAGCTGGCTTCATCCCCATGATCTTATTTTAATCCGCTCAACACCAATACAGGGATAGAACTATGAAAATCTTTTTTTAGAATTGTATTCTTTTCCCATTTCTTGGCGAAAAATCCACGTTTACGCCTTACCACACAAAGCATGTCGGGATTATGGGATTGAAAATGTTCTAGTACGCCCTGAAACGTAGTCGCATTTTCAGTTTTGGTCGTCTTTCTAATTACCGAAGACAGCTCTGCTTTTACATCAAAATCACCTTTTTTATGATAGGGGGTTTTTACTAATAATAGATCTACATTAGCTTTGAATTTGGCCTTGATATCCTTTAGGGTTTGCAATACATTGTCCTTTTTAATAATGGCAGATTTTACCGCCATTAAAATATTGGATGGCTCCGAAAATTTGTAACCTTCGGGAACAATCAACGCAGGCACATCCATTTGTTTTATAATTTTTCCTGAAGTTTTTCCCAAGTACACTTCGTCCTTTATTGAAGTTGTTCTTGGTTCAATCAATACTAAATCTGCATCGGTCGCTTTGCAGGCCAGTTCTAAAGTGTCAATTAAATCCCCTTTTAAGCAGTTTACAACCACATCAACGCCCTTTGTATCAATTTTGAAAACCAATTCGTTCAAAAGCCTTAAGCTTTCATGTTCGATGATTTGGTCTACTTTTATCATCGTACCGGCTTTGGTAAACACATTATAAACCTGAACCACAAAAACCTTAGCTCCAAAAGCCTTGGCAAAATCCACTGCATACTGTAGATGGCTAGCCGCATTTTTTGAATTGCCCACAGGAACCAAAATATTCTTCATAACAAAAATTTACAATAAATTTGGGGCAAAAGTAATACATTTTAATGATTCGAATTGCAGTACAGCCCGACATTGATCACATCTTAGAGATGACCAAAGCATGCACCGCACACTTGATTTCGCAGCGCATTTTCCAGTGGAATGAAAGCTATCCAAACGGCAAAGCCTTTGAAAAAGACATCGAGCACAACGCCTGTTATGTTTTTGAGGTTGAAAAAAGAATTATTGGCTGTATCACGATATCAACTTTTATGGATGAAGTCTATCTCCCTATAAAATGGCTCACTCCAAATGAAAACAATATTTATATCCATCGATTGGCGGTTCATCCAAGATTTCAAGGGAAAGGCTATGCCCAAAAATTGATTCAGTTTGCCGAGAAATTCGCCATAGAAAACGGCTATACTTCCATAAGATTAGATACCTTTTCGCTGAACAAAAGAAACCAAAAGTTTTACGAACTTCGTGGCTACAAAAAATTGGAGGATGTCTACTTTCTAAAGCAAAGCGAACACCCTTTTCATTGTTACGAACTTGTCCTGTGAATACTGACATCAGCTTAAAACAAATTAACAAACTGGCCATTCCGGCATTGATTTCAGGTATATCGGAACCTATTTTGTCGATTACCGATACAGCCATCGTTGGGAACATTGAAACCAACGCGGTTGAATCTTTGGCAGCCGTCGGAATTGTTGGCACCTTTCTGTCCATGCTTATTTGGATATTGGGCCAAACCCGCAGTGCAATTTCGGCCATCGTTTCCCAGTACTTGGGTGCAGATAACTTAAGTGCCGTTAAAAACCTGCCGGCGCAGGCTATTTTTATTGTCACCTCATTAAGTATTTTAATTATTATAGGCACTTACCCTTTTGCCTACCAAATTTTTAAGCTATACAATGCCTCCGACCTCATATTGGACTACAGCGTTTTGTATTATAAAATTCGGGTATTTGGTTTTCCGTTCACCCTATTCACCATTGCCGTTTTTGGAACCTTTAGAGGGTTGCAAAACACCTATCACCCTATGATTATTGCTATTATTGGGGCGGTAACCAATATAATTTTAGACTTTGTTTTGGTTTACGGAATTACAGGATTTATTGAACCCATGAATATAGAGGGCGCCGCCTACGCCAGTGTTATTGCCCAAATCTTGATGGCGTTATTTTCAGCATATTTCCTATTGAAAAAAACAAGTATTCCGCTTATTCCAACCTTCCCGTTTAATAAAGAAATATGGCACTTCATTATTATGATTGTCAATTTGTTTATCAGAACACTGGCCCTTAATATCACCCTATATTTTGCCACTAGATTTGCAACCGGGTATGGCAAAAACTACATCGCCGCCTATACTATTGCCATCAATCTGTGGTTTTTGGGTGCATTTATTATCGATGGTTATTCTGGTGCCGGTAATATTATGTCTGGAAAACTGTTCGGTGCAAAAAATTACAGGGATTTAGTAAATCTCAACAAAAAGCTAATTTGGATAGGACTCATGGTCGGTCTCGTCCTCACTTTGGTTGGCTTCATTATTTATAAGCCCATTGGTATCCTTTTCACCAAAGAACCTGAAGTTTTAGAACGCTTTTACAACGTATTTTGGATAGTGCTTATAATGCAACCCATCTGCGCCATAGCCTTTATTTTTGACGGTGTTTTTAAAGGACTTGGTAAAATGGCAACCCTCCGAAATGTGCTATTGCTGGCTACGTTTTTAGTTTTCATCCCCATACTTTACGGTTTGGATTATGCAGATTTAAAACTTGACGGTATCTTTATCGCACTCACATTTTGGATGATCGCCCGTGCATTCCCTTTACTTATCATTTTCCGAAAACAGTTTAATCCACTCGTCAAAAACAATTAACTTTGCGCCATGATTTTTGGTCTGCAACAAATACCGGACATTGAAGAAAAACTAAAAAACGCCCCCGACAGCGGTTACGAAATCGGGGTGCTCATCGGTGCCATGTTGCCCGTTGCGGTACTTATAGGTATTGCCTATTTAATTTATTATTACAACAAAAAACGCCAAGAATAACCCATGGATATTCTCAACTTTTTAGGGGGCAACGGCCTCTTTTTGCTCCTCGCCCTCGTACTAATTATCGTCTATATTGTCAATCGAAAACGCAGAAGATAGTATATTTGCCTATCAATATTTCGCAAATGAGCAACATCCGCATCACCAAACAATTTTCCTTTGAGACCGGCCACGCCCTTTGGGGCTACGATGGCAAGTGCAAAAACGTTCACGGCCACAGCTACCGCCTCGATGTTACGGTTATAGGCAAGCCCATCTCCGACACCAGCAACGTAAAATACGGGATGGTCATCGACTTTGGTGACCTGAAAAAAATCGTAAAAGAGGAAATCGTCAATGTTTTCGACCACGCCACGGTATTCAACCAAAACACCCCACATGTTGAACTGGCCAGGGAACTCGAATCCCGAGGGCACAATATTTTACTGGTGGATTACCAGCCCACCAGCGAAATGATGGTCATCGATTTTGCCAAGAAAATCAAAGCGCGCCTCCCCGAAAATATCAAACTGCATTCCCTAAAGCTCCAGGAAACCGCCACCAGTTTTGCAGAGTGGTTTGCTTATGATCAAGATTAATTTTTTTGGCGCTACCACAAGGGTCGGGCTTTCACTACTCAATCCCTCCTGCGTCGGGGATTTCAAACATTCAGCCTGCGCTGAGCGCAGTCGAAGCGTTCAATCCCTAGCGCTACCCACCCCTAGCCCCTCCAAGGAGGGGAACGCCACTCTATCTCAATAAACACAGGAAAAAAAGAAACCAGCGGAAAGTAAAGTCCTAAGTTCCGACATAGTAGGAATCATCAATCTGCAGAAATAAGGAGTGATGGGATGGAGGTGCGAGACGAAGTTTCAACCACAGAATTCCTAAAACGAATGGTGCCTTGGCAATTTCCTCAGATTGATATGATTTTTTTGTTCGTTTTGCATCAAGGCAAAATGAACATATCAATGAAAATGAGATTCCTTCCCGATAGCTAACGGGATTCGCAGGAATATGTATATTTACACCATGCAAATACCCAAAGGCAAAAAGATATATTTCGCATCGGACAACCACTTGGGTGCCCCAACGCGGGAAGCCTCCCTACCCCGAGAAAAAAAATTCGTGGCTTGGCTGGATGAGGTCAAAAAAGATGCTGCAGTAATTTTCCTTTTAGGCGATTTGTTCGACTTTTGGATGGAATACCGGAGAGTCGTACCAAAAGGCTTTACACGAACTTTAGGCAAACTGGCCGAAATTTCAGATTCAGGCATCCCCATCCACTATTTTGTGGGCAATCACGATTTGTGGATGGACGGCTATTTTGAAGAAGAGCTCAACATTCCCGTGTACCACAAACCCAAGGAATTCACCTTTAACAACAAAACCTTTTTTATTGGCCACGGCGACGGGTTGGGCCCAGGCGACAAAGGCTATAAGCGCATGAAAAAGGTATTTACAAACCCATTATGCAAATGGCTGTTTAAACGTTTGTTGCACCCAGATTTTGGCATGCGCCTAGGGCATTATATGTCGGTAAAAAATAAATTGATTTCTGGGGATGAGGATGCCAAATTCTTGGGAGAGGATAACGAATGGCTCGTGCAATACTGCCACCGAAAACTGGAAGACAAGCATCGCGACTACTTCATATTCGGCCACAGACACCTTCCCTTGGATATAGATTTAGGTCAGAATTCCATATACATCAATCTCGGCGATTGGATCCATTATTTTACCTATGGGGTTTTTGATGGTGAGACTTTGGAGTTGAAGGAGTATAAATCCTAATCTATTTGTCATTTCGAACAGAGTGAGAAATCTCATTTAGAAAAAATTTCCATTAATAGTGAGATGTCTCAATCGTACCCCAGTTTGACATGACAGAGTGCGTTTTTCACTCCACCTCACTAGCCTCAATATCTTCTCTCAAATCCAACTCCCTTAACACTGGATTTTTAACCCCGATAACAAATACCGTCAACAAGGTCATTGAGCCTCCAAAAATCACGGCCCCAACCGGCCCAATAAGTTTCGCCGCCAACCCGCTCTCAAAAGCACCCAATTCATTGGATGATCCCACAAACATGGAATTAACAGAGGACACACGACCACGCATATCATCAGGCGTTTTCAATTGTAAAATTGTTTGACGAATCACCATGGAAATCCCATCGGCCGCACCACTGATAAACAGCATCAATACACTTACCCAAAAGATATTGGATAACCCAAAACCGATAATACTCACTCCAAAAATAAACACAGCAATCAGCATTTTTTTTCCGGTATTTCTGCTTATTGGAATGTATGTTGTGGCAAACATCGTTAAAATACTTCCCAAAGAAATTGAGGCATTCATAATGCCAAAGCCTTCACTACCCACATGCAACACATCCTGTGCAAACACCGACAAAATAGCAACAGTGCCTCCAAACAGCACAGCAATCATATCCAAGGTCAAAGCGCCCAAAATGGCTTTATTTTGAAATACGAAACGTACGCCAACTTTTAAACTCTCCTTTACAGGTTCGCCAATTTTTGTATTCAGAATTGGTTTCTTTTTGATGAAAAACACCAAACAAAAAGAGATGACAACCAAGAAAAACACAACGCACAACGTTGCAGCAACTCCAATCCAACTGATAGCAAAACCTCCAAAAAGTGCACCCAAAACAGCGGCGGTTTTCCAAGTACTAGTACTCCAAGTGGCGGCATTGGGATATATTTTCTTTGGGACAATTAGCGCTACCAATGAAAAGATAATGGGTCCGAAAAAGGATCGTAGAAATCCTCCAAAAAACACCAATGCGTATATACAGTATAAAATATTGCGGGTGGACCAGTCGCCTACAATTCTATCAGAAGTCAATAAAAATAGGCCTAAGCTAATCAGAGAAAAGGTCGCAATACAAATGGCGAATAAATTTCGTTTTTCTTTTTGGTCCACAATATGCCCGGCAAACAGTGCCATCATAAACGCCGGGATGATTTCCATCAAGCCAATAATTCCTAGAGATAACGGGTCCTTTGTCAAGCTATACACCTGCCACTCAATCACAATAAATTGCATGGACCATCCAAACACCAAAAACAGACGCAACACTAAAAAAATGTTGAATTCCTTTATGCGAAGTGCGGCGTAAGGGTCAGTTTTTGGCATGGCTAAGGTTTAACATCCCGAAGTTTCAATTGCAACGATACATTCCCTCTCCATTCATTTTCATCAATAGAATACACCGCCTTGAATGGTTTTTTATCTGAAATCAAATCGAATTTGTCTCCTATTCCAAAACCGATACCTACAAAACTGTCCGAATCTGGTTGTGATGCCGTAAATCTTAAATGCGTTTTATCTGCGCCAACACATTTGCCGTTGCCGGTATCCTTAAGATTTTCAGTCATAAACACAGGAGTCATATTATTCGGTCCATAAGGGGCAAACTGCTTCAGGATTCTGTAAAATTTTGGGGTGATGTCCTTTAAATCAATTTGCTTGTCAATCTTTATTTCTGGAGTTAGCAAGTTCCTGTCAATGGTTTTGGAAACCACATTCTCAAAAGCTTTTTTAAAGGCTTCGTAATTTTCCTCTTTTAGAGTCAACCCTGCTGCATATTTGTGACCTCCGAATTGTTCAATGTATTCTTTACAGGCATCCAAGGCATTGTAAACGTCAAAGCCCCTAACCGAACGTGCCGAAGCGGATAACTTCTCCCCGCTTTTTGTAAATACCAAAGTCGGCCGATAATAGGTTTCCGTCAAGCGGGAAGCCACAATACCAATAACGCCTTTGTGCCAACCTTCGTCGTACACAACAGTTGTCATTCTTTCCTGTTCATTCAGTTCTTCTATCTGTTGCAATGCTGCCTCTGTAATCTCTTTATCCGTAGCACGTCTTTCCAAATTGTAAGCATCGATGGCCACAGCGTGTTCTTTGGCTTCCTCGTATTCCTCATCCGCTAAAAGCGCCACGGCAAAATTTCCGTGCTCCATGCGACCTGCGGCATTGATTCTTGGCGCAATGATAAAAACCACATCCGTTATGGTCAATTCCTGCTTTTCAACTTGGTCGATAATAGCCTTTATGCCCGGTCGTGGATTAGTATTGATGACGTGCAGTCCGAAATAGGCCAACACCCTATTTTCCCCATCAATAGGTACGATATCCGCCCCAATGGCCGTGGCCACCAAATCCAGGTATTGAATTAAATCCTCTGCAGTTTCCCCATCCTTTTGAGCTAACGCCTGGGTTAATTTAAACCCAACACCACAACCGCATAATTCTTTATACGGGTATTCGCAATCCTCTCTTTTTGGGTCCAAAACCGCCTCTGCCTCCGGAATCTTTTCACCAGGTCTGTGATGGTCACAAATGATAAAATCGATGCCCAAGGATTTTGCATAGGCCACTTTATCGATGGCTTTGATACCGCAATCCAAAGCAATTATCAATGTGAAATCGTTTTCCAATGCAAAATGGATGCCTTTTTTGGACACGCCGTAGCCCTCATCATAGCGATTGGGAATGTATGTGTAAACCAACTGATGTTTTGTTTTTAGGTAGGTAGACATCAAGGCAACTGCTGTTGTGCCATCCACATCATAGTCGCCATACACCAAAATATTTTCTTTGTTTGCAATTGCTTTTTCGATGCGTTCCACTGCCTTATCCATATCTTTCATCAGAAATGGGTCGTGCAAATGACTTAAGCTCGGTCGGAAAAATGCCTTAGCTTCATCGTAAGTTTCTATCCCGCGTTGCACCAAAAGGTCGGCAATCGTTTCATCCACTTGAAGGACCTCTTGCAGATGTTTTACTTTGTTTTGGTCAGGTTTGGGTTTTAGCGTCCAGCGCATCTAAAAAATTTTGAGTTAAAAGTACTTAAAGTGCCTAAAGTGAAAAAATCAATTAAACTTTAAAGGCTTGAGACACTTGTAATTTTAGGCACTTTGATCATGAAAAAAGGTCTTAACATCAACCTCAGCAAACTGACGGAACATTTCCATGACGCCACAATATTTTTCAACGGACAGGTCCACAGCGCGCTGTAATTTCTTTTCGTGAAGATTATTGCCATAAAAGTGAAAATGCATGGCGACCTTATCGTAATATTTTGGATGTTCCTCTGTTAAATTCGCATCAATTTCAATAGTGAAGTCGTCTACATCCAATTTCATTTTTTTGATCAAAGCCGCAACATCCAGTCCTGAACAACCCGCTAGACCAGAAAGCATCAAAGCCTTAGGGCGGTACCCCTCGCTTTTACCCCCGTTATCTTCACCAGCATCTATAAACAAACTATGGCCTGATGGATTGGTACTTTCAAACCGCATTTCACCCAGCCATTTTGTAGAAATTTTAACCCCCATTCTTCAAAATATTTTTTGTTAATTGTAGGGTCAAAAATAGTGATTTATGCCTTTAGTAACACCATTATCTCCCGAGCACGATTTAGAAACCAAGGAATTGGCCAAATTCTTTAATGAAACTCTGGGTTTTTGCCCGAATTCGGTTTTGACCATGCAACGCCGTCCAGCCATAAGCAAGGCTTTCATTAATTTGAACAAAGCGGTTATGGCTAATGAGGGGCGTGTCACCTCTGCCTTAAAACGGATGATTGCTTGGGTATCCAGCAATGCCACGGGATGTCGCTATTGCCAGGCGCATGCCATTCGTGCTGCGGAGCGTTACGGGGCGGAACAGGAGCAACTGGATAATATTTGGAAATACAGAACCCATCCTGCCTTTAGTGAGGCAGAACGCGCCGCTTTAGATTTTAGTTTGGCAGCCTCTCAAATACCAAATGCTGTGGATGAAAACATTAAAAATCGTTTATACGAATATTGGAATGAGGGTGAAATCGTAGAAATGCTCGGCGTGATTTCCTTATTTGGGTATCTAAACCGCTGGAACGATTCTATGGGAACTTCTATTGAAGATCGTGCAGTTGAAAGTGGTGAGCAGTATTTGGGGAAACATGGTTGGGAGAAAGGAAAACATGTTTAGATTTACGAATTACGATTTTTGATTGACGATTTCTGTTATTCCTGTGTGTCACCCTGAGGGCTGTGGAAGGGGAGGCAGGAATCTAGAGTTTTAGAACGCTTAGCTTTTAGGTAAACTAGATTGTAACCTCCTCGGAAATGGGGAGGTTTTTTGTTGCAACAATCAATAAGTGTTCCCATCAAAACCAAGTAACCAATTCTGGTTTCACCAATTTAAGAGAAACTACTGAAATCTTTATTTTTATCAATCTCTTTTCTAAATTTCAATAAATATATTTGATTAAACATCATAAAATCAATGGTTTACATAAATGTAAAAAAACCAATTTTTATGTCCTAGTTTAAAATCTTCATTTTCATGATGTTTGTAAAGCAAATTTTAACAAAGTAATTTCATGTCTTAAACCAATCCAAGAGACTGATTTATTTTAGGCCTTAAGAACAAAAATTATGGAATCTTCTCTTATAAAAATATTAGCAATAGGGCTCTTTCTACTATTATTAGTTATTTTAATTTATATAGATAATCGTAAAAAAGAGGAACATGAAATTAACGTTTTAAATAATCTAAAGGGACAGAGCTCAAAGAAAATTATTGCCCAAGCGAAATATAAAAAAGAATCAAACCCGAAAAAGCATAAAAAGGTGAAGAATTTTATTGACTACTTTAAAATGTTATTTACTCTTTTCTGAAGCTCCGGCAACACCTCAACCTCAAACCAAGGATTCTTGGTCAACCAAAACCGATTTCGAGGCGAAGGATGCGGTAACGGCAAATATTTAGGCAAATATTCCTGATGATTTTTAACGGTTTCCGTCAATGTCTTTTTCGCATGCTTTCCCAAATAATAGTTTTGGGCATACATTCCAATTAAAAGGACTAGTTCTACATTTTTAAAAGCATCAAATAATGGTTTGTGCCACTGCGGAGCACATTCTGGCCGTGGCGGTAAATCGCCCGATTTTCCTTTGCCAGGGTAGCAAAACCCCATGGGAATGATGGCAAATTTCGTTTCATCATAAAAGTCTTCATAAGATACATTTAACCACTTTCGCAATTGCTTCCCAGAGGCGTCGTCCCAAGGAATTCCCGAGGCATGTACTTTTGTGCCTGGGGCTTGACCTATAATGACGATTTTGGAATTGGGGTGAGCGGATACCACTGGACGTGGGCCTAAAGGCAAATGTGCTTTACAAATGGTGCATTGTTTTATGTTTTGTAAAAGGTTTTTCATTTAATGTGATGAGATTCGGAAACAACCCCTTCGACTGCACTTCGACTTTGCTCAGTGACCACGCTCAGGGTGACATGAATTACTTTTTACCCCCAACCACAACCACAATTTCCCCCTTGGGCGGTTTATTTGAATAATATTCCAAAATCTCTTTTGCAGTACCTCTAACAGTTTCCTCATAAAGCTTGGTCAACTCACGAGAGACAGAAACAGGTCGGTCTTCCCCAAAATATTCGCAAAAATGGCCCAGGGTTTTTACCAATTTATGTGGGCTTTCGTAAAAAATCATGGTACGGGTTTCTTCTGCTAAAAGTAATAGTCGTGTTTGTCTGCCTTTCTTTACCGGCAAAAAGCCTTCAAATACAAACTTATCATTGGGCAAACCCGAATTGACCAACGCCGGAACAAAGGCCGTCGCTCCTGGCAAACACTCCACTTCAATATCATTTTCGATACAGGCACGCGACAATAAAAACCCAGGGTCTGATATGGCAGGCGTTCCCGCATCGCTAATTAAAGCTATTGAGGTGCCAGCTTTTAATTTTTGCAAAATTCCCTCCACTGTTTTATGCTCATTGTGCATATGGTGGGACTGCATCGGTGTGGTAATCTCAAAATGCTTTAGCAATTTCCCAGAGGTACGGGTATCCTCAGCAAGTATTAAATCTACTGCTTTTAAAACTTCAACGGCTCTAAACGTTATATCTTTTAAATTCCCTATTGGAGTTGGTACTATAAAGAGTTTACTCATCTAAGTTTTTAATCTAAATTAGGTAAAGATACAGACTTATAAAGTTCTTGCCCTTTTACAGTTAAATAAGGGAATATGGATTGATAAATGGTTTCTGAATATTCATTAACAGATGCTTTTGTGACTTTTCCCTTTTTTACAACTACTGAAGACATCCAAAAATCACTTAAAATCTGAAAACGTTTAAAAAGATTATTGTACTCATTTGAAAATAAAGGCTTTCGGATAAGTCCCTTATCAATCAGTATTTCAATCATACCTAAAAATTCCGTTTCTCTTTGTTTGATCAACTTTTGATAATGGATTTTAATTTTTTTGTGCGCTCGCATTATCAAAACAAAATCCAATAAGAAAAAATGATATTTATAAAACGTAAGCATGATGGTTCGAGTAGTGAGAAAAACTCCCTCCAAAGGGTTGTTAGGTTTTATACTATTTGCAATAGCTTCGTTAATACCTTCAACAATTTCAAAATACAGTGCTTCAACAATATCTTCACGCCTTTTAAAATGATAGTTTAAATTCCCTTGACTAATCCCAATTGTTTGTGCTATAGTCCTGAGAGTAACCTTAGCCATGCCCTGTGAATTAAATAAATCTAAAGCTGTTGATAGAATTTTATCCTTGGTTTTCCCCATGTTTCAAATATATTGAAATTAGTAAGTTTGACCTAATTAATAAAAAATTAGTACATTTGACCTAATTTTAAACTAAAAAAAAAGTTCTGATGGTAATAAAAACCGAACACTGTCCCAACACAGCCGGCATTAAACAATCGTTTTCGCAAATAGATTTTACAGATACATTTTCAACTACAAATCACACAGATTCCTTAGATACAATAGCGCATCTAATTTTTGGAAGCATGCCCAAATGGGTTGAGTTTTTAATGGGTTTGCGCAATGCGATAGTGAGTGTATTTGGATTAAAAACCGAAATGGATAAAAACTTTAGTCCAAATTTCAAGCCTGGCGAAAAAATGGGATTCATTAAAATTATTAGTGTTGAAGACAATGAGATTATGCTTGGGGCCGATGACAAACATTTAGACTTTAGAGTGAGTGTTTTCAATTCAGAAGAAAACCAAAATAACATTAAAGTAACCACTTTGGTTAAATACAATAATTTATTTGGAAAGATTTACATGGCTATAATTAGACCGTTTCACGTAATTATTGTAAAACAAATGGTAAAGCGAGCTTATAAGCAATGAATGGAAAAGTAACTTTTTTAACTAAACTTAGCTTCAATAATTTGTATCAATCGCTCTTCCAACTCTTCTTTGCCCTCCCAATTGTTGTAATCAGGCTTGACCATAGCTTCGAGAAATCGCGTAGCATCTTCGAAAGATTGCGTCGTGTTCAATTGGGAAATCACGCGGTCGTAATCAGCATTGTTTCCATCAAAAAGGTGCTTGATAAAGGCTATCTTATCATTCAGTCCAATGTTGAGTCCACCTCTTTTTATGCTATCGTTTAGGGATTTTTTTTCCTGTCCGTTTTGATGTTGTGTTTTTGAAACAGGCTCAAAAACAGGCATATCCTTAAATCCTGAAGTCAACTCCTCCAAATCATTTTTATGGTATTTGTCCTTGGCAACCACAGATTCAATAATGTCATCCACCTCTTCTTGAGACACCTCGTCATCTTCTGTTTCAGGCATCAGCTCCACCATATCCCTAATCTTGTTCATCACGGGCTCGGAAATCTCGTCGTCCTCAACATCGTCCAGGTTGATGTAGATTTTATCCTCAACTTCAATATTGTCGCTTATCTTTTTATTGAAGGCCGAATCAATCATCCCATAAAACGAGGAATCTTCACCAATTACTGGCAGTTCATCATCAAAATTTTCATAGGCAAATTTTAATACCGATAATTTTTCATAAAGCACACGGGCCTCATCGTGCAACCTGTTCACGTCCCCCCTTCCCTTCAATTTTAGAATTCTATGGGCAATGCTCATCAGCTCGGATTCCAACTTCTTCTTCATCACTTTATAATTTTAAAAATTAATGTGCTTTAGACTTTTGATTTTAATAAATTTACGCCACCTTTATATAAAACGGGCGGTGCCGTCGATTTAGTGTTAAAATTACAAAATGTTTCTCGAAAATACTGTAAATCATAAAGAACAATTTGGATGGATTGAAGTCATCTGCGGTTCGATGTTTTCGGGAAAAACCGAGGAATTGATTCGCCGTTTAAAACGCGCTCAGATTGCAAGGCAAAAGGTAGAGATTTTTAAACCGGCCATTGATGTGCGTTATGATGAGGACAAAGTGGTGTCGCACGATGCCAATGAAATCCGCTCTACGCCTGTACCTGCGGCGGCCAATATTCCGATTCTTGCCGATGGATGTGACGTGGTAGGCATTGACGAAGCACAGTTTTTTGATGATGAAATCGTTCGTGTGTGCAACGATTTGGCCAATAAAGGCGTACGCGTGATTGTTGCAGGTCTGGACATGGATTACAAAGGCAATCCGTTTGGACCCATGCCCAATTTAATGGCTACCGCTGAATACGTTACCAAAGTGCATGCGGTTTGTGTGAGAACTGGGAATTTGGCCCAATACAGTTACCGCAAAGCGAATAGCGACAACATTGTGCTTTTGGGTGAAGAGGAAGAGTACGAACCGTTGAGCCGAGCGGCGTTTTATAAATCCATGATGCGCGATAAAATTAGACATATGAAGGTGAAAGATGCTGAAGAAGTGACTCCTAAACAAAAGAAATCCGATGCCTAAAGCGCAAGAAACCGTTCTTGAAATTGACCTGAACGCCCTAAAACACAATTTTGAGTATTTAAAATCCAAACTTCAAAACGGCACCAAGTTTTTAGCAGTGGTTAAGGCATTTGCCTATGGAAATGATGCCGAGGAAATTGCCAAATATCTTCAGGATTTGAAGGTGGATTATTTTGCTGTGGCCTATGCAAATGAAGGCGTGGCACTGCGAAAAGCGGGTATTACCGCTCCGATTATGGTCTTGCATACCTTGGCCGTAAACTGTGATATCATTATTGAAAACTGCTTAGAACCGAATCTTTACAACGCCAAGATTTTAAATGAGTTTATCGCCGTTGCCACTGAAAAGCAACAAAAAGATTATCCCGTTCATATCAAATTTAATACTGGGTTGAACCGTTTGGGTTTTTGGGAAAAGGATGTGGATTACGTAGTTGACAAAGTAAAGGAAACATCTACCGTTAAAGTGAAATCCATTTTTTCGCATTTGGCCGCAAGTGAGGATTTGGATGAAAAAGCATTTACTTTGGGTCAGATTGAAAATTTTAAAGCGATTTCTGAAAACTTCTCAAAAACCATTGGCTATCAACCTTGGTTGCATATGTGCAATACCTCGGGGGTATTAAATTACCCGGAGGCCCACTTTGATATGGTGCGCCCGGGTATTGGACTTTACGGTTTTGGGAATTCTGAAAAGGAAAGTACTCATTTAAAACCCATCGCGAGTTTAAAAACGGTGATTTCCCAAATTCATAATATTGAAAAAGGCGAATCGGTGGGCTATAACCGCGCTTACAAAAGTAATGCATCATTTACCAAAACGGCTACTTTGCCGATTGGTCATGCCGATGGTCTCAGCAGGATTTACGGAAACGGTAAAGGCTTTGTGACCATTAATGGCAAAAGAGCTCCCATTATTGGTAATACATGTATGGACATGATTATGGTCAATATCACGGATATTGAGTGCAAGGAGGGAGATGAAGTTATCGTTTTTGATGGGAAAACCACTTCAGCAGAAACTTTGGCTGAAAGTGCTGGTACAATTTCTTATGAATTGATTACTTCTATTTCGCAACGGGTGAAACGAATCATAAAGAGGCCCTAAGCCCCACCTAGCCTCCCCAAAGGGGAGGAAATGAGCACTTAATAGGTACCAATCTTTGCGCAGTTATTCGGCTTTATCCTTTCGTTTTTCTTTGAAAAAAAGAATTAATCCGTATATGGAAAAAAGCAGTCCCGTAAATAAAACAATCCATTTTAAAAGAACTTGGGAATAGTTAATAAACTTATTAGAAAAGAGAACAACTATCCCAATAAGCAAATAGTAATTCCAATATTTAAAGTTTTTCATTTTTTTAGATTGTCAATATATGTTAGAAATCTAACGTACTGATTAGAATCCCTCCCCCTTTGGGGAGGCTAGGAGGGGCTATTCTCTCTAATCCTCTTATAGATTTTATAGCCCAGCATAATTAATATGCCCAAAACCACCATGCCTATGAGGCCCCAAACCCAGTTGATGGCACTTTTTAAAATGACCAAAAACACCACGGCGAAGAGGATAAAAGTGGCACCCTCGTTCCAAAGGCGCATAAAACTAGAGGTTTTCTTTACCACGTCGTTTTGCAATTGTTTGAAATACTGATGGGTTTTTAAGTGATAAATGAACAGTAAAAGCACGAAGGTTAATTTGACTTGCATCCATGCTTCCTCCAGCCAAAACGGCTGTAATATGAGCAACCAAATGGCGAAAATGGTGGATAGCACAGCCGAGGGCCAAGTGATGATGTACCACAGGCGTTTGGCCATAAGCTTCAGTTGCTTGCCTAAAATTTCCTTCTCTGGTGAGGGTTTGTGGAAGGCTTCGATTTGATACACAAAAAGCCTTGGGATATAGAAAAGCCCTGCAAACCAAGTGATCACAAAAATGAGGTGAAATGCTTTGATGTAGGGGTAATATTCCATAAAATTATGTGGTTTCCAGTGCTTCGGTTTCGGGTTTCAAGTTCTTAATAATTTCTCTATTTAGAAAATATCCGGTAACGATTGTGGCCAAAATATCGGCAATTGGAAACGCGATCCAAACACCTAACTCGCCCATAAATTTAGGTAAAATCAGAATTAGGGGGATAAAGAAAAAGCCTTGCCGTGTAAGGGTAAGCAGTAATGCTGGAATAGCTTTCCCTATGGCCTGAAAATAGGCGGCCCCGATTAACTGCAATGCAATAATTGGGGTGGCAGCGAATACCCAGCGCATGGCGGATGGGGTTTCTTCAACCACTTGGGCATCCGTGGTAAACAGTTTTGTAATGGGTTCCGGGAAAATCATCAGTAGGACAAAAACCAACGTTGCCAATCCTGCGGCATATTTGATGGCGGTATAGATAGACTGCTTTACCCGTTCTTTTTGATTGGCACCATAATTATAGCCTGCTATAGGTAAAAATCCTTGGGTAATACCATACACGGGAAATAGGGCAAACATCAACATTCTGCCAACGATGGCATAAGCGGTGACCGAGGTTTCACCACCCAAATCGAACAAAATATTATTCATAAACAGATAAGTGATACTCACTACGGCCTGTCTTGCCAGCGTTACAAAACCCAATGCACCAATTTCTGAAACTATCGGTTTATTTAAACCGAAGTGGCATTTGGCTATTTTCAATTCGGAATTTGGGGACATAAAGAACCAAAGGATAAAGGCAAAGCACAGCAAGTACCCACCGGTAGTGGCCCAGGCGGCCCCTGCCATCCCCATGTCCAAAACGTTGATTAAAATATAGTCCAACAAGAGATTGCTGACGGAGGGAATGACCATGGCGTACATAGCAAATTTGGGCTTGCCCTCCGCCCGAATCACCGTATTGCCCATCATGCAAAGCGCCAAGAACGGCACGCCATACAGCACGATGGTATAGTAAATTTTGGCTGGTTCAAAAATGTTGCCTTTCCCCCCGAATGCAGGAATGATAGCGTCCACAAACCACAGTCCAACTGCGACCAAAGAGACGGTAAGCAATAGCGTTAAGGTAATTTGATTTCCAAACGTTTTCAGTGCTTTTCTAGGGTTTTCAGCTCCCAAAGCCCTTGAAATAATGGACGATCCACCAATGCCAATCGCCATGCCCAAGGCGGCAATAAAGAACGAAACTGGCAATACCACATTAATAGCTGCAATGGCTGTAGCTCCAATCCAATTTCCCACGAAAATAGTATCCACCAAAATATTGAGGGACATCACCAAAATACCGATGGACGCAGGCACAGCTTGTTTTACCAAAAGCTTGCCAATAGGCTGTGTTCCTAAATCTTGTGAGGAAATTTTAGCCATTAAACTGTTGCCGAGGTTTCAGCTGTTGCCCATTCGTTAGCCATATTTGCTATAACTTGTGCAAAATCATCGCGTTCGTTTAAGCATGGAATCACGGTAAACTCTTTTCCTCCCACTTCATGGAAAATCTCTTCGCCCTCCATGGCAATTTCTTCAAGTGTTTCCAAACAATCACTAACGAATGCCGGTGTTACAATAGCCATTTTTTTAATACCGGCTTTACCCATGCGTTCAATGGTGCGGTCTGTGTATGGTTGCAACCATGGGTCGAAACCTAATCTGGATTGAAATGTAGTGGAATAGGTACCATTTTTTAAACCTAGCTTCTTAGCAACATTTACCGTGGTAATCTCACATTGGTGGCGGTAGCAAAATTCGTGTTGCTTACTGCCTTTTTTAAAGCAACATCGACCATCCATTTTGCAGTTGCCGTTGGTAATATCGCTTTTGCGGATATGCCGTTCGGGAACTCCATGGTAGCTAAATAAAATATGCTCATAATCCAGACTTTCAAGTGATTCTGCAATACTTTTTGAAAGCACATTGATATAATCCTGCCTGTTATAAAATGCTGGGGTTCGGGTAATTTTAACCTGAGGAAAGTGCTCGGCAACCAATTCGTCCACTTTTACATCGATGGTTTCGGTAGTTGCCATGGCAAACTGCGGGTACAATGGTACCGTTTTTATTTCAGTACACCCTTTATCCACCAATTCCTGAAGTCCATTTTTTATGGTCATACTTCCGTATCGCATGGCCAGTGCCACAGGATAGTCCAGTTTTTCCTGCACTTTTTCCTGCAATCGTTCAGAAAGCACAATTAACGGGGAACCTTCTTCCCACCAAATTTTTTGATATGCTTTTGCCGAGGCTTTAGGTCGCGTATTTAATATAATACCTTTAACGAGCAAGGTTCTTGCCCAAAGGGGCACATCGATGACCCTTTCATCCATTAAAAATTCGCCTAAATATTTTTTGACATCCTTGGGTTTCGGGCTGTCCGGTGAACCCAAATTAACTAGTAGAATTCCTTTTTGCATAGTACGCTTTTCGTTTTGCAAAAATACGATAGAAATTTAAAATGGCTTCTTACCGGCCACAAAATACTACTGGAACATTAGGACTTCTATAGCCTTTAAGGATATTACTCAAATTAAGGGCAAAATCATAATAATGGTACAACCTGTAACATTTGCGCTATGAAGGACCATAGCACTTCTATGGTGAACGATTTTATTCCGAAATCAAGGAATACACCATAGATTTAACAACGCGTAAGCACAATGTGAAAATTACCTCTAACAGATTTAGCTCTGTTTGTGGTACAAAACAGGACGGTTTTCGGACGGATTGCAATCCTGAAAAATACCGCATGAGGTGTTTAATTTTGCTAAAGATTTAGTTTGTACGTGCTTGGATAAGGCTTCAATTTCCGGGGTTAGAAATTTCATGATTTCAACGTTTTGGGGTTAAACATTTGTCTAATATAAACAAAAATGCTTACAAATCGTTAAGCCATGGACATAATGTATTTTTTTGGCGTTGTACCGTATTTCTTTTTGAAAGCCGCGATAAAGTGACTGGACGTGCTGTATCCCACTTTATGCCCAACCTCATTAACATTGTGTTCGCCTGATTCCAATAGCTTTCGAGCTACTTCCATTTTGTAATCAAATAAAAAGCTGAATACCGAATCCCCATAAATTTGCTTAAATCCTTCTTTCAATTTTTTAATGTTCAATCCAATCTCGTCAGCTAGTTCCTGTAAACTTGGAGGTTCAGCCATTCGGGAGACCACAATATCCTTAGCTTTCCTGATTTTGATAACATTGGCCTCATCTACCAAAAACGGACATTGCTCAATATCGGCGTCTTCACTTCGGTTAAAATACAAACTCAACAGTTCGTAGGCTTTTCCTTTAAAGTATAATTGCTTAATCGATGTATTCAAATTAAAATTGATAAGCTGGTTCAAAACGATAGCCATCGATGGTGAAATAACCCCATCTTTGTAATACTTTTTATCCTTGTTTTCAGAATTTAAAAATGAAATATAATCGGCCTCTTGTGAAAAAAGGCTATGGAATTTCTTTATGGAAATCAAAATGGAAACAATCCAAGAATTTGGTTCTACTTGAAGATCAATGGGTAGTTCGCGTTGCGGATTGTAAAGCAACAATGAGTTTTCTTCATGAATGTCCAATGCATAGCGGCCTTGATTGAATACAAACTTTGTCCCGCCCTTGATACAGAAGTGAAATTGAATAAAACTGCTATCTATTTCTTTTGCAACACTTTTAACGATACTTTCGTCATTTTTAAAGGTCAAAATCAAAAAGCCATCATCAACTTTTGTTTCCTCAAAAGTACTTCTAGCGATACTTTTTATTTTGTTTTTTTCGTGCATTTTTTAGTTTTATTTAGAATAGTTCTAAATTAAAGGCTTCAAAACTGCCAATTACACTACAAAAATATGACATTTATCATATTTTATTTGCAAATCACTGTAAAAAACCACAAACGATATTAAAAGTTCTTTCAGCGTTATTTTTTTGCTACCATTCCAATTACATTTGTTTCGCAATTTCAGGTAGAGTAATGCACAAATACAATATTAGCAAGAGCAGTTCCTTTTACGCCATCGGTTTAAGTTACAAAAAAGCCGATGCTGATATACGCGGTCGTTTTAGTTTGGACGATGAGTCTAAGCATGCTTTATTGCAGGAAGCCAAAGACAACGGTATTGAAAGCTTGATTGTGACTTCCACCTGTAACCGCACCGAAATTTATGGTTTTGCCCAGCACCCTTTTCAATTGATTGAATTGCTTTGCGACAATACCAATGGTACCGTTGAAGAGTTTCGTGATGTGGCCTACGTGTATAAAAACAAGGAAGCCATTGCGCACATGTTTCGTGTGGGCTCAGGATTAGACAGCCAGATTTTGGGCGACTTCGAAATAATAAGTCAGCTGAAAGGGAGCAGTAAGCTATCGCGAAAGTATGGTTTACTGAATCATTTTTCCGAGCGTTTGGTGAATGCTGTGATTCAAGCAAGCAAACGTATCAAAACCGAAACCAATATTTCCTCAGGGGCCACATCGGTATCCTTTGCCTCTGTTCAGTATATTTTCAGAAATGTGGAGGACGTATCGAACAAGGATATTTTATTGTTTGGTACCGGTAAAATTGGCAGAAACACCTGTGAAAACTTAGTAAAACATACCGAAAACGAACATATCACTCTAATAAACCGCACCAAGGACAAAGCCGAGCAAATCGCCGGAAAGTTCAATTTGGTGGTTAAGGATTATGCCAATTTACAGGAGGAAATCAGTACTTCCGATATTTTGATTGTGGCCACCGGAGCACATCGCCCAACAATAGACAAGCATATCATTCAAACGAAAAAACCGCTTTTGATTTTGGACCTTTCCATTCCAAAGAACGTCAACGAAAATGTTCAAGAATTGGACAACGTGTCTTTGGTACATTTGGATCACTTGTCTAAAATCACTGATGAAACTTTAGAAAACCGAAAGGCCGATATTCCACTGGCCGAAGCCATTATTGAGGAGGTTAAAGCCGAGTTTAATAGCTGGTTGGAAACCCGAAAGTTTGCGCCCACCATAAAAGCCTTAAAACATAAATTGACGGATTTTGCCACTGCGGAATTGGATACCCAACGTAAAAAAAATGCCGATTTCAACGAAGCTCAAGCTGAATTGATCAGCACCAAAATCATTCAAAAAATTACCAATCATTTTGCGCATCATTTAAAGGATGATGATGTTTCTACAGATGATAGCCTGGAACTGATTAAAAAAGTGTTCCAATTAGAACCTACCCCAAAAAATGTCTAAAACCATCCGAATTGGTACGCGCGATAGTGAATTGGCGTTGTGGCAGGCCAATATTGTTAAAACTCAACTTGAAAATTTAGGGCATCAAACGGAACTCGTTCCCGTAAAATCCACAGGCGATCTGGTTTTGGACAAACCACTTTATGAGCTTGGTATCACAGGTATTTTTACGCGTACTTTGGATATTGCGATGCTCAATCACGACATTGATATCGCCGTGCATTCCTTAAAAGATGTGCCAACAATTTTACCAAAAGGCATTGTTCAGGCTGCAGTATTGAAACGGGGCAATGTTAACGACACCCTTGTTTTTAAGAATAATGAAGAATTCCTTGGAGCCAAAGATGCGGTGATTGCCACTGGCAGTTTACGGAGAAAAGCCCAATGGCTGAACCGTTATCCTACGCATACCATTGAAGATTTGCGTGGTAATGTGAATTCGCGTTTGCAAAAACTCGCGGATAACGACCATTGGAACGGGGCCATTTTTGCTGCTGCAGGTATTGGCAGAATCGGTATTCGACCTGAAGAGGCTATAAATCTCGATTGGATGGTACCCGCGCCGGCACAAGGTGCTATTATGATTACTGCGCTTGGTGAGGACAACTTTATTTTGGAAGCCTGTGCCGAACTCAATCACGAGGAAACTGAAATTTGTACGACCATCGAGCGTAAATTTTTAAATCGATTAGAGGGTGGTTGCACTGCCCCGATTGGTGCTTTGGCACGAATAAAGGATGAAGAAGTTCAATTTAAAGGTGTGCTATTAAGCAAGGATGGCTCTAAAAAAATACAGGTAGAGCGCACCGAAAAATTAGGCAAGCATGAAGACTTGGCTGTTTTCTGTGCTGACTATATTATTGAACGTGGTGGCAAGCGTTTAATGGATGAGATTAAGTTCACCAACAAGGTGACCAATGTGGTTTCCACAAAAACCTTGAGCGAGGACCAATTAAAATTGTTTCATGAAAAGGTGGTCGCCAAAAGCGATGATTTTATCAAAATTAGTTTGAATCGCATTCGTCCGCAGATATTTAAATCTGAGATTGAAAACGTCATCATCACCAGCAAAAATGCAGTTGAAGCTTTGATCACCAACTATTCGGCAGTTGAGCTACAATTCAAAAACATATACTGCGTTGGCCGCCGAACTAAACGCCTCGTTGAGAATAAAATTGGCAAGGTGAAGTATGCCGCTAAAAACGCAAAAGCATTAGCCGAATATTTAGTGGAGTACATTGAAGGCACAGAGGTAACCTATTTTTGCAGTGATATCCGATTGGATGCATTGCCAACGATTTTAAGCGAAAACCATATTACGGTAAACGAAGTGGAGGCCTACCAAACTAAATATGACGGTTTTGAAGTGGAAAGTTCTATTGAAGGGGTAATGTTTTATAGCCCTTCAACTGTAGAGAGTTTTACAAGAAAAAACAAAAACGAAGTAATCGCCTTTTGTATTGGGGAAACTACAGCAAAAGAGGCTCGACGCCATTTTAAAGATGTGAGAGTTGCTAAAGTTCCAACTGTGGAGAGCGTGATTGAGTTGGTGAATGCGCATTATGTTTGATAGCTTTTAGCCATCGGCTCCTAGCTGTTAGCACCACTGCTGCGCATAAGTATGTTGAACGCTAAAGGCTAAGAGGCAAAAGCTGTAATTATGAGGGATTTTAGAAAGTTGGATATTTGGAAGAATGGAATTGAGCTTGTAAAACAGGTTTATCAATTATCTGATAAATTACCTTCCGATGAAAAGTTCGGTTTACGAAGTCAGTTAACTAGAGCATCTGTTTCTGTGCCCTCAAATATTGCCGAAGGCCGTAGCAGAAATAGTGAAGTTGAATTCAAACGCTTTCTTGAAATCGCAATGGGTTCACTTTTCGAAATTGAAACACAATTGATTATCGCGTAAGGATTAAATTTCATAAAAGAAGAAAAACTCGAAACCATTTTTTCTTTAATTCAAAAAGAAGCAAAAATGATAAATAGTTTAATTAGTAAAATAAAAAATAGCTGATATCCCTGAGCTAATAGCTAAAGGCTAACAGCCAAAAGCCAGTTATGAAAAACGATTTATTTTTAAGAGCATTAAAAGGCGAAACCGTTGACCGTCCTCCGGTGTGGATGATGCGCCAAGCGGGACGTTATTTGCCAGAATTCATGGAAATTAAGGCGAAGTACGATTTCTTTACCCGTTGCCAAACACCGGAATTGGCCAGTGAAATTACGGTACAACCCATTCGACGTTACGGCATGGACGCCGCCATTTTGTTCAGTGATATTTTGGTGATTCCACAGGCGATGAACATCGAAGTGCAGATGAAACCCAATTTTGGGCCCTACTTGCCTAATCCTGTGCGTACCTCAAAAGATGTGAACAATGCCATAGTTCCGGATGTTAAGGAAGCTTTGGATTATGTATATCAAGCCATAAAAGCGACAAAGGAAAAATTGAACGATGAAATTCCTTTGATTGGTTTTGCAGGTTCACCATGGACGATTTTATGTTATTGTGTACAAGGCCAAGGCAGTAAAAACTTTGATAAGGCGAAGGCATTCTGCTTTACCAACCCGGTTGCTGCGCATCAAATGCTTCAAAAAATAACAGATACTACCATTGCCTATCTCAAGGAAAAGGTAAAAGCAGGTGTAAATGCCGTTCAGGTATTCGATTCCTGGGGAGGTATGTTGTCACCAACGGATTATCAGGAATTTTCGTGGCAATATATTAATCAAATCATTGAAGCCTTAAAAGACGATGCGCCGGTAATTGCCTTCGGAAAAGGCTGTTGGTTTGCCCTTGGTGAGATGGCCAAAAGTGGTGCTTCGGCGTTGGGTGTAGACTGGACCTGTTCGCCAAAAAATGCACGTTATCTTACTGGAGGCAACATCACCCTACAGGGTAACTTTGATCCATCACGCTTATTGTCCCCACCCGAAACCATCAAAAAAATGGTACACCAAATGATTGATGAATTCGGCAAGGATAAATATATAGTGAATCTAGGCCATGGTATTTTGCCAAACATTCCATTGGAAAATGCTAAAGCTTTTATTGACGCGGTAAAGGAATATAATATGTAGCAATATGCCCAAACCATTTCAGCAATTAGCCAAAAAATATGTGCTTCTAAAAAAAGGATGGAGCCCACAACAAAACTTATTTTACGGGTTTTTTACATACATTATTTTAGGTTTTATATTGCTGAGTTTACCATGGTTTCAAAAGGAGAGTGCCACATTATTGGATCATTTATTTATTGCTACTTCAGCAGTTTCTACTACAGGCTTGGTGACGGTTTCTATTTTTGATACCTATAACTTCTTTGGGCAATTCATCATTATGACGCTCATCCAGCTTGGCGGTATTGGTTATCTCACCTTTACAACCTTCATGTTGCTGTCCACTACCCGAAGAATAACCTTATGGCATAAAAAAATATTGTCCGCCGAGTTTACGCTCCCCAAAACCATAAGAATTAGGGATTTTATAAAATCGGTTATTCTTTTCACATTAATAATGGAATTCATTGGTGCCATACTATTCTTTATTGCCTTTAAAGGCAAAGGAATGCCTGTTTGGGATGCCATTTGGTCATCAATTTTTCATAGTGTGAGCACATTTTGCACTGCTGGTTTCAGCCTGTTTAACAATAGTTTTATAGACTATGCCGATGACCACTTTATCACATTTATTATTTCGATGTTGGCCATCTGCGGGTCAATGGGGTTTATTGTTATAACCGATTTTGGACTTTGGGTAAAACAAAAGTCGCATAAATTAAGTTTCACTACTAAAATCATACTTTGGGGCTTTCTAATTTTACTCACCTTTGGCACCATATTTTTCTATTTTTTTGAGCCAAGTATTGTTGCATTATCGGGTAGTTCGCGCTTTTTAACTTCCTTCTTTCAAACTATGACCGCGATGACAACCGTTGGATTCAATACGGTTGATTTTGGACTATTCTCCCAAGCAATGATGTTGGTTTGTATCTTTTTGATGTATATTGGCGCTTCGCCCTCTGGTACGGCAGGAGGAATTAAAATTACCACATTAACAGCGGTTTTCGCGATTTTAAAAAGTCAATTAAAAGGCCGAAAAAACATTACGTTTTTAGGCAGGATTATCCCATATGAGCGACTATATGTAGCTACGTCAGCTTTTATTTTTTATACCATAATTATTTTAATTGGCACATTTTTGATAACGATTACCAACGATTTCAAATTTGAAAATATTCTTTTTGAAGTCGCCTCGGCACTAGGGACGGTAGGCATAAGTACAGGAATAACCGGCGATATCAATGTATTTGGGAAACTTGTCATTATAATGCTAATGTTTATTGGACGTTTGGGGGTTCTAACTTTCGGATTGGCTATTTGGTCCAAAACGAATCAGGAAGAAAATCTGAATGTTTTAAAAGAGGATATTGCTGTTTAAACTATGATAAAAAATATCATTTCAGGAATAAAAGCTTACTTCGGCGCTTTCAGTTTGATTTCAAAACTGAAACTGTGGAAGTATTTTGCCATCCCCATGTTGATTAGTTTGGTTACGGCCATTGCCGTTTTTGGCTCAGCTTATGGTTTTTCAGGTTATATCAGTGATTGGATTGCGAGTATATTACCCAATTGGGGTGGGGCCAATTGGTTGAAAGTAACTTACAGAATTATTTCAGGACTGGTCATCATTGTAGTTGGTCTCATTCTCTACAAGCACATTATTTTGGCCTTATCGGCACCCTTTATGAGTCCGGTTTCAGAAAAAATAGAAGCACATTTTACTGGGCAACCCGCACATTCCCATCGGGATACGACATTTACCCAGCAGCTGTGGCGTGGCATTCGAATCAATGGCAGAAACTTATTTATGGAATTATTGCTCACCATTCCTATTTTATTGTTGAAGTTGATCCCTTTGGTTAATATATTTTCAACAATTTTGTTGTTTATGGTGCAAGCCTATTATGCCGGTTTTGGGAATATGGACTACACTTTGGAACGTCATTTTAAATACAAGGAAAGCGTACAATTTGTAAGGAAACATAGAGGATTGGCCATTGGCAATGGTATTGTTTTCCTTCTGTGTTTGCTCATCCCCGTGATTGGGGTACTTCTAGTTTTACCGTTATCTGTTACCGCCGCATCAACCCGTACCGTGGAAGCTTTACAATCAAAACATGCAGCTTAATTTAGGTTCCTATTACATATCGCCCATTCAAACCAAGGATGCTTGGAGCATCTGTAATTTTGTAGTTGCCAATGAGGACCGATTAAAACGCTATTTCCCAAAAACATTGGAGCAAAACTTAACACCAGATTTGTCCAATATCTTTGCAGAAAAAAAGGTAAAACAATTTGAAAATGATGAAGAATATGTGTTCACCATTAAAAAAAATGAATCTCATAAGCTAGTTGGCTTGATTTTCCTCAAGGAAATCGATTGGACTAAAAAGCAAGGGGAGTTCGCCTATTGTATTGATTATAATATTGAAGGTCGCGGAATAATGACAACTGCTATTCAAGAATTATCGGATTACGCTTTTGACAACCTAGGTTTTGAAACGCTTCAGATTTTGGTTCACCACAGTAATATGGGGAGTATAAAAGTCGCTGAAAACTGTAATTTTACGCATATCAAAACCTTGAAAAACAATTACACCCCTCCTAATGAAAACCCTTTGGATATGGAATTGTATGAACTTTATAATGAGATGGAGTAATGAATAAAGGTACATCCTGCAAGGTTTCCAAAACCTTGTAGGTATCAAAAAAAAGTATTGGAAAGACTGGAAAAAGACCATTATTATCATATCTTCAACAGAGGCATAAATAGTCAAACTATCTTTTTGACCGGGGATAATATGTCCTATTTTTTGAGATTAATAGATAAACATCTGTCTCAAAAGATAAAAGTGGTTGCTTACTGTTTAATGAACAATCATTTTCATTTAGTTGCAAAAATTGCTAGGAATGAAAAAGAAGTGACTCAGGCCCTTTCCAATTTATTCAATACCTATGCTAAAGCTTTTAATAAACAGCAAAATAGAACGGGAAGTTTATTTGAAAAGCATTTCAAAAGAAAAAAAATCGAAGATGAGGTTTATTTGAAAAACTTAATTCTTTATGTCCATAAAAACCCAGAAATCCATGGTTTAGTCGATGATTTTGAAACCTATAAATTCTCATCCTTTAATTCTTTTTTTAATTTAAACCTATCCCCTGAAAAAGCTTATATTTTAAGTCTTTTTGAAGATTTAGATAATTTTAAGTTTGCTCATCAATCAGACCTACAGGGTTTTCAAAACCTTGCAGGTCAAGAAAAAACCGGTATTAACCTGCAACGTCTCAAAGACCCTCTAGATTTAAATTCTACGCTATCCATGAAAGACAAATTCTACCAATACATACAAGATTTACAAGATAGCATCACCTCAAAGCTTGAAGAAATTGATGGCAAAGCGAAGTTCCAACAAGATATTTGGAAACGCCCAGATACTTCGAGAGGCCTCAGCACAGGAGGTGGTGGCGGACGCACACGAGTGATTCAAAATGGGAATGTATTTGAAAAAGGTGGCGTAAATATTTCCGGGGTCCATGGGAAATTACCAAAATCCATGCAGGCCTATTTTAAGGTTGGTGATGTGGACTTTTTTGCCTGTGGATTGAGTTTGGTGATTCACCCCAAAAGCCCATTGGTTCCTACGGTGCATGCCAATTGGCGTTATTTTGAAATGTACCCTTCGACTCCGCTCAGGGCAGGTGAGCCCAAAACGATAATAGACCAATGGTTTGGAGGCGGACAGGATTTGACACCCTACTATCTATTTGAAGAAGACGCAGAACACTTCCATCAAACCTGCAAAACGGCTTGCGACAAACATAACCCGGAATTTTATCCAAAATATAAAGCGCGTTGCGATGAGTATTTTTATAATGCTCATAGAAATGAAGGCAGAGGCGTTGGCGGACTGTTTTTTGATTATTGCAAAGCCACAGACAGCATGAGCATGGAAAATTGGTATAACTTTGTCACCGAAGTAGGTAACAGCTTTTTAGAAGCATATGTTCCAATCGTTGAAAAGCGCAAGGATTTACCATATACCGAAGCCCAACGCAATTGGCAGGAAATTCGTCGTGGGCGTTATGTGGAGTTCAATTTAGTGCATGACAAAGGCACCTTGTTTGGGCTAAAGACCAACGGTCGCATCGAAAGTATTTTAATGAGCTTACCGCCACATGTGCAATGGGTGTATGACCATCACCCTGAAAAAGGTAGCGAGGAAGGAAAATTAATTGAAGTTTTAAGAAACCCGAAAGAGTGGGTAAAAGCCCCCTAACCCCCAAAGGGGAACTCTAGCTGTTATGAGAAAAAGTATAGCCGATAAAATAATAACTAGTTTCAATGCCTTAAATAAGGAAGCGAAATCCTCAAACCCTATTCACCCCTAATAGGTATTCCCCCTTTGGGGGATAGGGGGCTTTTATATGTATCCATTACGTCGAAACCGAAGACTCAGAACCAACGAAGCCATTCGTTCCTTAGTTCGTGAAACCATCATCACGCCCGATGATTTTTTAGTACCACTTTTTGTGGTAGAGGGCAAAGGTGTTAAAGATGAAATTCCGTCCATGCCCAATTACTTTAGGTATAGTTTGGACTTATTAGAAAACGAGGTTAAGGAACTTTGGAAACTAGGTTTAAAGTCAGTATTGCTTTTCGTTAAAGTGCCAGATAACCTAAAAGATAATAAAGGTACTGAAGCCTTAAATCCGAATGGATTAATGCAACGTGCTACTAAAACTGTTAAAAATGCTTGTCCGGACATGTTAGTGATGACCGATGTGGCTTTAGACCCTTACTCTGCATACGGACATGACGGTATCATTGAAAACGGACAAATTTTGAATGATGACACAGCAGAAGTTCTAGCAGAAATGAGTCTGTCCCATGCCCAAGCCGGAGCTGATTTTGTGGCACCGAGCGATATGATGGACGGCCGTATTTTAACCATTCGGGAGACTCTAGAAGATGAAGGCTTTACAAATACAGGTATTATGAGTTATTCTGCTAAATATGCCTCTGCATTTTACGGGCCATTTCGGGATGCTTTGGATTCTGCACCAGTGGATATTCAAGATATTCCAAAAGACAAGAAAACCTACCAAATGGATTATGGAAACCGTTTTGAAGCCATCAAAGAAACCGAAATGGATATTGATGAAGGCGCCGACATTGTGATGGTAAAACCAGGAATTTCTTATTTAGATATACTTAGAGAAATTAAAAATGAAGTAGATGTTCCAGTGGCAATTTACCAAGTATCTGGTGAATATGCCATGATAAAAGCAGCTGCCGAAAAAGGGTGGCTAGACCACGATCAAATTATGCTGGAAACTACAACGGCTTTTAAGCGTGCGGGTGCTGACATTATTGCATCCTACTTTGCGAAAGATATCGTTAAGTTAATCTAATAACCGAAAAATATATGTGTGTTATCTTGAGCTTAGTCTAAGGGATCCAAAGTATGTTGCAAAAGTGATAGCTTAATTATTTTCGAGTCGTTTTTCCACAGTATAAGAGGTTTCAAAACAGCCAATTTTACCATCAGGGGTAATGGCTTCAACTACAACTAGCATGTCGCCTGTGTTATCGCCATTGTAAAACTCAACTTTAGCATTTCCATCTTCATCAATTTCTGCCAAAGGTTTCCAATGGATAACAGACCGCCAATCTCGAATATTCCAATCCTCATCTTCTAATTTATCATATTTGGGGGCATAAAATTCACGTTTGGCAGAAAATCCAGAAACTTTTCCTTGAAAAATGCCTTTGGTAGATCCAATTGCTGCGATTCCAATACTGCCATAGGTATATATACTTACAATACCAACAATAGGTGCCTCAGATCCAATCATAGCGCTTATTTTCAGAACATCCATTTGCGGAAATACCTCTTGGTAATATCGTAAAATACTACCTTTAGGTCTTCTTAAAATCTCAACACTTTTTATATTTTCAACGGCTAGTGCTGGCAAAAGGGGATAATCCCTACCTTCAACTATTTCTCCATCAATAAATACAAAAGCATGATTTGTATTTGCAATTTTGGGAACAGCTATAGGCCTATAATGGGTCTTCCAAAGGTCAGGACCAAGGTCAAAAGCCTGAACAGGGTAATGTACATTTAGAAAATAAATATCGTCTGGAAACTTAGTTCTAAGAAGGTCGTAGAGGCCAGACATCCAGTCTTCTTCCTCTTCTACCAATTCTTCATTTTCTATCACTATATCTGGAGGACCGTGGAGTTTAAATATTTTCTCGCGCTCTGGTGTTACGTTATAGCCCGTTATTTCAACTGCATCCAAGGCTACGGTTTCGCTGGAGGTTTTAAAATCGTTATTCACTTCATATTGAATAATACTTTCTTCTATAAAGGCTTTGTAAATAGTATCGGCAAGTACAACGGTTTCATTTGTTTTGTAATCTGCTTTCGGTGGTGCCATAGGCTCATCCAACACGATGCTATAGCTTTTCTGCTTCCCCTTTTTATTCTCAGACTGAATTAGTACGTTTAGCTTATCAGCAAAATGATTGTTTAAACTAAAAGCAAATTTACCTAAACTGTCAGTTTCCGTTTTATAAATCCCAAATGACGGTTTGGTAATCATAGAGAGATGAACAGGCTTTTTTGGAGGTTTATATTCGTTAAAAACAGACCCTACTTTTCCTGATACTAATAGATCTGTTTCTGGTTTAAACTCAAAATCTAAATTTGTTTCGGTGTCATCATAAATATAATCTCGCCAACCTTGTGTTAGCATAAGGGCTTCTAAATCACGTTTTCTAAGTTCATTATTGCTATCAAAATAATAGTTTGGGTTTTCTATAAAACCTTTTAATTCAGAGTTTAAAAGAAAATATGATAATATATTAGATTGTGATTTTTGGGTTCCTCCCAATTTGCCTTTATCTACTATAAGTACTGAAAAATTAGCCTCTACAGGATCCTTATCAATATCAAAAACCGATACCTTTAGTGATGTTCTATCGCGCTGACCGTAAATTTGTTCGTTAGTCGTTGCCGTTATGTTCAATATGTTTTCTTCGTTGTAATTAAAAAATAAACGTTCACATATTGGGGTGAAGGTACTGTTATACAGGGTAACGCTTACAATACCATGAGGAAGCTCTGCTTTTTTTACCAAGGCTTCATGTGCTCCTTCTTCTAATACAAAGGCATGGTTTTGTATTAACAAGCCACGACTTCTTATTTTTACATACAAACTATCTGTTCGTCCTACATTGCTTTTTATATTTAAACTCATATAGCTTGTAGTTTCGCCTAAGCTTAAAATATAGCCTTGTGGTGTTACTTGTGGTAATGGATATTTGTATGCAATGCCCGTATCGCTCATCAGTTTTCCATAATACTGCTTATCTTTATTAGGTGTGAAAAATGTAAATCCCATACCTAGATTATTAGTACGAAAGGCCCTAACTATACTATCTGTTTCATCTATTATATAACCATCAACAACCTCCCCGTTCCCTTTGTAATTAATAGCTTTGTAGGCTACTTTGTTTTCAAGTCCAGCAATTAGTTTTCCACTTTCCGGGAAAAACTGGAGGTCTAAAACATCTTTGTTTAGGGCTATGATTTTAGAGTATGTACTTTCAACCTTACGCTTGCGGTTTTTTAATTTGGTGTCTGCCAGCTTTACCTTAATCTTTACTGTAATCAGGTCTTTTGGCAAGGTGTAATCCATGATGTATTGCTTGTTTTTTGGCTTTACTTCTATGGAATCTAACAGACCTTCCGAATGGATGTAAACTTTTAAATCTTTGTTATAATTATCTTTTATAATTTGTGGAAACAGGCTTGCGGATAGTTTAACTTGGTCTGTTCCTATTTCGGTGAGAGTAACGTTACTAATAATATCACCTTTATTTATAGTATCCAAAGCGAATACGTCAATATAGGTTTTAAAAACAAATGCCTGTCCAAAATTTCTGTTCCATTGTGTGTAGGCTCTTATCAAATAACGACCCGATGTGACTATCTTGTTTAAATCAAAAAAACCGTCCGATAAACCATTTTCTAGTTTTAGTGTTTTGGTGTCTATAATATTCTCATCAAAATCTATAAGATCGACATATAAAACACCGCTTAGTTTTGTAGGTGCGTTTTTAGCATCTGTAACTATAGCCTTAAACCAGATGGTTTCGTCGGCGGTAAATACTGTATTATTAAATTGCAGATATATTTTTTCGGCAAAACTGGTCTTCTTTATCTGTCTATGCGCTAAGGCATCTGCTTGTGAAAAAGACTTATTAGTAAACCATAATGCTAGGATAAAAAGAAGGTGTTTAAGTCTCAAGTTAAATAAGTTTTAAATATTTCTTCTAAGTTATAATGTCATCATCTTTTGAATAAAAGACTTAACAATTGTTTAGCTAGTTGTTTTCTTTATGTTTTTCCAGAGTATAAGAGGTCTCAAAATATCCAATTTTCCCATCTGGTGTAATAGCTTCTATGATGATAAGTTTATCACCAATGATGTCATCATTATAAAATTCCAGTTCAATGTCTCCTTTGTTATCGGTGAACAAAGAAGGTTCCCAGTGTAATACTGGTCGTAAATCTGGTGTATCCCAATCTTCAGGTTTTAAGGTCTCGTATTTTGGTTGATAAAACTCGGGGGTAATTGAAAAACCGGAAAACTTTCCTCTAAAAATACCTTTTGCATATCCTAGAGCTTCCATTCCAATACTGCCATAGGTATATATGCTGAGAATAGCAACGTGTTGAGTACCAAACACTCTTTTAGGCCTTTTTATAACTTCAACACTTTTTATATTTTCGATGGTTAAATAGGGCAATAAAGTATAAGCTTCTTGACCAACCGGATAGCCATCCATATAGTATAAAGTCGAATCGGCACTAGCAATATGTGCTAGTAGAAAGCTTCCCCCATTTGGTATTTGCACTACTCTAAATATAATATCATCTGGGAACTTAGTGCTAAGAAGGTCGTATAATCCAGACATCCATTTTTCTTCTCTCTCTTTGAGTTGTTCATTCTCTATGACGATATCTGGAGGTCCGTGGAGTCTAAACATTCTTTCGCGTTCTGGTGTTACGTTGTAGCCCGTCAATTCTACGGCATCCAACGCTACGGTGCTGTCATCCAAATCGAACCCAGTTACGGCTTGTCTTTCTTGCTTTTTAATCTTTAAAAAGTCATTTATAATACTATCTGGGAGCGCTATTACTTCTTCTTTCTCATAGGTGATTTTAGGCGGGGGTATCGGTGCGTCTATCTTAATAGAATATTCTTTGGCTCGCCCTTTTTTGTTGGAAGATTGTATTATAACATCTAGCTTATCGCCATAAGGGTCAAATAAATCAAAAGCAAAATTACCAGTACTGTCCACTTCATGAGTATAAACTCTAGGTGGTTTACCCGAGGTCATTAAGATTAAATTCACGTCTTTTTTAGGCGCTTTGTTTTCATTCCAGATGGCACCCACCTTCCCAGAAACCCGTAAGGCGGTTTCAGGTTGTATATCAAAAATAGGGTTTGCATCTTCAAAACTATACTTATAATTGCGCCAGCCCTGTGTAAGCATAAGGGCTTCTAAATCTCGTTTTCTGAAAATATTATCATCATTAAAGTAATACGTGGGGTACTCAATATGTCCTTTTAATTCTGAGTTTAATAGAAAATAAGATAGAATGTTCCCTTTAAATTGCGCGGTTTGTTCTATTTGATTTTTATCTACAACTAATGCGGAAAGGTTTGCCTCAACAGGTCTCCCATTACTATTGGTAACATTAAACTTAAGAGCCGTTTTATCTCTCTGGCTGTAATATTGCCCTTCGGTTTCTTTAACAATATTTAAATTATTGCCTTCCTTAATATGAAAAAACAAACGCTCACACAATGGTGTTTTATGCTCACTTAGCAATGTAACATTAAGAATGCCTTGCGGTAGTTTTTGTTTGGGTATCGAGGCATTATAAGGTGCATTGGATAATGATACTGGAAATTCCTTTATTACCACACCTTTGGATTTAAGTTGAATCCAATAACTATCCGTGGTATTAATCTTGGAAGCCACATTTATGTTCATGTAACTTGTCGTTTCCGTTATGCCTAAAACATGGCCATCTGCATATACCTTGGGGAGCTCAAACTTATGGGCAACATGGTGTTTAGAATTAATTTTACCATAATAGGTTTTGCCCAATTTTGGTGTAAAAAGTACATAGCCCATGCCTAGGTTATTCGTTTTAATGGCAACAACAACACTATCCTTTTCATCAACGATAACACCATTAATCTTTTTGCCCAAGCCTTTATAGTTTAGTGCTTTAAACGCCAGTTTACTGGTTAGGCCATCAATTAACTTCCCGCTTTCAGGAAAAAACTGTAGGTCTATAAATTCTCTATCTATCGCAATGGTTTTATTGTACGTTTTCTCTTCCCTTGTTTGAAAGTTTTTTAACTTGGTGTCCTCTAGTTTCATTTTTAGGTTTACCGAAACCGCATCTTTAGGAAGTACATATTGTAACTTGTAAAACCCCTTTTCTCTTTTAATTTCTATGGTGTCTAAAAACGTTTCGGTTTTAATGTAAACCGTCACATCCTTTTTATAGTCGGGTTTTATAAGTTCTGGGAAAAGTTGGGCAAATACTTCGTGTTGGTCTTCCTCAACTTGATACAATGTTATGTTTTGTATGGGCGATTGTGGTTGATTGCCATTGGCAGGAACTAGGTTAACGTATTGCTTGGACATAAAATCGTCGCCAAAGTTTTTATTCCACGCCGTGTAGGCCCGTATTAAATAGCGCCCGGGAGTGTAGGTCTGTTCCAATTTAAAACCGTTGTCGGCCATACCGTTTACTAACTTTAGCTTTTTTGTCGCTACAATATCCTTATCAAAATCGATAAGTTCTACGTGCAAAATACCACTTAGCGTTGTGGGTGCGTTTTTGGCGTCTGTTACTATAGCCTTGAACCAGATGGTTTCCTCGTTGGTAAATACAGAATTGTTGAGCTGAAGGTATATTTTTTCGGCGAAGGAGTTTTTGGTAGTTTTTTTATGGTGTAGAGGATTTTTGGGTTGAGAATAAATAGAACCCAAAAAACAAAAAATGAATATCAATAAGGCCGATTTTTTTACCAAAACAAACAGGGTTAAGATATTTCTTTCAATATACAACTTATTTATAAATCGAACAAAGTCACTATCGCACTTAGTAAAATTGATTTTGTACTTTAGCTTTTATAAAATTTATACTGAATGAGCGCACTCATCTTTTGGGCAACCATTTCCATTTTCTTTTCCTTTTTATGTTCTATTCTCGAAGCCGTTTTGCTCAGCGTTACCCCAACGTTTATCAATGTGAAAAAACAAGAAGGTAAAGATTATGCCAATACTTTAGAAAATTTAAAAAAGGATGTAGATAAACCTTTAATTGCCATACTTACACTAAACACTATTGCGCACACATTAGGTGCTATGATGGTAGGTATTGAAGCGGAGAATTTGGGATACGATTGGAATGTTTTAGGTATCAATACCGTAGGGATTATTTCGGCAATTATGACGTTTTTGATTTTGGTGGCTTCTGAGATTATCCCAAAAACCATTGGAGCTACTTACTGGAAAGGACTGGCAAATTTTGCTTCAAAAACCTTGACCGTTTTGATTTTTCCTTTAAAGTGGACAGGCATCTTGTGGATGCTTCAATTAACTACAAAGTTAATTGGTGGCAAAGGGCACGGCAGTGTATTAAGTCGGGAAGGCTTTGTAGCTATGACCGAAATTGCTCATGAGGAAGGGGTGTTTCAGGAAAATGAAAGCACCATCATAAAAAATCTATTGAACTTCAAGCAGATTCTTGCCAAAGACGTAATGACTCCTAGAACAGTGATGAAAACCGAAGATGAAACGACTACGGTTGAGGACTTCTTTAAGCGAAACCTTAACATTCGCTTTTCAAGAATTCCGGTTTACTCAGGCGATACAGATAACATCACAGGATTGGTTCTTAAAGATGAAATTTTTAAGGAAATGGCTTTGGACAATAATTCTAAAAAACTGTCTGAATTAAAGCGAGATGTTATCGTGGTGAACAGAGGTCTTGCCATTCCTACCCTGTTCGAAAAACTAGTGGAGAGCAGGAACCACATGGCATTAGTCGTGGACGAATACGGTTCGGTAAGTGGGCTAGTCACTATGGAGGATGTTATTGAAACCCTGCTCGGACTTGAAATTATGGACGAAAGCGATAATGTGTCCGACCTACAGGTATTGGCCAGAAAAAGCTGGGAAGCTCGTGCTAAAAAGCTTGGCATTATAGCCGAGGATAATCCTTCGGAATAATGGAAGAATGCATCATCCTTTCTCCTTTGGGTTTTACCAAAATTATTGGTGATTCTAATGGCATTGCATCCGTTACCGTTCTAAATTCCGAAGAAACCCCCACTGATATTATCCCCGAAATTCTTGAAGATTGTGTCATACAGCTCAACGAATATTTTGATGGCACCCGGAAACATTTCGACTTAAAATTGAATCCCCAAGGCACTGATTTTCAAAAGGGCATTTGGAAACTTCTGGAAGCTATTCCCTATGGAAAAACCTCTACCTATTTAGCTCTTTCCAAAAAACATGGCGATGAAAAGGCCATAAGAGCCGTGGCCAATGCCAATGGCAAAAACCCCATTTGGATTATTATACCATGTCACCGCGTTATCGGAAGCGACGGCAGTTTAACAGGTTATGCGGGAGGGCTACACCGAAAACAATGGCTATTGGAACATGAAAGCCCGTACAAACAACAATCCTTGTTCTAAACCAACATTAATCCCTATATTTATGTACGTTTAATTGTACGCATGAAATTTCTTAAAAAATTCCTTAAATGGTTTATAATTAGTGTTGGAAGCATCGTCCTTCTATTATACATTTTTGGATACGGATACGTTTTGAGAGGTGTCAGAATTGTCTATTTTACAGGCCATACAACGGCTTTTATTGACGACTACCCCTACTTTGAGAACGATACCATAAAAAAAGGAAAACACGTTGATACCTGGCCAAAACACAATGACTATAATTCTATTTCAGAAACTGAAAAACTGAATCAAACCCATTCGGAACTTGGGACAATAGCGTACCTTATCATCAAAAACGACAGTATTTGGTTTGAAAAATATTATGGTGGATTTGGCAAAAACTCCAAAACCAACTCGTTTTCAATGGCAAAAAGTATTACCTGCGCCTTATTGGGAAAGGCAATAAAAGAAGGTTACATCCAAGGTTTGGACCAACCTTTAAGTGATTTCTACCCTCAATTTTCATACGCTAAAACTACGGTTGGCGATTTGGCTTCCATGGCTTCGGGATTGGAATGGGTAGAGCATTATAAAAATCCGCTTTCCATTACAGCAAGAGCAAATTACAGCAGTAATCTAGAGGACATTATGCTGAACAGAAAAATAACCCGAACCCCTGGACAAGCATTTGTTTACAAGAGCGGAAACACCATACTCTTAGGTATGGCAATACAAAAAGCAACAGGAAAAAAACTGGCTAATTATCTTTCCGAAAGTTTTTGGCAACCAATGGGAATGTCCGAAGATGCACTGTGGCAGGTAGATGATAAAGACAATCGACTGGCTAAAGCGTTCACAGCAATTTCTAGCAATGCTAGGGATTTTGCGAGATTCGGAAAACTTTATAAGGATTTTGGGAAATGGAATGGCCAACAACTATTGGATTCCAGCTTTGTGGCCACTTCCATTGCACCTCGATTTCCTGAAGACCCTAGATACGGCTACGGATTTTGGCTAAAAAAAATAAAAGACAAAAACTTTTTTATGATGCGCGGCCATTTGGGGCAGTATGTTATTGTTGAACCAAATGATAATATTATTATTGTGAGGCTTGGACACCGAAAAGGCGCGGGAAATCCAATAGCAAATTTCACAAGCGACATCACTGTTTATATTGAAGAAGCTTATAAAATGCTTAGTTCCAAATCATAATATTTTGTTATTTAACAAATATTTGGAGTCGTAAGAAATTTAATTCCTTTTTTTTGATTGAAACTACATCAATCATCATGAAAAAATCATTTCTGTGTTTAACACTATTACTTTCTTGCATATCCTGCGTGCAAAAACAGAACAGTAAAAAATTCAATTTAGATTTTGAAGCTTATAATGCTCAAATGCTATTACCGGATAAGTGGTTTGAATGGGGCAATTATAATTTGCAAGCGGATACTGTGGAAGTTCATTCAGGAAATTATTCTGCAAAGGTCTCATCAAAAAATAAGCATGACTCCTATGGATGCATTGCCTATCGAATTCCTGCTAACTTCTCGGGCAAAAAAATTAAACTAGAAGGCTACATGAAGTTAAAAAATGTTGAAAATGGATTTGGCGGTCTTTTACTAAGACTCGATGATGGTAATAATAAATCTCTGGAGTTTAGCAATATGCAAAACCAAAATATAAGTGGCACCAAAAACTGGAAAAAGTACGCCATAGAATTGCCCTTCCCTGAAGAGGCTCAAAGGATTTATATTGGAGGTATTCTAGTAGGTAAAGGTGAGGCTTGGTTTGATGATTTCGTTTTGACAATTGATGGTAAAGACATTCAAACTTTAAAAGAAATAGAAGAACCCGTTTTTAAGGCAAAATTGGATAAAGAGTTTGACCAAAACTCAAATGTAAAAATTACCAGTTTAGATGATGTACAAATTGAAAACTTAGAATTACTAGGAAGGGTTTGGGGCTTGCTGAAATATCATCATCCTGAAATTGCTAAGGGAAACTACAACTGGGACTATGAGTTGTTTAGAATACTTCCTAAATATCAAAATATTAAAAACAATAAGGAACGCGATAATTTGCTGATTTCTTGGATAGACAACTTAGGAAATGTTAAAATTTGTACTAGCTGTGAAGAAACCGTTAAGGATGCCTTTTTAAAACCAGATTTAGATTGGATTGGTTCAGAAGATATTTCAGATGCACTTAAGGAAAAATTACAATTCATTATTAAAAACAGACATCAAGGAAACCACTATTATATTGAACATGATCGTGCGAAAAATCCAAAATTCAAAAATGAAAAACTGTACTACAGTATATCTTTTAAAGACGACGGTTTTAAGTTACTGGCACTTTACAGATATTGGAATATGATTCAATATTATTTTCCTTATAAATACCTAACGGATAAAAATTGGAATACTGTTTTGAAGGATTACATTCCTAAAGTAATTCAAACGAAAAATAAGTTAGAATATGAACTTGTAATGATAGAATTAATAGGAGAAATTAATGACACTCATGCAACTACCTATACAGGTTTTAACAATGTTCAAAATAAAAGAGGGAAATACTTTGCACCATTTAAGGTCGGTTTTATTGAAAACAAATTAGTTGTTACAGATTATTATAACCCAGAATATAAAGATAAATCAAAGTTGAAGGTTGGAGATATCATAACTCATGTTAATGGAAAAACTATTCAATCAATTCTAGATAGTGTCTCAAATTATTATCCTGCATCAAACCAAACTTCAAAATTCAGAAATATTTCAAGAGATATTCTAAGATCCAATAGCCAACAAATAAAAGTAAATTATTTATCGAATAATCAAGAAAAGTATCATAATATACCTCTAATTTTAAAAGACAGTTTAAATCTCAATTGGTACAATTGGAAAGACGAAAAATGTTATAAAGTTTTGGATAATAATATAGGTTACGTTACCCTACAATACATATCCGAAAGTGATATTCCTGAGATAAAATCTAAATTTAAAGACACAAAAGGTATCATCATAGACATAAGAAACTATCCTAGTACTTTTGTACCATTCAAATTGGGGAATTTCTTCGTATCCTCTTCAACTCCTTTTGTAAAATTCACTAAATTTAGCATAGATAACCCAGGGGAATTTTTAGTTATCGATGGCCCAAAAATCCCAAAAGACAGAGAAACCTTTAAAGGTAAATTAGTTGTTTTGGTAAATGAAGATTCTCAAAGTCAATCTGAATATACCGCAATGGCATTTAGAGCAGGAAACAATACAACCATTATGGGTAGTACCACAGCAGGAGCAGACGGAAATGTTTCATCTATTTATTTACCTGGAGGTTTATTAACAAGATTTTCTGGAATTGGCATATATTACCCAGACGGAACAGAAACACAGCGTGTCGGAATCGTACCCGATATCGAGGTAAAACCTACCATTCAGGGAATTAAAGACGGTAGGGACGAGGTACTTGAAAAAGCGATAGAGGTTATACTAAATGATTAAAAATGATTTCAAAACTCAATCTTGAAGACATTTTATTTCTGGACATTGAAACAGTTCCGGAAACCCAGAATTTTTCTGAGTTAGATGATGTCAAACAATCCCTTTGGGAAAACAAATCCCAATACCAGCGTAGGGACGAGTACACTCCGGAAGAGTTTTATAACCGCGCAGGCATTTGGGCAGAATTTGGGAAAATTATTTGTATTTCGGTTGGGTTCTTTAATTTTCAAGGGCAACGGCGCATGTTTCGTGTTACCTCATATTATGGCGATGAGGTCACTATTTTGAAAGAATTCAAAAACCTCATCATCACACATTTTAGTCAAGCCAAACATTTATTGTGTGCCCATAACGGCAAGGAATTTGACTTTCCGTACATTGCCCGGCGGATGATTATCCATAATATTGAACTGCCTTACAAGTTGAATCTCTTTGGAAAAAAGCCATGGGAAGTCCCACATTTGGACACTTTGGAACTTTGGAAATTCGGTGATTACAAAACCTATACTTCCCTAAAATTATTGACCAATGTTTTGGGTGTACCTTCACCAAAAGATGATATTGACGGCAGTGAAGTCTATCGGGTGTATTATGAAGAAGGCGATATCGATAGAATAATCGATTATTGCGAAAAAGACACCATTGCCGTAGCACAAATCTTTTTGAGATTGCGAGGTGATGATTTATTGGATAATGATGAAATTATTAGGATTTAAATGAAACAGCTAAACAATATTTTATCGGAAAACATTTTTATGAGTTTGAGTTATGTCCCCTTGAGGGGACTTCAGGGGTGTTTCTTAAAAACAGGAGCATTGCACTTATTTGATTAAGTATAGAAAAATGACGCAAAAACCCTTATTGGATATAAAAAACCTCTCGATTTCCTTTGGTGAAAATGAGGTGATTCACAGTATTTCCTATCATTTGAATGAAAATGAAATCCTGGGTATTGTTGGCGAATCAGGTTCGGGAAAGTCGGTGTCGTCGTTGGCCATTTTGGGACTTTTGCCAAAGCGCATTTCGAAGATCGCCTCAGGGCACATTACTTTTGATGGCAAGGATTTGACTGAGGTATCAAACAAAGCATTCCAGAAAATTCGAGGAAAGAAAATCTCGATGATTTTTCAGGAGCCCATGAGTTCCTTAAACCCATCGATGACCTGCGGAAAACAAGTAGCTGAAATCTTGTTGCAACATACCGATATTTCAAAATCAGAAGCTAAAAATGAAACTTTAGCCTTATTCGAAAAAGTAAAACTGCCCAATATTGAACGTGTTTTTAAATCCTACCCCCACGAAATTTCAGGTGGACAAAAACAGCGGGTGATGATTGCCATGGCTATCGCCTGCAAACCCGATATTTTAATTGCGGATGAACCCACCACGGCTTTGGACGTTACCGTTCAAAAGGATATCATCCATCTGCTAAAGGAATTACAGATGGAGACTCAAATGAGCATCATTTTCATCACCCATGATTTGGCTCTAATTTCCGAAATAGCCAATA
Organism: Hyunsoonleella rubra; assembly: GCF_042684665.1. Taxonomy (NCBI): domain Bacteria; kingdom Pseudomonadati; phylum Bacteroidota; class Flavobacteriia; order Flavobacteriales; family Flavobacteriaceae; genus Hyunsoonleella; species Hyunsoonleella rubra. The sequence goes on along the minus strand of NZ_JBHULY010000005.1, from coordinate 98,873 downwards.
GGGTTTTGGTGATGTACCAAGGCAATATTGTGGAGCAAGGGTCAATACAGGATATTTTCAGTAATCCTCAAAACGAGTACACCAAAGCGCTCATAAATTCTCGCCCATCTTTGGACGAACGCTTAAAGGTATTGCCCACCATTCAGGATTTTTTGGATAACACTTCAAAATCGGAAGTTATCACTTCCGAAGAACGCCAAAAAACACATAAAGAATTATACAGCCAACCACCATTATTAGAGGTCATTGATGTTGAAAAGGAATATCTCTCAAAATCAGGATGGTTTTCAAAACCTGAATCTTTTAAAGCGGTTAATGGTGTCAGCTTCAAATTGTACGAAGGCGAAACTTTAGGGCTCGTAGGCGAATCTGGTTGTGGAAAATCCACTTTGGGTAATGCCATTTTACAATTGGACAAAGCGACAGCTGGAGCTATAATGTATAAAGGAGTTGACATTACCAAACTTTCAACAGCCGAGGTTCGCAAATTGAGAAAAGACATTCAAATTATTTTTCAGGATCCGTTTGCTTCTTTAAATCCTAGGATTCCTGTGGGCAAGGCTATTATGGAGCCGATGAAAGTGCATCAACTTTATAATTCGGACGACGAACGCAAAGCCAAAGTCTTGAAAATTTTGCAACGTGTTGGACTTTCCGAAGATTATTTTAACCGCTACCCCCATGAATTTTCAGGGGGTCAGCGCCAGCGAATTGGTATTGCGCGAACCATTGCTTTGCAACCAAAATTAATCGTTTGCGACGAATCGGTTTCGGCTTTGGATATCTCAGTGCAAGCGCAAGTACTGAATCTTTTAAATGAATTGAAAGCCGATTTTGGATTCACCTATATTTTTATTTCGCATGATTTGGCGGTTGTAAAATACATGGCTGACCAACTTTTAGTGATGAACCAAGGCAAAATTGAGGAATTGGATGATGCGGATATTATTTATGCGAACCCAAAAAAGGAGTATACCAAAAAGTTGATTAATGCAATTCCGAAGGGAGTATAACTTCAATCTTGTCCAAAAAAAAATCCCGAAAAAATCGGGACTGTTTTAAAAACTATTCATCTTACAAAATCAAATTTTATAACATAAACACTTTTTTGGTGAGGTAAAGAAAACCCTTTACAAATCGTATTTGATCATTTAAAGTTTCCTTGAATTTACTCTCCTTTTTCGTAGGTTGTTCAGGTAGATTTGTTGCCATATCTAAAAATTTTTAAGATTATGATAGATTTGGGGGAAATCTATTTTCAATTCGGATGATTTGGGACTGCTAATATCTACTTTTTTTTCAAAACATCCGTTTAAAAACATAATAAATCGATGAAATGTAATTTTTTTTAACATTTCACGCTTATAACGTCACTTTTGTATATAAAGAAAATGATATAGTTTGCCATTTTGGCTTCCTATATAATCTTTATCTTTGAGAAAGAAAGCTATCCTTATATGAACGCAAAAAAACTTTGGGAAGGTTCCCAGCAGTTTAAACGAAACAGTCATTTAAGTCATTATTGCATTTGGCTGAAAAAAAACTACGAGCTGACTTTCAAGGACTATCATGGCCTTTGGCAATGGTCGGTCGATAATATTGAAGCTTTTTGGGAAAGCCTTTGGCATTATTTTGACATCAAACAGCATGCTCCTTATACCAAGGTACTATCCTCCAAAGACATGCCTGGATGCAAATGGTTCGATGGGGCTACTCTAAATTATGCTGAACATATTTTTAGGCAATCCAATCCTGAAAAAACAGCCATTTATTTTAGCAATGAAGCTGGACGACATGAGGAAATTACTTGGGCGACATTGGAAACCAAAGTTGCCTCTATGATATCCTATTTAAAATCCCTTGGGGTTAAAAAGAATGACCGTGTGGTGGCTTTTATTCCGAATGTCCCCGAGGCTACTATTATGTTTTTGGCGGTTAATTCTCTTGGAGCGATTTGGTCCTGTACCTCTCCTGATTTTGGAACTGAAAGCGTGGTCAATCGTTTTGAACAGATTCAGCCCAAAGTACTAATTGCCGTTGACGGGTATTTTTACAATGGAAAACCCTATGATAAAACCAATACCGTTAAAGATATTGCTTCGGCGCTCCCTACTTTGGAAAAGGTGATTATTCTGCCCTACCTCAACGCAAGTGCTTTGGATAATTTTTCGGATGAATTCGTGGATATCCATTCTATTTTTGAAATAGATGGAGGTACATTGGAATTCCAACCGGTAGATTTCAACCATCCCATTTGGGTATTGTATTCTTCGGGCACCACGGGGCTGCCAAAAGCCATTGTGCAGTCGCATGGTGGTATTTTATTGGAGCATCTAAAATACATGGCCTTTCATAATGATGTCCATGCGGACGAGCGCTATTTCTGGTTTACTACCACTGGCTGGATGATGTGGAATTTTTTACAATCGCCTTTATTAATGGGTGCTTCCATCGTGCTTTATGACGGCTCGCCAACGTATCCAAACTTTGACGCCCTTTGGAACTTTTCCGACCAAATTGGCATTCATCATTTTGGAACGAGCGCACCGTTTTTGGTGGCCAATATGAAAAAACAAATGGACATCAAATCCAATCATGATTTGTCCTCTATTCGTTCGATAAGCTCTACCGGAGCGCCTCTGCCTGCTGAGGCATTTCAATATGTGTACGATTTCATAAAGGAAGATGTATGGCTATGCTCTATGGCCGGCGGTACCGATGTGTGTACCGCTTTTGTGGGAGGCGCGCCCATTAACGGAGTTTATATAGGAGAGATTCAATGTCGCGCACTGGGCGTTTCTCTGTATGCTTTGGACCATAAAGGTGAGCCTATTGAGGATGGTTTGGGCGAAATGGTGATTGATAAACCAATGCCGTCCATGCCGATTTACTTTTGGAACGACACGGACAATGCCCGCTATAAATCCTCTTATTTTGAAGATTACCCCGGCAAATGGCGTCATGGTGATTTTATAAAGATTAATTCGAGAACCAAAGGTCTTGTAATTTATGGGCGTTCAGATGCTACATTAAACCGACATGGGATTAGAATTGGCACTAGTGAAATTTATAGTGCCGTCAATAAAATAGAAGGTATTGCCGATGCCTTAATTATCAATTTAGAATTGGAGGAAGGCAAACATTATATGCCCTTGTTTGTAAAACTAAAACCGGGCATTGAATTGAACGACGACATTAAATCCAACATCAACCAGCAACTAAAAACCGATTACACCCCTAGACACGTACCCGATGAAATAATTGAAGTGAAGGATATTCCTTATACTTTAAGTGGCAAAAAAATGGAAGCTCCAGTTAAAAAAATCCTGTTGAAAATGCCTTTGGAAACCTCCATCAATATGGATGCGATGCGGAATCCGGAGTCGATTCAATTTTTTATTAAGTTTGCTAAAGGTATTTAAGTTAATCTAGTTTAAGGCCTAACAATTGTCTATGCAAAGTGAAAGATTAAGGCTTAATGTTTTCAGCTGTAGGCGGACAATTTTAAAAAAAATCGTAACAATTAGTAGAAGAATGCTGAAATTGCTTAGAACTCTTTCTTTATTGGTTTTGCATTTTCCCCTTCTTTGGAGACCATGATCTTAAAAGAAGTACTAAATTATATTTTGTATCAAAGAAGAATAAGTTAAATATATTTCCATGTTTATAACATTTGGGTCGTATTAAAACAAAAAAAGCTAAGTCTTAAAGACTTAGCTTTCTTCATCCCATTCTCAATATTTCATATTATTTCTTAAAAAATTTCAAATAAGCAATATAAATTATTGATCCTAAAATGTAAAGATTAGTAAAGAGATTCCCAATGACAAAAGTCAAATCAAGATTTTCATTTATGATTTCCAACGTAAAATAATATGTACTGTAAACCCAAAAACCAAAGAGGATAAAAATTAATACCAACCAAAATCCTTTTGATTTCATAATTATGGAATTGGAATTATTGAATTTGAGCCTAAGTTAAAGGGATCATTTATGTCGATTACAACTTCATCTAGAGTAGGGACAAAATATTCAACTTTTACTTGAGATGAGCACGCGGCTATGACATTATAAATTGACCATCCTTTTGAGACTAAAAAACCCGCAGCAGCCGCTCCACCGAAACCTCCAGTGGCAGCAGTTACTCCAGCAAAAACCGCAGTTACTAAAATAGTGCCTATGATAGCCCTTCCACATCCACTCAACGCCGATTGATCAATATCGAACTCTTCGTATAGTTCAACAAAATAAAATAACAGGTGAGCATCTTGTTCATTGGCAATAGAAAATGTCATTAGCAAATTTTCGTATAAGTTTTCATCGTTTATATTATCTAAAGCCCAATCAGCCATGTTTATAATTTCTTCATTTAGACCATATTGCGCAAATAAATTTTCTAATCCATTGGATTGCACATAACCATAGTTGGTATCGAAAACGCTGATAGTATATTCGTCTTGAAAACTTAACGTTTCAAGACTTACCTCTTCTTCGTTTCCAAAGGGTTGTGTATAACTAGACTTTTGACTTATGTCTAATTTATTATGAATTTTATTCGTACTCGAACTGTTCTTAAAACTTTGACTAATCGAATTATGAATAATCTTCAAAGTTGTTGTGTTTAAAATGCTTTCTCCTCCTAAATTCTCTTTTGATTCTTCCTTTGAACAACTGTTGGATACTAATGCAAGCATTGTCAACATCAGAAATAAACTTAATTTTTTCATTTTACAATTTAATATTATTTTGAGCGAAAATAGCTCAAAAAAAATGAAAAAAACATATCAAACAATAAGATTTATCTGATTTTTTAAAGATTTGAAAAATATTACTGTGGTTTTCCCGTAAAAACAAATTTCTTACTGAAAAACTGATAAAATACGCTTTAAAACGCCAAATCATCCGGAATTTCATCGTCCTGGGCGTCATCGTCATCAATGACAGTTTTACCAGTAGCCTTTGAGCAATCCACAACAATTGACAGATTTTCAGGTTCTTCAAATTCTTCTTTGGAGACATTTAGGGTTTCGTCAGCGTAACAGCTTTTCATGTAGAGCGCCCAAATAGGTAATGCCATGGCCGCACCTTGTCCATAGGTAATTGTTCTAAAATGAACAGCCCTATCTTCTCCACCAACCCATACACCGGTAACCAAATTAGGCACCATTCCCATAAACCAGCCATCGCTTTGATTTTGTGTTGTCCCCGTTTTTCCGGCTATCGGATTGGTAAAACCATATGGATATCCAGTAATGACTTCCTTATAATCAGGTTTGTTCACTGCATAACTATGGCGTAATCGCGTTCCTGAACCACCTTGTGTAACTCCTTCCAAAAGTTTCACTGTAACATAGGCCGTCTCTTCACTCAATACATCCTTAGTTTCTGGAGTAAACTGATATAACAATGTCCCATTTTTATCCTCAATACTAGTCACCATAACCGGTTTAGTATATACGCCTTTATTGGCAAAGGCTGAATAAGCACCTACCATTTCATAAACACTTACATCTGGAGTCCCTAACGCAATGGCTGGCGTAGGCAATAAATCTGACTCTATGCCTAAATTTGTGGCCAAATCCACCACAGTTTGAGGCCCTACTTTATCTATTAAACGTGCTGTAATCGTATTCACAGAATTGGCCAAAGCATTTTTAAGCGTTCTATTGCCTCCGTAATCGTTACTAGAATTCTTTGGGCACCATTCCTCAGGATTTCCAAATTTATTGGCTTCAATACAGAAAGGTGTATCTGGAAATTCATCACAAGGCGAAAAGTGCAACTGGTCAATAGCAGTAGTATATACAAAAGGCTTAAATGTAGAACCTATTTGGCGTTTGCCCTGTTTTACCATATCATATTGAAAATGCCTATAGTCCATTCCACCTACCCAGGCTTTTACATGTCCCGTATGCGGATCCATAGACATCATACCTGTTCTTAAGAATGACTTGTAATAGCGCATGGAATCCATGGGTTTCATGATAGTATCTATTTCGGAGGGTTTTCCATCTTTCCAGGTGAATACTGACATGGGTACTGGTTTATCAAAGGAGGCGATAATTTCCTTATTAGATTTTTTCAGGTCATATTTCATATGTCTCCAACGTTCCGATTGGCGCATGGATTTTTCCATTAGGGTATCAATCGCACCTCGTGTCAGTTCCAGAAATGGCGCTGTAGGATTTCGCTTTGGTGTATTCTGATTAAAAAACTCAGCTTGAAGCCTTGGCATATGCTTTTGTACAGCATCCTCAGCATATTGTTGCATACGCGAATCAATAGTGGTATATATCGTTAAACCGTCATTATACAAACTCCATTTGCTACCATCTGGTTTTGGATTCTTTTTAATCCAATCTTTCATAAAGCCCGATAAATATCCTCTAAAGTAAGTGGCGATACCATCACGGTGGGATTGTGGCGTGTATTTAATATCCAGCTCCGTGGATTGTAAAGAATCCTTGAGCTTTTCATCGATGTATTCGTATTTATACATTTGAGCCAATACAACATTCCGTCGATTTTTTACCCCAACAGGATTACGTCTAGGATTGTACAAAGAAGAATTTTTGAACATTCCCACCAACATTGCACATTCTTTTAAATCCAGCTCTTTCGGTTCTTTGTCAAAATAAATGGCAGCCGCACTTCTTATCCCATCTGCGTTGTTTCCGAAATCATAGATATTAAAATATTGGGCAATGATTTCTTCTTTGGTATACTGGCGTTCCAGTCGCGTAGCGATAATCCATTCCCTAAGTTTTTGAGATAATTTCTCAACAATGTTAGCCTTCTCTCTTCTATGGAATAATTGCTTTGCCAATTGCTGTGAAATGGTACTAGCACCACCTTTTTTACCCATAAAAACTGCAGCTCTTAAAGTTCCTCTAGCATCAATTCCTGCATGTTCATGAAACCTGGCATCCTCTGTAGCTATCAAGGCGTCCACTAAATTTTGTGGTAACTCTTCATAACCAACCGGGGTACGGTTGTCGTTAAAATAGAATTTTCCAAGAGTTTGCCCATCGGAAGAAATAATTTCAGTGGCCAAATTGGTCTTTGGATTTTCCAAAACCGTGTGGTCGGGCATTTCACCAAATGCGCCCCATGAGGCCAATAAAAATAACAATATCACGAGAAGAACACCTCCTAGAAATAACATCCAAAACCACAGGATGTATTTTGAAAAACCGGATGGGATCGCCGATTCCTTTTTTAAGTTAGTTTTTGCCATCTGATTTTAATTCTTAAAGACACTTCGACTGCGCTCAGTGTGACAATTGATTCATTTAATTTTGCAATGGTTTTTCAATTCTAAAACCAACATCCGTTATGCCTTCAAGCTTTACTACACCGTTCACCTTTCCGTGCTCGCGCATGGCGTGCTGGATGTTCACATTATATTCGCCCGCTTCATTAAACACCACGTTTTCCTTGTACCACAATTTGTTTTCTTTTGTATCGGTGGTTCCCGTTCCCAAAAATTTTCCTGACGGTTCTGCCATACGATACTCTAGGGTATCCTTGATGGTTTTTCCATGGGGAAAAGTCATTTCAACGATTAAAAACAGATTGTTGTACTTATATGCATTGGTATTTCTAAGGTTAACGAATAAATTGTATGGGTTAATTGTATCTGGTGGGTTAATTTTAAAATTTACTACCGAATCCTTGTGCCATCCGTTAGGCACAGATTTGTAGGCATCAAACACACGGTTTTCATCGCAAGAGACGACACAGAACACCAATAAAAATACCAAGAGACTATTTTTGGTTATTCTTAGCATTTTGGGGTTTTCTTTTATTATTGCGTCTTCTTTTGTTGTTCTGCTTCTGTTGGTTTTGATTTTGGTTTCCCGAAGCATTTTTATTCCCTTGTTTGCCCTTCCTTCTATTATTTCTACGTTTGTTACGGCGTTTTGGACTATCAAAACGCGTTAAACTATCTTGTCCCACAACGTTTTCAAAAGTAGCTTTAGTATCTTCGGCCAAATCCAAAGCATATTCCTCAAGGCTTGTTACTGGTTTGTTTAGCTTGTTCAGCTCGATAATTTCATTGGCCTGCTCGGCAGTAATCTTATGCCAATTCATCCATTCGCCTTCATAGGCATACCACATATGTCCTTTGAAAATATCTGTCTTTTGGCAAACCGCGGTTCCCTTTTCCGTTTGAAGTTTGATTTCGGTTTTTGGAAAATCCTTTAGGGCATCCAAATAAGTATCCAGTTCATAATTTAAACAGCACTTCAGTTTACCACATTGTCCCGCTAATTTCTGCGGATTTAAGGACAATTGTTGATAACGGGCGGCAGAAGTACTCACCGAACGAAAATCCGTCAGCCAGGTAGAACAGCACAATTCCCGCCCACAGGAACCAATGCCTCCCAAACGCGAAGCTTCTTGACGAAAGCCCACTTGACGCATTTCGATGCGGGTTCTAAATTCGCGTGCAAATACTTTAATGAGTTCCCTGAAATCCACACGTTCCTCAGCAGTGTAATAAAACGTGGCTTTACTCGCATCACCCTGAAATTCAATATCCGAAATTTTCATTTGCAACCGCAAATCGATTGCAAACTGGCGCGCTTTCACTTTCATGGGTTCTTCCCTGTCGCGAGCCTTTTGCCAAATATCGATATCCTTTTGCGTGGCCTTTCGATAAATTTTTAAAATATCCTCACCTTCAGGCGCAATATTTTTGCGTTTCATCTGAACGCGCACCAATTCCCCTGTAAGGGTAACCATGCCAATATCATGTCCGGCCTTGGCCTGTGTTGCCACAATATCGCCAATGCTTAACGCAAGATTCTCAGTGTTTTTGTAGTAGTTTTTTCGTCCGTTTTTATAACGAACCTCAACCCAGTTAAATGGGGTTTCGCCATTGGGAAGGGACATGTTGGACAACCAATCGAATACGGTCAATTTATTACAACTGTCCGTACCACAAGTACCATTATTTTTGCAACCTTTCGGAGTGCCGTCTTTCGTCGAGCAACTAGCGCAAGCCATATTTTATATATTGAATTCGCCAATAATCTGAAATTATTGCGAATGGAAGTTCATACCTGATTTTGATTCCCACCGTTCGTGGAAAAGACTATCTAAAGGTTTTTTGAAATCACCTTTCAAAAAAATCTTTTAATGTGTAAATATATGATTATTCCACAGACTTAAAAAATATGGATGGCAAGCGATTTTAACTTTTTGGAACTTCCTTTTTCTTCAAAACCTCAAAAATATTCCTTAAGTCTTTTTTGTATGGCAAATAATCGGCGCGCCCTTTTTTAAAGATATCGTTGCTATTGCCTTGGCCTTTGCGCAATGCTTTTTGCTCCTCAAAAGGCAAAGCATTGATTTCCTTGCAGGCCTCTGAGCAACAATTGTCCATTTCAGCCTTGCACTTGTCGCATTGGATAAATAACAAATGGCAGGCGTCGTTGGCGCAATTGGTGTGGACATCAAACGGGGCGCCGCATTGGTGGCACTGGGCTATTACGTCATCACTAATTTTTTCTGCTCGACGTTCATCAAATACGAAATTTTTACCGATAAATTTATTTTCAAGATTCTGCTCCTTGATTTGTCGGGTGTATTCAATAATCCCGCCTTCCAATTGAAATACATTTTTAAAACCCTTATGCTTAAAATAGGCACTGGCCTTTTCGCAACGGATACCACCTGTACAGTACATCACCAGATTTTTGTCTTCTTTGTGCTCTTTTAAATCATCTTCAATAATATCCAAAGATTCCCGAAAGGTATCCACATCAGGCGTAACGGCATTTTTAAAATGGCCTATTTCACTTTCGTAATGGTTGCGCATATCCACTAAGACGGTATTTTCGTCCTCAATCAATTCATTGAATTTATCCGCACCCACGTGAACGCCCTTATTTGTGACATCAAACGTAGCATCGTTCAGGCCGTCCGCAACAATTTTATGGCGCACCTTCACTTTCAATTTTAAAAAAGACATATTATCCTGCTCCACGGCAATGTTCAAACGGATATCCTTCAAAAAATCGATGGTATCCAAATGGGCCTTAAATTCGTCAAAACGATCTGCCGGAAGCGACAATTGCCCATTGATGCCTTCTGAGGCTACGTAAATTCGGCCCAGAACATCCAGTTTGTTCCAAACGATAAACAATTGATCCCTAAATTCCTGTGGATTCGAAATGTGTGCGTATTGATAGAACGACAGCGTCAATCGGTCCTTCCCGGCCTTTTCGATTAACGTTGCTCTTTCTTTCGCACTTAAAGTATTGTACAGTTGCATGCTATACTAATTTTAAGTTGAAAAGCCGCATAATGCGGAGTAATTCAATAATTAGAGTGCAAAAGTAGGATTTTTAACGGCGTAAGTGGAATTTAGGGTATAAAAAAAGCACTTTTATTGGGATTAAAGTGCTTTTCTTGACTAACTGAATTTCAAAATTTCTGCCTTTCAACAGAAGAATTAAAAAAGTTAACCGCAAAGGGCTTCACAATTCTCATAGCAAATATAATCATTGAAACACCGAATGCCTATATATGTTGATGTGGGATTCAGGTTTTTTCTTTTTCACAGCAAAAATTTTACCCACTTTATAGGTAGATGCTGAAAATTTAAAAAGGTTGCGTCCAGTATTAAAATATCTTACCAAGTCTCAAAAATTGAGCTAATTTGTTCCCTGAATCCCTGTTGAAAACTATTATTGTGGCATCTCAAAAGATATAGTATTTTAGCGTGAATAATTTTACAGAAAACGAAAGATGAGTAACGAAAAAGAAGCAAAATTAAAAGCACTAAAACTAACTTTAGATAAACTGGACAAGGCCTACGGGAAAGGCACCGTGATGAAAATGAGCGATGCCGCTGTTGAGGATGTTGATGCCATTTCGTCGGGGTCTTTAGGACTGGATATTGCCTTAGGCGTTGGTGGTTATCCGCGTGGTCGTGTTATAGAAATTTATGGCCCAGAATCTTCGGGTAAAACCACATTAACTTTACACGCTATAGCTGAAGCACAAAAATCAGGGGGTATTGCTGCATTTATTGATGCAGAACATGCTTTTGATAGATTTTATGCCGAAAAATTGGGCGTGGATATTGATAACCTCATCATTTCGCAACCTGACAATGGGGAGCAGGCCTTGGAGATTGCAGATAATTTAATCCGCTCCGGTGCCATTGATATTGTGGTAGTAGATTCTGTTGCTGCGCTCACCCCAAAAAGTGAAATCGAAGGCGAAATGGGCGATTCTAAAATGGGACTACATGCCCGTTTGATGTCACAAGCCTTAAGAAAATTGACGGCTTCTATCAGCAAAACCAACTGTACTGTAATTTTCATCAACCAATTACGTGAAAAAATCGGAGTGATGTTCGGCAATCCAGAAACTACTACCGGTGGTAACGCCCTCAAGTTCTATGCTTCCGTACGATTGGATATCAGACGTTCCACTCAAATAAAAGACAGCAGTGGTGGTGTGTTAGGGAACAAAACCAGGGTGAAAGTTGTAAAGAACAAAGTCGCTCCACCATTTAGGATGTGCGAATTCGATATTATGTATGGCGAAGGCGTTTCAAAAGTGGGTGAGGTATTGGATATTGCGGTGGAGCACGAAATTATTAAAAAAAGCGGATCGTGGTTCAGCTATGGAGACACCAAGCTCGGTCAAGGCCGGGACGCCGTAAAGTCTATTATAAAGGACAACCCCGAGCTCATGGAGGAACTGGAAGAAAAAATAATGCAATCCTTAAAAACCGAATAACCTAAAAAATCCCGAATCTATCGGGATTTTTTTTGCTTAAACACGCAACCATTGGTGGAAAAACGCATCTACTAAAGAAAAGAGAAAGTAAACCCAAATTGTGCATTATGAAAAAGTTTTTAATACTCGGCTTTTTGCTAGTGTTTTTAAGTAGTTGTGATTTAGCAGATGATGATGGAAATTTGAACTTCAACTTTGAAGTATTACCTATCGAAAGCGTTGACATCCCTGATAGTTTTGAGTTAGGTGCTATTTACCCAATTACCGTGAGTTATTTAAGACCTTCAACTTGTCATAAGTTTAGGGATTTTTATTATTTGAAAGAGAACAATGAACGCACCGTAGCCGTAGTCAATTATTGTTTTGAAAGGAATGATTGCGAGGAATTAACTGATGAAGTGGTAGAAGCCTCGTTTAATTTTAAAGTTACCAGTAATGGTTCGTATATATTCAAGTTTTGGCAGGGCGAAGACGAAAATGAAGTAGACCAATACTTAATCGTTGAAGTACCCGTTGAAGATTAATGCCTAATGGATTTTAAAATGATACTTTAAAATTTGATGTTTTGGTATTAATTTTAGGGTTCATTAGTTATAAGGTTTAAGTGTTAATTAATCCCTGTATCACTTGAGTTTAAACCAACTCATAGAAAATTGTAAAATCAATGATACTAAAGCACAAGGAGAATTGTACAAGCGCTTTTCAAGCAAACTGTTTTCTACGTGCTTAAAGTATTCGCGCAACTATGCAGAGGCCGAAGACAATTTGCAGGATGCTTTTTTAACCATTTTTGATAAAATTGAACAGTATAAACACAAGGGCTCTTTTGAAGGATGGCTGAAACGTATCACAGTAAATACGGTGTTACAACGGTACAGAAACGAAAAAGTCTTTGACATCGTAAATGAAAACATAGCTGAAGATGTTGAAATAGATATTGATGAGGAGCAGGTTTCTTTAGATTATTTATTACAAATCATTCAGGATTTACCCGACCGTTACAGGCTGGTGTTCAACCTTTATGTACTGGATGGGTATTCGCATAAAGATATAGCAGAAATGCTAAAGATTACTATAGGCACTTCAAAATCAAATTTAGCCAGAGCAAGACAGATTTTGAAGCAAACTATAGAAGACCAAAACGCAAAGCAAAACCTACAATCCTTATAATGGGAGATAAGAAACATATTGACAGATTGTTCCAGGAACGCTTCAAGGATTTTGAAGTTACCCCCGATGATGCGGTCTGGAGCAACATAGAAGCAAAGCTGAAGGCTAAGAAGAAAAAGCGCAGGGTAATCCCTATTTGGTGGCGCTATGCTGGTGTGGCCGCTCTTTTATTGTTATTTCTAACTATAGGAGGTATCGCTTATTTTAATGATAATGAAACGGCCAAAACGCCTCAAATTGTAGATACCGAAAAAACGGATACTAATTCTGATAGCACCACTGAGGATATAAAAACACCTCAAAATAAAATTGCTGAAGACCACCTAGGAAATTCGGTGATTTCCAATGTCGATGAGCATCAAAATGCAGTTGATGAGACTAAAAGTGACAGCGGTATAAAGAATTCAGAAGAAATCTTGAAATTGAACCAGTCATCGCCTTCTTTAGCTAGTTCAAATGAAAAGCAGAAAAAAGTTCCAACGAAAAGTGAATCGATTTCAAAGGAAAATCCTGTTGTTAATGAAACTTTGATTCAACAGAATAACAACAAAGCTTTGGCCGAAAACAATGAAAATAATACGGCTAAAACCGAGGCAAGTATTAAAAATAAAATATCGCCTAAAAAAACTAATGCGGTTGATAATGGCGCCCAACAGATAGCTGAAAATACTATTAAAAATAAGCCTGACAAACAAAATCTTGAAGAGAAAGCACCGGTCTTAAATAAAGAATTGGTTGGTGAAGAAACTCAGGCCATAGCTGAAAACACTAGCCAAAAGGAAACTAAAACCATTGAAGAGGCCATTGAAGAAAACCAATCCCTTCTTGAGGATGAAGAGAATACTTCGACAGGCTCAGCAGTCAAATTAAATAAATGGAGCGTTGCCCCTAATGTAGCTCCCGTTTACTTCAGCAGTTTAGGAAAAGGGTCATCTATTGATCCGCAATTTAATAACAACTCTAAAAGTGGTGAGGTAAATATGAGTTATGGTATAAATGCCAGCTATGCCCTCAGTGACAAGGTTACCATACGTTCTGGTGTGAATCGCGTTAATTTGGGGTACAATACCAATGACGTTTTGGTCTTCAGGTCTTTAAATGCCAGTGCTTCCACGAGATCCAGCAATATTGAAACCGTAAATAGCGCATCCTTTGGTGATGTGAACGACACTCCTGCTGTGGATGCCGACAACTTTACCATTGTAAGCGCAGACAATTTCAACGCCAGTAATAGCCCAGCCTTGTTAGATACGGCAAATACCACAATTAATCAATCCTTAGGTTATATTGAAATTCCTTTGGAAATTCAGTATGCACTCACTGGTAAGCGATTTGGCTTGAATGTTATTGGCGGATTCAGTTCCCTCTTTTTGAACAACAACGACCTGTTTTCTGAAATTGACGGGCAAAGTACGCGTTTGGGTGAAGCGAATAATATCAATAAAACCAGTTATAGTGCCAATTTTGGATTGGGCTTGAATTATAAAGTATCGAAAAGAATTAATTTGAATTTAGAGCCAATGTTCAAATATCAAATTAATACGTTTAAAAATACATCCGGCGACTTTCAGCCCTTCTTTATTGGGGTTTACACCGGGTTCGGAATTAAATTTTAGGTTTTTGGTTAGATCTGGATATTGGTTTTCAATTAAGCTCGAAAATCGATATCTGAAAAAACTGCCCTTCCCCAGGGCAGTTTTTTATTTTTCTCTCATCAAATTCTTTTTAGTGAAAATGCTCATATTTATCCATAGTGCTGTCAAAAGAGAAATAAGAATGCATAAATACATCATTGGGTTTTCGATATTAGACTTAATGGTTTCCAAGGAAAACGGTTTATCGCTAAAGAAATAGGCGATGAACATAATTGCCGTAGATGATACAATTAGTAATATTTTTATGAAATTGAAATATTTACTCAAACACACTCTGAAGTTCATTGTCTTATTAATACTTTTTTGAATTTTGTAACTGCTTTAAAATCAAACCTTTTGCCCGTTCATTAAGCACCCTAGTGTCATCAATAGTCAAACCCTTAGTGCTAATAAACTCATGAACCTTGGCACGCATCCTTCCAGGGCCGCCACTGAAGAACGTATATGAAAATCGCCTTTTATTATCAGCAAAAGTTAATGGCACCACCGGAATTTGGTGGTTTATCGCCAAACGAAATGCACCATCTTTAAATTCATCTAAAATAATACCTTCATCGGGAACCCCGCCTTCTGGGAAAATACAGATGCTCAACCCCTGCTGTAATCGTCTCTGAGCCCTTAAAAACACCGCCTTTCTGCTTTTCGCAGAACTGCGATCCACCAAAATACAGGTGCGTTTATAGAAAAATCCAAATAACGGAATTTTAGCAAGTTCCTTCTTTCCAACAAATACAAACGGATTTTTAATCGCTGTAAGCATTAACATAATATCTACCATGGAAGTATGGTTGGCAATAAACATGTAACTTTTGCCTGGTTCCGGAACTTGATCTCGTTCAATTTTCCATCGAAACCCCATACCTATTAAAATGAATTTTGCCCACCCCCGGGCCAGCTTGAAAAAGAAAGGGTACCAAGATTCCTTAGAAATGGAAATTAAAAGAATCGGGAAAAGGATTAAAATTGGTAAGGCCACAAGAATGTAAAACCAAATACGATACAAAAGCCAAAATATGTACTTGAAGACAATCATCTCCGTCAAAAGTAAGCAATAGTATTGAGGTTTTTGTGAAATGGATTACCTTTGCCCTTCGGTTAAAATTAATTAAAAAGATACCTGCTTCCGCAGGTAATTGTTATGGCACGAATTCTTACAGGCATACAAAGTACAGGGACACCACATTTGGGCAATATTTTGGGCGCTATTCTACCCGCAATTAAAATGGCCGAAAACCCCGAAAACGATTCCTATTTGTTTATTGCAAACCTCCATACCCTAACCCAGATTAAGAATGCAGTCCTTTTGCGTGAGAACACATATTCCACTGCCGCCACTTGGCTTGCCTTTAGATTGGATATTGATAAGACCGTGTTTTACCGACAAAGCGATGTGCCACAAGTGACGGAATTATCATGGTATTTAAGCTGTTTTTTTCCTTATCAACGATTGACTTTGGCCCATAGTTTTAAGGATAAAGCCGATCGATTGGAGGATGTAAATTCTGGTCTGTTTACCTACCCGATGTTGATGGCTGCAGACATTTTATTATACGATGCCAATATCATCCCAGTGGGGAAAGATCAGTTGCAACATATTGAAATGACCCGAGATGTGGTTTCTCGCTTCCATGCTCAAATGGGAGAAACCTTTGTGTTGCCTGAAGGTAAAATTCAGGAAAATACTATGTTGATTCCCGGAACGGATGGTGAAAAAATGAGCAAAAGCCGTAACAATACCATCAATATTTTTCTGCCGGACAAAAAATTGCGCAAGCAAATTATGTCCATTCAAACGGACAGCACTCCACTTGAAGACCCGAAGGATTGGAAAACCTGCAACTGTTTTGCAATTTACAGCCTTTTGGCGAACGATGCGCAAATCGCTAAAATGAAAGCCAATTATGAAAAAGGTGGTTATGGCTACGGACATGCCAAGCAGGCCCTTTTCGAATTAATTCTTGAAAAATTTGCAGAACCAAGGGAACGCTATAATTACTACATGAACAACTTGGAAGAGGTGGATAAAGCATTAGCTATTGGGGCCGAAAAAGCTAAAAAAGTGGCTGATGCTGTTTTGGAACGTGTGCGTAAAAAAGTTGGATACTAAATCACCTCAAACAACTTCCCAGGCAAGGGCCGAACCACCCCTTTCAACTCCATATTCAGTAATGTACTGGATACTTTAAAAATGGGCATATTACAATTTAAGGCAATGATATCCAATTGCTGTTTTTCGTTGTCCTTTAGATAATTATAAATGAGTTTTTCAGTGGCGTCCAATTCAACGAATAGCTTTTTTTGAATGGAGGGTTGCTGTTCATCCTCGAATTGCCAATTCAGGATATAAGGCACATCCAAAGGCGTCGTCAGCATGTGTGCCTTTTGGAATTTAATCAAATTATTGCACCCAATACTAAGTTTGTCGGTCGTACGTCCAGGAACTGCAAAGACATCTCGATTGTAGGAATGGGCAATATCGGCAGTAACTAAACTCCCCCCTTTTTCCGCAGATTCAACAACAATCGTAGCTTCGCTTACGCCTGCGATAATGCGGTTTCGTTTTAAAAAGTTTTTCCGGTCAAATGCGGCCGTGCTCCAAAAATCAGAGAAAAACCCGCCGTTTCTTTCCATGTCCACCATATATTTTTTATGGCTTTTCGGATAGATTTCATTGAGTCCGTGTGCCAAACAAGCAATAGTCTGTAAATCATGCTTCAAGGCATTTTTATGCGCGGTGATATCAGCACCCAAAGCAAAACCAGATATAATAATAGGGTTGTATGGTTTTAAGGCTTCTACTAGTTTTTCACAAAACGCAATGCCATTTACGGTAATGCGTCGGGTGCCAACAATACTAATAATGTGCTTTTGATTTAGGTTAATATTCCCCGTTTGAAACAATAAAACAGGCCCATCGATACAATGCTTTAATCTTTCGGGATAATCGGTATCCTGAAAATAACTCACCTTAATTTGATGCTCATTGATGAAGTTGATTTCTTTTTCAGCTTCGGACAAATGAATACTATCAAAAAGCCCTTGCAACGCATGCTCACCAATGCCATCAATTTTGAGAAGTTTATGCTTCTTTTCTTTTAAAACCGCTTCAGCCGAACCGCAATGTCCGATCAGTCGTTTTGCTGTGATGTCCCCAATATTTGGTACGTGATTTAAAGCTAGGGTATAAAGTAGGTCGTTTTCCGTCATGTCAATCGTTTCTAATGCAATTAAAGCAATTTTGCATTGTTAATAAATAGTTAAGTGAAAAATTTAATGAAAACCATATTTTTTTAACTTTGTTTTCATGCAACTAGAAACCTACATTAGCGATTTACTATACAGATATGAATGTGTTGTGGTACCTGACTTCGGAGCGTTTTTAACCGAATGTCAATCGGCCACAATTAATGCTGAAAACCACACCTTTTACCCACCAAAAAAGGTGATTTCCTTTAACGAGCAAATCCAAAAAAATGATGGCTTATTGGCACGCTATATCGCTGATGTTGAAAAGATTCCTTTTGAAGTTGCCACCAAAAAAATTAAAAAGCGCGTAAAAACCTTAAAATCGTATTTAACGCAAGGCGAAACCATTACGTTTAAAAATATCGGTGAAATTATTTTTAATACCGAAGGCAAAATTGTGTTTGAACCGTCTTATAATTTGAATTATTTGACCGATGCGTTTGGACTGTCTCCTTTTGAATCTTCAGTAATTTCCCGTGAGGTTTATAAGGAAACTGCTGAAGCCATTGAAGAAACCACGCCAATTGTTTTCACACCAGAAAAACGTGCTTCCACAGGCTCAGCAACCAAAAAGGGTTATTTGAAATATGCGGCTGTGGCAATTATTGCTCTGACCCTTGGTGGCTTTGTTGCTTCAAAATATTATGTGGATCAAATTGAAACCCATAATCAACTAGCTCAGGAACAAGCTACACAACAGTTGGAAAGCAAAATTCAGGAGGCTACCTTTAGTTTAAATCCGCTTCCGGCTATTACCTTGAATGTTTCCAAACAAACCGGAAACTATCACATTGTTGCGGGGGCATTTCGCGTTGAAGAAAACTGCGACAAAAAAGTGGCCCAGTTAAAATCGGAAGGTTTTAGTGCAAGAAAAATAGGTGCCAATAAATACGGATTGCACCAAGTGGTTTATGCCAGCTACGAAGGCCGATTGGACGCTTTAAATGCGCTTAGAAACATTAAGCGCACACATAACCGCGATGCTTGGTTGCTAGTAAAAAAACTGGACTA
Organism: Hyunsoonleella rubra; assembly: GCF_042684665.1. Classification (NCBI taxonomy): domain Bacteria; kingdom Pseudomonadati; phylum Bacteroidota; class Flavobacteriia; order Flavobacteriales; family Flavobacteriaceae; genus Hyunsoonleella; species Hyunsoonleella rubra. Next base: position 80,031 of record NZ_JBHULY010000005.1, on the reverse strand, counting down.
GTTTAACACAAAATTACAAATCACCTTACTGCTTTAATACGTAACTTTGCGCCATTAAAAAGTTACGATGAAAGCAAAGACTCCAGAACAATCTAAAACTACAATGACGGATATGGTTTTGCCCAGTGAAACCAATCCGTTAAACAACCTTTTTGGCGGCGAATTATTGGCTCGAATGGATCGCGCTGCCAGTATTGCTGCCCGACGTCATAGTAGACGCATTGTGGTGACGGCATCTGTAAATCATGTAGCCTTTAATCGTGCTGTGCCTTTGGGAAGCGTGGTAACCGTTGAAGCAAAAGTATCCCGCGCGTTCAATACCTCAATGGAAATTTATATTGATGTTTGGATGGAAGATCGAGAATCTGGAGAGCGCACCAAAGCCAATGAAGCTATTTATACCTTTGTGGCTGTGGACTCCACCGGAAAGCCAGTAAAAGTTCCTGAAGTACTTCCCGAAACTAAAATTGAAAAGGAGCGTTTTGATGCCGCTTTACGAAGAAAACAATTGAGCCTTTTACTTGCCGGAAAGATAAAACCAAACGAAGCGAAAGAATTAAAAGCATTGTTTGATTAAACCTTTTTAAATCACCATAGTCTTATAGTAAACCCAAAATCTTAATGCTATGAGAACTTTTGTTATCTTATTTTCTGCAATTTGCATGATGAGTGTGTCGTCATGTGCCACGAGAGTAGTTACACGACCAGCTTCAGTAACTGTTGTAAAAACCCCACCAAGAAACTATAAAGTAGTCACGGTAAAAGGAAAACGCTACTACTTCTGGAATGGGAAACACTATCGTAAAACAAGACGCGGTTACGTTTTTGTAAGGGTCTAAAAACTTTGTTTATCCTGCAAGGTCTAGATGACCTTGTAGGCATGCTACATCCTATAAATCCAACTCGCAGGATTCTGCGTATTTAAATCCTTGAACACCACGAAATTCAGCACGGTTTCTCCCGTGGTTGGATTGGTAAAGACTTCTCCTATTTCCTGCTTGGTCTTTACTTTATCGCCCTCTTTTACCGTTACTTTATGAAGGTTTTTATAGGCAGTGATGTAATTTCCATGACGGACCATTACAATGGGATTGGCATTCTTTATACGCACAATTCTGCTGACGGTTCCATCAAAAACGGCGCGGACTTTTGCGCCTTTTTCAGTGGAAATCCTTACGCCATTACTTTTGATGGTCAACGATCTGTCGATAGGGTGTGGTTGGGTGCCATAGCGCACTTTTACAAACCCTTTTTCAACTGGCCAAGGCAGTTTCCCTTTATTGGCGACAAAGCTATTGGCCAATACTTTCTCTTCAGCTGTTAATGCAAAGTTGGACTTACTAGCTTTAGTTGTTTTTGAACCCTTATTGGATTTGGCAATTTCGGCCTTAATGATGCGTTCTATTTCTCTGTCAATTCTATCCGCTTCACGTTGCTTTGCTTTGATTTGAGCCGTATACCTACTTAAATTCTTTCGGATTGATGTCATCAATTCCTGATGTTGCGCTCGTTCCTTCTGTAACGTTTTTTGGGTAGCCCTATTTTCAGCAACTAGTTTCTCTTTTTCTTTCTTTTGAACCAGTAAATTTTGATTGATTTTTTGCAATTCATTCGTTTTGGCCTTAATCGTCTCCCCTTGTTCTTTTTGATGATTGGTATACTGTTTCATATACTGCAATCGCTTGTAGGCCTGCTTAAAATCGTTTGAGGACAACAAAAACATAATCCGGCTTTGCTGGTTTCGACTTTTATAGGACTTCACTATCATGGCCGCATAATCCTCCTTTAGCAATTTCAGTTCATTCCGAAGATTGGTAATCTGCTTTTGATTATTGTTGATTTCCCTTGTAAGCAGGTTGGCCTGTTGGTTGGTCACCTTAATCAAGTTGTTCAACACACTTATCTTATAGTTGAAATCTTCAATTAAGGACAGTTGTGATTTCTCCTTGGATTTGTTTTCTGCCCTTAAAGCATTTATTTTTTGGATTTCCTTTCGCAATTCCTGCCGACGGTCTTCGAGCAGTTTTTGTTTACCGGATTGCCCAAGCAACGGGTAGCTACATGAAAGAAAAAGAAATATAATCAGACCCTTTAATATTTGGTTTTTTGCTACCATCAAAGCTCTATCTTCTTGAATCCAGAAGGGATTTTAAATGGAAATCGGATGTCTTCATTTAAAGACACGGATTTGAACTCCAGTTCGGCTATTAACTCCTTATCCCCTTCAACAGCAATGACTTTTACATGCTCTGGTAAAACTTCCTTTTCCACCTCCTGGTGCGCCAAGTAGTCAATTTGTAGGTGCCGTTGTTCCGAAAATTGGGTCAACTGTTGTGATTGGATCTTATAATGCGAGGGATTCAAAAGAAAGAAAATTTCGAATAGTTCCCGCTGGTTTTTGGGTTGCAACACATAACTGCCTTCATGCACCGAAACCTTATAGGAATCGTCTTTTAAATTGTATAAGGCCTCACCCAAAATGATATTTTGGATCTTTTGAAAATCCAATTCGGTCCCCAAAAGTTTACTGAAATATTTAAAATCGCCTTCAAAATAGGTGTTGTCCAATTTATTATAAAACGCAACACTAGTCGGTGTAATTTTAGCCCTAATTATTCCAAAGGTGGCACTCAACCATAGTACCTCATCTTTTTTCATGCGATAACTCACCGTATGCGATTGCTTTTTGTCCTTTTCGGAATAGGTGATCTTTAATTTGGATTGAAGCGTATTAAATTCCGGGGATTTCTTGCCGTTTTCTTTAATCAACTGCCGTGCCGAAAGTTTTAAATTGGCATCGCCTTCAGCTACGGTTTTTGAGGGTTTACACCCAAAAACAGCAAAACTAAGAACTACGATGATTATAATTTTACGTGTTTGTTTCAAACTTCAATATTTGTTTAATTACCTGTGGATAATTGTAAGACTTTCGCTTTTTTCATAAACGCACCCGATTTTTCCATATTGCCCAACATTTCGTAAGCTTTGCTTAACTGTAAATAGAAATCGGATTCCATTTTAGGGTTGTCAATAACCCAATCCAATCCCGATTCCAATACTGAAATGGCGTCGTTCGGTTTTTGTCGTGCATTTAAAGCCACACCATTAATTAGGTAACCCAAAGGCTGTGCGGGAAATTTTTGGATAACCTCTTCACTTTTTTGAACAGCTTCATCAAACTGTTGCAAATCGATTTGAAGTAACAAGACATTTTTTACGATATTGAAATCGCTTCCGTTTAACTTTAATGCCTCCTCCAAATAGTGAAGAGCATTGGCTTTGTCGTTTTTGCTTAAATAATAATAACCCAAATCTGATAAGGTTTTGGCATTGGTTTTACCATCTAAAAGGGTGGTAGCCTCCACTAAATCAGCCTCGTACTCAGGATATTTCTTTACGAAGCCAACAAAATCAGAAAGCACTTTTAACTTGGCTTCTGGTTTTATTTCATTGCTTTTCACAACAATTTTCATGGACTTTATGGCTTGTTCGGTATTATCATCGTCTAAATAAAATTTGTACAGTGCCAAATGTACTACCTGCGAATTGGGATTGACCTTTAGCAATTCCTTAGCAGTTTCAAAAGCTTTTTCCTTTTCATTGTTTTCGCTATATCTGTAAATCAAAGCCAAGTAATTGGACTCTCTTTCAGGGTTATCTTCAATGCGAGTTTCCAGGTTTTCAATTTGGTCTTTAGTGCGACCGGTAATCTGGTATATTTTATTGCGCATGATATCCCTTGAAATGGAAATACCGTAAGCTTTATCTAGTTCATCCAATACACCTAAAGCGTCGTCAAACTTTTCCATTTTAAGATAAAGCGCAGCTAAATCTTCTTTGTAATCTGGGTGGTACTCAACTAATTGTTGCACTGTTTTTAGTGCCTTTTTCAAATCGTTTTGGGATACATAGTACCCATAAAGCTCATCGAGATACCACTCGTTATCAGGATCTTTATCCACGGCTTCCTTTAGGGCATCTTCAGCCTCACCGAAGTTTTTCAGCTTCATGTAGTTTTTGCCTAACTCGAAATATAACACGGCAGGGCTTTTATCCAAAGCGATACACTGTTGCAAGGCCTCAACGGATTTTTCATAATTCTCGATACCCTTTTGTTTGAGAGCCTCAAAGAAAAACTCTTGAAATTTGTCTTCAACCACACCCAAATCATCATCCGGCTTTTTGTTGAAATCTACTTGGGCAAAGCTTACCTGTGGAAAAACTAAAATTCCAACAATTAAAAGTAATATGTAGCAACCCTTTTTAATCATGTAATTTAGTTGAAAGCAAGTCCTCAATAACTTCAAACTTGTCTGCAATTTTAATGGCCTCACAGGATGTTTTCATTAAACTTCTAAACCTGTTTGCTTCTTCTGGCAAATTACTTCCTGAACTTTCAAACTTTTCTTTGGAAGGCCACTGCGCATAGGCAACATACTCTTGTTCATCCTTTTTATGCAATCTTGAACCCAAACTGCCCTCGTATTGATAAATCATATTTGTCAAACCCTTCCAGCCTTCAATAAAACTGTCTTCGTGATTAGGTTTAACACTAAATGAATATAATACGATATACATGCCTAATTTCCTTGTGAAACCTATTCCAAAACCGAATAATCGCCGATACTAACGCTAGTGAAATCACCGTTATATTTCACATGATTCCCAATCATTGCATTGGTTAATTTGGCATTTTTTATTTCAGAACTGGTCTGTATCAAACTATTTTCAATAGTTGAGTTTTCAATAACGGTTCCATTTCCAACGGAAACAAAGGGACCGATAGTTGCATTTTTTAACACTACATTTTCACCTACAAAACAAGGTTCAATTATGTTTGAATTTTTCAGTTTAGCCGAAGATGCCACTAATTGCTCTTCACCATCCGCCTTCAAAAATCCCAACATGCGCTGATTGGTTTCGATAGTGATGGTCTTATTGCCACAATCCATCCATTCATCCACTGTTCCGGTTTTAAAAACCTTGTCATCTGCCATCATACGTTTGATGCCGTCATTAATTTGGTATTCACCTCCATTCATAACGTTCTCATCCAGAATTTCTTGCAGCTTATCCTTTAAAACTGCAACATCCTTGAAATAGTAAATCCCAATCACGGCTTGGTCTGATACGAAATTCTCTGGTTTTTCAACCAGTTCGATGATTTCATCATTCGGATTTAGTTTTACGACACCGTAAGCTTCTGGATTATCCACCTGTTTGGTCCAAATCACACTATCGGCATTTGGGTCTAAATCGAACTCAGCCCGTATTAGCGTATCAGCATAAGCAATTACAGCCGGGCCAGACAATGAAGGCTTGGCGCACATAATGGCATGCCCCGTTCCTAATGGTTTATCTTGACGGTAAATAGAGGCCTTGGCTCCTAAACTTTTGGCCAAAACTTCTAAACTGGATACTACCTCGTCGCCAAACCATGCAGGGTCACCCAACACGAAAGCGATTTCATCAATGGGTTGCTTTAATACTTTGGCAATATCTTTTACCAAACGATGAACGATAGGCTGGCCCGCAACCGGGATTAGAGGTTTTGGTACGGTTAAACTGTGTGGGCGCAATCGAGAACCTCGACCGGCCATTGGGACTATTATTTTCATTTTTTAAAGTTGATTCGTTTATCTGTTTAATTGTTGATTCGTTTTGTCGCGAATTCACAAATACTTTTCTTTCTATTTGGTTCCTGTGCTACCAAATCCGCCTTCACCTCTATCTGTTGACGACAATTCTTCTGCCTGAACCCATTCAGCACGTTCGTGCTTGGCAATAACCAGTTGCGCAATACGCTCACCATTGTGGATGGTAAATTCTTCATTGGAAAGGTTGACCAAAATCACGCCTATTTCCCCTCTGTAATCCGCATCTATCGTCCCAGGGGCATTCAGTACTGTAATCCCCTTCTTAGCGGCTAGCCCACTTCTAGGGCGCACCTGGGCTTCCAATCCTACCGGTAATTCAATAAAAAGACCTGTGCCCACAATACTTCGCTCCAAGGGTTTTAACACCCTTGATTCTGAGATATTGGCCCTCAAATCCATTCCTGCGGAAGCAACAGTTTCATAGTGCGGTAAATCGTGGGTGGATTTATTGATGATTTTTATTTTCATTTATCTGTTGAGTAAGGTTTTAATCTGTTTTCTTTCAGCGGCATATACGATGCCCAAAAATACAACTAACAACGAAATTCCAATAATATATTGCCCTCTAAATTGATAGAAAGACAGCGAAGAGAATCCAATGGAAAGCAATAAATATCCTCCTATTTTTTTAAGATTATAAGGTATGGGATAATATTTCCTCCCGAAAAAATAAGATAAAATTACCATACTACTGTAAGCCGCCAATGTAGCAATAGCAGAACCTTTGTAACTAATAATCGGTATCAACCAAATATTTAGGCCTAAGGTAATGATAGCACCAACAACTGAAATATATGCTCCAAACTTGGTGCGGTCTGTAATTTTATACCAAACCGAAAGATTATGATAGATGCCTAAACAAAAGCTTGCCACCAATATGATGGGTACAATCCACATGGCTTCCCAGTAATCCTCGTCGCGAATAATGATCACCTTTAAAATATCTGCAAACACCACAACGGTTAATAGAATGACGGCACCAAAGGCCACAAAAAACTCCAAAATTTTAGCATAGTTTTTCTGTGGGTTATCACTTTTGGCATGACTGAAAAAATAGGGCTCGATCCCCAATCGAAAAGCCGTTGCAAAAAGCGTCATAAATAAAGCCAATTTGTAACATGCCGAAAACATCCCCACTTCATCCTCAGGATTCGCGGCTGTGGATAAACTGCTCTCCAATAAAATACGATTGAATTGTTCGATTGTCGTGTAGGCCAATCCTGCTACTAATACAGGTAGCGCATATTGCAACATTTGTCGCCACAATTTGGAATCGAAAACATATTTGATTTTACTATAAAAGAACAACATTATAATAAGCGTTACAGCACTTGCAATGAAATTCGCAATTAGTACGTAACTGATTTCAAAATCTGATCTATACATTGAACCGAAAAAGTCGTTTTTACTAGCCAAATCCGCTAATAGGAGAAAGAAGAATAAATTAAGCCCAATGTTGATGGCTACGTTCGCAATTTTTATAATAGCATATTTAACCGGTTTTGCGTTGGCTCGTAACCATGCAAATGGGATGATAACCAGCGCATCAAGCAATAGAATCCAAATGACGAAGCTAATATGCCGTACTTCTATATCGGTAATCTCAGCTATTTGATGTTTAAACAAAAAAGCCAATAGAAATATCGCAAAAGATGTAAAAACAATGGATAATGTTGCCGTACCAACTACTTTTTCCTGCTGTTCTTCCTTATTAAAAAAACGAAAAAAAGCCGTTTCCATACCATAGGCCAAAATCACATTAAAAATGGCAAACCAAGAAAATATTATGGATACTTTTCCATAGACACCCACTGCCATAACTTGAGTATAAAGTGGCGTGAGCAAAAAACTCAACATCCTCGGAAGCACTGTGGCCAGCCCGTAAATAAAAGTTTGTTGGAATAATGTTTTGAGTCCGCCCAAAGGATAGGTTTTATGTCATTAAAAATACATTATTAGAACCTGTTAAGCAAAGATTATAATTTGCGCCTGATTTATTGTGAAAAACTATTGCTTTGCGACTCCCAAAACTTTGAAATAATGCGTTTTATTGTTTAATTCATAAAAAATCACGGCCTCATCCGCTTTCAATTTAGAAAACTGTTTTGGTGGTAATTCCGGTAATTCGTTAGCGTGCTCTGCATAGGGTTCATCGCTCATAATGAAGTCTTTCTGTGGAAAAGTGCCGACATAAATTTTATTCTCCAAAAGCACCAAACCCGTAGTTTTCCCTTGGAACACAATACTATCTAATTGTACATTTTGTGGGTTCGATTTTATAGGAATAAAGATGCTATCTACAGCAGTATTGGCATTCTGTTCTGTATATGAAATCTGACCAATTTCCAATGGCGGATTCTTTTCAAGCTTTTGGGTGCTGGCACATCGAATACATCCGACACAAACGGAAATCGCAAATAATATGTGTTTCAAAAGTTTCATAAGCCTTTATTTCAAAGGTATGAATTCAAAAGTTATACCAAATAGATTATGAAATTATGTTAAAAAATACGCAGTTGCTTTTTTCGCTTTTGAAGCTGTGGAAAGTTTGCATAGCCATAGCTACGGAAATTTTCTGCAATGAAGAAAGTGGGAAAATGAACAAGTATTTTGGCATTATTTTATGGTCTATTTGGTATTAAGCCATAAAAAAAGACCTGTCAGGTTTTTGAAAACTAGACAGGTCTAATAAAATTATATGAGATGCTGAAACAAGTTCAGCATGACAAATTACTTAGTTATTTAAAGCTTCCGCACCACCAACAATCTCCAAGATTTCGTTGGTAATGGCCGCTTGACGTGCTTTGTTGTACGATAAGGTCAATTGGTCTTTCAATTCTTTGGCGTTATCCGTTGCTTTGTGCATTGCGGTCATACGCGCACCGTGCTCAGAAGCAAAAGAGTCTCTTATCCCCTTGTACAACTGAGTTTTTAAAGATTTTGGAATCAATTGCTCAACGATTTCAACTTTCGATGGTTCAAAAATATAATCGGCATTAGCATTGGCTTCGCCTTCAACAGGTACAATCGGTAAAAACTGCTCTGTCATCACGATTTGAGTCGCCGCATTCTTGAACTTGTTGTACACGATTTCAATCTTATCAAAATCGCCAGCAACAAATTTATCCATAAGTTCTTGTGCAATGGCTGCAACATTTTCAAACGTTAAGTCATCAAAAACGGCGCTATGATTTGCAACAACTTTATTGGATTTCTTATAGGCATCATTGGCTTTTTTACCAATAGCCATATAGGACACTTCCTGATTGGCATAGGTTTCAGAAGCCAATCGGTTAACTTCTTTAATGATGTTTGAGTTAAATGCCCCAGCCAAACCTCTATTAGACGTAATCGCTACGATGAGCACTTTCTTCACCTCTCTTTGTGTAGAAAACTTACTTCCGGAATCTGCGTCCAAGGTTGCACTTAAACTTTGTAAAAGTTCGGTCAACTTGTCCGCATAAGGGCGCATAGCCGTAATAGCATCCTGTGCCTTCTTTAACTTTGCAGCCGACACCATTTTCATGGCACTGGTAATCTGCATCGTTGAAGATACCGATGATATTCTGTTACGTATTTCTTTTAAGTTTGCCATTTTCCCCACCTAACCTCCCCAAAGGGGAGGGATTTTGTTAGTTATATTTTATATTGTGTCCTCCTGATAACTCCTCCCCTTTGGGGAGGCTGGGAGGGGATCAATACTTACTAGATAAATCCTTAGCTACGGCCGTTAATGTATCCGTAGCTTCATCAGTTAATTTACCTGCTTTCAAAGTATCTAAAACACCTCTATGCTTCGCATTTAGGAATTCGATAAAATCTCTTTCAAATTCTTTTACTTTATCAACTGGCACATTTTTCAACAAGTTTTTAGAACCCGCATAGATAATTGCGATTTGGTCTTCAACAGTAAATGGGTCGTTTTGCGCTTGTTTCAATATTTCAACGTTACGCTTACCTTTTTCAATTACATTTAAAGTAACAGTATCCAAATCAGAACCAAACTTCGCAAACGCTTCCAATTCGCGGAACTGTGCTTGGTCTAATTTCAGAGTACCTGATACTTTCTTCATTGATTTCACCTGAGCATTACCACCCACACGAGATACCGAGATACCTACGTTAATTGCCGGACGCACACCAGAGTTGAATAAATCACCATCCAAGAAAATCTGTCCGTCAGTAATCGAAATTACGTTTGTTGGAATATATGCCGATACGTCACCTGCTTGCGTTTCAATGATTGGTAAGGCTGTTAAAGAACCTCCACCTTTCACCATTGGCTTCAATGAATCCGGTAAATCGTTCATGTTTTTAGCGATACTATCATCGTTAATTACTTTTGCAGAACGCTCTAATAAACGCGAGTGCAAGTAGAAAACGTCTCCAGGATACGCCTCACGTCCCGGTGGTCTTCTTAATAATAAGGATACCTCACGATAGGCAACGGCTTGCTTTGATAAATCATCATAAATAATCAAAGCTGGACGGCCAGTATCTCTGAAGTACTCACCAATCGCCGCTCCGGCCATAGGCGCATATACCTGCATTGGTGCAGGATCAGAAGCATTTGCCGCAACGATAGTCGTATAGGCTAATGCACCTCTGTCTTCTAAAGTTTTAGCAATGTTTGCTACGGTTGATGCTTTTTGCCCAACCGCAACATAGATACAATATACAGGCTCGCCTGCATCGTAAAATTCTTTTTGATTTAAGATAGTATCGATACAAACCGTAGTTTTACCGGTTTGACGGTCTCCAATCACCAATTCACGCTGACCACGACCCACAGGAATCATGGCATCGATAGATTTAATACCCGTTTGTAATGGCTCGGTTACCGGCTCACGGAAAATTACTCCAGGTGCTTTACGCTCCAAAGGCATTTCATAAGTTTTACCAGAAATTGGACCTTTACCGTCGATTGGGTTACCTAAGGTATCAACAACTCGACCAACAATGCCTTCACCAACATTAATAGAAGCAATACGTCCTGTACGCTTTACAGTAGAGCCTTCACTTACTCCTACTGAAGCACCCAAAAGTACGATACCTACGTTGTCCTCCTCAAGGTTAAGTACAATACCTTCCAGGCCGCCATCGAATTCAACTAACTCGCCGTATTGTGCATTTGATAATCCGTAAGCACGTACAATACCATCACCAACGGTAAGTACAGTTCCTACTTCATTTAACGAAGCTGAGGCTTCAAAACCTTTCAGTTGTTGTTTTAAGATTGCTGATACTTCAGCTGGTTTTACTTCTGCCATCTTATTTTTAATTTAATGTAAATTCTCTTTTTAATTTATTAAGGTTGTTTGCTATACTAGCGTCGTATTGCTTATCGCCAACCCTTAAGATAAAACCTCCTATAATGCTTTCATCTACGATATTTTCAAGTTCAACCGTTTTACTGGTCAATTCTTTTACTTTGGCCAACACTTTAGTCTCCAAAGCTTTTGTTAAAGGGACTGCAGTAGTAACTTGAGCCGTTTCTTTGCCATTGTGTACATCCAACAATTCGCTATATTTTACAGTAACGTCATTTAAAATATCGATTCTTTTATTGGAAATCAGCACGTCCAATAAACCGTTGGTTATGCTGTTCAACTTTGGGAAAACAGCCAATAACGCAACTTTTTTAGTTTCAGATTTAACTACTGCATTACCTAGCATACTTCTTAAATCCTCACTTTCTGCAATAGCCTTGGCAATGGCCTTCATATCCTTATCAACGGCATCTTCCTTTTTTTCTGAAAGTGCTAAACTAAGGACTGCCTTTGCGTAACGTATCGCTGCTCTTGTTCCTGCCATAATACTTCTAGTTTAAAGTAGCATCGTCCAGCATAGACTCCACCAACTTTTCTTGCTTGCCTTTATTTGATAGTTCACCACGAACTACTTTTTCTGCAATATCAATGGATAAATTGGCCACTTGAGATTTTAAATCAGCAATAGCCGCTTTCTTTTCACTTTGTATAGATGCCTGTGCTTGAGCAATTAACTTAGAGGCTTCTGCTTGTGCTTCGCCTTTCGCATCCTCAATCATTTTGTTTTTGATATCGCGTGCTTCTTTTAGCATGGCTTCACGCTCTACTCTTGCTTCTTTTAACAACTTTTGGTTGTCCGCCTGAAGGTTCTCCATCTCCAATTTGGCTTTCTCGGCAGATTCCAGTGCATCCTTAATACCTTCTTCTCTACTGTTTACTGAATCCAAAATGGGCTTCCATGCAAATTTTTTCAATAAAAGTACGAGAACAATAAACAATACTGCCTGCCAAACAAACAATCCTAATGAAAAGTCTTCAAATAATTTTCCCATGATAATCTATATTATAAAATACCTGATGTTTAATTAAAAGAACAGCTATAACCAACCGTTATAGCTGTTTCCTTGTGTGTTACACTGCAAATAATGCAGCAAATCCAATACCTTCAATCAAAGCTGCTGCAATAAGCATAGCTGTTTGAATTTTTCCTGTAGCTTCAGGTTGACGCGCAATTGCTTCCATAGCCGAACCACCAATCTTACCGATTCCGATTCCTGCTCCAATTACTACTAAACCTGCTCCTACGATAGCTGGAATTTCCATAAATATGTATTTAATTAATTAAACATTCAACGTTATAAATCACCATTATTAGTGGTGTTCGTCATGCTCTTCCACAGCCATACCGAAGTACAGTGCTGAAAGCACGGTAAAAATATATGCTTGTAAAGCCGCTACTAACAGCTCTAGAATAGCTAAAACAAATGCCAACAAGAACGATAGTGAACTACCAATCCAGTTTTGGAACAAGAATATCATCCCAATGATACTCATCAATACCACGTGACCTGCTGTAATGTTTGCGTACAAACGAATCATTAATGCGAAAGGCTTGATAAATGTCCCTAGTAATTCAATTGGAGCTAGAACGATTTTCATAGGCCATGGCACTCCAGGCATCCAAAATATATGCTTCCAATAGTTGGCGTTTCCTGAAAAGGTGGTTATAAAATAGGTAATCAACGCCAAACACAAGGTTACCGCTATATTGTTGGTTACGTTCATTCCAATTGGCGTCAATCCAAACAAGTTGATAATCCAAACAAAGAAAAATACGGTCAACAAATAACTCATATAACGCTTATAGTGCTTTTCACCAATATTTGGAATAGCAATCTCATCCCGTACATATAGTACTATTGGCTCTAAAAAACGACCCAATCCTTTTGGCATGCCGTTGTTCTTAGCATAGGCCTTCGCCATTCTACTGAACATAAAGAACATTAATGCAAACACCATCATAATCATCAACACGTTTTTGGTCAATGAAAAATCCAATGGCTTTTCGTTTGTTGCATGATGATGATCGTCCTCCATGATTTCACCATTGGGACCATCAACCTTGTATATTTTGCTGTGATGTAATTTGTAATAGCTTCCATCCACCTCGGCTACTGTTTCGCCATGATGGAATTTTGAAGATGAAAAGATTTTCAAACCGTTATCCCACAGAATAACAGGTAGCGGGAAGCCTACGTGCTTTTCCTCACCAGAATCGCTGGTGTATGAAAATAGATTAAAATCGTAGGAGTCTTTTAAGTGATGCTGAATGTATTCTTTAACGTATTCCGCGGTGTCTTTTCCTTCGGAATGCCCTTTTTCTTTTCCATAAGAAACAAAGGTTAGTAAAAACAGTAAAAGGGTAATTGGCTTTAAAGCTAGTTTTTTTCGCATATCACTCTAAATAATAGTGGCTTAAAAATCGGTGCAAAGGTATGTTTTTATCTCAAAAACAAAAACAATTTTTCTTTTTATTTGAGGATATGTTTGTTTATTGATTACGAGGAGGTTTCATCGAGTTTGTTAAGCCATTTGCTTAGGCTTACCGTTTCTAAAATTAATCCGACTAAATATGGGACGAAAAAAGAGGCGAATTCCAGCTTGGTGATAACCCCGTCTGCCTTGAACCTTGGATGGAATACAATAAAAAATACGGCGAATTTGATGATGCTCCCGGCCAAAAATAGAAAACCGAGTTGTCCTTTATATTTATAACGCAACAAATAAAGGATGCCGAAAACCTTTAAAACAAGAATAAGGTTGATGACATACGACAGCACAATATGATTTTCAAAAAGGGGATAGTTTAAAGTGTAAAGCACCCCCAAGTGTAAAAAAAAGGCAAGGAGCAATGCGCCACTTGCTTTCAATGCAAAATTGACGAAAGGGTTATTCATCATTATTAATTCGGTTCACCTGTTTTAAAACCGCATAAAGGGATACGGCCACGCCAAGAAGTGTCATAATGATAATGTAGAGTTTATCGCCATTGTTGAATTTACCATCCAACCATTTGCCTAAAAGCACAAAAAGATAGATGGTCACCCCCATTTGAATTGCAATCCCGGAAAGGATAGCCACATTCTTAAGCGGTCTTTTCGGTTTGTTGTTTTTTGGTTGCTGTTGGCTCACCTCCGTTGGTCATTGGTTTTACAGTGCCTTTCATCACACAGGTCACATTAAAGGTAGCGCCTGGCTCTACTGCCAATTTGCCCACTACCACTTCACCTTCAATAAAAGCTGAAGACTTAAGTGTCAATGTGCCGGAAAGTGATAGTTTTCCAGAAAATTTACCTTCAAAATGGGCGTCGGTGCCCTGCAAAGTACCTTTAATGAAGCCTTCTTTGCCTACCACCAGTTTTCCGGTAGTTTTAATATTACCTTCAATGGTACCGTCTATTCTAAAATCGCCTTCGCTATTGAAGTCTCCAACGATTTTAGTGCCTTGGGCTATAATGTTTTGGTTTGATGTAGATTCAGTCATGTGCTTATCTTTTTTATTTTCAGAAAACATAACATTCTTGGTTTTAATTGGTGTTCAAGTTTAAGTAGGTATCCAAATTCTTATGAATTTGCAGAATTTGGTAGTTTGTAGATGAAACTACAAAGTAGGGCTCTTTTATTTTCTTTTGATCTTTATCCAATAATATTTGGTGAAAGGTCTGAGCCACGCCGGCCGTTCTTAGCCCGTGGGTTACTACAAAGGTAGTATTTGTATCGTAAACATCAACCGAAGCGTCTAATTTATAATACCTTACATTTTTCAGTACAGTATCCAAAACGGTTTTAAACTTCTCAATTTTTTTGGGATTATCCCTTTGAAATTTAAAAACCACTTTGAAATTATCGGCAATGCTGTCGTTCACAAATTCCTTGCTTTCTATCTTAGGAATCATTTCGTCCACCAATCGCTGAGCGCCTTGGCCCTCAGGGGTATTGGCATAGGTAACCGCGATATAATTCAACGCCTTTTTATAGGCGTCAAAACCATACAAGCGTCCTGTAGCAGTGGCTTTCAGTAGCTCAAATTTAGGTACGACAGGTTCGCCATCAAAAGTTTTAATATGGGCCTCACATTTATCAATTACCATTTGATAATCCTGTTTCTGATGGACGGCATAAAGATTTTCATAAAGCACAATAGGGCTGTTTTCATCTTTACCAGAGACATCTTCAGGATTGTTCAAAATGGCTGCGTATCGGCTATCTGGATATTTTGAAATGATATCATCCTTGGCAATTGAAGCTTCGTCGTTTTGGCCCAAAAGCTCATAGATTTTGTACAAATTATATTTTGAAGGCAATACCAAACGTTCTTCTGGGTCGCTTTCCAACAATTCCTGAAATTTATCTTTTGCCAGCTCATATTCCTTAAATTTTTCCTTGTAAATTAAGCCCAGTTGGTAATAAGCATAGTTGCGTTCTTTTGAAATACTATCGATTTCTTTTTCTTCTGACGGAATTTTGGAAATATAAAACTGAGGATCAAAACGCTCTTCCTCCGAGGCACTTGCCACAATATCCGTACCCGAAACTCCTCCAGTCGAACCACTGGAAATTCCTTTATTGGCCCATCGCCAATTATCCTCTAAAGTTCTATCGCCCCATACTTTTCTAAATTCGTTTTTACCATAGGCCACTGTGGTGGGGTTATAAAAATAAAAGGTGTTGGCCTGCCCCTGATTTGCAAGGGCCGCTCGTTGGCCAATATTGGCACTCGACAGCTGATTATTTACCGTTGCTAATCCTGCATTATTTCGTTCCAAAGCTTCCTTTTTCTCCTTTTCTTCCTCAGCTTCCTCAGCCTCTTTTTTAAGTTTATCCACCAAACCTTGGAAATAATCCAACTTCTCAGTATCCGAAAGATTGACTAGTCTCAAAATACTATCATCCACTTTGGCTATGCCTTCGTAATAAATCACATCCTCCAAATTGTCTCGCTTACGTTTGATAATACGATACGGCTTAGAATTCAGTTTCAGGTTGCCCAAAGTACTATCATAATAAGCTCCAGCATCGGCATACAACCTCTTGTCAAAATTCATATCCCCTAAAATCTCGTAGTTCTTGGATTTCAAAATCTTATCAGGTGTATTGGTGCGCAAGGATTTATTGAAATAACTGACCGCCAGAGAATCTGAACCGTTCGTTAAATGATGTGAACCAATACGGTGATAAATCTTATCCAAAAACGGCCTGTTTTCTCGGTTTTCCTCCAATTCGTCCAGCAACTCTATTAATGCCAATTTATCCCCATTCTCGTAATCGAAGTTTTTGATTTTCTCTAAATGAGCGGTAATCATATAGATTCTTGGGGTTTTCCTGTTTAGCTCAATCACCTTATCAAAAGCGATATTGGCGCTGTCTTTGTAACCCAATTGATTATACAATTGCCCTTGAATAAATCGGTAACGCCCACGCTCATCATTACTTTTTGTAGCGTTGGAAGCTATTTCCAACATGGTGATGGCCGTGTCAACCACCTTAATATTCAAATAGGCCTGGGCCAGCATAGAGGTAGCATCGGCCAAATCCTGACCATCCAAATCTTCCTGACGCAACAGGCGTTTAAGGTTTTTAATGGCCAACTCACTATTATCCAAACGAATGTTGGTCTTTTCCCGCCACACCTTGGCCTGATTTATTTTATCGCTCGCCGGGTATTTATACAAAATATAGTTAAAGGCCTGTAACGCAGGCACAAAGCGTTGGTCAAAATACCGTGCTTTCCCCAAAAGCAAATACGCTTCGTCCATCTGTGGATTATACTCTTTGCCCTCAACATTTATGCTGTGTTTTTGGATGGCTTTGGCCGCCTTTTCCTCAGATCTGGTGAAGTTTTCGTTTTTAGACTGCCCCGGAAGTATAATTTCCTCCGAAATCTGCATCCGTTCAATCGGCAACACCTCCCAATAATTGTCCTGATAGCCATCGTTAAGACTTGTGGTACCCAGCTCCAAAGCATTGTAGCCGTTGTACAGCGCGTTGTATTCCGCAGTAACGGCATGGTAGTTTCTACTTAAAAACGTACTTTTTTTGCGGGAACAACCCGTAATGGTAAGTGTGGCAAAAAGTATAAATAGTATAGGTTTCGTATATGGTTTCAACACCCTTTTCTTTGGTTTATAGATAACTACAAAGTCTTATATATATTATGTAAGTGGGTAAAAATAAGCATCTTTTTTGATTATGCTAATTATTTTAAGGAGATTAGTTTACTTTCTCAGAAAGTACATGGAATGAAATTTTTATCATGCGAATTTTGGATTTCCTTCATTGCTTTTCATATATATTTGCTTCAAAAATATTTTTATGCCTAAACTTACTAAGTTCTTATTGTTGATTATTACTTCTACTTTAATTTGGAATTGTTCGTCAGATGACAATAATTGTCCTGACGTCATTATAGTTGACATAAATGACCCTGAAAGTATTAAGCGTGCTGAAGACTGTGGTTTAGCCCCAGCAGAACCAGTAGGAACTATATGGGTTTCTGAGAACCATAGGATAAAGTACAATTTAAGGAATCTGAAAGTTGATTAAAACTTCATCTTGAATAAAGGTAGATTTTGGCCCAGTAATTAGGGCCAAGAATGTATTGTCGAAAACCTAATTCGCAAAATGAGCCTCCAATTCCTTCAAAGTAGCTTCATTAGTAATCAAATCCTTAACAATTTCACCCTTTTCTAAAACCACGATACGCTCGCATACATCGGTCACATGTAATAAATCATGACTTGAAATCAGCACGGTAACTCCTTGTTTTTCTGCAAGATGCTTTACAATTTCTTTCAGTCGGATTTGGGTAGTGGGATCCAGATTGGCAAAGGGTTCGTCCAAAATCACCACTTCGGGGTTTCCAATAAGTGCCGCCACAATGCCCGCCTTCTTTTGGTTACCCTTGCTCAAATCGCGCAGGTATTTCTTTTTCCCCAAAATTTCACCATGGAAAAAATCCTCAAACTGAGACACAAATGCATCCACGGTCGCCTTATTTTGTCCGCGAAGCTCACCTACAAAATAGAAATATTCCTCTGGCGTTAAATAGCCTATCAAAAAACTTTCATCAATAAAAGCCGAAGTAAAGGGTTTCCAATCCTCACTTTTATTCACTTGGATGTCATGCGATACGATATGCCCCGTAGTAGGTTGAATTAAATCCAATAGTAGGCTGAAATAGGTGGTTTTCCCTGCCCCGTTATTCCCAACCAAACCGAAACTTTGCCCCTTCGGAATGTCCAAGCCCTCGATATGCAATACTTGATTGCCATTGTATGATTTTGATAAATTTGTTGTAGTAATCATAGCTTTTAATTTTCCTGATCGAACGCATCGATCATTTTATATTTTGATCCTAAATATTTTTTGGTGATAAAACTCATAATCCTGTGATGCAAAATGATGCCCATAATGCCCATTATAACTAGTATCAAGCATGCCAGTTCAAAATTTAGCAACCAACTAAGCAACCAAAACAAGGCCATGGGAAACAATAACAATGGAATCCCGATGAGCCACTGCATCGCGCCTGTTCCTTGATAATTAAAGGTCGCTTTTTGGTCCAAATTTATTCGTTTACGATTGTACGAACCACCCAAAAGGATGACGTGGGTATTTACTCCAATATTATAAATGGCGGCCACAAAATGGGCAATCAATATTTTCCACCCGAAATACACATAAGGGATTCCCAAAACAAAAAGTATCACCACACTAATTGCCATTAAGGTGAATTTAGATTTCAGATATTGCTCATACTTGATGTTTTGGCTCATCAGCAATTTGTAGTAAGCGCTGTCCCATGCCGGTACAAACTGCCCGAAGTTCATCAGGAAAATACCTGTTGAAAATATCCCAACAAAAATGAAAAACACCTCTTTGTCTTGAAATTTTGGGTTAACATAAATGAACAAGCCATACAATAGGCCCATCGCCAACATCCAAAGAGAGGATTTTGTGCGCTTATTGCGCAAAATCAATTTTAAGTCCAATTGCATAAACGGTGCAATATCCCCAAAACTTTTGGTCCATTCCATGCTGGAGGTGCTGACTTCCTTTACCGCAGTTTTCAAACCACTGTCTAAAAACAGTTTCTTTTGCAGTAGTATAAAATTGACCCAATACAGTAAACTCAAAATAAGGATAGGCACCAAGATAAGTAATGGGGAGGTGTAAACGGCATTGTATGCCTTTCCGAAAATAGCTGAAAGGGATATAACATTGAAATGGTTCAATGCATACAAGCCCCCAGCCAGTAAGATAATTGGCAAAAACGACAATTCAGTCTCGGCCGAAAAATTTTCGATAATAAAATTCAGGAAATTGATGATTAACGCCGTGAGCACCAATGCCAATATCCAAACTAATGTATGACCTGCCGGATAGCCCTCTATCAACAATCTAATTCCAAATGGGACAATAGCAAAAAGAGGCAGGAAGTTGAAAAAGGACAGTGCCGATTTTCCAAGGACGTAGTTTACTATGTAACTTCTTTTGATGGGTAACGTCAATAAAGGTTTGACGCTCATTACGGGTAGTTTCTGAAAGAAAAAGCGAAATACCAAATCACCTAAAATCCAAAAAAACAAGAAGTTGTTTAATATATTTAACGGGTTTTGGTTTGGAAATTTTTTATTCAAAATAGGATACAATGCAATACCAGCACTCAGAAAACTGACAATAAAATACAATGCCACAAAACCCATAAGGATTTTTAACCCCAGGGTTTTCCCAAAACTTGCCGATCTAAAAAACGACTTCCATTCTAATCGTAAAAAACGTTTTATCATGGCTTTTACCTATTGATACTTTTGAGCTACCCCTTGTACTTCCATGCCCCACGTTTGGCCCAACAGCATACCTTTTTGTGCCAGCATTACTTGTTTTCCAGCCAGTTTTTTGCCTAATTCGGTATTGTAAAACTTTACCAGTTCTTGGATCTCTTCCCTTGTAAATTCGGCCATATATAAATCCGCCAATTTATCATATAAACCCCCTAAAGTTCCGTTGGCTTCCTTTGTGTAAGCCTCCTTTTTTTCTTCTGGAACCATAGCTCCAAGTTGACCAATGGCCGATTCAAACGCTTTGGTAGCTCCAGTGATTTTTATAAATTCAATGGTTTCGGATTTGAAATCGGTACTCTCCTGTGCCGTTATAGATAGTGTAAAAATAAAGACAAGCGCAAGTAAACTATTTTTCATTTTGAAAAGAAATTATGGTTAATGTTAATTCGTGTTATCGGTATACAAATTTGAGGAAACGTTACATCTCAAAATGCATTTTTCCATAAAAAAGTGAAATTGGAAGATTTGAATCAAACGCCATCCATTATTCCTCCCGAAATCTTGGGTTCACCAAAGCGCGCATATTTCTGATATAGGATTCCAACTCGGCAAGCCTCTCAACAGTTTCCTTGGTACCCAATTCGGTGAGGGTGTAATATTTCCGCATGCGATTGGCCACTTTTTTAAATTCGACATCTACCAAACCCTGTGCCTCCAACTTGTGTAGAGCGGGATATAGTGCACCCTCAGTTATTTTCAGTTCACCCTTCGTTATTTCCTTAATTCTTTGAGCAATTTCATAGCCATACATCCTATCGTGCTCGTTTAATAGCTTCAAAATAATAGTGGATATACTTCCCTTGTATAAACTGTTGTTTTCCATAGTTGTAAATATACATTGTTTTCTTATGCATAGAATAATTATGTATTTATTTTTTTCTGAAAATCTGCATTAAATGATGTGGCTTCATTATTTTTGCGAAAACTATATTTTAGCATGTCCGGATTCCACAAACTTTCAGTAAAAACCATCAAAAGAGAGACTGATAAATCTGTAAGTATTTCATTTAATGTACCCGAAAACTTAAAAGATAAATTCCAGTTTAAGGCAGGGCAATACATTACCTTAAAATCTGAAATCAATGGTAATGAAGTGCGCAGGGATTACTCCTTGTGCGTTTCTCCCAAAAGTGGTGATTTAAAAGTAGCTGTTAAAGAAGTTAAGGACGGTACGTTTTCGGCCTATGCCAATAATGAATTAAAAGTGGGCGACACTCTTGAAGTAGCGCCCCCAAAAGGACGCTTCACATTTGAACCCAATGACAAAAAGACCAAAAACATTGCTGCCTTTGCTGCCGGGAGTGGTATTACTCCTGTTTTGAGTATCATCAAATGTGCTTTGGAAGAAGAAGTGCATAGTAAAGTAATTTTGGTCTATGGCAATAAATCCACCAAAGATACAATGTTCTTGGATGAGTTGCTTGAACTGCAGCATACCCATAAAGACCGATTTTCCATTCAATTTGTATTCAGCCAATCGGATGAAGAAAACTCTATTTTCGGGCGAATTGAAAAGAGTACGGTTAATTATGTGATGAAAAATAAGCATAAGCATGTTGAAGTGGATGCCTTTTACTTGTGTGGTCCGGAGGCTATGATACACGTGGTAAAAGACGTTTTAACAGGCCATGGCATTGATGAGGATCGCATACTTTTTGAATTGTTTAAAGCCGCCAAGACCAGTGAAATTGAAGGAGATCGAACTGCCGCCGTGGGCAATACAAAAATAACCGTCGTAGTGGATGACGAGGAAACCACCTTTGAAATGTCCCAAAAGCAAACCATCTTAGAGGCGGCTTTAGATGAAGATTTGGATGCCCCTTATTCTTGCCAGGGAGGTATCTGCAGTAGTTGTATGGCTAGGGTAACCGAAGGTGAAGCCACCATGCGTCAAAACAACATTCTTACCGAAACTGAAGTTGCCGAAGGCTTGATTTTAACTTGTCAAGCGCATCCCACCACGCAAACCATTGTCGTGGATTACGATGACGTTTAGAAATATGTACCAACTAACACTCTGGCCAGCACTAATTTGGTAAAATTAGAGGATAGATTTTATTTTCCCAACTACAGCTTCTGGTAAAATACTGGCCGAGGCATCTTCATAGCCTTTTGGGCATTTATTTCCATAAACTGAGGTTGGTATCAACGGAAATTGCTCCCTATCAGCCAAAAGAGCGTAATCTTCGGGCTGATTAAATGGTGCGAATCCCGCGTACGGATGGGTCACTCCCCAAACGCTCACTACTTTAATACCCAGCATGGCCGCTACATGAGCATTTCCCGAGTCCATGGATAACATGACATCTAAATTTGAAATGACGTCCATCTCTTCATTCAAAGTCAACTTGCCTGCAACACTTGAGACGTTGCTGAAATCTGCTTGAATATCGTTTAGCAATTGAATTTCCTTTTCCCCACCACCAAACAGAATGATGCTATAATCCTTCTGAAGTTGCGCAATGACTTCCTTCATCAAATCCAAAGGGTACATTTTTCCTTGATGCGCCGCAAAAGGCGCGATGCCGATACACTTTTTGAAATTCTTGCCAAAATAGGCTCTTGTTTTTACATCCAGATTCCCCTTTTTTGGAAAATTGGGGTTTGATATATCCACCTCGTAACCCAAAGCCATAAAAACATCAGCATAACGCTGATGCGTCGTTTTCAATTGTTTGAATGTTTTTCCATCTATTAGTGCCTTTTTTTCTTTACGCCCTTTATCTATGGAAATGAACCTTCTGCAACGAATAAACTTCTTTAAAACCTTACTGCGAAGGACGCTGTGCAAATCCGCTATCGCATAAATCTGATGTTCACTATTGAGTTGTTTTGCCAATTTATAAAGGCCAAAAACACCCTTATGTTCGCCTTTAACATCCGCCGAAAAGACATCGACATTTTCAATATCCCTAAAAAAAGGTTTGAAAAATCCTTTGGTTAAAACGGTAATTTTTAATTCTGGGTGTTGAGTTGTTAATGCCCATAAAACCGGGACGGTCATAGCCACATCCCCCATGGCGGAAAGGCGGATGACGAGGATGTGTTTTGAAGCTTTGGGCATCTCAATTGATATTGAGATTCCTGTTTTCACAGGAATTCTATTTTTGGGAGCGCAATACAGGGTTCAGCTCGTCGTCATTATACATCTTCATTTGCTTATACACCTTCATGTATTTATCGCCTTTTTCAATATCGCTCAATAAGGTATCAATAGCCGTGGATAAATCTACACGTTGCTCTAAAAGCACATCCAATTTCTTTTGGCATGACGCCCTATGTGCTTCCGAAGCATCAGTTCTTGTGGCCTCTTCATTCATATGGTAAATCTTAAGGGCCAAAATTGAGAGCCTGTCAATTCCCCATGCTGGACTTTCCGTATTTATAGTAGCATCCGATTTTGCAGTAACATCTTTATATTTTTCCAAAAAATAACTGTCAATATATTCTACCATATCTGTTCTATCTTGATTGGAGGCATCAATCTGACGCTTCAATTTCAGAGCGGCTACTGGGTCGATATTTGGATCTCGGATAATGTCTTCATAATGCCACTGCACCGTATCAATCCAACACTTTCGGTACAGCAAATGTTCGATTAAATTTTCCTTTGAATAGGGGTTCTCAAACGATTGGTCAACGGTGTTAATCACGTGGTATTTTTCAATTACGTCTTGAAATATCTTATTGGCTTTGGTAGTGAACATATTGCGCAGTGTTTAGAGCACAAAACTACATAAATTAAATAAGAATCCTTAGCTGATTGTGGTGTAGTTTATGAACTCAGATCTTGTATGAAGCTATTTCAAGTTCGGCTTATAATTCTTTATTTGGTTAACTTTACTTTCTTAAAAAACTGTTATGCACATTCATCATCTATCCAAGGAAAACTCCATTTTAAATCAATTTATTTCTGAAATACGGAATATCAAAGTTCAAAAGGACAGTATGCGTTTCCGAAGAAATATCGAAAGGATAGGCGAGATTTTAGGTTACGAAATGAGCAAAACCCTAAACTATGAACCAAAAACCGTAACAACTCCTTTGGGTGAAACCGCGATAGATATCATTGACGACCAAATTGTACTATGCTCTGTTTTAAGAGCAGGTGTACCGCTACATACGGGTTTATTAAATTATTTTGATACTGCTGAAAATGCCTTTATATCAGCCTACCGCCACCACAAGGGCGACTCCGAAAGTTTTGAAATTGTAGTAGAATATCTAGCTTGCCCAGATCTCGAAAACAAAACGCTTGTTTTGGCCGATCCAATGTTGGCAACCGGCCAATCTTTTGCGTCTACTTTTAATGCCTTAAAATCCTTTGGTACACCAAAAGATATACATTTAATCTCGGTAATTGGAGCGCAAAAAGGGGTTGAATATGTCGTTGAACACTTTCCGGAACAAACGCATTTATGGGTTGCATCCATCGATTCAGAATTAAATGACAGGGGTTATATCATACCAGGACTGGGAGACGCAGGTGATTTGGCCTTTGGCAAAAAACTACAGCATTAACAGGAAGAACGGCATCAAAACAAGAATAGACAGAAATACTTCGCGAAACCATTTCTCATTGATCACCTCAATATAGTTAGAGACAATAATTGCCAGAGGCGCATACATAAATAGAAACTCGCTACCCTGTTTATTTGGAGATAATATAACGATTAGGAATGAAATCACTACGGTTATCATCACCAAATTAAAGGCCGGGCGCAAGGATTTTTTCTTTTCCCGGATACTTCGGATGTAAAATAAGGAGGACCAAAGTCCGAATGAAAATAACAGCGTTGTAGCAATTAAAAAGGGTGTCGTGTTATAATTTGTGAAATCAAAACTTACTTGAAATCCATTGAAATAATAACCCATCAAATCAAAGTCTATAAAAAAACATACGCAGTAAGCAATGAGCAAAACTGCTATGATTGCCGTTAACGGCACGAGCCAATTTCTCAGCTTATTCTCTGTATAAAGCAAAACAGCCATGGGTAGGAGAATAAAAAAAAGAATAGCCCAAGGATGAAACAACGTTGCAATGGCTATCCAAAATGAAGTATCAAACAGTTTTTTCAACACGCTTTTTTGAGATCGTAAACTAATCATTCTTCTTAAGCTAAACAGCAAAAACACGTTGGAGAGCATAACACTGATACTTCCAGTGGTTTGGGGTATCAGCAATAAAAAAAAACCGTAAAGTACAATTTCAAAGCTATTGTGTTTGGTTAAGTTGTTTTTACTCGAGACAAAATTGAGTATCAAAACAGAAAAAAAACTTATTCCTAAACATAGCAACATTTGCACCACGCTTGCGGATGAAAAGCTATGTTTGGCCGAATTGAATGTAAATATAGAACAGGCCAAACCGATAAGAAAAAAAACGATTATGAGATTTACAGGTTTAGATTTTCTAAAAATACTTGTTATCATTAACGGTTTTTGTATTTTTGTTCCGTAAATATACTAATCATGAAAGACTTCTTTTACGCGATACAGGATTTATTTGTAAACGTGCTTTTTGCACCTTATGATGCTTTAAGAGCCTTAGAATTAGATAATTGGTGGTTGGCCAATATCGTATCTTGGATTTTCCTAATTATCGGTTTTGTTGCTGCTATTTACTGGATGAAGCAACTGAAAATTTTTAATGATAACAACGAAGAGGACAAAACGGTTACGGCCCACCAATATTTATAGGTCGAAACCGATATCCTTACGATAATACATCTTATCAAAATGTAGCTTTTCTATACTTTGATAAGATTTTTTTATGGCCTCTTGATAGGTATCGCCATAAGATGTAATAGCAATAACGCGCCCCCCAGAAGTGACTACTTTTCCATTTTTCAATTGAGCTCCTGCATGAAACGGAATAGATTCCTCAATGGCTTCAAGCCCCTTTATTTCCTTTCCTTTTTCATAGGCTTCCGGATAACCTCCCGAAACCATCATTATTGTAGTAGCGGCGCGCTCGTCGATGTCAATATCAATTTTATCCAAAGTACCGTTGGCCATTGCCTGCAGTATTTCAACTAAATCGTTCTTTAGCCTTGGGAATACCACTTCGGTTTCCGGGTCTCCCATACGCACATTGTATTCAATAACTTTTGGATCCTCACCAACTTTAATCAAACCTATAAAAATGAAGCCAACGTAAGGCAGATTATCCTTTTTTAGACCTTCCACCGTTGGTTTAACGATACGCTCTTCAATCTTGTTTAAAAATTCATCCGTTGCAAAAGGCACCGGGGAAACAGCACCCATTCCTCCGGTATTCAATCCTGTATCACCTTCACCGATGCGCTTATAATCCTTTGCCGTTGGCAGGATTTTATAATTATTACCGTCGGTTAAAACAAAACAGCTGAGTTCAATACCATCTAAAAATTCCTCAATTACTACTTTGTTGCTCGCCTCCCCAAATTTGGCATCCACCAACATACGTTTCAATTCAGTTTTGGCTTCATTTAAATCACTTAAAATCACAACGCCTTTTCCTGCCGCCAAACCGTCTGCTTTTAAAACGTAAGGCGGATTGAGTGTTTCCAAAAAGGCATAGCCCTGCTCTACGGTATCTTTGGTAAAACTTTCATAAGCTGCAGTTGGAATATTATGCCGATACAAAAACTCCTTTGCAAATTCTTTGCTTCCCTCAAGTTCGGCCGCTACTTTTTGGGGGCCAATCACCGAGACATGACTGATTTCCTCATCCTTAAGAAAAAAATCATGTACCCCTTGTACCAAAGGATCTTCGGGGCCAACTACCACCATGTCAATTTTCTTTTCAATAACCAGACTTTTGATAGCCTCAAAGTCGGTAACGTCAATATCAATATTGGTTGCCACTTTAGCCGTTCCTGAATTTCCTGGAGCAACGTAGAGGTTTTCACATCTTTCACTTTGCGCTATTTTCCACGCAAACGTATGTTCTCTGCCACCAGAGCCTAGCACTAAAATATTCATTAGTATTGTTTTTAGATTCCCGCCGTGGCAGGAATGACAAATTATCGGTTTTAAGACGTTTCTATGGTTTGCGCAAAAATAAAACTAATGCGACTAAATCACGAATAATTTTTATTTACTTTACGGTTAATCTGTATTTCCGTGAATTTTTTTAATCTTTCGTTGCAACTCAAGGGCTTTCCTATAAAGAAGGCCAAACAGGATTTTGCCCAGATCCAAAGCCAATCGGAAGATGAATTTATAGCTTATTTTCAGAATAAAAAACGGCAGATTCTTGAGTACCATTTAAACAACAACCCTTTTTACAAAAATTTTGTGAAAGGAGCCGATTTGAGCGATTGGAATTCCATCCCAATCACTCATAAAAGCGATTTACAGATTCCATTGGCCCAAAGATTATCAACCGGATTTACGACAAAAAACTGCCATTTGCACAAAACTTCCGGTTCCTCAGGGACACCATTAATTTTTGCAAAGGATAAATATTGCCACGCCCTAACTTGGGCCAATTTTATGGACCGCTATGCTTGGTACGGCATTGATGTAGAAACATCAAAACAGGCCCGTTTTTACGGTATGCCTTTATCAGGAACTGGGCATTATAAGGAGCGATTAAAGGATAAATTGGGCAATCGTCATCGGTTTTCAGTTTTTGACTTGAGCGATGATGCATTCGAAAGGCATATTCATCAATTTGAAAAAACAGCTTTTGATTATATAAATGGTTACACCAGCACTATTGTGCTATTTGCCAAATATTTAGAAGAAAAGGGGATTGTTTTGAAAACAATTTGCCCCAGCTTGAAAGTATGTATTGTGACCGCAGAAATGCTTTTTGAAGATGATAAGGTTCTATTAGAAAAGCAATTGGGTGTCCCAATTATCAATGAATATGGCTCAGCGGAATTAGGGCTGATCGCCTTCAACAATCTACAAGGTGAATGGCAAGTAAATACACAAGACCTCTTCGTGGAAATTCTTGATGAAAATGACAATCCAGTTCCAAATGGAAAGGAAGGACGTGTAGTTATTACTTCACTCTATAATATGGCGCATCCTTTTATTCGTTATGATATTGGGGATTTTGGGTCTATTTTGCCTTCTTCCTCAATTCAAAAACCAATTTTGCAAAGTTTGATGGGTAGGACAAGTGATGTGGTTAAACTTCCCAGCGGTAAAACGGCGGCGGGCCTCACTTTTTATTATGTTACCAAAACCATAATTGAAGACGATGCCGATGTCAAAGAGTTTGTTATTGACCAATTAACGCTGGACACTTTTAAAATCACTTATGTGAGCTCCGATAATCTTACCGCGGAAAAAATAAAAGCTATTCACCAAGCTGTAGAAAACTATCTTGAACCGGGTTTGACCATTCACCTCAATAGAACCAACAAATTGGAGCGAACCAGTTACGGAAAACTAAAACAGTTTACATCCCACTTGACCTAACGGTTTGCTTGGATTTTACAAAAAAATACTCGAACAAAAACAAGGCCAAATAGTATAGCGACTTTGCAGTTGAAAAGCCCAAACCCTTTTTGTACACCAGATAATTATATTTTAATAAGTTGAATTTATTGGATGAAATGGAGTTCTTTCTAATTCTGTAAACTCCTAAAGGCTCTTGTATGCCCAAAGCTGATTTTTTACTTTTTTTGACGGCTTTAAGCCATAGCAACCAATCCTGGCGTTTGCGTAAATTTGGGGCGTATACTTTTCCTAAAACCTTGGTATTATAGATTCCTGTTAAGTTCCCGATGTAATTGCATCTTAAAAATTTTTGATACGAAAGTTCTGGAAGTGCCACGACAGTTTTGTGTAAAAGTGCTCCCGATTCATCCATTAAATCATAGCTGGAAAAGCATATATCACAGTTGTTTTTATTCATGAAGTTGATTTGCCTTTCTAATTTGTGTGGCTTCCAAAGGTCGTCTGCATCTAAAAAAGCAATATAGTCACCTTTGGCGTGTTCAATGCCCTTATTTCGTGAAATGGCGGCACCGTAGTTTTTTTCGTTTTGGATCAGTTTAATATTGGGGTACTTCTTTAGGTAGTTTTTAATTGTCTCAACAGTACTATCTGTTGAGGCATCATCAATTAGCAATAATTCCCAATTGGATTGAGACTGATTTAAAACACTTTGTATGGTTTGATCAATATATGCATTGGAATTAAAGGTAGGCATTATAATTGAAACCATAGGAGCTGTTTCCATCTTAATACGCCTTCTTTTCACCCTTGAAGATATTGATAATCGTTTGAAAAATAATTTTCAAATCGAGTAGGAGCGACCAATTTTCGATATAAAAAATATCCATTTTAACACGGTTGATGATGTCGCTATCAGATTCTATTTCACCTCTAAAACCACTTACCTGCGCCAGCCCAGTGATTCCGGGCTTTACGTTGTGGCGATACATAAAATTGTATTTATCAATGATTTTGGCATACTCATCTGTGTATGAAAGCATGTGAGGCCTAGGGCCTACAACGCTCATTTCTCCCCGTAAAACGTTAATAAACTGGGGCATTTCGTCAATACTTGTTTTTCGCAAAAATTTCCCAATCTTAGTAATACGCTCATCGCCTTGGGTGACATAGGTGCCTTTCAATTCCTGCGTAGTTCTTAAGGAGCGGTACTTGTAACAATTGAATTCCTGATAATTAATGCCATTTCTTTTATGCCTGTAGAATAGCGGGCCCTTAGATTCAAGCTTAATCAATATAAACAAAATAATGGAAAGCCAAGACATGATGAAAATAATAACGAATAGTGAAAATACAATGTCAAAACTTCGTTTGACAAACTTATTCAAATCATCGTTTAGGGAAACCTCTGGCAGGGAAAGTACCGGCAGGTAACTGTAATAATCTGTTTTTAAACGCTTTGTTAAAATTTTGTCTGAACTAGGTATAAACTTTATGTTGCATTTGTTTTTCTCTGCGTATTGCATAAACTTCTTTACCTGTTTATCGTTCAGTTCATCTATGGCACAGTAAATCTCGTCTATTTCATGGTTTCTCTCTAAAAATTTATAACTCTCATTTATGGTTCCCGATACGTTTTCTGCTTCTTTGGAATTAGTAAAAAACCCTTTTAGGTTATATCCCAATTCCTCTTTTTCAGTAAAGAGCTGTCGGAGTTCTTTGGCGTTATCGCAACCCCCGATGATCAACACGTTCCTTAGATTTCCTTTTAAATACGCCCGAAACCCTTTGAGGGTATAGTAGCTTAAAAATTTGACAAAGGCTATAGCCAAAAAGGAATAGATCAGATAACTAAAGGTGACAAAGGCATCCAACTCCACACTCCTAAATATCCCAACAAATGCGAAAGTTATGATAGCGTAGGCGCCAAACTGCTTGAATAATAAAGAAACAATATTAAAAGGTGAGGTGTATCTATAAACGCGATAAAACTTTAGCAAATAAGCGGACAAAGACCAAAAAGTGATAGAATAAAAGGCATAGAGAAGGTATTTATTGTTGAGAGGCTCATAAGAGAAAAAGTATAAATCTTCCTCATTCAATCCCAACATATATGCTGCCATTAGATTTAAAATGAATAAATCATATATCACCAACAATGGTTTCAACAACCAGGAATACCTGCCTCTTGCATACTCCATCCACTATTTATTAATATATCCTGAAAAATCTTTATGCTCCCTTTTATAAAGCTCTTCTTGGCTAAGGCCTTTAAAATATTCGAAGGTAATGGCCATCCCCTGTTTTCTGTCAACCTTTGGTTCCCAGCCTAATACTTTTTTCGCCAATGAAATATCCGGTTGCCTTTGCAAAGGATCGTTTATAGGTAGATCTTTATAAATCACTTTGTTTGCAGCCCCTGTAAGCCTTATAATCTCTTCCGCAAAATTCTTTATAGAAATTTCGTTCGGGTTGCCAATGTTCACGGGATATTGATAATCACTTAACAATAATCTGTAAATACCCTCAACCTGATCATCCACAAAACAAAAGGAACGTGTTTGCGAACCATCACCAAAAATTGTTAAATCCTCACCCCGCAATGCCTGTCCCATAAAAGCAGGTATAACACGGCCATCGTTCAATCTCATCCGTGGGCCATAGGTATTAAAAATACGAACAATACGTGTTTCCAGGCCATGAAATCTGTGGTATGCCATAGTTATGGACTCCTGAAAACGCTTTGCCTCATCATATACCCCTCTTGGGCCAATTGTATTTACATTTCCATAGTAGTCCTCGGTTTGCGGATGCACCAAGGGATCTCCATAAACCTCTGAAGTCGAAGCTATTAGTATTCTGGCTTTTTTTGCCATGGCCAAACCCAACAAATTGTGTGTCCCCAAGGCTCCAACTTTTAAGGTTTGAATTGGTATTTTTAAATAGTCTATTGGGCTCGCCGGAGACGCAAAATGTAGAATATAATCTAAATCTCCGTTCACGTTCACGAACTTTGTGACATCATGCTCAACAAATTCAAAATTAGTATGGCCCTTAAGGTGTTTGATATTCTTTTGGTCGCCAGTAATAAAGTTGTCCATTCCGATGACATGATATCCTTCATTTATAAATCTATCACACAGATGAGACCCTAAAAACCCCGCAGCACCTGTAACCAATATTCTTTTCATATTATAATCTAAATTTTACTTGTGGCACCTTATTCATCCTTACTATTTACATTATGCAGGGCCTCTTTGCCCTTATTTTTTACATTATTTACTTTATTCCTAAAACGTATTCTCCTTTTTATATTGGAAAAGCTATAATTGTACCTGTAAAAAAAATATCCTAGCCCTATCACAGTAACTACCAGTACGGCGACCATCCAAAAGTTATAAGACGTGCTTCCTAAAATGATAAATAAATAAACGAATACCAAGTTAAAGGCCCCAATAATTAGACTCGCTTTTTTATGAGACAGATTAAAGTAATCAATTAAGATATGATGCGTATGGTTCCTGTCAGCCGAAAAGGGGCTTTTTCTATTGGCCAATCGAATGGTAAAAACCCTAGCCGTGTCAAAAAGCGGTACAATAAGTATTCCTATGGCAATTAACGGTATGTTCTCAATTAAAAATGGAAGGTGTTCGAGCTTATTGGAAGGAAGTGCCAAAAACTTTAAGGTAAGGATGCTTATGATGAACCCTACTATAAGAGAGCCAGTATCCCCCATAAAAATCTTTTCATGAGAAGCGGATAAGTTATATTTCAAAAATGCAATTAAACAACCATTTAGAGTTAAACTCAATAAAAGATAAAAATAGTCCTTTGTCATATAAAAAATGGTGGAATAAATAATCAGTATTACTATACCCACTATGGCAGCCAAACCGTCAATGCCATCAATAAGATTATAGGCATTAACAATCGTCATCATAATAAATCCGCCAATCAAATAAGATATATACAATGGAATATCATAAACACCAAAAAACCCATGGAGCGAACTAATAACAAACGCTTCGTTACTTAAAACAAAAGCTATTGATATGAACTGTGCGGCCAATTTTGTATATGGAGATAAAACAACCAAATCGTCCTTGAGGCCGATAATAAAAAGAATGGTCAACCCAGGAATAAAAAACATAGCCTCACTATTATCGCTCCATTCCCGTAAAAAAAATAGAGCGAAAATTAATGTGTAAAAAAAAGAAACCCCCCCTAGTGTGGGAGTTCTTTTTAAATGAGAACTCCTACTATTGGGCTTGTCCATAAGGTTTTTGTATTCTACAAGCCGAATAATTTTTGGGATAGTAAAATAGGTTAACACATAAGCTCCAAGGAAAAAAAATACAGGATAATAAAGTGTCAAATGATTTTATTTTAGTAGTGTCAAATACCTACAAATATATAAAAACCTACTCATTTTAACAGATTTACAGTTTAACCTTTAGTTTGGGCTTATAGAAAAAATGATGTATCAAAAACACAATCATGTGATATAAAGACCGCAAGAAAGACATCCTTAACTCTTTTCTATAAACACTGAAATTATATTTAACTAGCTTTAATTTGCTTTTGCTTAGAGATGAGTTACCCAATCTATAATAAGCAAGAGGTTCCTGTAGGCCATGGGCATAATCAATTTCTTTGAGCATTTTTAGCCATAAGGCCCAGTCTTGTCTTTTCCTTATTTCCGGCATATCCCTTTTGCCAAAAAAATATGAATCATATATAACTGTTAAACAGCCCATGTACCCCCCATTTTTTAACAACATTCCAAAGTTAACTTTTTTGGGCACCTTTACTTTCGTCAACAATCTTCCAGTATCACTATCAAATTCAAAATACATTGAGTAGGTAAGGTTAAAGCTATTTTCTTCCATGAAAGCTATTTGCCTCTCTAATTTAATATTACTCCAGTAATCATCAGAATCTAAAAAAGCTATATACCTGCCAGTTGCTTTTTCCAAGCATTTATTTCTTGACCTCCCTGATCCCATATTTTTGTCAGAAATGAAAAGTTTAATACGTTTGTCCTTCGCACAATAATTTTGGATTATTTCGACCGAATTGTCAGTCGAGCAGTCATCCACAATTATCATTTCCCAATTGCTATATGTCTGTGAAAGCACGGAATCAATCGTCTTGGATATATAATCCTGACAATTAAATGATGGGGTAATTATTGAAACCTTATCTCTGACTTTAGTCTTTTCTTCCATCCTTCATCTTGGTTGATTTAAATTTCTCTCTAAAGATAACCTCGGGTACTGGCGAGCTACTTTTTAAAATTTGAAATGAATTATAAATACTGTTAGATTTCCTAACGATGCCTTTTTTTATCATATCTTCAAAAAAATCAGCAGTGCTAATATCGATAAGATGTACTTTCTTTTTCATTTCTAAAGCTTCTATAATGGCTGTGGAGTATACGCCTATAACTAGGTCACTAGCATTTATTAGGCTTTTTATTTTGCCTTCTTTTACAATTGTTAGTTTCTTATTGGTCGCATATATTTTCTCATATTCCCGCTCTTGTAAATCAATATGTTTTGGATGTAACTTGAGAAACACTTTAACTTCATGGGGCAACCTGTCAAGATCAGAAAGAAAATCTATTATTTCGCTTGTTAAAGTATGCTGTCCCACAATAGTAAATACTTTATCGTATTTTTCGCTCAAATTAACCAGACCCTCCTCTTTTTCTTGATTAAGCTTATTGACTTCAGAGTTATACGTAAAGTCTCCTTTTACAAAAATCTTCTCTTCCTTCCATTTATTGCCCAACAAAACGCCTTTATAATATTCAGACCATACTAATATTTTATCAGGATTTAAGTAATCCAGGTCATCATTTAAGGGAAGTAGGTAGCCAATATGATATTTATAAATATGTCCATGTTGCACTTCCGTTACCTGAACTTTGTTTTTTTTGCATGCTTTGGTAATAATTAATTTTAACGGGCTATAAGCTGATTTTAGATAAACTTCTTTTGGCTTGTAGAATTTCAAAATATTTTCATAAAGCTTTATCCTATTTACGTTTGTGTAAATTTTGTTCCTTATCAGGTTACGAGCCTCCTTAGGAATAGTTGATCCGGTTAGATCATAATATAACCCAGAATACATTTCTATAATCCTATTTACTTTAGAATTGAATTCCTCTTTGACTATTTTTCCCTTAAACATCCGTTCTAAGATATAGAAAATTCCAGCCTTTACAGTGATGCTTTTGTTTGAAATATTATTAAAATGATAATTTAATAAGTTGGGGTACTCCAATATTGCCTTGGCTGAAACGTCATTACGAATTAATTTATCAAAGTAATTGTCAACGTAGGTATCCTCTATCTTGATTTTATTATCAGTATTGGTTATGTAAATGGTTTTGTTCTTCAATATATGCTGTTTAGCAAAAAAAGAACATGCACTTTTTAAGACTTTAAAGTAGTTGATCTTAACCTTGTCCTTATTGTTCTTTTTAATAGCATCTTCAATATTACCACTGAATATTAAGGACTCAAAAACTTCAAGTCTAATAAAACAATAGATGGGAAAGTCATTAATTTTTATTGAATGCAACTCATTTGTTTTCTCCCATCTTAAAAATTTTTTTGATATTTCTGCTACATCCATAGGTCCTTAAAGATTATATATACTAAACCAAGAAAACCATAAGTTACCAAAATCACTTTAAGCACATTAAGCTTATGCCTACGCTCTGTATTACTGTAATCCGCTAAAAACAACAATAGCAAAATAGGGAAAAATACTGTCTTGTGCCTTAAATGTCCTGTAATTTGGCTAATTACAAAACAAGAGACAACAAAAACCACTAAAAAGGATTTTTTAAAAGGGTCTTTAAATCTTGTTAGTGAAAAATACAAATAATAACCTATGACAATATACCAAAGCGCGTTACCGATATCCAGAAAAAAAGACGACACTTTAAGTTCTGAATACAAGAGTGTTGGAAGCGGACCAATTATAAAATAGATGAAATAAATTGTCTTCCCTACTAGCCCATTTTCGTACTTTAAAGCTAAGCCAAGTGAGTTATCTTGATTTGAAACATAGCTGTAGTCTTTATAAATATAGTAATACTTTTCAATAACATCAAAATAGAAGAAGAAAGCTAAACTAAGGCAAATTATACCCACAATTAATATTTGCAAACTTCTTTTCTTGTTTTGCTCATTGAAAAAAACGTATGCAAGAACAAATAAAATGGGATACATTATATTTTGATGTCTCATCAAATAAATAAGAATGGTAATTATTAAAAGGTATATCCACTTGATATATACGTTGTAGTTATACCCTATAAAAACATAAACAAAAAGTGTAAACAAAAATGTAACCCAAACATCTCTTAAGCCAATTGAATTAAAATAAATTATAGTTGGAAAAAGTGCCACTAAAATTGCGCTCCTAAATACAAGTTGCTTATTGTAGTCCAGAGCCTGGGCAAGTTTATATATAAGAACGGGCAGAAAAGCTCCAATTACTAAATTATGCAATAAAAAATGGAAATAGGAACTAGAGCTAAAACCTAGAAACCCTAAAATCCTATAAGTACTAGATGTCAAATAGTGAAAAAACGTTAGCCTTTTTAATTCAAAAAAGGCACTAAAGTCTTTATCTAATAAATCCAGGGTTATTTTGTAAAACCCCTTATCATCTAAAAAGGGAGTGTGTAAATCACCTGTTGAATAAAAATTTTCTAAGCAAATAATTATACCAAATATTGTATTAATACCATACGAAAAAAGAAAAAGCTCTCTTTTTTGCCTTCCCGTTAAAAGGAATAAAAATAATGCTCCAAAGATCCAAGTGAAAACAATTGACAAATCATTTATCTCATAAACAAGAATCCCGAGCAATATCATTGCAAGGGACAGGGAAAAAATTACACATTTTCCCAGCATTTTCTCTCTGAATTTTATTCTATCAATCATCAAAAAAAGTTAGGGAGCATGCTTAAAACTGCTCTTCAAGAATCTCGCATCTTCATCTTGGAAATAGAATAAAGCACTAAAAAAAATAAAATATGTAATCCCTTGTTGTCTATTTAGAACTGATTCCACCAAAAAAAACACAAATGTCGAAAAGATAAAAACAAAACTAATAGGACAATCCTTATTTTTCGCTTTTTTTAGCATAAGCACAAATAGAAACAAAGGAAGAACTAGGCTTAAAACACCCCCTCTGGCCCATTCCTCAAGAAATTGATTATGGCAATTGTAATTAAACACTCTGTCATAGGAGTTCTTATTATACTCTTTGTTTAACTCCACTTGAAGGTCTCCACTGCCTACACCCAATATAGGAGCCTCAGCTATTACTGACAGTGCTGACTTGTAGATTTTCCATCTTATTCCAGAGTCGGCCGACAATTTTAATATCCTAATATTGTGGAATCGAGCCGGATGGTAAACAAAATAAATTGTTCCTATTACTATTGAAGAAAACAAAAATACAATTCCTACAATAAATTTCTTTGTTGAAACCACAATATATATAAACAAAGAAACAGGAAAGACTAAAAGAACCAACCTAGCTTCTAAAGTGAGAATTATACCAATAAATATAAGCATTAACAAAGCTAAACATGCCTTTTTAATATAGTTATTACTTGACAACAAAAACTCTAGTGCAATAAAAAAGCTAAGAAGAGAGTACATGGCAAAAAATGAAGGATGTTTATCAATGGGGTTTAAAATAATATCGCTCCAATACCAATTACTTATATAAATCTGCTTAATGTGTCCATAAACTCCAGGTGTTAGTTCAACCCCTATTAGGCAAATTATTGCGCCTATTACAACGCCGGCTATAAACGATAACTTTACAAGGTTAATACTTCTCTTCCTTAGTCCGATTAATAAAAATGGAAATAGCAAAAAGGGTATTCTTCTTGCCATTAATGTGAAGGCAACATCAAAATTTCCGTACTCCGTATAACATAGCCCAACTAATATCAACAAAACAGATGCAAGCAAGACCTTGAAAAAACTAGTCTTTAAAATGTATCGAATCCGTTCTTTATCAAAATAAAGTAGTCTTAACAAAACTGCAATAGTCATAAACATATTGAAGTAAAATGTGGGCATAGACAGGCTAAATGCACACATTACAATACCGGCATCAGGCAACCAAGTACTTAACTTATTTGTTTTCAGAACCCCTTTCATTTTTTCTTATTCTGCCCATTTGATAAACTAACGGCAACAAAAACATTAGTGAATGGTTCTTGAGAGCTGTATGTGAAAACAAACTATATAGAAAATAAGTAATCAAAAAATAAAAAACCTCTTTTCTGTAAATACTATGCTTTAACGGCATTAAAACAAAAAATATCAAAGCAAAAAGACCAGCGCCAAGTATCAACCCGTAATCTATTACAAACGCAAGCCACTGGTTATGAGGACCTGCATGGGTTCCAGATCTTGATCTAGCACTTTGTTCAGTTTCCACAAATTGATGTTGTCCTATCCCTTTACCAAATACTGGGTCTTCCAAAATCATTTCAATTGCATTTTCCAATAAAATTGTACGGCTGTTTTTTTCAACAATCTCGCCCTGGCCTCCTTCAAAGGGATTTGTAATTGCTTTTATTCTTGCTGTTATTCCAGGGCCAAAATAAATCACCTTCCTTTCCATCAAATCTCTGATGACTGCACTAATTATGACAAAAAGTACGGCGACTATCAAAACTATATTTAATTTAACCTTCCCATAAATAAACCTTAAAAAGAAGTAAACACTAAAAAACAACACTCCTGATAAAGAAAGAGTTATTCCTACAGCACCTCCAACGGCTAAAACGTATAGAAACTTCAATCTTTTGTTAGCAATTGTGTTTTCAGTTAGTATAAGCCCAAAAACAAGAGCAGATGCACTAACATTGGGGTCAAGGTAAAAACCCGCCGCTCTTGCAAAAACCATTGAGAAAGCTCTTCTGTTCCTTGGGTCATCAGTCGAAAAATAATAATTGTCAATATGAGTGATATCATAAATGTTCAAAGCAACCGCCAGCAAAACACCATATACCATAATCTTTAAAGTTATATCAATACTTCCTTTACTTGAAAAGAAGATCATGCAGACCAGCATTATTAAAAAATTTAATAGTGTGGTTTTCAAGTATGCGAAATTGGTAGTAAAGCCGAGAAATGGAACAAAAGAAATGGTAGCTAAGACTAGTAAAACAGATGATAAAAGAATAAAGTAAAAAAGGAGTTTATTCCTAAATAAACCATTTATTACTTTTTTATAGGCCAAAAAAGGGAAAATAAGTAAACAACTTAAGGCAAAAAAGAAAATTGAAGGAATTCTTTTCCAAAGAATTAAATAGTTATCACCATGACAGAAATATAAAAAGACCAAGCAAATACTAACTATCGAAATATAAAGGCTGTCAAGCTTAATCTTTTTGCTCATGAAGCAAATGTATGCTTTTATGGTCTTATTAGTGAAATTTTTTCTCAGCTTTCAGGCGAAAATAATGATTTTCGTCTCTTTTTGAAAAAGTGCGGGCTGGATGTCCCCCCGCAATTTCTAGCGGACCAATATCCTTAACGACCACACTGCCTGCTTGCACTATGGCCCCCTCTCCAATGGTAACACCTCCTAAAATTGTTACATTTTTTCCTATCCACACATTTTCTTGTATAGTCGTGTCTTTAATTATATAAGTATTATCATAAGGTAATGATTCTCCCCTATAATTGTGCACCTGAGTAATAATAGAGCAACCTTTACCGGAATGAAAATTATCTCCGATTACGACCTTACCCCTGCCTAGTACCTTAAAACCATTAAAATTTACATTTGCACCAAGAAGTGTGTTCTTTGTCAATCTAGTATATCCAAATGCTTTTAGGCTCTTGAATTCTCCACAGCTTCTTTTGGCAAGAAACGAAAATATTACCTGTAAAAATTTCTTTATCAAACTTCTAATTGAATTCATTTAAAAAACATGCTTTGTATTTATCCGCTACCATAGTCCAATCAAAATCTTCCTTACATCTTTGGGAAAGTTTTTTCCTGTTGGGGTTATCAATTTCAAGCAACTTAGATGTTTTTAAGTTGACAAACTTAACACTATCATCATATTCCCTTCCAACGCATACGGTTCCTTTAATATCTTGGTTTGCCATAACCGGCAATCCACAACATAGCGCCTCAAAAACGACCAGAGCCTGACCTTCAGAAGTACTTGGGTGCGCGTAAATATCCGCAGCCGAATAATATTGATACAGCATATCATGATCTACATAATTAATAACCTTTATTTCAAAACTGCTAACGCTTTCCTGGTAGTTTAAAATAATGTTTTTGCTTTCCTCCGCCTCAAACTTCCCAATAATCCAGTAATGTCCTTTAAAATTGTTTCTTATCAAATATTCAATAAAACCAGCATGGTTTTTCCTGTGCGTTAGCGCCCCAACTGAAATGAAAATTTTGCTGTTTTCATCTATGTTATAACGGTTTCTCAGCTTTTTTCGCTCTTCAGAACTATATTTGAATTTTTTTACGTTTACCCCATTTGATATTATGGAAGATTTGTCAGCTACGATCTTTAGTTTATTCTCTCCCTTAGATTTCATCTCCGGGGTTAAATATATTGCCTTTTTAACCCATGGTACGCTGTTAAAATAAAGCTTTTTAATGTCCAAACCTCTTTTTTTATTCGCTTCAATACTGTTTTGGTCGTCGTACATAAATCCATGAAAGGAATAAAACACGTCCCTACCAATATCTAAATTTTTCAAGATTGGGGCAAACATAATTCCATGTGCATTGATAATATCGGGCTTTATTTTTTTAATATAATGCTTTAAAATTACAAGATAAGAAAGGTTTTTTATGGGTATAACACCGAATTTATTTTTGAACTCTCCATATAACCTGAAAAACCTAATCGGAGAATTTAAAAATTCCTTTATCAAAAATATGACAAGTATGGGATATGAGTATCCAAGTAATGAAATGCCGTTGATTTTTTTACCCTCCCCACTATTTAAGTTGGTTGCATAAATATACACATCAAATTCACCTTTTAAATGACCAACTATCTCCATTATTACATTTGCTACACCAGTTGTATAGCTACCCCCATATTCCTTAGGCACTTGGCCCAATATTAAAAGTTTTTTCATCTAGATCAAATAGTCCGCATACAAGTACACAATTGCTCCAAGAGCTATAATAAATAAATCATCCAATATATAATTCCTTCTGTCTTCTAATTTCGTGTTTATAGACCACAGGTTTATTTTACTTCTCAAATACATCATTATGGAGGTACAAAGTGCAAAATATATGACTTCAACACCTAGTGCATATAATACAACCATAACTAAAATGAATATTAACAGTATAATGTAGTTATTCTTGATATAGTGCTTATCAAGCCCAAGCGTTTTCAAGTAATTATTTTGAATGACATTGATTTTAATGTTATAAACCATTCCGATATAAAATAGAGCGATTATTGGTATGCTTTTAATGTATTTGGGGTAAAAATATTCAACAAAATGAAATATACATATTAAATAGAAGAAAAGCACTAAAGAAAACAAGGTAGTTACTTTCATTAGCTGTCTATGCTTTTTAGTTAAATCCCGTTTGTATTCATCAAATAAATAGGGAAGCAAAACCGTGGCTACCGAATTAACGAAGGTATTGGTCAACACAAAAAACATACCTCCAAAGGAATAGTACGCAAACAGTTCAACCGAATAAAAAAAATTGATGAACAGCTTGTCAATATTGGTATTTATTTGGTGTCCAAAATTTCCAGCAATTAGTTTAACACCTCTGTTATAAACAGGTTTTATAAAGTCAATTTCAGGTTTTCCAATTCCTATAACTTTGATTTGCGATCTTGAAAAATAAGAATAGATAATAAACGAAACCACAATGGAAGCCAAAAAAGCCATAAGTATTGTTACAAAATCAGCTTCCTCATAGAACAAATAAATAAGGATTAATAATACTAAGAAAAGAGTTTCCTTAATAATCTTCATTAGGCTAACTATATTGAATCTTTTTTGTGCCTGAAAAAGCACATCATAATAGGTGTTTATTATAAAGAAAAAGGAAGTAAAAGCCAGACACAATAGAACAACTTTCAATGGGAAATCAAAAAATAAAGAAACACCTAACATTGCAATTAGCACCATAAACTGTTGCCCTATTAAAAAACTATAATAAATATGGTTTTTCTTGGTTTCGAAAACTTCCTCCCCACAAAGAGCTATATAAATGCCGTCTTTTAACCCAAAATGTAGTAAACTTGTGTAGGAAAGATACAAGGTAAAGGACTTATACAAGCCATAATCCCCAACCGAAAGGAACTTTGGCAAAAAAAACTGAACTGCAACTACAGGTATCAATGCGATTAAGCTCCCTGAAAAAAAAATCGCGATATTCTTGAAAATGGGGCTTTTTCTTATTCTATTAATCAAAATAAATCTCACTTATGCTTTTAAATCCTTAATTTGAGATTAATAATACCTCAAAAATATTTCATTCGGTACTCCTATCGCGTAACCTTTTTCTATACAGTAATCAATTAATAAAATAAGCTCCTCCTCTTTTTTAGAGTTTTCATCTATACTATGCGTATAAAAAACAACGGGTTTCTTCTTTTGATAGGCAATATCAGCTAACCACTTCGCCTTTTGTAATGTTATTGATTCTAAGCCTACTCGCGTCATTTTGTATGGCTTTTTAGCTTCTATATCTATTGGGTTTAGTCCATTCGATTTTGTGAAACCGTATTCATAATTTCCCAATAAAGGAACAAAATCATCATGCATTATTGACATTGGGGTTACCCAGCCATTTACTTTACAGTTCAATTCCCTGAGGTAATATAAGGATTGAACTATTTCTTTTTTTGCATCATTGACGTCAAGCTCATTGGAAGACATTTTGAAATGGTTAACCGAATGGGAAAGTATTTCAAAGCCATCGTCATTCAACTGCTTGATTTGAACCGAATCCAATCTATTGTTTACACCTACCAAGCGTTTAACAATTGCAAACCCGCACTTAATATTCCTTTCGTCAAAAATTGGCTTAACCACCTTAAAATGATTTTCCCATCCGTCATCAAATATAAATGATACAATAGGTTTTACTTCTGTCTTATATTTAGCTGACTGACATGACAAAAAAAGGATTATAACCAATATGGACAGACTGACATACCCCCCATGTTTTTATTTATATTACTTTCCATTGAAAACTTGCGCTGTGTATGCTTTTAACCTTAACAGGTTTATGTAATCACCAAATATATTACTTGCCTTTGGTTTTCCTAACCCTGGGATGGGATGCGGTCAACTAGAAATGAATGGCACCAGACTACTGTATTATCTTCAAATTTCCATTTAAAAATAACTCCACCAAATCGATATTATTCTCAAAAATTATTCTTTCAACGAATTCCCTAAAAACACCATCTCCTCCATTTTTGTTTAACTGCCAGTCAACAATTTTCTTTATATAGTCAGGGGCGCTATCTGGACATGCACTTAAGCCCGCTTTTAAAAGCACATTATAGTCATTAATATCATCTCCGATATAGGCTAATTGGCTCCATCCAATCCCTAATTCACTTATTAGTTTTTCAATAGTGCTTACTTTGTCTTTTACCCCTAAAAAGATGTAATCCATTTTGAGCTTTTCCCCTCTCCTTTTTACCGATTCTGTACTCTCCCCAGTTATAATGCCACATGGTATATCGAGCAGTCTTGCAAATAAAACCCCGGCACTGTCATAAGTGTTGAACTTCTTAAATTCATTGCCCGATTCATCATAAAACATACCGCCATCCGTCCAAACACCATCTATATCAGTAAGTATTAACTTTGGTAACATTCTCTCGGGTATTAAATAAAATGTTCTTTATAAATAATTTCGTCCTTTGGAATGTCCTTTGTTAATTTTTTCCCGATTACCAAATTTTTATCTGCCCATTTAAAACCGTCTCCAGGGCTTAGCATATGCAAATCCTCCACGGTGATAACTTTACCCGCTTTTAAATTTTTGTTAGATGCGATTGACCTTTCCAATTTTTCCCTTGCCACTTTTACACTCTCCTCAATCACCATTTTTTCCTTGCCTAAAGCAAGTTCAAGGTTTCTTAGGTCTCTCACCATTCGGTAAATCCCATCAATGGCCAATGAGCCTTGTTGGTCAGTACCTTTCATTTGTCTATCAAGAGTAATGTGTTTTTCTATAATTTTAGCGCCCATAGCAACGGCCGCAATTGGAGTTGCAATACCTATTGTATGGTCTGAGTATCCAATTTTAAAATGTGGATAGTTCTTTTGGAGATAAGTTATCGTTCTGAGATTTACATTTTCGTGCCGTGTGGGGTATTCAGATACGCAATGGAGAATCGAAACATCAGAATGATATCTAGTAATTTCATCCAAGGCGTTATCCAATTCCTCTCTTCCTCCCATGCCAGTAGATAAAATAATGGGTATTTTAGTTTCTGCCAACGCAGCAAGAAGTGGTAAATTAGTTAAATCCCGTGAAGCAACCTTCAATTTATCAGGAGTAAAAAGCTTTAACATACTTAAACATCCCACCGCACACAATGTTTCAACAAAATC
Organism: Hyunsoonleella rubra; assembly: GCF_042684665.1. NCBI lineage: Bacteria > Pseudomonadati > Bacteroidota > Flavobacteriia > Flavobacteriales > Flavobacteriaceae > Hyunsoonleella > Hyunsoonleella rubra. Next base: position 36,160 of record NZ_JBHULY010000005.1, on the reverse strand, counting down.
TAATCCTTTGGATTTGGCGTATTGGTATACCTCATGGTGCTCTTCGTCACTTAATTCCAGAAATGCTCTATGCTCACCATAGGTTTTGCCAAAGGAGTGTTTCGTGTCATAAATTCGATTCATTTGGGAAGCCGAAAGTTCTTGAGACAAATCTCTTTTGGTTAGTTTAACCGCATCCATCACTTTCAGCTCCTTACCAAAGAGTTTATCATGTATAGGCCTTGAGACTACTTCAATCAAAAGTTTAGCTATGTCAACTGAACCATTATGATTCTGACCTATTTCACCAATTATATATGCCATTTAAAATTTTATTTTTTTTCTAATTATGTATTCTTGATTCGCTAGCTTTGACAAAAAATCTGAAAATTTTATTTCCTCACCCCCAGCCAATTTTATCATTTTATTTTCATCTTCCCTTTCTAATTTGTCTATCCTTTTGATGATATCACTAAATGAAATATGATAAAGGTTATCACTATTTAGCTCTTCAATTAGTGTATAGGCCCTATCCAAATCTGCCGGATAATCTATAGACAAATTAATGTATTTTAAATTCTCCACTTCAGACTCTATATCCAAACAACCCTTTCTTGCTGTTTCGTCCTCCAAAACAAATTGGGTGAGATATTCTGACATCATTGGGTTCTCCATCCCTAAGTATAGTTTCCATAAATATTTCGTAGAAAACAACTCAGCGGAAACGCCAAAGGGAACATTGTTAACTCGTACGTAGTCCAAATTATTATCCCACATTAGCTGAATCATTTCATCAATAAAGTCAATGTCGGTAAATGGGTTATCTCCGGTAACCCTAAAAATTGCTCCAAGTTCTTCCTCGAGGGCTAACGAAAGCATTCTATCAATTACTGACACCGGGTGCCCGAGGAAAACACAATGATCATGCTCTTGTGCAAACTTTACCAATTCTTGATCCTCATTAAGTGGTGAAGTAGCTAAAAACACAGAAGTAAGCTTTTTTGACATTTTCAGCCGTTTGTACAAAAAATCTATAACAAAAGTGTCGTGAAAAGGCTTTAGCACTTTTAAAGGCAACCTTTTAGATTTCAACCTTGCAATTAATGCTACTCCAACTTTTTGTGAATCCAGAGAATCTAATCTATGGGTCATAAAATCCATGCCCTTATCAGCCCTCATATAGTTCCCGCTTTCCAAAACTTTTTTATACATCACATCTCTGTACTTCAATTCAGATTCCATCGGGTGCTTCATTTTTATGCCCAGAGCCTTTTCGTAATGCTTTATATTTGATATCATAGCTCCAAATTCATTCGGATATAGAGAGACCTGATAATCGAAGTTCCTGTTGTTTCTTGTTAGCGTGATGTGTTTTTCTAGAAAAGAACATCCTTTTGCTAAAGCCATCAATGGAATTTTCTCTGTATCCAAGGAATGATCCGCCAAACCAATTTTATACTGCGGAAAATATTCTTTAAAGTAGTCAAGGGTATTCAGGTTCAAATCTTCGATCTCGGTCGGGTAATTACTAAATCCATGAATTAAACATTTTACCCTATCACCCAATTTATTGATAGCAAAGTTAATTTCGAGATTGGTAGCGCATTGCGTTTCAAGAATTAAATCAACATTATTCAGTGCAACAAGTCTTTCCAGTAACGAGATGTTTGTTATATCAGTAGCATGAATTTTTAACAAATTAAAATCATGGTCGAGACACAAATCCAGAGATGGTATGTCCAAAATACAAGGAATTACATCCAATTCTATTTGTTTGGCAAAAACAAAAAACTCTTTCCATTCATTAAAACTTAGAGTGTTTTCTTTATAAATATCGTATTTAGAGTATTCTTTTACACAAAAAGCAGATACATCCATTACTTGTACAGTAAAGAAATCCGTCCCATTATTTTTTGCTTCGAGAGCTAATTGCTTTAAATAATCTAAACTTCCATTATGATTAAAAGCACTTTCTGCTATAACTTTCATTATTCTAATAAATTAATATCGTTTTTGCACTCTCGTATTTTCTTCTAGTTCTATCATACATTAAGCAAAAATAACATAATTGAAAGGTTGTTAAGTTAATATTTTATTATTAATGTCAACTTTTGTTCTTTGAAATCATCATTGTATCCATTTCCTTAAATGCATTTGATAAAAATTTATTTTTTGACCCTAGGGTGAATTTCTATTTAATTGCAATTTACCAACTCTTATTATTATTATTATTTAATACACTGTATCTAGGTCTTTGAGCAAAGGTTTTGTAAGCCTCGCTCCTTTCAATCTTTGTGTCTTCAATGTCATTTTCTTTTGCAATTTCTTTGGCAAAATCATACCATGTCATTTCAGTTTCGTCAGAAAAATGATATAGCCCATAATTCTTACTACTTGAAAGTATGAACTCATAAATGAAATTGGAAATACTTATTGTATTCGTCGGGCAGCTTTTTTGAGCAGATGTAATAGAAAGCCTTTCTCCTGCCTTAGCTTTATTCAAAACGGTTTTATAAAAGTTCTTGCCGTATTTTTTACTGTATAGCCAGGACGTTCTTATTATAAAATAAGCGTCCATCGTTTGGGCAATATATTGCTCTCCTAACAATTTCGATTTCCCATACTCATTTATGGGGTTCGTTTTGTCGTTTACCGTATAGGGTTGATTCTTAATGCCGTCAAAAACATAATCGGTGGATATGTGTATTAAAACCACATTGTGTGCTTTGCTAGCTTCCGCCAAATACTTCACCGCTTCACTGTTAATCAAATATGCAGGCTTAGGCGTTTTTTCAGCTTGCTCTACATTGGTATAGGCCGCACAATTGATACAATAATCGAATTTTGACTTTTTGATGAAGCTGGTAACCTGCTGTTGGTCCGTAATATCCAGTGCCTCTTTAGACGCAAACGTGAAATGGATATTATCATTATTATCGGCAAAAAGTTCCTCAATCGTTTTGCCCAATTGTCCATTCGCACCGGTTACCAAAACTTTAATGCTCATCTATAAGCGATTGAAACGTTGGTAGTATTGCATCCTTTTCTGAAAGCAGAAGTTTATCAAATGGGTATTGCCAGTCAATATTCAATGTTGGGTCATTGAATATAATGCCACTTTCCGATGCTTTGTTGTAATAATTGTCGCATTTGTACGAAAAGATTGTATTGTCTTCCAATACTAAAAACCCGTGGGCAAATCCCCTTGGAACATACATCTGTTTGTTTTCAAAATCATCCAATATAATTGACACATGCTGGCCAAATGTTGGTGATTCCTTCCTAATATCAACACATACATCCAGCACCTTTCCCCTTATTACGCGAACTAACTTTGCTTGGGCATGCTCGCCTTTTTGGAAGTGCAGGCCTCTCAGCGTTCCTTTTGAAGATATGGATTGGTTGTCCTGTACAAATTTTGTTGAAATACCGGTCTTTTCCTTAAAAGATGCCTCATTGTAAGACTCAAAAAAGCTCCCCCTATTGTCTTTAAAAACATGAGGTGCCATCACAAAACAACCCTCCAAACCTGTAGTTTCTATCCTCATCAGCTAAACCAATTGTTGTAAGTATTGTCCGTAACCACTTTTTAACAAGGGTTTGGCGAGTTCCATTAATTGCAGTCTATTTATATACCCCATTTTATATGCCACCTCTTCAATACAGCCAATTTTTAGGCCCTGTCGTTCTTCAATAACCTCCACAAATTGGGAAGCTTGCATTAACGAGCTAAACGTGCCGGTATCCAGCCAAGCAATGCCTTTATCCAAAACCTGAACATTCAAAAGTCCTTTGGCGAGATATTCCTTGTTTACGTCCGTTATCTCCAATTCTCCTCTTGCGCTGGGTTTCAGATTACGAGCAATGTCAACAACCGTATTGTCATAAAAATAAATGCCTGGGACGGCAAAATTCGATTTTGGGCTTTGAGGTTTTTCTTCAATGGAGGTAACCCTATTATTCTCATCAAAATCAACTACCCCATAGCGCTTTGGATCCTGCACATGGTAGGCGAAAATGGTGCCTCCTGTTGGATTGTTTGCGCCCATTAATATTTTGGATAATCCTGAGCCATAAAAAATATTATCTCCCAGAATAAGGGCCACTTTATCATTACCGACAAAGTCCTCTCCAATAATAAAGGCTTCGGCGAGTCCATTTGGTTCTTCTTGGCTGGCATAGGAAAAAATACATCCGTACTTATTTCCATCGCCCAAAAGCTTTTCAAACAATGGTACATCCCCTGGAGTGGCTATGATCAAAATTTCTCGAATTCCAGCAGACATTAATACTGAAAGTGGGTAATATATCATAGGCTTGTCGTAAACAGGCATCAATTGTTTACTTACCACTTTTGTGAGTGGATACAAACGTGTTCCTGAGCCTCCTGCCAAGATTATACCTTTCATCTTTAATATATAATGTTATTCCCTACTCAAGTGTAATGACCAGATTATTAAATCGGTTGGTCCTCAATATATTGTTATTGGGCCTTTCACATCAACTGTATTGCTTTTCGTAATAAGTTAAATAGGCTTTACTAATCACATTTTGAAGCCATTGGGCATTATTCAAGTACCAGTCAATAGTTTCATCAAGTCCTTCTTCGAAGGTTACAGTCGGTTTCCATCCCAGATCTTCATTAATTTTTGAAGCATCAATGGCATATCGTAAGTCATGCCCAGGACGGTCCTTTACATGAGTTATCAATTGTTCGGATTCACCCTGATTTCTGCCCAATTTCATGTCCATCTTACGGCATAATAGTCTGACTAAATCGATATTCTTCCACTCGTTCCATCCTCCAATATTGTAGGTCTCTCCTGTTTTACCTTTGTGTAGCACTAGGTCAATGGCCATGGCATGATCCTTTACAAATAGCCAATCTCGGGTATAATTACCATCTCCATAAACCGGGAGCGGTTTCTTGTTGATAATATTATTGATAAATAATGGAATCAACTTCTCTGGAAACTGGTTTGGCCCATAATTATTTGAGCAATTTGACACAATATACTGAATGCCATATGTTTCCCCATAGGCCCTAACAAAATGGTCCGAACTAGCTTTTGAAGCCGAATATGGAGAATTGGGCTGATACGGTGTGTTTTCCTTGAAAAGGCCTTCTTCTCCTAAAGTGCCATACACCTCATCAGTACTTATATGATAGAAGATTTTATCTTTCAGCTTTTCCTCCCCATAAGCCCTGAAAGCATTCAATAAATTGATAGTCCCCAAAACATTTGTTTTTGCAAATGACGTTGGGTCGTTAATTGATCTATCTACATGCGATTCTGCGGCCAGGTGGATTACCGCGTCAAAATCGTGATTTGAAAATAAATTATCTATGAAACTTTCGTTTGTAATATCTCCTTTTATGAATGTACAATTTGCCTTTCCCTCAATATCCCTGAGATTTTCTAAGTTTCCTGCATAGGTAAGAGCATCCAAGTTATAGATATGATAGCTTGGATATGAGGACGAAAATAGCCTAACAACATGTGAGCCGATAAAACCCGCTCCTCCAGTTATTAATACTTGCATTACCAGGTTTTGATTAAACGTTCACTCTCTTTTTGCAAATAATTACTTAAACCGAGCACTGCAAAAATCAAAAATGTAATTAATAATAGAAGTATTGGTATTCTAACCTTACCCATATCTGTCAGTTTTCCAATTCCATATCCCGCCTCAGGGAATTGCGAAATTATATTCACTATATATTTATTTTCAATATAATTTGAATAAAGATCAAGTTTTTGATTTTCTATTTCCAGCCTTCGCTCAAGTAATTCTGTTTCTTTAATCAAGAGGTTATCTTCTTTTTGGCTGGCTGCTAAAAAAAGATTTGTCCCTGACCCTGGTTGGTTTCTGTCCCGTTCAGATTCTTTTCTACGAATATCTAGATACACATTTTTCAGCGAGTCTATTGCACTCCTTTGATCGTTCAGAATCTCCTCCCTTCTATTCAAGTTATCTAACGTCACCTGTCTAATTTCGTCCAAATAAATATTATTTGCCAACTGCTTCTCTAATCCCCTATTTAGTTTACCAAAAACAAACTTATCCGAAGACACCAATTTGATTTGGTGCGTTCTGAAACTATGTGAAGTTAACCCGTCAATGTAATCATTGTAGGTAAAAGTACTTTTGGTCAAAGAATCCAGTTGTGCTCTAAAATCTGAAAACAGCTTCATCTTGTCGTTTTCGTCAATGTTGGGTTCAATTGAAAAACTTTTAATTGAGGCTGCTTCATTTACTGAAATGTTCAGGCGGTTCGCCAACTCAACAGAGTCTCTGTCAATAGCAGCCAATTGATTCAGGTAGCTGATATTCTCGTAAACCTGTCTGGCCGAATCGTAATTAGTCTGTACTTGCATATTTGCCCCATAGAGATAGTCTGAATTTTTATCAATGAAATAGCCAATAACTAATCCAACAATAGCCACCGAAACGTACCATTTAAGCCTTTTAAAAAAATGTATAAGCACTAACAACAAAACATCATAAAGCCATTGAAAAACCCTGACTATAGAAGCAAAAAGTTTTTCAAAAAGATTTCCAATTATTTTGAATAAATGCCCAATATCCATTTCTTCGTTCTGCTGAGGCTGTTGTCGTAAATCTTTACTCATTTTACTTCTTTTAGTTTAATATTTGTTCTAGTATAGTTCGGGTTATCAAATAGGTTGGTTTTACACCAGAGGCGCCTAAACCTCCAGAGGCTAACGTGCTTCCCGTTTTTAGTGGATTATCACTGGCGTAATAGGCGTATCTTACTTTTACCCCCGGCTTAATATTTTTTCTCACTTTTGAAGCGGCCTGAATAGCTTTTTGATAATGCGCTCCCTCCATTTCCAAGCCAATTACGCTCCATGTGGATTTGTGAAAGAACTTTAAAATATCCTTGTTTTGCAACGATGTGCCAAGAACTGTGATCATTGAACCCTCGCAAACATTAATTCCTTTACCCTTCAAATCTTTCTTTTTCAATTCGTTATCAAAAGGATAATTGTCCGCAGTACCCTCAAAAATGTGAGCCGATGGAATCATAATATCTCCTTTATTGCCATCTAAAATTCCCGCCTTTCCCATAATGGAAATAGACTCAACGTCCAAGTGCTCATTACCTCCGTTTAATTTAAGCGGCTTCAATAACTCATCCATAGTTTCATAGGCCTGCTCGCCAAATGCATAATCCATGACCAATATAATGGGTTTTTTTGAATTGACTAACCTGCTGTTTACTGTAATGTCAAGTTTTGACTCATCTATTTTATCAGTGTCAAATATTTGAACATCAATATTTGCCCCAGATGTATCCTTAATATAAAGCATCCCTTCTTGTAACGCCTCCTCGTGTACTTTATTTCTTAGGGCAACACTTTCTTTGCTACTCAACACTTTATAGAGGTCAAAAGCATCTTCCGAATCCACTGCACCTTTAAGTGCGCATGGTGCAAAAAGCGTATTCATAACACTATGCATGTTAGCGCTTATAATATGCATGGGGCGATGTAGCAACTCATACTTGTGCAGTGTGTTCTTAATATTAGTGGCCCATTCTTCTCCATGTATATGGTGGCCCAAACGTTCCCTTAGTACCGGGCTAAAAGTAATAGCTCGTTTATTGCTCGAGATTTGTTCTTCAATAGATAGCTTGCCTAGCCAATAAATAATATTCAAAAAACGCTCGGGTTGACCAGGGATGGCAAATTCTTCATAAATTGAAGTCACCTCGTTAAACGTCCTTCCTAAAATATTGCTAGTGTGTGTAATGGCAACTTCGCGTTCCTTTTGCGTTAATTTTTTTGTGGATTTTACCGCCCGCTCCAATTTTACCCAGTCACTGGTCGTTGAGCCAATATCGTCCACCAAAACACGGTTGCTGATTTTAAGCGATTCAATAAAGAGGAAGGTCAAATGGGTAAGTATATCGTAAATCTCGGAGCGACCGCGGGTAATTTCAATATTCATCTGCTCATCATCGATACGGTAACAGTTTCTGCGTCGCTTCTTGGGTACGATCGGTTTAAAAAGCGATTCGGAATAGCCCTCATCGCTCGTTAAATTGATTATGGAACACTCCTCAATACCCTGAGGCAACCTATCAATAACATAAAGCAACCCATCAAGTTCAGCTTTTTCCTCGGCTATAGCACCGTAAATTTCCGGTCGCAACAATAATAACGACTGCCGAAGGGTATCTCCCGAAACACCCATTGGTTTATAAAAGCCACGATTGAAGAGATGGCGCATGGTAATGTACATCCTTTCAATGGCGTTAGAACTTTCCTGGGCACGGGTTCTTTTATGGCGCTTAATAGGTTTCATGGTGCTAGCGGATGCAAATGTAATACTATTTTGTGGAAGGTAAGTGAGAAAATGCCTCAACTATTTTTCTATCGTTCGACAGCCTAGGTATTTTGTTCTGGCCACCCAATTTCCCGATGGTTTTCATGTAGTCCTTAAATCCTCCCTTATGTACTTTTTTTATTTTCAATGGTTGCAATACCTTTCCAGAAATTAAATCGAAATAATAAGTGTTTTGGTTTTGGAGGGATTCGTCAATTTTTTTGGCGAAAGCCGTCATATTCTTTGGCTCATTTTCAAACTCGATAAACCATTCGTGATATGGCAACCCAGTCTCGGGCGTAATTTGTGGGGCTACCGTAAATTCGGTGACACTGACATCAGTATCCTTTATAGCGTCCTGCATTGCCTGTTCTACTTCTTTACCAATCACATGTTCGCCGAAGGCTGAAATAAAATGTTTTATTCTTCCGGAAACGATAATTTTGTAAGGTTTAATGGAAGTAAACTCCACAGTATCCCCCACATTATAGGCCCAAAGCCCCGCATTCGTTGAAATAATCATCACATAGTTTACCCCAACCTCAACGTCCTTAATCGTAATGCGGTTTGGGTTTTTATTAAAAAACTCATCAGCTTTAACAAACTCATAGAAAATGCCCGAATCCAATTGCAACAGCATACCTTTATCGCTCTGTTTATCCTGAAAGGCAAAAAAGCCCTCACTTGCCGGATATAACTCAATGCTGTCTACTTTTCGGCCAATTAAATTTTCAAATTTTGCGCGATACGGTTCATAATTTACACCCCCATAAATAAAAAGGTTGAAATTTTTAAAAATATCGCCCACTTTTTTGCCCTTTTTTTCCTGTAGCTTTTCAAAGTACATCTGGACCCATGACGGAATGCCTGCAATTACCGTCATATCCTCATTTAAAGTTTCGTCAACAATTTTGTTAACCTTGGTTTCCCAGTCCTCAATACAATTAGTTTCCCAAGATGGCAATCGATTACTTTGAAGATATTTGGGTACATAATGAGCGGAAATACCTGAAAGCCGTCCAATAAAAATGTCATTCTTTTTGGTCATTTCGGGGCTGCCTTGCAAAAAGATCATTTTACCGTCCACAAACTTCGTATTGCCAGTTTCATTTATGTAAAGCAAAATTGCATTTCGAGAGGCTTTCACCTGCGCCTCAATAGACGGTTTGGTTATGGGGATGTATTTTACTCCAGAAGTAGTACCAGAAGTTTTCGCAAAATAGAGCGGTTTGCCCTTCCAAAGGATGTCCTTTTCACCTTTCACCACGCGCTCTACATAAGGCTTTATCCCTTCGTAATCCCGTATTGGTACATACTTTACAAAATCTTTGTGCGAACGTATTTTGGTGAAATTATGGTCATTTCCAAAAACAGTTTTTGCGCCTTTTTTGATGATATCCTCAAATACCTTCTCTTGTGTTTTAATAGGATTGTTGGCCCACTTTTGAATTTTGTTGTAAATGCGTTTTGCAAATGGTTTAGCCAGTGCTGATTTTATCGAAATCATTTATTCAAAATCTATAAAATTAGTGGGATTGATGGGGTAACCATCACTCCAAAGTTCAAAATGCAGGTGTGGTCCGGTAGAAAACTCGCCCGTATCTCCAGAGGTGGCAATTACTTCGCCCGCTTTTACCAAATCACCTTGGGATTTGGTAAGTGTGGCGTTGTGCTTGTAAATTGAAATCAACCCGTAACTGTGTTCTAAGATAATAACATATCCCGTGCCCGCTGTCCATTCTGAAAAAACTACGATGCCATCTGCAGTTGCCTTTACCGGAGTATCCTCGGCCACCGCGATATCGACTGCGTAATGCTTGTCCTTAATGTTGTAGGGTTCGCTAATAGTACCTGTTACAGGTGGAAACAATACAAAATTGGCCACCGAAGTTGCCGATTCAAACAGATTGTATTTGTCTTCTTTATCCACCTTTGCGCGCAATAAGGAATCCTCTTTTGTTGGACTTAAGTCAACCTCACCAATCTCAAGTTTTGTGGCTTGAATTATGGAATCCCTGTTGAGGTTCTTCGAACCAACATCCCCTCTAAGTACGCTTTTTATTGAACTAAAATACAGCTCGTTCATGGCCAGAACTTGTTGCAATGAATCGGTTTTAAAACTTAAATCCGTCGCCTTCTTTTTTAGTGAAGTGGACGAATAGCCAGGAATATATTCCTTTAAAGGGGTGTAAGCAATAAGAAGAATGGTGAAACACACTAAAATGATGCTAGATAAAGTAACGACCACAAAAACATTCAACCGAGTCAGTTTAATGGACAATCGTTCCTCAAACGTGTTTTCGTTCAGGACGACCAAGCGGTATTTGTCCAGCAATCTTCTTTTTATCCGTTTCGGTTTTTTTTCGCTCATATTGGTTTGCTAAAATAAATAAAATTATCGCAAGCCATTGTTTTATATAAACCTATGCAATGCGATATCCTGTTAAAAAACGACATTTTTAAACTTTAATTATTAACTTTGTAATCTAAATACGATATTATGAGTTTATTTATGTTGCCATTGGCCATAGGGGCGCCCCAGATCATTTTAATTGTGGTGGTGGTGCTACTTTTGTTCGGTGGTAGAAAAATTCCAGAATTGATGCGTGGCCTTGGAAGCGGTATTAAAGAATTTAAAAATGCCAGTAAGGACGAGGACGCCGAAAAAGATAACGCTAAGTAGTTGAAAATCTTTATAAAATCGAAAACCAACATGTTAAATGTTGGTTTTTTTTGTGTATTAAAACACCCTCAGGGCAATCTTCAAAAAATACTTCTGTCCTAGTCGTTAACTTTAGAAACTTTAATCTCCAAAACTGGCACATCCCGTTTGCCCATAGCTTTGCCCATATAAACCAATTTAAAGCCTTCATCAATGGTGTTAATTGGCTTGTTGAATGCTGGAAGAATCTCTAAAAATCCTTTTTTGTCCTTTACTAAAAGTGGGATAATTTCATCATCATTATTTGTTATCTCTATTAAGTCTTCAAAGTGTTGATCGTTTTTGATGCCGACTTCATAAATTCTGGGGTATTTACGAGCTACTTCAGAAAATGAATTAAAACCGTCCGTTAGAGAAAACAAACCTTCTTCATTTTCGATTTCTCCCTTTTCCAATTCATCGGCCATCAATAGCCTATAATAACCGCTTTCACCAAACTGATCTTGAAATCTATTGATAGCATAATTGTTTATGTCCTTACTACCGGTCAATGCCATCAAAAATCCCACGTCATTCAATTCAATATTGTTACTCAATTCTTCGGAATAAATATCTGTATTAATCGCCTCTAAACGGCGTTCTTGGGCTAATTGTATATTGGTCTGATTGGTATCAATGAGTACCACATGTCTTCCGTTATTTTCCAAATACTCCCCAATCAATCTTGAAAATTGCGAGGCACCAACAATCAAAATCCCCTCAGACCGTTTAAGAAACACGCCCACAATCTTTGCAAACAAACGAGCCGTTGTAGCGTTGAGCAATACTGTACCCAAAACTATCATAAACACCAACGGGGTGATGTATTCTGCACCTTCAACGCCCCTGCTCAAAAGTTTACTCCCGAAAAGTGAAGCAATACCAGCCGCAACAATACCCCGGGGGCCCACCCAGCTGATAAATACTTTCTCTCGTATTCTCAATTTTGAACCAAAAGTACTTGCAAAAACCGCAATAGGCCGCACCAAAAAAACCACCAACGCAAAAAGCAAGGCCGTTTTCCAAGTATAAAGCAATTCCATATCCTTCATATCGATATTAGCTGCAAGCAAAATGAAAAGTATAGAAATCAACAAAACACTTAAGGACTCCTTAAAATATAACAGTTCCTTGATGTTGCTCAATTTACTATTTCCTAAAACCATCCCCATAACTACTACGGCCAATAGGCCTGATTCGTGGGCAAAAACTTCTGACTCCACAAATACCAACAAAACGGTGGATAGCGACACCACATTCAAAAGGTAATGCGGTATCAATTTTTTATTTACGGCAAATGCTAAGGCATGGGCAAAAGTAAACCCAAATGTAGTACCGAAAAGGACTATTTTGCCAAATTCGATTAAGGCCGTTTTTGTGTAACCACTGTCGCCTCCAACACTGATGAACTCAAATACCAAGACCGCCACCAATGCCCCAATAGGGTCAATCAAAATCCCTTCCCACTTCAATACGGTGGATATGTCCTTTTTAAGCGGTATATTTCTGAGGATAGGCGTTATTACCGTTGGTCCTGTAACAATGATCAACGCGGAAAATAAAAACGAAAGTTCCCAGCTGAGATCAAAAATAAAATGGGCCAATAATCCGCCACCAAAAAAGGTAATCGCCGAGCCTAGAGTAATCAATTTTGTTATTACAGGTCCTAAACTTTTTATTTCGGAACGCTTAAGGGTCAAGCCCCCTTCAAAAAGTATAATCGCAATGGCAAGGGAAACAAAATTATACAGACCGTCGCCAGGGAAAAGTCCCCTTTTTACCGTTTCTCCATCCCGGGCTATACCCACATTCCATACAGGTTCAATCCACTTTACGCCGCCTTCGCTCAAATATTCCGCTGCAATGGGGCCTACCAAAAGACCAATTAAAATCAAAGGTAAAATTGCGGGAATCTTAAGCTTCCAGGCCACCCATTGGGCCAATATTCCGAGAATGATAATTCCTGCCAGTTCTAGCATATGTTAGTTTTATTAAATACGAATTTAATCAAAAAGCAGTAATGTGGTAAAAATATATTTCTAGTGAACTTTTTTATGTTGCTCTCATAAGCAATAATCGCAACTTTTCCTTCTAAATAATGACCCTTTCAAGATATTTCTTAATAAATTCATAAGTAGAATGGGGATATTCTTCATATTTCGTAATTTCGCAACCCTATGAAGTTATACCCCATTAATTCTGGCAACTTTAAACTGGACGGAGGCGCCATGTTTGGCGTTGTACCAAAATCCTTATGGAGCAGGACCAATCCAGCCGATAGCAAAAATATGATCGATATAGCGGCACGTTGCCTTCTGATTGAAGACGGAAGCAGATTAATATTGATAGATACGGGGATGGGCAACAAACAATCCGACAAGTTTTTTGGCTACTATTATTTATGGGGAGATGACACTTTAGATTCGTCTTTGAGCAGGTATGGATTTCATCCAAATGACATCACCGATGTGTTTTTAACCCATTTGCATTTTGATCATTGCGGTGGTGCAATTCAATGGAATTCGGATAGAACGGGCTACGAACCAGCTTTCAAGAATGCCAAATTTTGGAGCAACGACAATCATTGGCAATGGGCTACAAAGCCCAATCCTCGTGAAAAAGCATCCTTTCTAAAAGAAAATATTTTGCCCATAGAAGAAAGTGGGCAGTTAGAGTTTACCTCTGTTTCCGACAGGAAAATATCGAAAGATTCGTTATTGGGTTTTGATATTTTTTATGCCGATGGGCATACTGAAAAACAAATGATTCCGATGATTAAGTATCTGGATAAAACCATTTGCTTTATGGCAGATTTGTTGCCTACGGTGGGGCACATTCCCCTACCCTATATTATGGGTTACGATATGAGGCCATTATTAACTTTAGATGAAAAAAACGAGTTTTTGAATTTGGCCGCAGACAATAACTACTATCTATTTTTGGAGCACGATGCCCACAATGAAATCATCACTGTGAAACATACAGAAAAAGGAGTACGCTTGAACCAGATTTACTCCTGTAACGATATATTTAATTAAAAATGACTAATTCTAATAAATAAAATGAGAGCAATTAAACATCTGACATTATTGATTTCGGCAACTGTATTTTTGTATGGTTGCGGTGGGGTTTCGGACATCGTTTCTACACCTCCTGAAAATATTGATTCCATTCCGCTGAAAGTTTCGGAATTGACCGAAGCCGAAAAGCACAACTGGGGGCACTTAGATTTGATAGCAGACACCATTCCAGGGATGAGTGTTGATAAAGCTTATGCCGAGCTTATCAAAAATAGAAAAGGTAAAAAAGTGATTGTAGCCGTCATTGATTCCGGTATCGATATTGACCACGAAGATTTGGACGATGTGATTTGGACCAATAGTGATGAAAAACCGGGCAACGGAAAAGATGATGATAATAATGGCTATATCGACGACGTTCATGGATGGAATTTCTTAGGAGATGCCTATGATGAACAATTGGAATTGACTCGGATATTGGCCAGTGGCAATACCAGCCATCCTGACTATGCCCGTGCTCAAGCAGAATTTGACACGGAATATAAAAAGTGGACCGATAGAAAAACACGTTATGATCAGATTCACCAACAGGTGAAAAATGCCCATGAAACCTTGGTGAAGCACTTCGGTAAAGAGGACTATAGTGCAAAAGAAGTTGCGGTCATAAAATCTGAGGACGAAGCCTTGAACCAGGCCAAGCAAATTGCACAATATATGTTCAGCAACGATTTGGAGTCCCTCAATGAAGCTATTAAAGAAATTGAAGACGGTTTAAAAACCATCAACGACCGTTTAAACTATCACTTAAATAAAGGCTTTCGTGGCCGAAAAACTGGCGATGACCCCGAAAATATAAACGAAAAATTCTACGGCAATGGTAATGTAAAGCATTCTGAAAAGGGTGAAAGCCACGGTACGCACGTTGCTGGAATTATTGCAGCTGAGCGCAACAACGGCAAAGGGGCCAATGGTGTAGCCAATAATGTTGAGATCATGTCTATTCGTGCAGTTCCAAATGGCGATGAATATGATAAGGATGTGGCCTTGGCCATCCGTTATGCTGTGGACAATGGGGCTTCTGTCATCAACGGAAGTTTTGGTAAAAGTTATTCGCCACATAGTGATTGGGTGCGCGATGCTATTGCTTACGCCGCAAAAAACGATGTGGTTTTTGTGCATGCCGCTGGTAACGACAGTAAAAACGTAGATACCGAACCTAACTTCCCAGACGATAATGTTAATGGTAAAGAAATCTCCGATACTTATATACGTGTGGGTGCGTTGGCTCCAAAATACGGTTCAGGGCTTTTGGCTTCTTTTTCTAACTACGGAAAGCAGAATGTAGATGTCTTTGCCCCAGGAGCTCAAGTTTACTCCACAACTCCTGAAAACGAATATGACACCAAAGGCGGCACTTCAATGGCCGCGCCGGCAGTGGCAGGAGTAGCGGCATTGCTTCGTTCGTATTTTCCAAGTTTGAAAGCTTCCCAGGTGAAGCAAATCATTATGGATTCTGGTTTGGAAATCAAAACCAAAGTAGTTGTTGGTGGCAATACCGATGACGTACAGCCTTATGCCGATATCGTAAAATCAGGTAAAATCGTAAATGCCTACAATGCCATGATTATGGCAGCAAAACTTTCCAAATAAAACATTGTATTTTTGGGGTTGTTCTAAAGGAGATATTTCTTTTAGGTCAACCTCAATTTCATTTTATTCTTATTTCATATGACACGATTCCTGTGTATTCTTGGCATTATGGCCTTGTTCGTTTCTTGTAATAGCTCCAAAGACGTTGTTCAAACCCCACCCGTGCCTGAAACACCAATGGCACCAAAACCTCAAGCAACTTCAACTGCAGGGTATTGGCAACAACATGTGGACTATAAAATGGAAATCGATATGGATGTTGATAGCTATCGCTACAAGGGAAAACAGGAATTGGTCTACACCAACAATTCTCCGGATGTTTTGGACAAAGTGTTTTATCACTTGTATTTTAACGCGTTTCAACCGGGAAGCGAAATGGACGTGCGATCGCGAACTATTCCAGATCCTGACGGCAGGGTTGGCGATAGAATCAGTAAACTTAAACCTGATGAAATTGGGTACATCAAAATAAATTCCCTAAAACAAAATGGCGCAGATATCAGCTACGAAACTGTGGGAACCGTTCTGGAGGTGGCTTTGGCCAAACCCATCCAGCCAGGTGAAAGCGCAACTTTCAATATGGATTTTGACGCGCAAGTGCCTGTTCAAATTCGTCGCTCAGGGCGAAATAATAAGGAAGGCGTGGCTTTATCAATGGCGCAATGGTACCCAAAGCTGGCCGAATACGACTTTGAAGGTTGGCATGCCCATCCTTATGTTGGAAGAGAGTTCCATGGGGTTTGGGGCAATTTTGATGTGAAAATCAGTATCGATAAAGATTATACTCTTGGTGGCACGGGCTATTTACAAAACCCCAACGAGATTGGTCATGGTTATGAAACCTTGCCCGTAAAACCTTCATCAAAAAAGAAATTTACATGGCACTTTAAAGCACCAAACGTACATGATTTTACTTGGGCGGCCGACCCCAATTATATCCATGATACGGCTCAGGTGCCAAATGGCCCGGTTTTGCACTTTTTATATAAAAATAGCATGCCACGGGAAAAGTTGGGCAATTGGAAAAAACTACAGCCCAAAGCTATTGAATTAATGCAGTTTTTAAGTTCCAATATCGGCACCTATCCTTATAAGCAATATTCAGTCATTCAAGGTGGCGACGGCGGTATGGAGTATGGCATGTGTACGCTTATAGCTGGAGAAGGGGATTTTGGCGGCCTATTTGGTGTTACCGCCCACGAAATGGCCCACAGCTGGTTTCAGTTTGTATTGGCCACCAACGAGTCTACCAACTATTGGATGGATGAAGGGTTTACAGAATACTTTGGCGAATTGGCCGAATGCCACATTTTTGATAAACCTTTTGAAAAGCCCACAAAGCGCGTATATGACATCTATTTCTATTACGTAAAATCAGGGACCGAACAACCCATGACCACCCATGCCGATCGTTTTCATTACAATCGTTCTTCTGCTATTTCGGCCTATTACAAAGGCTATTTGTTTTTGAACCAATTAAGATATATCATCGGGCAAAAGCATTTTGATACATCAATGAAAACGTACTTCGATACCTGGGCGTTTAAGCACCCCACTCCCGTTGATTTTATAAGGGTAGCCGAAAAAACTTCTGGATTGGAATTGGATTGGTACCTCCAGGATTGGACCCGCACTGTAAATACCATTGATTATGCTGTAAAATCCGTTGAGGGCAACAGCATCACTTTAGAGCGGATCGGCCTAATGCCGATGCCTATTGATTTGACCGTAACTTATGCCGACGGCACTACCGAAGATTTTTATATCCCCTTGCAGATGATGCGGGGCGAAAAACCAACCTCAGCCACCACCATTAAGGATTGGGCTTGGGCCTATCCTACTTACACCCTTCAAGCCGAAAAAGCCATCAAATCCGTTGAGATTGACCCAAAAGGTTTTATTGCGGATGTGGATAGAAGCAATAACGTGAAATAAGGCGTTAGCAAAATACGCTTCAATGCCATTTTTTATTTCCTATCATAATTTTCTGTAAATTTTAGTGTGCGGAAATGATGGGTTGATCATACCTAGAAACAAATCTCTTGCAAAAATCAAAAGTCGAATTGATAGTTTTTTAGTGGGTCAATACACTGATGTAAAGAAGAAAAATAACTTTAATAAATGGCTGATATAAACACCATTGAGGTTTAACCCAAATTGGCAGTAATACAAAGTTATGACCAGAAAGAAAACTTCTGCTGAAACAGAATCTAAAGCTCCATAAAGTCAAACAGAAGATGAGCATGAAGATTGGGTTACACTTTTGGGCTCTAAAGGTATTGCATAAATGGAACGTGAACTAAAGAGAATACCTCCTCTCTAATTCTGCCTTATTGGTTTTCATAATCTAATTCATTGGCTACGGAAAGATATAAAAAGGGGGAGCGATGCTATTAATGAATATCCAAAAAACCTAATTACCAAATGGTCACTTTCTTATGTGTTTTAATGTAGTCCGGGTCAATTACAATTCCCAATCCAGAACCAGTGGGAACCTTTATGACTCCGTCTTCGCTTGAGAAGGGCTCAGTCTTGCTTTCTATAGGTATCGAATTTCTATTGCCATCCTTAGTGGCGAAAAGTTTAAACTCGTGATACTTGCCGGCATTCGGACAAGCCGATACGAAATGTAACATATACAAAAAACCCAGCCCTCCTGTCGTCATATGTGGAACAATCGGTCTTCCGACTACCTCTGCCATCCTAGCAACCTGCATCGATCGAATCAATCCTCCAAAATACATATTATCCGGCTGATAAATATCAAATGCATCGTTCGCTATTAGCCAACGAAAAGCACGCATCCGGAATTCTTCCTCTCCTCCCGCCATTTTAATATTAAGGGCTTTAGCTACTTCGACCTGCTCATCATACCAGTCCCACGGCACTGGCTCCTCGTAAAAATAATAATTGTATTCTTCCAGAATCCGCCCAATTCTGATAGCCTCCTTCGGAGAATAGGACCCATTTCCATCAAGCATCAATACCATATCGTCTCCAAACCTTTCGCGCGTCATTTTAATAAGTTTTTCCGTCTGTCCGGGAGCATTGTCTGCATCTGTACCTAATTGGTTACCAACACCACCCCTAATCTTGATGGCTTTGGCCTTGCTCTCCTCATGGTCCAATGCAACCAAATCCAGCGATTCTTCTGGTGTCATCTTACGCAGTTCTTTGTATCTAGACCCTTGATATATGGACACATAAGGATTATGAATATCTCCAATAAGCTGACCTATAGGCTTTCCAGAAAGATTGCCCATCATGTCTAGAATGGCCAGTTCGAGGGTTGCGATATGAACATTCTTAGGTACTCCACAGCTTTTAGCGCCTGGTTCTGCAAGCTTAAATATGAGCTGATCCAGATTACGAGCGTCCTTACCAACACATTGCTCCATTAATTGCCTCATAACAGGCCAGCTATGACGGCTAATATTAGGATGTCCCACGGAAATCCCTTCGGCTCCTTCCGAAGATCTTACCCTGCAGAGAAAGTTGTTCCGGTCCTTAAGGAAATCTATACTTTCAATGACTACAGGAGAGGAGAATAATTCCCTCTTAAACACCGGTTTTTTTAATGCTTCATCTAAGGCTGCGTATCTTTCCTTGCCATTTGGAGATAATCCCTGTGATGCATTTGAGTTAGTACAGGAACTTAAAGGCATGGCTGAGGCGGCCAGCCCACCAGCGATAGAATTTGAAATAAACTTACGTCTGCTGATTTTCATAGTTTAATAGTTTAATCCTATAAAAATAAAAAAAATGCCATTAATGAATGTATGAATGGGATTCTCAATGATGAGCCATAGCTTAATCTCTACTTGATCACTAGTTGTTTGAAAATGCGGTATTAAAATTTTAAATAATATACCTAACCAAATAAAACACATGTTGATTTAAGCTCTAAAACGATACCACGGCTCCTAATACCAGCATACTTTGATTCCCTTTAAATCGAGCATCACCCCCCAAAGTATCCAAACCTTCTCTTTCAAGCTTGTTTAAAATATTGGTAAAACCATAAATGTACTGGGCTTTCAATTTGAAGTTTCTAATACCAGCTGAAGCGCCAACTACGCCGTTAAAATTAAATTGGGAAATTTGTGTAATATCAGTCGCAGTTAAGTTGGTGTAATTTTGAATGTAGTACCCTTCTTGGCTGTCGTCCTTCAATTCAAGCTCACCGTTATATTGAATCATGGGGCCTACATCAATCGTAAAATAGTGTTTAGCCACCTTTACATGCATCAACATGGCTAACTGCGCAGCAAACATTTTATAGTTGATGAATTCCTCCTGCGTACTCACCAGTGCCGGCCTTCCTAAAATATCAATATTGTTTTCGGAGAGTTGCATGCCAAAACTGATGTTGTACCATCGTAACGGAATATCCACTGTTGCCGAAATGCCACCCAAAAAACCATTGGCTTTTGAAGTGGTGAAATTATCGGTAGAAATGTCAAATTGGGTGAGGCCACCAAAGATGCTAAACCCATTGGTTACAGGGTAATTACCTCGTTGCGCCTTGGAGCTTGTAACAAAACAAAGGGAAATGGCTACTAATAGGATAAGTTGTATTTTTTTCATAAGATTTTTAGGGGTCTGTGCACAAATATAACTTAAATTAGTAATCCGATATTTTAAACCGTTAAAAAACATTGATATGAGCTTTTTTGCTATTCCTTTTATTTTTCTGGGGTTAATCATTTTAATCTCCTCCTTCTTTATAGTAAAACAACAAACTGCGGCAATTATTGAACGCTTTGGAAGATTTCAAAGTATCCGCCATTCTGGCCTACAGCTAAAAATTCCTTTAGTAGATCGAATTGCAGGGAAGTTAAGCCTTAAAATCCAGCAATTGGATGTCATTATTGAAACTAAAACTTTGGATGATGTATTTGTGCGCCTAAAGGTGTCCGTGCAATATAAAGTTATCCGCGATAAAGTGTATGATGCCTTTTATAAACTGGATTATCCACATGACCAAATTACCTCCTATGTATTTGATGTGGTTCGGGCCGAAGTACCAAAAATGAAGCTGGACGATGTATTTGTTAGAAAAGATGATATAGCTATCGCGGTAAAAGCAGAATTAAACGATGCCATGATGGATTACGGGTATGACATCATAAAAACCCTGGTAACTGATATTGATCCGGATGCCCAGGTAAAGGAGGCCATGAACCGTATTAATGCTTCAGAACGCGAAAAAATTGCCGCTCAGTTTGAAGGTGATGCACAACGTATTTTAATTGTTGAAAAAGCGAAAGCTGAAGCTGAAAGTAAGCGTTTGCAGGGACAGGGTATTGCAGATCAGCGCCGTGAAATCGCTCGTGGTTTGGAAGAGTCTGTTGAAGTTTTAAACCGTGTGGGGATCAACAGCCAAGAAGCTTCGGCCCTGATTGTAGTAACCCAACATTATGATACCCTACAAGCTTTAGGTGAAGAAACCAATAGCAACCTGATTTTATTACCTAATGCCCCCCAAGCCGGTAGCAATATGCTAAACGATATGGTGGCCAGTTTTACCGCTAGTAATCAAATCGGCGAGGCTATGAAAAACGCCAGTAAAAAAACGGATAAGTAATAATTATTCGTTAGTATATATTGAAAAAGCCCCTTATAAATAGGGGCCTTTCTAGCTTTAGTCCTTAACAACTACTTTATCCGAAGGTTTGTTTTTTCGATATTTAGCCACTTTTGTAGTGCCATCTTCGGCATCCTTTTGCCAAGGTTTATAATTTTTAAAGGCCGGGCCTCTTAGTTTCATGCGCTCAGAATTTGAAGCCACTTGGGTGTATTCCTTTTCGGAATCGTTTTTTCGCCATGGCTTGTAATTCTTATAGGCAGGACCTTTCAATGGTGTGTGGTTGCTAACTGTGTATGCCACAGCTGGCTCGGCCTTATGTTGCCATGGTTTGTAATTCTTATATGCTGGACCCTTAAGGTCTTTTCTCTGCTGTGCAAATGCTCCAACAGCTATAAAAACTAGTGCTAAAGTAAAAATTAGGTTTTTCATAACGCTTCCAGTTTGATATACCTAAAAATAGCACCATTACACCCGTTTTGGATATACATAAAATCCCTGATTTTGTATCCGTATTTATACGGATATTGGAGTATAATTGAATTTAATTTAAATGGGTAAAAATGAATTGAGAAATAGGTCTTGACTGCACTCGACCTACCAAGAAGCGAAGTTTCTTTTGAATTGAAAACGGTCTAAATCAACTTTAACTTTACAGCTTTTTTGATAAGTTGTGCCGTGTTTTTTACATTTAATTTTTTAATAATGTTAGCCCGATGGGTTTCGATGGTTCTTGTGCTTACATAAAGTTTTTCAGCTATTTCTTTGGTGGTAAGTCCTCCCGAAATGAGTTCCAAAACCTCTGTTTCCTTGCTGGATAAAATGTTCTCCCCCAAGGTGCTTTCAGACATATAGTCGATCATCTTCTCAGAAATTGATGGACTGAAATACTTTTTTCCTTGGCTAACAATGCGAAGTGTTTTTATCAATTCTTCCTGATCGGTATTTTTCAAAAGATAGCTGTAAGCGCCCTTTTTGGCGCAGGAAGCAATATAGTTGCCCTCATCGTGCATGGATATGATAATAGGCTTAATTTTGGAATTAATATCCTTAATACGATTAAGCACCTCAAAACCATCCATGTTGGGCATGGTGATATCCAACAAAACCACATCGATATCGGAATTGGTTTTAATATAAGCCATGAATTCCTCGCCGTCGCTCACCATCCGAAGCACTTCCACATCATCATATTTTTTGAGCAGTTCTTTGAGCCCGTTTCTAAACAACTCGTGGTCGTCAGCTATTACTGTTTTTATAGTTATCATTTTCTATTGGTAATTCAATTTCGAAGGTTGTGCTTTTTACTTTTGAATTGATTTTAATTTTACCGTTGCAAATCTCAACCCTCTCCTTAATGTTGATAATCCCGGAGCCAAGTGTTACTTTTTTCAAATTAAACCCTTTACCGTCGTCAAAATAAAACAGCGATATAAAATCATCAAATTCAGAAAGCGTAATTCTGATATTCTTCGCTTTGGCGTGCTTTAGCGTATTGTTAACCAATTCTTGGGTTATCCTAAAGATATGGATTTCCTGTTGTTTCGTTATATTACTTTTTTTCCTTTTTAAAAGGCCTTCAAAAACAATTGAAACTTCCGAAGCCTTTTTTACACTATCGCAAAAGTTCTTAAGCGCTGCCCCAACCCCAAAATCATCCATAATTGATGGCATTAAAGCATTGGACATGATTCGGATTTCTGAAATGGTATCGTCTACCATTTTTCGCATTTCCAAACGTTGTTTGTTATCGGGTACATTGTTGTCAATGTAAAATTTCAATGATGTTAAAAGGGGCCCCAAACCATCATGTAGTTCACGTGAAAGCCTTTGCCTCTCGTTTTCCAAACCTTCCACCAATTGGCGTTTGGTGTTTATACGACTTCTATGTTCGTTGGTTCTGAATTCCTTCAGCTTGTCCCTCATTTTAATCAAACTCTTGCCTAATGCATCGTTCGCGCTTTTTGGTGCATAGGTTGTGTTTAGGTTCATTTCTCCAATGTCCTCCGAAAAAATAACCGCTCCCTGCAAAGACTTTTTTAATTGGTCCAAAGCTTCAAACATTTCTTTGATTTCGTTTGAGTTTATATTGAATTCATTCGTGTCATCATAGTGCCCCTCCGCCATAACTTTTAGACTGCTTTTCATGCCCAAAATGGGATTGGCGATGATTTTTGTTAGAAACAAGGACAGTAAAATGGCCGTTCCCATGATTAAAAACATCAGCATAAACAACCGCTTCTTTAAGCTGATCAATGGTGCTTCCACCTCATCTTTATCAATCTCGGATAAAATGGCTAGTTTGAGATTAGAGATTTCGATGGGGCCGTATACCCCATAAACATCAATGCCCCTATAATCCTTATAAAGTCCCTTTCCCGATTTTCCGTTTAAAGCATTTGTCACCCCGGTGGTTTTCACAATAATGTCATGTGGTGTAGAGTCCTTAAAAAATCGTGACTGAGAACGCATCCTGAAGTTATCACCTACCAGATAAGATTCCCCAGTTTCACCCATTCCGGTACGCTCCAGTAAAATGTTCAATATTTTACTGTACGGTATACCAGATACTCTGATATCATCATTTTCTGCTTCAACCAACCCTATGGTGAACTGTTGATTTTTATCGAATATTGTTAAATCATATATCCCCGTTTCTAAACTAGTTTTTGGAAAATCCATGCCCAAACTATCTGTCAATGGCATTGTATTGGGGGCATCCATAAAACTGCTCCATTCCGATTGTATTAGCTTTTCAACCTGATTTTGCTTGAGAGTTTTTATCGAATTTAACTGTTGCAGAATCCTGCTTTGTAGCACCTCGGAAAATTGGCTGTAAAAGGTTATGGATAGCACAATGACTACTAACAAGACAAGGCCGTTAATAATAACTAATATGAGCGATTTTAGACTGATACGGGTTCTTCTTTATCCTGTGAAACACTTATACCAAATATAATACAAAAGAAAGGATAGAAGATTGGATGTCCAGATTAAGAAACGATTTAAAGCTTACGCAACTCCTGCTTTTCTTCCTTTGGCTCCTCCTCTTTTTCACTATTGATGCTACCCGGAAAAGTGAGCGAAGTGCTAGAAAAAGTACTTCCAAAATTAATGTTGGCATAGTATACTTGGCTGACGGCATCCTTTACTTGGTGCTCCGACAATTCTTTTAAAGGGTGAATAAAAACCGACCATAATACGCCGTCTGAAACTGCATACTTTACATCCAAAGCCGTATGGAAATTGGCCACTAAGGCGGCTTTAAAAAGTTCTTCGCTTACGGTATTTGAGTCTGCAATAGGTGAAATAATGCGCATTCTATTATGGTTGGTGTCCGTAATACACATTAAGGGTACCTCCTTAATATAAAACCGCCATGCCCCACTTTGCCCTTGAATAGAATCGCTTACTGATGTGTATATTTCCTGAAGTTTGTCGTTGTTCATGTTTTGAGACAAACCCAAAAATGGTAACATTAAAAAGAAAATAATCGAAGTTTTCATAATGCGAAGTTTATACAATGAGTCGAAATGTATTCGAAAAACTTAAGCGATAACAATAATTAAGCAAAAGGGTGGCGCTCTTCCCAGTCTTGGGAAGGGTTCATTAATTTAAAGACTTGTTTTAAAATGCCATTTAAAATGCCGTTAGTATGTTTTAAATACAGCACCATAGGTTCAGGTTTTGCGCCAACGGAACTTTTTATTTCCATGGCAGTTCGAGCATAAACAATATGCTTAAACCCATGTTCTATTCCGAATTTTGCCATATCGTACAACATGTTTAAGTACAATTGGTTGGGGTATTGGTGTTCGGTATCATAACCCAAAAAATAGGTTTCCAAATGGTCGTTATTCAAAATCAAACTAAAAAACCCGACAAGCTTCCCATGAAGATAATACCCAAACACTCTGAAATTTTCCTTTAGATGAAGTTTGTAGGTGTAAAAATGGTTTTCCGGAAGAATAAAGGTGTTGAACTTGGCATTATTGGAAACATTGAGGTACAACTGATGAAGTAATTTGGAGTTGGCCTTAATCGCCTCTAAATCCAATTCGTCACAAACTATACTATTCAGTTTTTTTCTCGCTCTTTTATAACGGTCCCTGTACTTTTTTTTCATACAGGAAACATAATCTTTGTGCTCGCGCCAATTATCCCATACATCCATAATCATATTGGGCTGTACGGTTACTCGGTGCAATTTTTCCTTTTGAAAAAGCTCAAGGTGGTCCATCCTGCTTTCCTCGAAGAAATCCTTCGCCATCACCAAACGTATGGTTTTGCCCTGCTCTTTTTTAATACGCTTTTCCAGATCTGAAACCCCCTTAAAAATCTGATCGTAAAACTCTGGAATCGATAATATCCGGTTATTCAAACCTAGACCATGTTGCCCCGTGTGTGTCATATTTCCCACCACCAAAATATTTCCCTTCAAGACTTTGGAAATATTATCCTTAAGAAATGTTTTAAGACACGACACTTTCGTATCCCTAAACATATCTTTGAGGTATAACTGTACGCGCTGAACTAGGGCGGTACCAACCAACTCGGAATCTTTAAAAATACCAATGTAAAAAAGCGAAACATTATCAGGGGCTGAAGTCTCTAGAGCTTTTAAGTAGCTAGACTGAAGAAAAATATCCTTTTTACTAAGGGCATCCCATTCCCCAGGGACATCATCAATAGTCGTATAAATTTCGTGTCGTATCAATACAAAAAGAAAAAGACTGAAAGTTAAAAAGCTTCAGTCTTTAAATATGTTAAAAGTTTACAAAATATTTACTGCCAACCACAAATAATGGCTCCCATTACGGCCAAGGTCACCATCCAATAGCCACTATTGATAAATATATACTTTGCGCTTTTTCGTTCGAACAAGGCATTAGTGCCCAAAATTGGTAAGGCTATAAAAATTCCTGCAAAAAACCCGTGTAGCGCCCCATGGCCAAAGGTTCTATGGGCGGCGCCATAATCTGCCATAAAAGCATTAAAAGAAGGTAGCGCCCCTTCAACATCACCGCCAACCATTCCCATAGCTCCAATTTGGTGGACTGTTAATGACAGCATACTCATGGCCAAAAGAATGGCGAAGACAAATGCCATAGCAAATATTTTGCCCATGTTGGCACCTTTCATTTTTTCTTCGGACATTTCAGCCGCTTTCATCCAAGCGGTTCCAAATACTTTAGGGTTATACCAAATAAATCCCACCACAAGTGCGGAAATGGCGGCCACGAGAATTGCTAAAAAATTGATTTCCATAATATCAAAAAGTTATAGTTAGTCTTTAAATATAGCCAAAAAATAAAATGGAGGGTGCTTTTTTACGTTTTCAGGACGCTATTCTGTCACAAAAGCCCCTCTGTGGGCTCGAGTATGCTTTCAATTTTTCAACGGTTTGATCCAACTCAAAGTTCATTTCCGAAATATACTCAAGGTTTTGTCATACTCCAACTGATTTGTATCCAATAAATCTATCAAACTATGGTATATAATATCCGTAGTATAGGGTTTGTCGTGATTGTCAAGAAGCGACCCCACTTTTTCTGGAAAGCGGTCCTTGAATTTTTTAGAAACCCAAACTATCATGCCGGGTTTGTTTACGGCTTCAATATTAGAATGGAGATATTTACCGTTTTCACCGAGCGATTCGCCATGATCCGAAATATAAATAACTATAGCATTATCACTTTCATCTTCAACCAATTTGATCAGTTGATTTAAGAAATAATCAAGATATAACACGGTGTTGTCATAAGAGTTGACCATCTGCTCCCTAGTTAGTGATGGAATATACTTGCTATCCACTACAGGCGTAAACCTTCGAAAATCACTCGTATACTTGTCTTCGTACCACCAATGGCTACCAATCATGTGCAGCGTATAAAGTCCATACGCCTTGCCTTTAAAGTAGTCAACAAATTTAGGCAGAAGGTCCATGTCCTTTTTTTTGCCAATGGACCAAACCGACCTGAACTCGTCAAGAATAAATATGCTGTCGTTGGTTTTCACAATTGGTCTGTAGCTGGATTCTAAAATTTGATTTCCAATCCAATACGTAGGAATATCAAAAGCATTAAATATGCTATAAATGGAGCTAATGGAATCCTTAACCTCCGTTTGATCGCTTTGATCAGTCAACAAACAAGGTAAACTAACAGCCGTATTGGTTTTAGTGGTACTTATATTATTGAAACTAAATACGTTGTCCCTTTTTGAAAGCAATGGAGTTGTCTGACGTTCATATCCATTTAGGCCCAAATGGTCGGAACGCAAAGACTCCCCCAACACAAGAATTACATTAAGCTTATTGAATTTCTCCTCTTTCGAAATTTTAGGAGGATCGGTCAAAACCATAATATCCGAGTCGGAGTCATAATACTCTCCAAAAGCATAGAAAAAGGAATAAGGCAATTTGTTTCTGAAGCTATGGATCCTTTTCTGGTCCGCCCAAAAAAACAATAAAATCAACAAGACACTTAAGGGAACAAAAACTAACCTGCCCTTTTTGGGTTGGATGGTTTTATAGAATTTAAGTATAAACACTAGGAGGCCTATAAGGAGCAACATATAGGCAATTAACTGAATGCTAATAAGATCTTTAACAATGTATAATTTAGTGCCAAAGGTAGCTTCAAAAACGGCATAAGACATGCTCATGTTGATGCTATAGCCCCAGAAAGCTGTTAGTCCTAAAACTAAAAAAAGAAGGGAAAACACAACTTTAAAAACTAGTCGATGTAAGGACAAAAAGTAAAGCACCCCCGCAAAGCTACTTTGTAACACACATAAATGAATGAAATACATGAGCTTGCCTTCGAAGGCTTTGAGCGGTATGTGATAATAAGACGATAGGCTAATGCACACTGCGAAAAGTACATTCAGAACTAAATGGAAAACAATATTCCGTTCATATTTGGAAAACAGTAACTTCATTTATGCCTTTTTTACCTTGCCGTTTAAAAGAGGGATATACTTATTTACAACATAAATCACGGGAAGTAGCAGAATTACTTGTAAACATGAAACAGCAAACTTACCGGGTTCATCAAAATTAAAGTTGGTTATTCCAAAAATCAGTAATCCCGCCTTAATAACTGTCAATGCGCGAAAGTGCAATGCTAAAAGTAGAATTGTATTTTTTCCCAGATAACTAAATATGGTGTTCCAATGTATTAGCTTAAAAAACAACAGCACCATTAACGTTCCTGAAGTTCCGTTGAGCAAGAACAGCAGTTCGTTACCATACTGAGCCCTATACATGTCGATTTTTGAATTAAGTAATGCCAAAGCCAGGCTCATCACGACAGAAATAATGAAAAATAGAACCAACCTTATTTTAGTTATCTCCAAAAGATGAGGCTTCAGAAAATTTCCTAGTGCATAAAATGACAAGGAAACACAGGCAACATCCAGACTCCAAGGTAATTTGAAATCGGAAAAACATGGATATGCCAGGCCGAAAACAATTAAGGCCACAAGGCCTAATAATTTTACATGCTTATGCTTTATAAGGTTCAAAAAAGAGTACAAACAAAAGGTAACAAATATTGCCGGCAAAAACCACATTGGAATGCCCCAGTCCATATATTCAATATCTCCTTGTGCATAAAAAACCCCAACCAAACCTTTAAGGGGGTCTAAGTTATGATTAAGGCTATCGCCGTAATGCCTTCCTAAAAAATACCAAAAAACATACAAAAAAGTAGCCCAGAAAAAATATGGAATTAAAATGCTTTTTGCCCGATGTACTATGGTTGATTTACTCGTAAGCTTTGGATGAAACATCCCGGCAACGAAGAAAAACAAAGGCATATGAAAACTGTAAATGTAGGCTTCCGAAAAAGGGATGTTGTGGGCGTATATTACAAGAAATATCCCTAACCCTTTAGCTTGATCCACCCATTCAAGCCTTTTTCCTCCGATGTTTTTGCTTTTCAACTTTTGGCTTCATTTACAAGAAGATCATTCTTGTCGTTCAGTGCTTTTTCAATAAAGTCATCTATCTCCGAAGTCTGTTTCAAACCATTATTCAACATGACTTTTAGAGTTAATAAAACTGCTATGCGCGTCCCAACTTTCTTCACGGCTGTATTGAATAAAGGTTCTAATTCCTCATAGGACACCTCCTCAGCCAATTGCAGAATTTCAGCACGCACTCTAAGCCGTTTTTCCTCCGGCAAATTGGTGTACTTTTTACCCAATTGCTTGATAACATCAATTGCCTTTCTCTTCGGCTGATTGTTTTGAGGTTTTTGACTCTGAGTATTATTTTGTTTCGGCTCACTTCGACCGCGCTCAGTGCTGGTTACTTTAGCCCAAGTGTCTCGTAAGCCGACAGTTTTATTGAAAACCAAATGGTCTGAAGTTGAATCATCATCCACATTGAAATAGCCCAAACGTTGAAATTGATACCTATCTCCAACTTTCGCTTCTGCCAAACTTGGCTCTACAAAAGCCTCAATCACCTTCAGAGAATCGGGATTAATAAATTCCATAAAATCCTTATCGGGATGGCTATCAGGTGCTTCATCCATAAATAACCGGTCGTACTCTCTAACTTCGGCATTGATGGCATGTCGTATAGACACCCAATGCAACGTGCCTTTCACCTTTTTGGAGGTGTCTTCGGAATACGTACAGTGTACTTCCGTGATTTCGTCATTGGCGTCTTTAACCACGCTTTCAGCTTTAATGATATAAGCATTTTTGAGTCGTACCTCACCACCAAGTTTCAGCCGGAAAAACTTGTTGCCTGCCTCTTCCCTAAAATCTTCCTTTTCTATGAATAGCTCCCTTGAAAATGGTACTTTCCTGTAGCCTGCACTTTCATCTTCAGGGTTATTTTCTGCATCCAACCACTCTACTTTATCTTCGGGATAATTGGTAATTACCAGTTTTATCGGGTCTAGCACAGCCATAACTCTTGGGGCAGTTTTGTTCAAATCCTCACGGATACAAAACTCCAAAAGTGATACTTCAATGACGTTTTCGCGTTTGGCCACCCCAACGGTTTCCACAAATTTTCGCAGGGCATTGGGCGTATATCCTCTGCGTCGCAATCCCGAAATGGTAGGCATTCGTGGGTCGTCCCAGCCACTTACAACGCCATCTTCAACCAATTTCAACAGTTTACGCTTGCTCATGATGGTATAGCTGAGATTCAATCTGGCAAATTCACGCTGTTTTGGGCGGAGTAGTTCTGGGTCCACAACTTGATCTAAAAACCAATCGTAAAGCTCGCGGTGAGGCTTGAATTCCAGAGAGCACAACGAATGCGAAATTTGCTCGATGTAATCACTTTCGCCATGGGTCCAATCGTACATCGGGTAAATACACCAATCCGCACCAGTCCTGTGATGTTCGGCCTTTACCAAACGATACATAATGGGGTCGCGCATTAGCATATTTGGGTGTGTCATATCGATTTTCGCCCTTAAAATATGCTCGCCTTCAGCAAATTCGCCTTTTTTCATCCGATCAAACAGCTCCAAATTTTCTTCAACAGATCGATTTCGATAGGGACTATCTACTCCAGGTTCAGTTGGTGTTCCTTTTTGTTCTGCCATCGCTTCACTGGTCTGAGAATCCACGTAAGCCTTCCCTTCTTTTATCAGTTTTATGGCCCAATCATACAGTTGTTGGAAATAATCCGAAGAATACAATTCCTTATCCCAGTTGTAACCCAACCAAGCAATATCCCGTTTTATGGCATCTACATATTCCTGCTCTTCCTTAGCCGGGTTGGTATCGTCAAAACGCAAATTGACGGGCGCATTATAATATTCACCCAAACCAAAGCTGATGCCGATGGCTTTAGTGTGACCGATGTGCAAATAACCATTGGGTTCAGGTGGAAACCGGAATCGTAAATCGTCCTTAGCCATTCCATTTGCCAAATCCTCCTCTATAATTTGCTCGATAAAATTGAGTGATTTTCTTTCTTCAGACATAAGCGCTGTTGCAATTCATATTTCCTAGAGAGAAACTAGGATATTAAACAAAAAATATGGGCAAAATTAGGTAATTTTAGCGACTTAAATTCAGTTGCAATGGGAATTATAAAAGTTGAAAACATCAGAATTTTTGCCTACCACGGGTGTTTAAAAGAAGAGAGTAAAATTGGAAGCGATTATCGCGTGGATCTTCAAGTTGAAGCCGACCTCCAAACCTCGGCCAAAAGCGATAAACTCAGTGATACAGTGGACTATGTGTTTTTAAACAAAGTGATAAAGGAGGAAATGGACAAGCCCTCCCACCTATTGGAAACTGTTTGCCGACGGATTTTGGATCGGATTTTTAACGAAGACCAACTGGTGAAAAAAGCAACGGTTTGGGTGAGTAAATTGAATCCGCCCATAGGTGGCGATGTTCAAAAAGTCACCATAAAAATGACGGATAAGCGCAAAAAGTAACTTTTTATAATTAAAAGTCTCAAATTTTTTTACATTTGCATCACTGTTATGGCGTCGTGGCCGAGTGGCTTAGGCACAGGTCTGCAAAACCTGCTACAGCGGTTCGATTCCGCTCGACGCCTCAAAAAAAAGAGATACTTTAAGTATCTCTTTTTTGTTTTTATATCATAAAACAATGCGCTTCATTTGTTTTAGCAATATTACATTTAATAAACAGGTTCAATTTAAAGCCCAACCTCCTGGGAAAACTATTCTTTTATCGGGTTAATTTTATCAAAGCGCTCCTTAATCATCTCCTTTTCATCTGGAAAAAAGCCCTGAACCAACAGTAAAATACCGAAGCCCAGAATAGCTAACGCAACAATTTTTTTCGTCTTAAAAATCAAACGTGGCGTCAATCGGTTTTTCAATTTTTTTGCGACAAGTATTTTCACTAAGTCTACTAAGAGATAGACCACCAAAATTGTTGAAAGAAATACAATAACGCCATTGGTGGAGTCCGTAAGGGTATTCCCCAAAACAATAAAGGCCACCCACCCCAACAACACGCCAATATTAATAAAGTTGAGCAAAAAACCCTTTAAAAATAGACGTCCATAACCTTTTTTGATTTCAATTTTATGGTACTCCCTTACAATTTCCCGAAAGGATTTTGAGGTTTTTACAAAAGAAATGATGCCGTAGGCTACTAACAGTACGCCACCAAAAATCAAAAAATTAGGATCGTCTTTAATTTTTTCCAAAAGGTTGTTTGTACTAAAAAATGCGACGATGATAAAAAGTATATCCGCTAAGATGACACCACAATCAAAAATCAATGCACTCCTAAAGCCTTTAGTGGCACTGGTTTCCAATAGCACAAAAAACACAGGGCCAATGGTAAAGGCCAATAAAATCCCAAACGGAATAGCTGCTATGACGTCATCAAACATGCGAAAGAGAATCTTTACACAAAGTAACGCATAAATGGAGAAACAAAAAAGCCATTGGACTCCAATGGCTTTAGTCTATGAGGTCTATAACAAAGTTACATCCGTTTAATACGCCCACCTAAAACACGACTTTCCTCAATTCTTTCAGGGTCGCCGTAAATAAATATATCACCCCCAGCCCTAACTTTTGCATCTACGGATTTGCTCGCATGAACATAAGCTTCACCTGCTGCGCGAATGGAAACTTCAGTATGTTCAGTTTTCAGGTCTTTGCCCTGATAATCCCCGCCAGTAAAAATGGAAACGTCCTGATGTTTTGCTGTTCCGGAAGCCAGGATGTCCGCCCCGGTTACGGACCTTACATTAACATAAGTCACCTTAAGTTTTACATCTATTTGACCCCCTTCCTGGGCATTCAGGTCTATTTCAAATTGTTCGATCATTTCGTCGGAATGGATATACGCACCTTCGTTGGCGTCCAACGCATCGCAACCTGTGTAATATAATTTCACCTTGGTTTGATTGCCATCAAAGGCTTCTTCGAAGTTCATTCTGATTTTTAAGGTACCATTTTTATTGATGACCAGCACATCACTGGTATTTTTACCACTAATGACAACTTTGTCCACATCGGACGGAATGAGTTCCACCTCAATCAAATCATACACTTTTAATTCGGAAAACTCCCCCACGGTTTTTTCAATGGGGTTTTGGGCTGTAGCCGAAAACGCGACTACAAAAAGTAATAGAGACGCTATAAATTTCATGGATTAATGTTTAAAATTTAACGCAAAACTACCGATAATAATGCCCTGGGCGATTCACTTTATGAAAACATTATAAAAAGTTACACCGATACCTTTACGGCCGTACCCGTAACGGAAACAAAAAAATAGGAAGTGGACGACATTTCGATATCCAATTTGATACCCACAATGGCGTTGGCCTTTAGTTTTGAAGCATTATCCGTTAAATCCTGAAAAGCTTCCTCTTTAGCCTCATTGATAAACTCCCGATAGAGTTGTTTGTTTTTTTCGGTTTTAAAGGAAAAGGATGTTTTTTGATTGGTGGACACCCCGGTTACTATACCCAAATAGTCCTTTATTTGATGCCCCTCAATGGAGTTTGTTGTTGTTAATACCATGTTTTAAAGGTTTATCAACTAATATAAAAAATTAAATAGTTTAATAACAAAACTGTTACCAGCTCCTTGGATAACTTGCTGAAAAATACTACATTGCAGTTATAACTATATGCGATATAACAGCAGCTTTTATGGAGAGCTGCTGTTATACAAGTGTTACCCAACATTAAGAAAAAAAGAAAATGCCATTACCAAAACACGATGAAATAAGATTGCCCGCTTTGAAATTATTAAAAGCAAAGGGAAAAATTAAACTGGGTGAATTTATTCAACCACTTGGTGAACATTTTAAGTTGTCCGATGAAGATTTAAACGAAATGTACAAATCTGGAAATGGACCAATATTCTATGACAGGGTTTCTTGGGCTTTGAGTTATTTAAATATGGGCGGACTGGTAGACAAGCCCAAAAGAGGAACATATGAGATAAATGCAAAAGGAATTGAATTAATAGAAAAACCCGAGCAAATAGATAAGTATATAGACCAAGAAATTGAAAAAAGAGAACCTAAAAAACAAAAAAAGAAATCCGAAGAATTAATCGAAATAAATGACACATCTTCAGAATTAACTCCTCAAGAAAAGTTGTATGGTTCTTTTTCCAATATTAAGAAATCAGTTTATACAGATATAATTAATACGATTTTAACAAAAACTCCAATTGCCTTTGAAAAATTAGTAGTTAGTCTTTTACAACGAATGGGATATGGTGGAGAAATTCAAAATTCCGGATTAGTAACTAAAGCTTCAAATGACGGAGGAATTGATGGAATAATTAAAGAAGATGTTTTAGGACTTGGTCGAATTCATATTCAAGCGAAAAGGTATAAAACAGACATTTCAATCGGAAGAGAAGAAATTCAGAAATTTGTCGGAGCCTTAGCAGTTGCTCAATCGAATAAAGGCGTTTTTATAACAACATCTTATTATACAAAAGGAGCAATTGAATACGCTAATAATTTAAATGGTTCGACAACCTTAGTTTTAATTGACGGAAAACAACTTGCTGAATACATTTATGATTTTGGTCTAGGAATGCAAGTAGAACAAACAATTGAGATAAAGAAATTGGATGCTGATTATTGGGATTCTTTAAAAGATAATGTAGAGTAAAACGTTGGGTAACAACGTGTATAAAACATAGCTATTAAAGGCTTTCCCTGAGGTTTAGTGGTTATTTACAAAGACCGCCAAATTTTTAAAATTGGCTTTTAAAATAGAAAATTAAAAACAAAATATAAAAATTCGGCTCCGTGTTTATCCGAAAAGTTAGTGTCCATTTGCACGCTACGTTTCATACACAAACCGTTGGCAGTAATTAGAAAATGAACAAATCTGAATTAGAAAAAGAAATAAACGAGGCATCTGAAAGGATTAAAACTCGACAGTCTGAAATTGAAACTGAAATTGATAGACTTGGCGAACAAATTTCAAAATTTACGAATTGGGCTTGGATATTTGTTTGGATTGGTGCTTTTGTATCTGCTTTTGCTTTGATTTACTTTATTTGCACAAATACGGAGAAAGGATTTGGACTTAATTTATTAGGAGATTTTATGGCTGGAACAGTTGCTTCTGTATGGTCTTTAGCGGGTTTATTCTTTATCTATGTTGCATTTTTAGGTCAAAAACAACAGTTATTAAACCAACAATTGGAAATAATGTACAGTCAATTAGAAGTTAAATACACGAGACTTGAACTTTCTGGGCAAAAAGCAGAAATGGCTGAACAGAATAAAACTTTGCGAAGACAACGGTTTGAAAATACGTTTTTCCAACTGCTAAGTAATCATCAAGAAATAGTAAACGGAATTGATTTAAAACGTGTCCGCGATGGAAGTTGGACAACTTCGGCGGAGGGAAGAGATTGTTTTAGTACATTTTATGAACGAGCATTTCCAAAAGGATTTAGATTAAGAAAACACCCTATAGAACCGACTGTTGAAAAGTATGCCGAATTCTATAAAGTAAACCAATCTGATTTAGGTCATTACTTTAGGCATATGTATCATATTTTAAAATTCATTAAGAAATCTAAAGAATTAACCAAGGAAGAAAAGTATAATTATTCAAACTTATTAAGAGCTTTGCTATCTTCTTACGAATTGTTATTCATATTCTACAATGGACTAAGTGAAGCCGGAAAACCAAAATTAAAACAATTACTAGAGGAATTTTCAATGTTAAAAAATATGGATTTTGAATTATTAATAAATATTGAGCACAAAAAAGAATATAAAGAAATTGCCTTTGCATCTTCGGAAGAAAGGAAAAAATTATTACGAACAAAAAAATAACTACTGCCAACAATGGTAACCGTTGCGCAAGCCGCCATAAAAACCCATAATTTCTGCAACAGACTCGTTTTAAGG
>NZ_JBHULY010000004.1:0-737 GCF_042684665.1 Hyunsoonleella rubra | reverse complement strand
CGTCCTTCATCGCCTCTGAGAGCCTAGGCATTCCCCATACGCTCTTTTGTAGCTTATTGTACTTTTGTCTTTTTAATGAGTTATAATTGCTCGTTACAATTATTTTGTTCTATCAGATATTTATATCTAATGATTTCATGTATCTTTTTCCAATATGTCAATGAACCTTTTTCTAATTCTAAATTCAGAATTATGAATTCAGAATTAAAATCGTGGAGAATATCGGAGTCGAACCGATGACCTCCTGCGTGCAAGGCAGGCGCTCTAGCCAGCTGAGCTAATCCCCCGTTTTTTATAGCCGGCAGTCCCAGTATTCAGTAATCAGTCTTTATTTGACGTACTGCGTACTGCAAACTGCGTACTGTAAACTGGTTGCCCAACTTCTAAAATCTCAATTGTATTTCTATGAACTTCCCCAAAACTTTGAACTTTGAACTCAAAACTTTGAACTCTCGCGCAAAGCGCGACCGTAGTCTCAGGCAGACTCGAACTGCCGACCTCTACATTATCAGTGTAGCGCTCTAACCAGCTGAGCTATGAGACTGTATTTAGTATGCAGTGTTCAGTCGCAGCTGGCAGTAACGCTCTACTGCGGACTGAGTACTGGCCACTGCCTACTACTCTATGTTTTAAATTGACAGCTAGAGAGAACAGACTGTTCCTCGCATTTGTGTGATACCTATAGGCCGTCTTTCTCTAGAAAGGAGGTGTTCCAGCCGCACCTTCCGGTACGGCTA
>NZ_JBHULY010000003.1:0-61533 GCF_042684665.1 Hyunsoonleella rubra | reverse complement strand
TAACCTTAATTCTCTCTTTTGTTCTTTCTGGTTAGTATCCAAATTTACAGAGAATCAAACTTAAGACGTATATAATTCATTGCTAGTAAAGGCTTACTTACGAAAATCCTTGAGGTTTTCACTTTGGTGTGTACTTTCAAAGCTAACCTCTACCCCAAACGACTTTCCACATATGTAACCGATGTGCTTAAGCCAAAACATTCTTTTTCTTTAAGCTATATAAGAGGATTTTCTTAATTTTGTATTCTAATTAAATTTTATGTCTATTACATCCGTAATATGTTATTCGGATATTGTAAAATAGATAGTCAATTTTCTTTGGCTACCACCCTTCTTTTCTTCAGGTAATCATCTGAAGCATTTCTGCTTATTTACATTTTTACAAATAAACACATCCCTTGTGTACGTTTCTGTATTTAATTGATTTATAAGTACTGAAGCGTTTACAATAATTTAAAACACATAGAATATGAAATTAGAACATTTCGGATATAACGACAAAATAGAAGAACTAAGAATTCAGCATAATCTAACAGACTTTGAAATTGGAAGAATTATTTCAGAGCATAAAGAAAGATATATTGTTAAAACGGAAAAAGGAGAGTTCCATGCAGAAATTACAGGAAACTTAAGATATACTGCAGATACTCGCAAAGATTTTCCCGCTGTGGGGGATTGGGTTGCAATTTCTGAATATGATGATCATATAGTTCTCATACATTCTATTTTTCCCAGAAAAACCATCATTGAAAGACAAGCAGTCGCCAAACAAGGAGAGAAACAAATCATAGCAACAAATATTGACTTTGCTTTTATAGTACAAGCCGTTGACAGAGATTTTAATATCAATCGAATAGAAAGATATCTAACAATATGCAATACATCCAATGTAAAACCGATTGTCATTCTCAATAAAATTGACTTGATAAACGATACTGTTTTAACTGATTTGATGTCCAGATCTCAAGAAAGAGTGAAGCAAGTACCAGTAATTGCTATAAGCAATGAATCCCAAAAAGGGATTGAGAAAGTGAAAGAGTATATATTGAAGGGCAAAACTTACTGTTTGTTGGGCTCGTCAGGAGTGGGAAAATCAAGCCTTTTAAACAACCTTTCGGGTAAACAATTGATGAAGACAAATACGATTAGCACAAGTACGAATAAAGGACGACACGTTACAAGCCACAGAGAATTAATAGTGCTCGAAAATGGAGGTATTATAATTGATAATCCCGGAATAAGAGAAGTGGGTATTGCAGATTCAGTGGAAGGATTGGAAAAGACATTTGAAAAAATAGTTGAGCTTTCCAAAAACTGTAAGTTTAAAGATTGCACCCATACCATTGAAATTGGTTGTGCTGTTGTGGCGGCCGTTGAAGGTGAAAAAGTAGATAAACTGTTCTATGAAAATTATCTAAAAATGAAACGAGAAAAAGAACATTTTGAATCAACTGTTGCTGAAAAACGTAAAAAAGACAAAAATTTTGGAAAAATAGTCAAGCAATTTAAAACTTTAAAAAATTCAAATAAGTACTGAGCTCAGTAACAATGTATAGGCAATAGCGGTTTGAGAGTCAATTCAAGCCGCTATTTCACTTAATTAAAGTATATTGTAAACTGAAATGTAGTCTCCATAATCCATTGCTATTCAAACATAAGACCTTAGAGGCCTATTGTAAAAAACATTATTAAAACAACCAAAGCCCAAGATTTAAAACAATATTATGAAAAACGCATTTGATGGTTCAATCGGTTTGTTTGTTGTAATATTGATTATATTTTTCTTCTGGTTTATCCCTATTTGGTATGGTATAAAATGGGCGAAAATTAAGGGTGTTTCCAAGCTTTGGATGCTTTTTGGAATCCACCCAATGACCGGATGGATTGCCTTTTTAATCTTGAGATACGGAATTGACCCAAGAAAACAGTGCGACAAATGCAAGGAATCCATTAAAATTGAAGCTCAAATTTGTCGTTATTGTGGCAACCAAATAAGCCAAGAAGAAATAGATATGGCAATAAGAGCATTCGAAGACAGAAAAAAATAAACACCCGCCGCGTGGTTGCAAATACTTATATACTCTTCCTACTGATCCGAATCCATTAAAGTAAACAAAGAAACCTTACAACACCAAACACCTAGACAAGGTATCCTCATAAACCGCCTCGTATTGCGGTACTATTTGATGCAAATCGAAGTTTTCGGCTTGGGTCCTGGCATTATCCTTAAAAGTTTTTAATCGGTCTTTATCCTTTAAAATATGGAGGGCATTCTTTACCATATCGTCCGCATCTCCCACATCGCTTAAAAATCCGGAATAGCCATGAATATTTACTTCTGGAATACCGCCCGTGTTACTTGAAATAACGGCAACTTTTGAGGCCATAGCCTCCAAGGCCGCCAACCCAAAGCTCTCAGTTTGTGAGGGCAACAGAAATAGGTCACTAAAGCATAATATCTTATCAATCTCGTTACTTCTTCCGAAGAAAATCACTTTATCTAAAATGCCCAGTTCGCGACACTGTAGCTCTACGTTTTCCTTTTCAGGGCCTTCACCTATAAACATCAGTTTTGCAGGGATTTCTTTTTGGATACCATAAAACACCTTAATCACATCATGAACCCTCTTTACTGGCCTCAAATTACTGATATGAGTGATGATTTTTTCGTTTTCATCAGCCATCATGCCACGCTGACAATCCGTAAAACTATGGTTGTATTTGTCCAAATCGATAAAGTTCGGCACCACTTGAATGTCGTTCTTTACGTCAAACAATCGCATGGTATCCTCCTTCAAGCTTTTGGATACCGCCGTAACCGCATCGGATTTATTGATACTAAAAGTCACCGCAGGTTTATAAAAAGGGTGATTGCCTACCAAAGTGATATCCGTACCGTGAAGCGTTGTGACAATAGGCACATAAATCCCTTCTTCCTGCAACATCTTTTTTGCCATATAGGCCGCATAGGCGTGCGGAATGGCATAATGTACATGCAAAATTTCGATGCCGTGCAGTTTTACCATGTCCACCAATTTGCTAGATAATGCCAATTCATAAGGCTGATAATGAAACAACGGATATTCTGGTACGTTCACCTCATGGTAATGCACATTATGGCTTATTTGCTCCAACCTTACCGGTTGGCTATAGGTGATGAAATGTACTTCGTGTCCGCGTTTTGAGAGTTCCAAACCCAATTCAGTCGCTACAACACCACTACCTCCAAAGGTTGGGTAACATACTATTCCTATGTTCATATTTTAAGTTTCAAGTATTAAAAGTTATCAGTGTCTTAAGTTGCAAATGTCCAAAATTCTAAGTGTTGAAAGTTACTAAAAACTCCAAGTACTTATAACTATAGGCACTCTAGGTACTGCTAATCTACAATCGCGTCATAAATGTAGCGCTGTATTTCCGTTCTTATATTTTCCTTTAGCAATCGGTTCCTCCCTGCTTTTGGGTAGGTTCGATTTGCTAAAAACACATATACAATTTCCTCCTCAGGGTCCGCCCAAGCATAAGTGCCCGTAAATCCGGAATGCCCAAAACTGGTCATCGAAATACACCCACATGTAGGACCGGCATCACCCAATTGGGGCTTATCGAAACCTACGCCGCGCCTGTTATCCTTCGCACAAAAATAACAGGTATTGAATTTTTCAATAGTTTGAGGGCTTAGATAGCGCTTGCCTCCGTAAAAACCCTTTTGTAAATACAATTGCATTATTTTTGCTACATCGTTGGCGTTACTAAACACACCTGCGTGCCCCCCTACTCCATTTTGCATTGCCGCACCCATGTCGTGCACATACCCATGAATCTTCGTATAGCGATAATAATCATCTACCTCCGTCGGCACAATATGAGTATTGCTTATCTTTCGATACGGATTGTACATGGTATAATTGGCTCCTAAGGACTGATAAAAATGTGTCTGTACTAACTCGTCCAGTCCTTGGTCGTAATGTTCCTCTATAAATTTCTTTAAAATATAATAGGGAAAGTCGCTGTATCGATACCGCAGACGCTCCAAAAGTTCGGATTCTCGAATAATCTTCTGGATGGAATCCTGATAATCCGTTCGGAGGTAAAGGTTTTTGGTGACTTCGATATCGAATTTTTTGCTACGTTCTGTTCTATAATATTTACCGCTTGGCCGTTTGGTAATGCTGTCCAAGGTGTGATAGTAAAACGGCTCCCAAGGACGCAATCGCGCATAATGGGACAGCATTTGCTTAACGGTGATATTTTCTTTATTTGAACCTTTATATTCCGGCAATAATTCTGAAAGCGGACTATCAAGTGACAATACCCCTTTTTCCTCCAGTTCCATAACCAAAGGTAATGTGGCTAATATTTTGGTTAGTGAAGCTACATCATATATATCCTCAAAAGTTATTTTTTCCTTGCCTTTATAGGTATGCTTTCCGAAATTTTTGTTGTAAACCACTTTTCCTTTACGGGCTATTAATAGCTGAATGCCCGGTGTCATCATTGAATCCACCGCCACTTGAGCTATAGAATCCACTTTTTTTAACCGTTCAGAGCTCATACCCACCCGTTCGGGCAATGTATACCCCAAACGCTTGATAGCATTGTTTTCTATGCCATCTCCGGCTTTGTAAAATTCACCGATGGAAACGGGTAAACATCCTTTTGCAGGGATAGCCCCAAATATCAATTGAGCGGATTTTTCCTGAGCTATCTTACTGTTTTGATAACTGACAATAACACTTTCGAAATTCTCAAAGGTTTTTAAATCCTCCAAGGCATAAGGCTTGGTAAACACATCCAAAATAACATCATGCACCCTAGCGATTTCGTATAACCACACCAATTCCCTGCTACTAAATTCATGGGCTTTCCAAGGATTCGCATTGGACCGGTGAAATCCAACTATCACTGTATTATAAGGTTGCAATTTCTTCATCAATGTGTACAGATTGTCATCAGTAATCTGGTGGACTTTGGCATATTTTTTCAATTCCCTCAGAAATACACTCCCATCATCATCTCCCATTTGTACATAGGCAATACTTTTTGTTTCCAATCGCGTTAGGGGTACCAAACTCCCTTCATTTTTCACCACCGTAATGGCGTTTTCCATTAACTCCTCATAAAGGATATCGTCCTTTAAACGATTCAAATCGCTATCTAAATTATACAATCCGATAGGCTCATAATTGTGCAAACCGACTTTGTATTTTGCCAATAAAATCTTTTTAACGGAATGCGCCAAACGCTCCTCCGAAATGTCTCCACTATTAATAGCCCCCAATAGCTTTTCAACACCTATAGCAACATCTTCGGACATCAACATCACATCATTCCCAGCTTTGAAGGCGGCCAAATCGATATCGCCTGTATCACTAAAATCCGCAGCACCTTTCATAGTGAGTGCGTCTGTAAAAATGAGTCCTTGAAACCCAAGTGAATCTTTTAAAATATCGGTAACGATATGTTTGGAAAGCGAAGATGGATAGCCCGTTGGTTCCAAACTCGGCACATTTAGATGGGCTACCATTACGCTGGATAAGCCTTTTGAAATTAGTTGCCTGTAAGGATATAGCTCTATTGAATCGATTCGCTTTGCGTCAAAACTAATAGTGGGCAACGTTAAATGCGAATCTTGTTCAGTATCCCCATGCCCAGGAAAATGCTTGGCATTGGCCAAAACCCCGGCACTCTGCATCCCTTTCATAAAAGACAACGCTTTTTCGGTGACGTTATCCCTATCCTCGCCAAAGGAACGGTTGCCTATTATCGGGTTCTTTGGATTCGTATTGATGTCCACCACTGGAGCAAAATTAAAATGAACACCCAGTCTTTTACAATGTTCTCCAATATAACGCCCCGTTTTTTCCACCATTTTGTTATCCTTTATGGCTCCCAAGGTCATATTCCAAGGAAACGCATATGTAGAATCCAATCGCATACTCAAACCCCATTCGGCATCCATTCCTATTAGCATTGGGGTTTTAGAAATTGCCTGTAATTCATTGTTTAAACTAGCTTGTCGCTTTGGGCCTCCATTGGAATAGATGATACCTCCAATATGATGATCCTGTATGAGTTTGACAATTTTATTCTTGGTTGCAACATCTTGATTGGACATTACCTGAACCATATATAATTGCCCAACTTTTTCTTTAAGCGATAGTGAATTGTAAACACTATCCACCCATTTTTTTTGAGCCTCCTTGTCCTGAGATAAAAGTGGATTTAAGGTACTCTGGGCATACGAAGAAAGGCAGGTGAGAGTAATTAAAATGAAATAGATATGGCGCATAGGGGAATACTTAAGCAATTCGATTATAAGTAAATAACTAATAACCGTGCCAAAATACTACTTTTAGAAAAAAGAGGAAAATAGTTTATGATAGATTTAATGGAATTATTCAGCCGATTACATCACTTCAAGGTTCATTGGATTTAACCCTAACTTTCAACTATAAGTAAGATCACCCTTAACAGGCACAAAAAAGCTCCAACGTAAGGGTTGAAGTTATTGTTTATCCGTTCAGAAAGCATTTACCAAAACAAGGCATAGAGTACCGTTAATACTAGCATTACTGCAAATGCACCAATGTTAAACAAAGGTGAAGTTTTGAACAACTGTTTGGTAACCGGGATGCCTTTTTTATCATCTGCTCCCTTATGTTGGGCATAACTTACCAAAGCGATTACGCCCATTGTAAGCAGCAGGGTATAGCCCATTTGATCCATAAAGGGCACATCCACAAAAATAGGTGAAGACGACCACCCTTTGGGCGCCACCTTAAAATACATCGCTATAGGAATAGACGTTAATGCTCCAGTAATTGCCGCCTTATTGGTAGTTTTCTTCCAAAAAAGACCCAGTAAAAATACAGCCAAAATACCTGGACTAACAATACCAGTATATTCCTGTATAAATTGGAATGCTTGGTCTATCCCTCCTAAAAGAGGGGCCATAATACATGCAATAACCAAAGCAATTGTGGCTGAGATTCTACCAACATTTACAGTTTTCCTATCATCCGCATCTTTATTAAAATACTCCTTGTAAATATCCATAGTAAAGATGGTAGAAGTAGAATTTAGCATTGAAGCAAGCGATGACACAATAGCGGCTGCAAGGGCGGCAAATGCAACTCCTTTGAGGCCTGTTGGCAAAAACTGCAATAGCCACGGATAAGCGTTATCCTTCTTTTCAAGAGGAGAGTTTTGTAATGCGATATCACCCAAGCCTGCCATTAGTTCTGGGTCGTTTATGATAACATAGGCCGCTATACCGGGTATAACAACTATTAGCGGAATTAGTAATTTCAAAAATGCAGCAAATAAAATGCCCTTTTGAGATTCTTCCAAAGATTTGGCAGCAAGGGTTCTTTGTATGATATATTGGTTGAATCCCCAATAATACAAGTTTGCGACCCACATGCCCCCAACAAGAACGGCGATACCAGGTAAATTTTTATATTCCGGATTGGACTCATCCAAAATCATTTCAAATCTTTCAGGAACGGTTTCATAAACAGTAGTTAGACCAGCAACAAAACCTTCGCCACCCGAAACTGTATTTAATGCCAAGTAAGTTGTTACCAATCCGCCTAGCACCAAGAATACTACTTGAATAACATCCGTCCAGGCTACAGCGGACAACCCTCCATACAAAGAGTATGCTGCAGCAAACATAGCCAGCCCCATAATACCATAAATCAAAGGGATTCCCATAATAGTCTG
Source organism: Hyunsoonleella rubra (assembly GCF_042684665.1). Classification (NCBI taxonomy): domain Bacteria; kingdom Pseudomonadati; phylum Bacteroidota; class Flavobacteriia; order Flavobacteriales; family Flavobacteriaceae; genus Hyunsoonleella; species Hyunsoonleella rubra. The sequence continues at coordinate 53,805 of NZ_JBHULY010000003.1, read as the reverse complement.
CAATGCCAAAGCTCCTAAATATAGTACGGAAGCAAGATTAACAAACACGTAAAGACCTATCCAAAAAACAGCAAGAATGGTCTTTAAATTGGTAGAAAACCGCTTTTCAACAAATTCTGGAATAGTGTATAACCCCTTTTCAATAAAAATCGGTAGAAAATATTTCCCTACAATTATTAAAGTTAGTGCCGCCATCCACTCATAGGAGGCAATGGCCAAACCAGATGCGAAACCAGAACCAGACATGCCTATAAATTGTTCGGCCGAAATATTTGCTGCAATCAGTGAAGCACCAATAGCCCACCATGGCAAAGATTTACTTGCCAGAAAATAGTCCTCTGCATTTTTTTGGTGCCCTTTCTTGTCACGGGACACCCAAAGTCCCACCCCCAGAATTAAAATGGCATAGGCCACAAACACCACATAATCCCAAGTACCGAATCCTGCTGACATAAAAATTTATTTAGTTGGTTATTAATAAAGGATTTCCAAATATATGTTTTTAATTTAATAAATGTTGGACGAATTTATAAAAAAACCAACTAGTAGGGTCTAGTAGGTTTTTTAACGTATTTTTCAGTATCTTTGTGTTTCAAGTGATTAAGGTTAAAGACAAAATAGGGGTTCCAAAATATCAGCAGATTGTATTTTCCATAGAAAAGGCAATTATTCGTGGTAAATTGAAAAAAGGAGATCAAATCCCATCCATAAACAGTATAAAAGAGGCGAATGGTCTTTCGAGGGATACGGTATTGATGGCCTTTAACGAGCTAAAAACTAGGGGCATTATTCAGTCCGTTGTTGGCAAAGGTTATTACGTTACCAGCGAAAATATAGATGTTAAGCAAAAGGCACTTTTATTGTTTGACGAATTGAACGCCTTTAAGGAAGATTTGCACAATGCTTTCATTAATAACTTGGAAGAGGGCATTGAAGTAGATATTTATTTTCACCATTTTAATCTTCATGTTTTCAATAAGATCATAGAGGACAATAACGGCAATTACAACCACTACATTATAATGCCTGCGAATTTAGAAAACACGGATGCCATTCTGAAAAAACTGCCAGAAGACAAGGTTTATATTCTAGATCAAATGCCAGAAGAATTGAAAAAGTATCCCGGCATATACCAAAACTTTAAACAAGATATGTTCAACAACCTCAACAAAGCTTATGAGCATATCAAAAAATACCAAAAATTGGTCCTTGCTTTTGACCCCAAAAAGCAACCCAGAGGCATGCTCGATGGGTTTATCATGTTTTGTGAACACAGAAGTTTAGCGTACAGTATTTTAGATTCACTTCAAAATAAAACCCCAGAAAAAGGCGAACTTTATATCATTCCAGACGATAAAAACTTATTAAGAATTATTAAAAGAATGCGAAACAACGACCTTGTTTTAGCCCAAGATATTGGTGTTATTTCCTATAACGATACTTTGCTAAAGGAAATCGTGGAAGGTGGCATTACCACTATTTCCACAGATTTTAAGGCCATGGGAGAACGTTTGGCTAAAATGATTTCTAATAATGAAAATTACCAAATTGAAAACCCAAATCATCTAATTTTAAGACAATCACTCTAAATAAAACCAATTGTACACAACACACTTACATTCAGAGCAAAACATTTTAGAAATATCAAACTCTAAAGAAACGCTAAAGGCCAAACTATTTTTAAATGACGGAGGTAGCCTTCAGGAACTAACACTTAAGGGACATCCCATAATTCAGGATTTAGCCCCATTAAAATATGACGTCACCTATGCCTCGTCTATTTTATTTCCTTTTGCCAATCGTATCAAAGATGGCCAATACAGTTTTGAAGGCCAAGCCTATCAACTAAATAAGAATCAAACCGAAGAACAAAATGCATTGCACGGGTTTGTTTACAATAAAACCTTTAAATTGTTAGACGAACAAATATCCGATGATTCTGTAAAAATAGCCTTGATTTATGTTGAAACTGAAGAAACCCAAGGTTTTCCCTATACTTATAAAATCCGTTTGGACTACGAGTTTTTTGAGGATCGCATTAGTTTGGGTGTTACCGTAACCAATTCACATAACAATGCCTTTCCCTTTACCTTGGGATGGCATCCCTACTTTGTAAGTGACAATCTTTACGACAGCAAAATTGTGATGGACAGCACCCAAAAATTAATTCTGGGCGACCGCAATATCACTACTGGCGTAGCTAATATTGACAACGTAAAGTCCTTTCCAATAAAAGACCAACAACTTGATGATTGCTGGATTTTGAACTCGGACAAAGTCGTATTTGAAACCCCAAAGTACAGTCTGCGTTTTAGCTCATCATCCAAAAATAATTTTCTGCAGGCCTACACCCCTCCAAAAGTCAACACCATAGCGATTGAGCCAACAACGGGTGTTTCGGATAGTTTTAATAATAAAATAGGGCTAGAAATTTTACAACCCAACGAATCCTATGAAATAACTTGGAATTTGAGTATAAACTAGATATCTAAATTAAATAATATCATGAGCGAGGCATTAATAAAAGATGTAAAAAAAACGTTTCTTAAAACGTTTAAAGTAGAGCCCATACTTATTTATTCGCCCGGACGAATAAATATTATAGGGGAGCATACGGATTATAATGACGGCTTTGTATTTCCCGCAGCTGTTGACAAAGGCATCGCCGCCGCCATCCAAAAAAGCGATAATGGCCATTGTACAGCGATTGCTTTGGATTTGGACAGCACCATTGAATTTGAGCTGGACAAAATAAAACCATCCAAAGAAGGCAGCTGGGAAAACTATGTTTTTGGCGTAGTGGCCGAGATACAAAACAGAAACAAGGTTGTAGGGGATTTTAATATCATTTTTAAAGGCAATATCCCAGGTGGCGCGGGAATGTCCTCCTCGGCAGCTTTGGAGAATAGCGTAGTTTTTGGGTTAAATGAACTATTTGATCTAGGCCTGTCAAAAGAAGATATGATTTTTATTTCCCAAAAGGCCGAACATAACTATGTTGGCGTTAAATGTGGTATTATGGACCAATACGCCAGTATGTTTGGTGTTAAGGACCATGCATTGCATTTGGATTGCCGCACAATAAAATCCAAACCATATAAAATTAATTTTAAGGATCATCAACTCATGCTGATAAACACCAACGTTAAACATAGTTTATCGGATAGTGCATACAATGACAGGCGTTCGGCATGTGAAACCATTGCAGAATTATTGGATGTAAAAGCATTACGGGATGCATCGGAAGAAGATTTAGAAGCTGTAATTGATAAAGTGACACCTGCCAATTACCAAAAAGCACTTTACGTCATCCAAGAAATTAACCGAACCGAAAAAGCGGCCAAGGCCATTGAAGAAGGCGATTTGGAAAGACTGGGGAAGCTAATATATCAATCCCATGCAGGACTTTCCACCCAATATAAGGTAAGTTGTGAAGAACTGGATTTCCTGGTAGAACAGGCTAAGAAAAATAAACATGTTTTGGGAGCGCGAATGATGGGTGGCGGTTTTGGTGGTTGCACCATAAACCTTGTTGCAAAAAGCGAAGCCAAGGCCTTTGCCGAAACGGCCTCAAAAGCCTATAAAACGAAGTTTGGAAAGGAATGTTCTGTTTATTTCATTCAACTTTCGGACGGCACACATTTAGTTAAATAAACCAATCAAACTAAAACCCTAATTAAAATGAAGAATACACATTTACAGGACTACTCGCACAAACGTTATAACATACTTACCGGGGAATGGATACTGGTATCCCCCCATCGTGCAAAACGCCCATGGCAGGGACAAAATGAGTCCGTAAATAATGAAAAGCGTCCAGCATACGATGAGAGTTGCTATTTATGTGCAGGAAACACAAGGATAAACGGTGAAGTCAACCCAAAATACACCGATGTATTTGTTTTTACTAACGACTTCGCTGCCCTACAAAGTGATTCGCCATCGTTTTCGGTAAATGATGGTCTTTTAGTGGCCGAAAGCGAAACGGGTATCTGCAAGGTGATTTGCTTTAGCCCCGACCACTCCAAAAGCTTAGCAGAGATGTCTTCCAACGAAATACAAAAAGTTGTTTTCGCTTGGCAGGAACAGTACAAGGAATTGGGGAGTAACCCAAAAATCAACTATGTTCAAATCTTTGAAAACAAAGGAGCTGTAATGGGCTGTAGCAATCCACATCCGCACGGACAGATTTGGAGCCAATCTACCTTACCCAACGAAGTGGACAAAAAGAACACCCAGCAACTGAACTACTATTCCAAAAATGAGAGCAGTTTACTAGGCGCCTATTTGGCTCAGGAACTAGAAAAACAGGAACGTATCATTTATGAAAATACCGGATTTGTGGTGCTAGTACCCTTTTGGGCGGTTTGGCCTTTTGAAGCTATGATTGTACCCAAAAAACACCAATCCAATATTTTAGAGATGACGGACGAGGAAGCTTTACAATACGCCGAGGCTATCGCGGTGTTGACCAAGGCTTACGACAAACTGTTTAAGACTTCATTCCCCTATTCTGCAGGGATACACCAATCTCCAACGGATGGCAATGACAACAAGCATTGGCATTGGCACATGAGCTTCTACCCGCCATTATTGCGTAGTGCAACGGTCAAGAAATTTATGGTGGGCTACGAAATGTTCGGCTCACCACAACGGGATATTACGGCGGAAACTGCCGTACAACGTATTCGGGAGTTGATTTATTAAAACTAAACAATACCCTTCAAAAGAAACCTGATGTAGCTTAGTTCCCCATCAGGTTTTTTTTGTCAAATAGTTAATTGATACCTAATCCTAATGTTAAATAATCTTAATCACAATGGTTGGACTTACTAAATCTATTTACTTTGGGCATATCTAATAACAGCCAAATTGAAATACCTCCTTTTTCTTTTATTGCCATTTTCTTTGTTATCACAAAACATCAAGGGGAAAGTTTATGATAACGAATCTACCGTAAAAGGCATAAAAGTTTTTAACCTCACCAAACAAATTAGAACTTACACAGGCAATAATGGTGAATTTACAATTCCCGCTCAAATCAATGACACTATAGTTTTTGAATCACTGTTCCATCTCAAAAAAGCTATAAAACTAAAACCCATACACTTTGAAGACATTATCGTTTTTGAACTTCGGAAAAAAACAAGTGCTTTAGGCGAAGTATTATTGTTTAGCACAAAACCTATTACAGAGTCTGAATTAAAAGGGTCGACAGAGAGCTTATTGGCTTATGATAAACGCGTTAATCCTCATTTATACATGCCAAAATCATCATATTCTTATGGTGCTAATGCTAGGGAACTATTCAAACTGTTTAAAAAACTATTAAAAAGCAAAAAGAAACAACCAGAAAAACACATTGGGACAATAACCTTTGAAACCTTAGATTCCCTTTTTCAAAATGACAAACTATTTAATTTGGAATTGCTTCGGTATGACTTGAACATCCCTGAAGAATATGCCTACCTATTCCTTGAATATTGTGAGACAAAGGCATTAAAAAAGAGTCTCATCACAGAAGAAAATAAAGTGATTCTGTTAGATTCTTTGATGAATTTCAGTCGGTCGTTTACAGAAATTACCCAAAATTTCAAAAAAACAGAAGATACTCTAAGTTTAAAAAATTAATATCATACTAATTCTTCGTTTCAAAAGTTATATTTTTAGCCATCAAAACATAAGTTTTTAATGAAACGCCATTTCTACTTTTTTATCACCATTGGTTTCTTAATCCTTTGGAGTTCTTGCCGTAAAGATTTTGAATTTTCTCCTAGTACCGGTAGCCTGGAGTTTTCAAAGGACACTGTTTATCTGGATACCATTTTTAAAAATATCGGTTCAAGCACATATAACCTTAAGGTTTACAATCGAAGCGATGACGACATCCTAATTCCCACCTTAAAATTGGGACGTGGCGAAGACTCTCAATATAGATTGAATGTTGACGGCATTGCTGGAAAAACTTTTGAAAATGTGGAATTGCTGGCTAAGGATAGCATGTTCATTTTTGTGGAAACCACCTTTAACACTGACATCACTCCTATCACATCAAATGAAATGCTTTATACGGATGCGATTGAGTTTGATTCTGGTGGCAATATGCAGAAAGTTGAACTAGTCACTTTGATTAAAGATGCGATTTTTTTGTTTCCCGAAAGAGATGGTGATACAAAAATTATTGAAACCTTGACCTTGAACATTGGAGGTGAATTAATTGAAACCGACCTTCCAGGACGTGAATTGGAAGCAAACCAATTAACCTTGACCAATGAAAAACCCTATGTTATTTACGGTTTCATGGCCGTACCGACTGGACAAACCCTGACCATTGAAGCGGGAGCAAGACTACATTTCCATGAAAACTCGGGTATTATAGTACAAGCGGGTGCCTCAATAAATGTGAACGGTGCTTATAGTCCGGACCAGGAAACATTGGATAATGAAGTGATTTTTGAGGGAGACCGTTTGGAACCGGGATTCGCAGAACGTCCAGGACAGTGGGGCACGATTTGGCTTTTGGAGGGTAGTGTGAATAATGTCTTCAATTATGCCACCATTAAGAATGCATTGGTCGGTATTTTAAGTGACGGCAATGCTACTGGACCAAACAATAAATTGACCATTACCAATTCCCAAATTTACAACTCGGGGAGTTTTGGTATTTTGGGCCGAGGTACTTCTATTTTAGGTGAAAACCTCGTATTGAACAACGCCGGGCAATCCTCTTTGGCTGCTACTTTAGGAGGTAAGTATAATTTTACCCATTGCACCATTGCTAATTATTGGAATAATAGCTTTAGGCCACTGCCTGCGCTATTGATTAATAATTTTATTTTGGATGAGGAAAACAATGCCACAGTAACCGATTTAATCGAAGCCAATTTCAATAACTGTGTCATTTACGGCAATGACAACCCTGAATTTCTTTTGGATGAAATTGAAGATGAGGCTGTGGAGTTCAATTTTAAATTTACCAACTGCCTAGTACGATTTGAAGACCGCAACGATAATTTTGAAGGCCCCAATTATAACTTCGATAATACCGACCATTACGAAGGCATGATTTTTAACCGAGACCCCAACTTTTTGGATACCGATAAAAACCTATTGATTATTGGGGAGGATTCGGCAGCTAATGGCAAAGGGGATGCTTCGTTTGCTTCACAGGTGCCCAATGATATTTTAGGGGTGAGCAGAACAACAAGCCCAGATCTGGGGGCTTATCAGCATGTTATATTTCCTGAGGAGCAATAAATAAGTTACTTTATCAGTTACCAGTAATTTCAAAAGTTATATTGGAAGTCACTAAAAAAGATGTTGAAAAACTAATTGAACTGAAAAGAAAAGACACTTTTTTTAATCATTTATGGAACGTCTTTTCCCGAGATTTGAGATCAGCCGGAGAAATTAATAGACATGAAATAAAAGTTTGGAATCAAAACCTTTGGAATGCATCTTTTTATCCGATTTTCAAATTTGAATTCAATGCTAGCAATCACCTGATAAAAATTAGTGACCGACTTAATCCTGTTGGAAAAATGCTAATCGGAATTTTAGTATTTGGGTTTCTGTATTTCGTGTTTCCAAAAAACCCGACAGAATTTAATTTTATTGGCAGTTGGCCAATAATTCTTTTCTTATCGGCTTTTTCTTCAATTTTTATTTTGTTTGCACGAATGATTTATAGGTTTGAAAAACAGAACCAGCTTGATGAAATATTTGAATTATTGGATATAGAAGTCGAGGAAAAGGAACCTGAAAAAGAGTGGTCTGCCAAAAACATATTAATAAGACTATTTACCTACCCCTTTTGTCTCTTTTTAATCGGACTTAATATCTTTCTCATTATTCCAAATCAGGGATACATTCCAGCAATTGGAATATTTATATTTGTTGGGCTTTACTTAATTTCGGATTTGAGAATGATCTTTAAAAACAAAAACTGAAATTCAAAACGTGCAACTCAAATCACTCCCCCTCCAACTGAGCTTTATACAAATCCAAATTAGCTTTGGTTTCTTCATCCAATTCGGGCTCCACAATATCGGTATATTGGCTTAGCACGTCATACATAATTTTCGCCACGATATAGCGTGCCGTCGGCTTGTCATCCGCAGGAATGTTGTACCATGGCGCATGTGCTTTTGAGGAACGGTTTAAAACATCTTCATAACATTCCTGATATTTATCCCAAAGTTTACGTTCCTTTAAATCCCCTGATGAAAATTTCCAGTTTTTTTCCTGCTTGTTCAGTCGTCTTAACAAACGATGCTTTTGTTCATCTTTGGACAGATTTAAAAAGAACTTAAAGATAATGGTGCCATTTTCGGCCACGTGCTTTTCAAAATTATTGATTTGCTCAAAACGCTTGTCCCAAAAGGCATCGTCAATATCATCTACTGAATCTACTCCCGGAATATTTTCAGCCATAATGTACCTGGGGTGCACTCGTGTTACCAACACATTTTCGTAATGCGTCCTGTTGAATACCCCAAACTTGCCCCGTTGCGGTAACGCAATATAGTGTCGCCATAAATAATCATGGCTCAATTCCAAATCCGTTGGAACTTTAAAACTATGCACCTCAACGCCCCTTACATTAAAACTCTTGAACACCTCTCTTATCATGCTGTCCTTTCCGGCAGTATCCATCCCTTGTATACAAATCAACACCGCATATTTGTCATGGGCATACATGGTGTTTTGGATTTCAGCCAGTTTTTTTCTGGTTTTTTTGAGTGCCTTTTCAACGGCTTTCTCATCCGCGCCTAAATCTAAAGCCGTCGGCAAATCCTTAATATTGATTTTTGAGGTGATTTTGAAATCTGATTCGGTAATTTGTCGCATATTTTAAAACATTAATTAGGGCAAAAACACCTATTTAATAGCTATTGTCACCTTGAGTATTGCTGAAATGAAAACATATTTTCATTGAAAGCACAAACCGAAACTTAACGAAAGGTCCATGCAAAATCCGTGAAATTTATTAGGTTTCGACTGCCCTCAACCTGACATTCAGCCTATTTTGAAGCAAACAATTTTACGTCCTGTTCGCTAACTTCCTTGCCTCCTAAGATAATCAAACGCTCAATAACATTACGTAGTTCCCTGATATTTCCGGTCCAATCATAATCTTGGAGCAATTTGATGGCTTTATCAGAAAAGTTCTTCTGAGCCGTACCCTGCTCGCCAGCTATTTTCTTTGAAAAATGTTTAACCAACAAAGGAATGTCTTCTCGCCTGTCGTTTAATGCAGGCACTTTTATTAAAATAACAGCCAGTCGATGGTATAAATCCTCTCTAAACTTACCTTCTTCGATTTCCTTCTTCAGGTCTTTATTGGTGGCAGCAACCACGCGTACGTCCACTTTTATATCCTTATCGCTACCGACTCTTTGTACCCGACTTTCCTGCAAAGCTCTTAGTACCTTCGCCTGGGCAGACAAACTCATATCGCCGACCTCATCCAAAAAAATGGTGCCACCATTTGCGGCTTCAAACTTACCTGCTCTGTCTTTATTGGCGCTTGTAAACGCGCCTTTAACGTGCCCAAACAACTCACTTTCAATTAATTCACTTGGAATCGCGGCACAGTTTACTTCAATCATCGGGCCTTTCACTCGCTCGCTTTTTTCATGAAGCCAGTGGGCCACTAATTCCTTTCCTGTTCCATTGGGTCCTGTTATCAAAACCCTGGCATCGGTCGGCGCCACCTTATCGATCATTTCCTTAATCTGGGAAATGGAATCGCTTTCGCCAATCATTTCGTATTTCTTGCTGACCTTCTTCTTAAGAATTTTATTTTCAACTACAAGTTCCTTTCTATCTAATGCATTCCGAACCGTGTTCAACAGTCGATTTAAATCTGGCGGTTTTGAAATATAATCAAATGCCCCCAAACGCATGGTATTCACGGCCGTATCCAAATCACCATGACCAGAAATCATCACCATGGGTACTTCAGGCTTTATTTTTTTTGTGGCTTCCAAAACTTCAACCCCATCCATTTTTGGCATTTTAATATCGCACAATACCAAATCAAAATCTTCCTTTTTGATTTTATCCACACCACTCAATCCGTCTTCTGCTTCGGAAACTTGGTAGGTATCATTTTCTTCTGATAGTATTTTGACCAACACACGCCTAATAGCGGCTTCATCTTCAATAATCAATATTTTTGGCATATTCTTAAATTTTAAATTTTATTCCAGTTCTTAAATAAAAGGCATTTAGGCGGTCTAATTTAAAAATTTCATCTCGATTTGAATTCCTTAAAACGTTATTTAGCCTAAAGGTGTAACCTGTATACAAATACCCTACCAAATGTTTAGTGAACAAATATTCGTAACCAAATCCTCCAACTATAACCGATAGTGAAATATGGTCAACATTCTGCCCATTCACCACTGAAACCTCTTGTAAATGGGCAAGGTACCCATCAAAAGCAGTAAACGCCTGCACGTTACTTTTGCCATTTAAGGCATATTTTAAATTTGATTTAGGCACACCGGCATTATAACTCCATTTGTCATTGATCTGTCGAAAATAACTTATAAAAGGCAAAGGAAAAGGTAATCCTGTGGTGGCATTATAAGTAAGCCCTAAAACCAAACGATACGGACGCTTCAAGCTTTCATCGTCCTTGCGGTCGTGAATAAAAAACAGGCCTCCATTCATAAAATAGTCGTCGGACACCAAACTTCTCGTAAGGGTTGAAGCAATCCTTGGATTGAATTTCATCCCTACGCGCCAACGGGGGTTCCATTTGAAGGTATAGGCCAAATTGAGGTCTATCACATGAATTTTATTAATTCTGCTGGCATCAAATGGATAGTCCTCCTCAAGCTCTAATAAGATGTTGTTATATTCTGCACCGACCACAAGATAATTGCCTTCTTTAACTTTAATTGGATAATTTAAAAGTGCCCTCAAACGGGTGTATCGGTCTTCAGATCTACTTTGTGGAATAAAGGAATATTCCACTCTCACTAAATCGGTCAATTGCGCTTCCACCTCAGTCAGTCCAGTGAAAACAAACACTGCGAAAATCAACCCTTTTAGTTTTTGAAACATATTATTCCTTAAGATTTGCTTCTGAAGTATTTTGAATAATATGAATATCTCTTTGCGGAAATGGAATACTGATATTATGCTCTCTAAAAAGCCTATCGATTTCAAAGCGAATATCGCTCTTCGGAAAAACGGCTTGAAAACTATCATTTGTGGTAAACATCACCCTGAAATCCAATGAACTTTCTCCAAAATCCTCAAAAAAAACAGTCGGAGCGGGGTGCTTTAAAACCATGTCGTGCGATGATGCGGCCTGCAACAATAATTTTTTGACTAACTGAACATCACTTCCATACGCCACCCCAACAGAGACACCCTCCCGAGTAGTAGAACCATTTTGGGTCCAATTGTATAAACTATTTGTTAGATATAAATGATGGGGTATAATAAGTACCCGATTATCTCGGGTTACTGCTCTGGTGGTGCGTAGTTTCACTTCCTCAACTCTACCGATTTTTCCATCTATTTCTATTATATCGCCTACATGGATAGTTTGATCCAATAAGATTAAAACCCCAGCAATAATATCTTGAAAAAGAGTTTGAAGCGCCAGCCCAATTCCAATTAACAACGCAGCTGAAGCCGCGAATACCGCCGTCACATTAACCCCTACCGCATGAAGGGTGATCAGCAGTATGACTACATAGACCAACCATCGAAAGTAACCAAAAACAACATTAAACTTAGTCTTATCCGCCTCGGGTAATTTCTTGGTAAGTATTCTAAAAACGAGCTTTAATAGTAAAGTGGTAAAGAATATTACGGTAATGATAACCAGCACATCCTTTACAGAAATACTGATACCATCGCTAAAATCGTAATGGGCATCAAGCACAGCATTGATTTTCTCCCAGGCGGAACTGTCTGTAATCTTTTCTTCTATTTCTTTTAATTGAAAAGGCATGTCAATATTTTATCCATTTCATTAGCTCTTTATAACTTGGTTTCTTGCCATACATCAATATGCCTACCCTATAAATTTTGGCCGCAAACCATACTGTGAACATAAAGGTACCTATCAACAACGCCAACGAAAGCAACTGTTGCCAAACTGGTACACCAAAGGGGATTCGCATTAGCATTACTACGGACGATGTAAAAGGTATAAACGAAAACACCGTGGACACCGTACCGTGCGGATCCTCAATCACCGTAAATATACCAATATAAACAGCTAAAATTAAAGGCATAATGATTGGCATCATGAATTGCTGCGTGTCTGTTTCATTGTCCACGGCAGCACCAATAGCTGCATACAACGAACTGTATAACAGGTACCCGCCAATAAAAAATAGTACAAATGCTATGATCAAATTGGCCAATGGCAGGTTAAAAAATGCCGTCATTCCCTCCTGAATATGCGCATTGATCTCGGGATTTTCTAAAGTTTGTTCCAACATTGCTTGTTGTGGGGTACGCATTTGTGTCATGTCGATATCAAAAATGATGGAGACGATAACCAGTAAAATACTCCCAAGAAAAATCCAAATGCCAAATTGGGTCAGCCCTGCCAAAGAAGTGCCAATAATTTTCCCCAACATCAACTGAACCGGTTTTACCGAGGAAATGATGACCTCAATAATACGGCTCGTTTTCTCCTCTATGACACTACGCATTATCATATTACCATATATAATGATGAACATGAAGAGTAAATACCCCGCCGCGCCACCAAAGCCCAACTTTAAATAACTATCTAATTTTGAAGAAGTTTCGCCAGCAAAGGTTTCTTGATTGATATCCACCCACACTTTAGAGGCTTCAATTTGAGCCACATCTAAATTGGCGTTTTCCCGATTTATATCTGTAAGATGCCTCCCTAAAATGCGCTCCAAATTTGAAATAACTGTCAAGGATGGCGATTCCTCGGAATAAAATTTTACGCTTTGTGAAATTTTTTCAATAGATGACTCATTCTGAATATGCAACAACCCATAGGCAGAAGCCTCAACCACCAAATCCTTGGCATCTTTTAAAGACATTTGTTCTAATGGGGTAAATTTAGTTTGCTCGGTATCCTTAAAAACATCAGTGACCATTCCCGATTCGTCCAAAACCATAATACTGCGAACCTTGTCATTATTCAATTGAGACAAATAGGCCACCACTGTGATCAGGGCAATCATAATCACTGGACTTAAAATGGTCATAATAATGAACGACCTGTTCTTTACTTTGGAGAGATATTCCCGTTTTATGATAAGTGGTAAGTGGTTCATAGGTTATTTTGGGTTACCGTTTGAATAAAAATATCGTTGACACTTGGAATTCGCTCCACGAAATGGGACACCTCCCCTTTTGAGGTGAGGTATTGCAATAAATCATTTGGGGTTTGACTGCCATTGAGTTTGATGTTCAATTTTAAAACATCGTCCAGGCTTTTAAAATGAGCAGGAGCAGTTTCAAATTGCTCCCCCAATTGTTGATGCAATGCTTCTGGATCTGCGTTTTTTACACCTATCTCATATATATTGGCCTGATAGCTGCGTTTAACGTCCAAAATCTTGCCGTCCAATATTTTGTTTGATTTGTGGATGAGTGCAATATCATCGCACAGCTCCTCTACCGATTCCATTCGGTGAGTCGAAAAAATTACCGTAGCACCATTGTCCCGCAAGTTCAAAATTTCATCCTTGATCAAATTGGCATTTATGGGGTCAAAACCCGAAAATGGCTCATCAAAAATCAAAAGTTTAGGTTGGTGCAACACAGTAACCACAAATTGTATTTTTTGGGCCATCCCTTTGGAAAGTTCTTGAATTTTTTTGTTCCACCAATCTCCGATCTCCAATCGGTCAAACCAGTATTTCAAGCGTTCTTTTGCTTCGGTTTTACTTAAGCCCTTCAGTTGCGCTAGATACAGGGCCTGCTCCCCAACCTTCATGGACTTGTACAAACCGCGTTCTTCCGGCAAATACCCAATATCTTTTATATGTGATGGTTTTAATGGTTCTCCATCTAAAAAAACAGAGCCGGAATCCGGTATAGTAATCTGATTGATGATTCTAATCAAGGTCGTCTTTCCGGCACCATTTGGGCCCAAAAGGCCATAAATACTGCCTTTGGGAACAGAAATAGACACATTGTTGAGTGCAGTAAAACCTCCAAATTTTTTACTAACACCATTAACTTCCAATAGGTTATTCATTCATCGTTTTTTGATAAGCGGATGTAAAGATATTAAATGTTGGTGAGTCAAATAAGGCTAATAGCTTCAAAAAATAAACGGAAAACTGCAAAAGAATTCAGGCATCTGTTCAATCAGAACACTCCCAAAAACAAAACCCACCCTCAATCGAAATTAAGGATGGGAAAAAAATTGCTATGAAAAAGAAAAATTATCACTAATGTTAATTAGCGATAATCAAATATAGTTTTTTTTTCTCAACTAATAGCAAAACTATTAAGATAAGTTATTTTATGCACGAAAAATTATTCGAAATAAAGAAATTTCAGAATTCTTTTACATTATTCTCAGCTACGAAAACATATCCTTCACTTTTTCAAAAAAGGATTTATCCGAGCTTTCCGGTTTTGGCGAAAAGTGGTCGTCTTCCAGCATATTTTCGAAAAATTCACGTTGTTGCTTATTTAAAGTCTTTGGCGTCCAAACGTTAACATGCACCAACAAATCTCCTTTGCCATAGCCGTTGATACTTGGAATACCTTTGCCTCGCAAACGCAGTATTTTTCCTGATTGAACACCAGCTTCCACCTTAATCCGAACCTTACCGGTTACGGTATCAATCTCTTTTGAAGTCCCCAAAACGGCCTCTGGAAAACTTACATATAAATCATAATGCAGATTATCCCCTTCGCGCTGCAGGGCCTCGTGGTCCAATTCCTCAATGGCCACCAATAAATCACCAGAAATACCATTGCCAGGAGCTTCATTTCCTTTACCGGTGACTTTCAATTGCATGCCATCAACAACGCCTGCTGGAATCTTGATGGAAACTGTTTCCTCAGCCACCTTTAAGCCCTGAGCGTCAGCATCTGCAGGTTTCTTATCTATAGTCTGTCCTGCACCACCACAAACATTACATGGCGCCGAAGTTTGCATGCGTCCCAGAATGGTATTGGTAATGCGGGTAACCTGCCCTGTTCCATTACACGTAGAACAGGTTTTATAGGTAGTTCCCGGTGCCTGGACTTTGCGCTTTACTTTAATTTTCTTTTCCACGCCATTGGCAATTTCCTCCAAGGTCAATTTAACCCGGATACGAAGATTGCTCCCTTTAACACGACGTTGGCCTCCGCCCCCGCCGAAACCAGAAAATCCACCACCAAAAGCACCCCCAAAAATATCACCGAACTGGCTGAAAATATCATCCATATTCATACCTCCACCACCGAAACCGCCGGCTCCATCAAAGGCTTGGTGTCCAAATTGGTCGTATCGTGCTTTTTTATCAGGGTCACTCAAAACCTCATAAGCCTCTGCCGCTTCTTTAAATTTTGCTTCAGCCTCCTTATTGTCTGGATTTTTGTCCGGGTGAAACTCGATAGCTTTTTTCCTGTAAGCTTTCTTTATTTCACCAGCACTCGCACCCTTGCCAACTCCTAATACCTCGTAATAATCTCTTTTTGCCATGATGTTTTCTTATAAGCCTATTACCACTTTTGGATAACGGATAATTTTTTCGCCCAGCTTGTACCCTTTTTCAATAACGTCAATAATGTTGCCCTTCAAATCATCAGATGGTGCTGGAATTTGTGTTACAGCCTCGTGAATATCGGCATCAAAAGTATCTCCTTTTTCAATAGCGATGGCCTTCAGTCCTTTTTGCTCTAAAGTGGACAACAATTTTTTATAAATAAGCAATACGCCCTTTCTTAATTCCTCGGCCTCTTTATCTTCTTCAATATGCGTTAGGGCACGCTCAAAATCATCCAATACCGGCAACAAAGTTTTCATCACATCTTCACTTGCAGTAGCAAACAACTCCACACGCTCTCGAGATGTACGCTTTCTGTAGTTTTCAAACTCTGCAAAAAGCCTTAAATACTTATCCTTTTCCTGTTTAAGCTCGGCTTTCAACTTCTGTTCCGCAGTTAGTTCTTCCTTTTCGGAAGAGTTTTGTTCCTGCTCCTCAACTGCTACCGCTTCGTTTTCCAAGCCATTAACCTGCTCCTTTTCAATATCTTTCGCTTTACTCTTTTTAGCCATGATGTATCAATTTAATACTACTCTATTTCGGTTGGCAAAAGTACTGCCATTATTGCTAAAATGCCATATTGTCATCAAAAAAAATTCACACATTTTGTTTAATTTTTATTTTCTTTTGTGAAACAAATTGTTAGATTTGCATGTCTAACACTAAAAAACACTACAAAATGAAAAAGAATTTTCTAAATCTTCTTGGAATTTGCGCTATTGCCCTTGTGGTAGTAGGATGTAAAAATAAAGCTAAAGAAGCAGAGACATCGAATGCGGAAACAGTTGCCGAAGCTAAGGTTGAGGCTATAAAATATGTTGCTGATATCGACTCGTCAACTATAGAATGGAAAGGCTTCAAACCAACTGGAACGCACAACGGTACCATTAAATTGGACTCTGGGGTGCTGAAGGTAAATGAAGGCGCTATTGAAAGCGGATCCTTCCTTGTAAACATGAGCTCCATTACCGTTTTGGATTTACCAGCCGATGACAAAATGAACGCGAAGCTTACAGGGCACCTTAAAAGTGCAGACTTTTTTGATGCTGAAAATCATCCTAATGCCGCGTTTGAAGTTACTGGAATTGAAGAGTCTGAAGGCAAAACTATGCTTTCCGGGAATCTAACCATAAAAGGGATTAAGCAAAATATTACTTTCCCGGTTTCAGTTTCCCAAAATGGAGATATGTTGATACTGACTAGTGAGAGTTTCACTATTGACCGTTCAAAATGGGAGGTGAAATACGGATCTAAATCCTTCTTCGACAACTTAGGTGATAAATTTATCAATGACGATATCGAGCTAAAAGTAAATCTTACGGCTAAAAAAGCTTAATAGAGCGACTAACTCAAATATTTATTGAAGCCACCTCATTTTGGGGTGGTTTTTTTTTGTGAAAACTGACAAATGTAAGGCATTGGGGTTTTATTTCGTTTTAATTTTGTAGTCTAAACTAACAACTACAAAACCATGAAAGCAAAAATCGGTTTTATCTGCTTTGCCCAATTATTGTTACTGTTATCCTGCGTACAATACGATAAGGAAAAACACAAATCGCATTTGGCCAATGCACACTGGAGTTATTCTGGTGAAACCTCACCTGAAAACTGGGCTGAAATTGAGAAAAATTCAGACTGCGATGGCAACCATCAATCCCCTATAAATATTATCCATCGAAGGGCTGACTCCATCCAGATGTCCGATGAGTTGAAAATTCTATACTCCCCTAAAACACTTCTAAAAGAAGTTGAAAATAATGGACATTCCGTACAGTTTGATTTTGAGGCTGGTGACTCCATTAATTATAAAAACGAGACTTATTATTTGAAGCAAATCCATTTTCACGAACCATCAGAGCATAAAATAAATGGGTTAATTTATCCAATTGAAATGCATTTGGTGCATATCAGCAAAACAGGAAACATTACCGTTTTAGGATTGTTGGGAGAAGAAGGCGAAGAAAGCCAACTGTTCGAATTCTTTGAAAGCTTTTTGCCTTTAAAAAATGGCGAAATAAAGGATATCCATCAAAAAATTGATCTTTCCGGATTATTTTTAGAGAACAAACATTATTATTCCTACGGCGGTTCATTGACCACCCCTCCATGTAGCGAGGGTGTTAATTGGATTGTATTTAAGGAACCTATTGTTTTATCGGTGGAGGAGGTTATTAAATTGAGAAATAACATGCCCCTGAATAATTATAGAAATGAACAGCCTATAAATAACCGGTCAGTCAAATATTATTACTAGATTTCACCAATGAAGTATAAAGCAGTTATTTTTGACCTTGACGGTACGTTAGTAAATTCGATTTACGACATAGCCGACGCCATGAACATGGTACTTACAAAACGTAATTATGAAACCTTCGACTATGAGACTTACAAAACGTTTGTCGGTCATGGGGTACGGAGCCTAGTTGTCAAGGCAATTCCCGAAGCAGATGAACTTCTTATCGAGGAATGCCTTCATGATATGATGACAATATACAGCAGGAACTGCACCCATAAAACAGTGGCCTACGAAGGCACTCTGGAACTTTTACACACTCTAAACTCCAACGGCATTAAGCTAAGTGTATTATCCAACAAGGAAGATTCTTTGACCAAAAAAGTAGCTTCAAGCCTTCTTCCCAGTTACGTTTCACCAACTATTGGATTAAAAGAAGAGCATTTAAAAAAGCCCAACCCCAAAGTCTTATTGGAAATCTGTCGCTCACTTGGGGTTAATCCCTCAGAAAGCATATATTTAGGGGATACTTCTGTTGATATAAAAGTAGCCAAAAACGCCAAAATGCTTGCCGTTGGCGTAAGCTGGGGATTTAGGGCCAAAGAAGAGCTAATAGAAGCTGGAGCCGATTATATATTAGAAACACCTACAGATCTAATCAAAATATTAGAATAGATTTATTTCTTTTTAAATAAAATCAATTATTAGATACACACCTGTAACTTAAAATAGGAAACTAAAATTGTATTATTGTAGCATATTCGAGCTAACATTATGTATTTACTTATACTTCGTATTATTTAACTTATGATTGTTATGAAACCGGTAATGTGATGAATCTATTGCTAATCAAAATTTTATCCTATCAATTCCTGTCTATTGGGTTGCTAATGTTGTTAAGCAAAAAAGGAACTCAAAAAGGATTACGTTTTTTAGCGTTTTTTTTACTTTTTAAAGGTATAGCTTTACTGTCTTTTCAACTTGAAGGATTTATCAGAGTAAACCCCATATATAGTGTATTTTTTGAAACCTCTTTTTGGATTTATCCTCCTCTTATTTGGTTATACACACGTAAATTAATTTACGCTAGCAAACCAATACTTAGAAAAAAAATAATAATATATTTTATTCCTAGTTTTATATATATAACCTATTTATCGGTCAAGTTTATCTTATGGCAAAATAATATTACCAAGTATATTACAAAAACGGAAGACTATTTATTTGATATTGGCTATTACACTTTAATGTTCTTTTTTTTAATAAAATCTCTAATCGCCATAAAAGAAAAAAAGAGTTCCGCAGATTTTGTTAATGAATATCAATGGTTAAGAAATTTTTTAGTTGGATTCTTAATTGTATGGTGTGCTTTTGCTCTCAAAAATATTCTTGAAGCTATAGGATTTAATAAAGACGTACAAAATTCTATTTCAAATTTTGCGCTGGTATTACTCTTTATTTGTAGTAATCTTATTATTTGGTATGCGTTGAATATGCCAACAATATTCCAATTTCAAAAATATACCAAGAAAGCAAGTGGCTACAACCTATCAGATAAAGATTGCAAAAAATACACTTATGCCATAAAGCAATTTATGGAATCGAATAAACCATATTTGAATTCTGAAATTAACCTTGAACTCTTTTCTAAACAGATTGGAATTCACCAAAGGATTATTTCAAAAGTTATAAATTCTGCCTTTGATCAAAACTTCTTTGGTTTTATCAATTCATATCGTATTAAGGAAGCCAAAAAAGCATTAGAAAACCCAACAAATAACCAAACCATTTTAGAAATTTTATACGACGCAGGATATAACAATAAGTCTGTTTTTAATGCATCTTTTAAAAAAGAAACAGGACTAACCCCTACAGAATATCGCACAAGGTATAAATCTGATATTTTAAAAAAGCTTGAATTTTAAGGTTAACTAAAATTATACAAATAAAAACGTTCAACTTTATGTAATCTTACACTATTCAGTCGATACGGGAGTAAAAAAAAACTTCATTTGAAGATTCTTATCAATCTTTAAATATAATATCGATGAAAAAACATGTAATTCTTTTTTTACTTGCACTAAGTACAATAATAACAAATGCACAAAATAATTATTACGGACAAGAGCCTCCTGGGGAACTTGCCGAAATTTTTGCACCTTCATCTATTTCGTTAAATAATAGATTTGAACAAGATTCTCATTTTTCTCCTGACGCTAAACAGTTCAGCTTTACTGTTACTAATGATGCCTGGAATCAAGGGAAAATTTATATTAGCAATTTAGTTGATGATGCTTGGACAACACCCCAAGAAATTTCATTTCAAAATGCAACTAATGCATGGCATCCTTTTTTTGGTCCAGATTCTAATTCCCTATACTTTTCGGGCAGAGCTTCAGGTTCTGTAGATATTTATAAATCAATAAAAACAGCTACAGAATGGTCTTTAGCGACACCTCTAAATGGTCCTGTTAATTCATCTTCCAATGAATGGTATGTTACGTTAACCAACGACAATTCACTTTACTTTTCTAAAGATGGTGATATTTATTATTCTAAGCTTGTAGGTCAAGATTATCCAGAAATAGAAAAGTTACCTGCAACCATTAATTCACCTGGAAATGAATACGATCCTTTTATTGCACCAGATGGTTCGTATATGATATATTGTTCCACTAAACCGGGTGGGTTTGGCAGTACAGATATGTATATATCATACTGGCTTAGCTCATGTGCTTGGAGCGAAGGTGTGAATTTAGGAGACAAAATCAACTCTGAATTTCATGATTTTTCTCCAACGGTTACACCCGATGGAAAGAATATAATGTTTACTAGACGTGATAGTAATACGAGTTCCGATATTTATTGGGCTTCTATTGAGAACATCATAAAATCTCATCCAGACACTTTAGCATTAGAAGAATTAGAAACCGTTTATCTTGATTTTGAAAGTACTGTGGCAGAAAAAAAAGCATCTGAACATCTTGCATTATACTTAAATAATAACGTAAATGTTAACATTCTAGTTAAATCAAATGAATCATTTAGTCTTTTTGAAAGTCATGCATTAAGGTGGTCTAGAAGTTTTTCAAGACCATCGCCTTATCGAGTAGATATATCAGAAACTGAATTTGAATTGCATGGTAATGTAGCTTTATCCATTGCTCGATTTGACGAGTTTATAAACAATGTAAACGAAGGGTTTGGAATAGATTTATTTTTATACACAAAAACGAATAACGGATGGAAATACGCCACATTAAACAACACTTATGTTGATTTAAATGATAACTTTGATTACTCTACATTACCCATATCAAATACGCCGTTAGAACGCTTAAACGATGCCATGCTAATGCTTAATCTTGATAACGACACAGGTTTTCTTGAGCTATTCTCTAATGCCAACGCGCCATGTTTTTTAATTAACAGTCCACTAAACACAGATGAATCTTTAGAATATACTGTAAACGATTTTGTTAATCTTTATTTTTCAAAAAACTATAATCTTTCACTAGAAATAGATAATTCTGAATTTGAATTTTTTGATGATTTTCTAGCTAAATCTATTTCTAACTTTTCACTAAAATCTAATAATGAAACTTTTGCAGAAGGTAAGTTAGTAGCTACTTACGTTACAACACCAAGTGCTGGTTGGAAACTTAGTGCTCTTGTTTTTTCTGTCAATGGAGAGTTAGGAGCATCTAATCCTTTATCTGTTAAAACTTCGAGAATAGATAATAAAACCCTTAAGATTCATCCTAATCCAGCAAAAAAAAACTTTAAAATAGATATAGGTATATCTGATTTTAACCCTGTCAAAATTGAACTAATAGACATAGTTGGAAGAATACAAACTTTGCATAAAAGTTCAAATGCAAAAAACAATCTTTCTTTTGAGTATAACGTGAGTAATTTAAAGAGTGGCGTCTATTTTGTTCGCATTAATTTTGGAGCAGATACTATTACTAAAAAGCTTGTGATTGCTAATTAAACCTAACATGCTTATTTCCAATAGGATATAATTTTGTTTTAGAAAAAACTTATGATAGAATTGTATTTTCTATCTTGACTCACAAAAAAAGACCTTCCTAAAGGTCTTTTTTTATGAGTTTAAATTTTGGTTTAAAAAAATAGTTTTTTAAATAACTACTATTTATTTCAAATACTCCAAAACATTTTTCTCTATGCGCTCTTGAATATTACTTACATCTGCTTTAACAAATGTTTCGCCTGTAATATTCTCATAAAGCTCTATATAACGCTCACTAACAGTTTCTATATACTCATCACTCATGAATGGTACTGTTTGTCCTTCCAAGCCTTGAAAATCGTTTGCAATGAGCCATTGGCGTACAAACTCTTTAGAAAGTTGTTTTTGAGCTTCACCCTTATCTTGACGTTCTTGATATCCGTCGGCATAGAAATAACGTGAAGAATCTGGTGTGTGTATTTCGTCAATTAAAACAATTTTGCCGTCCTTAGTTTTTCCAAATTCATACTTGGTATCTACCAATATTAAACCTCTTGAGTCTGCAATTTCTGAACCTCTCTGAAATAATTTACGTGTGTAATCCTCTAAAATTATATAATCTTCTTCTGAAACTATACCTTTTGCAAGTATGTCTTCTCTGGAGATATCCTCATCATGGTCGCCCATTTCTGCTTTGGTGGCTGGCGTAATAATAGGCTCTGGAAAGGCATCATTTTCTTTCATACCTTCTGGCATTGGCACCCCACAAAGCATACGCTTTCCTACTTTATACTCTCGTGCCGCATGACCAGACATATAGCCACGGATTACCATTTCTACCTTAAAAGGCTCACATAAATGACCCACGGCCACATTGGGGTCCGGGGTTGCGGTTAACCAATTTGGCACTAAATCTTCCGTTGCCGCCATCATTTTAGTCGCTATCTGGTTTAGGATTTGACCTTTATAAGGAATCCCTTTTGGCATTACCACATCGAATGCCGAAAGGCGGTCCGTTGCTATCATGACCAGTTGCTCGTCATTAATGTTATAAACTTCCCGAACTTTTCCCTTATAGACGTTTTTTTGTCCCGGAAAGTTGAAATTGGTATCGGTTATGGTGTTGTTTTTTTCTGCCACGTTTAAATTTTTATCTCGCGCAAAGGTGCGAAGGCGCAAAGCTTAATAATCTGTTTTTTTATCTCCCCGTTGGGGTAATGCCTGAAGGACAATGGCGCTTTTTACTCTCTATTTTCTATACTTTTATATGCCGCAATAATTTTCTTTACTAATTTATGACGAATCACATCTTTATCGTCCAAAAATACGATGCCAACTCCATCTACATTCTTCAAAATTAATAGCGCTTCCTTTAAACCTGAAATCGTCCTGCGCGGCAAATCGATTTGTCCGGGGTCGCCCGTCAACAAAAACTTGGCATTTTTCCCCATCCGGGTTAAAAACATCTTCATTTGGGCATGGGTGGTGTTTTGCCCCTCATCTAAAATCACAAAAGCATTGTCCAAAGTACGCCCACGCATAAAGGCCAATGGTGCAATTTGAATGGTACCTTTTTCAATATAATTTGCCAATTTTTCAGGTGCAATCATATCCCTCAAAGCGTCATACAGCGGTTGCATGTAGGGGTCTAGTTTCTCCTTTAAATCCCCAGGCAAAAACCCAAGATTCTCACCTGCCTCTACCGCAGGACGAGTTAAAATAATACGTTTTACTTCCTTGTTTTTTAATGCCTGAACTGCCAAAGCCACCCCAGTATAAGTTTTCCCAGTTCCGGCAGGACCAATGGCAAACACCATGTCGTTTTTGCGCATCAGTTCCACTAATTTCCGCTGGTTTACGGTTTGGGCCTTTATCAAGCGACCTCCTACACCGTGTACGATAACCTCTCCACTTTGTTGAGAAGTTTTATAATCTTCGCTACTTTGGCTTGTCAAAACCCGTTCTATAACATTTTCATCCAGCTTGTTATATTTTCCAAAGTGTTTTAGCAACATCGCAATGCGCCTATCAAACTCCTCAAGCAACTCTTCGTCACCAAAGGCCTTTATTTTATTGCCACGCGCTACAATTTTTAACTTAGGGAAATACTTTTTAAGAAGTTCAATATTCGCATTTTGCGACCCAAAAAATTCTTTTGGACTTATTTCTTCAAGTTCAATAATAATTTCGTTCAAAAGTATGTTATTAGTTTAATGGTTTACAGGTTAATAAATTGAAATGATTTATTAGCTTTGCTAAACTGTTTTAATGCATCCAAAAATACATAAATTTGGGTGAGCCAACATTAAAAACATATCAACAATTTTTTGCCCATGGCTATCATCACATTAACTACCGATTTCGGTGAAAAAGACCATTTTACTGGGGCTACCAAAGGTGCCATATTCAGTGAACTGCCCGATGTGAATATTGTTGATATCTCACATGGCGTTTCGCCGTTTAACATACCAGAAGCGGCATATATTATTCAAAACGCATACAGTAGCTTCCCAAAAGGGACGATCCATATTATTGGTATTGACGCTGAACTCAACCCTGAGAACAAGCATATTGCCATTGAGCTGGACGACCACTATTTTATATGTGCCAACAACGGCATCATGAGTATGATTTGTTCGGAAATTGCACCACGGAAAATTGTGGAAATCAATATCCACGATAAAATTCAGAGCAGTTTTCCTGTTTTGGACGTTTTTGTAAAAGTAGCTTGCCATATTGCCCGTGGCGGAACTTTGGAGGTGATTGGCAAACCGATCAACAACATCAAGCCTATCAATAATTTGAAGCCTTATGTGAATGAGGACAAGACCAAAATTATCGGTCGGGTGATTTACATTGATGCCTATGGTAATGTGGTGACCAACATCAGAAGGTCCTTTTTCGAAACGATTCAAAAAGGCCGTAAATTTGAAATTACCGCACGCCAATACAAGTTCAAAACCATTTATAAAAAGTACAGCGATTTTATCAATTTTGACATACCAAAGGAAAAACGTCAAGACGAGGGCAAAGGCCTAGTTGTATTTAATTCAGGAGGGTTTTTGGAAATTGCGATGTATAAAAGCGATTCTAAAAAACACGGTAGTGCCGCTACGCTGATGGGGCTACAAATCCGCGACGCTATTGGCATTGATTTCATTACGGTTCCCGTTGTGCCACAAAAAGAGGACGTATTTTAAAATAGAATTTTATGCTGGTACGAATCGTAAAAATGAGCTTTGAGGCACAGTCCATAGAAACATTCCTGAATATTTTTGAAAGCAGTAAAACTAAGATTAGAGGTTTTGAAGGCTGTGAGTTTTTGGAGCTTTACAGAGACAAAACTAACCCCAATATTTTTTTTACTTATAGCTATTGGAATGACGAAAGCGATTTGGAACGTTATCGAAACTCAGAGTTATTTAAATCTGTTTGGGACCAAACCAAAGCACTTTTTAATGCGAAACCTGAGGCTTGGAGCGTGGATAAATTGGAAACGATGAAGTAGGCAGTCGCAGTCGCAGTCGCAGTCGCAGTCGCAGTCGCAGTAAAAGAAATACTATTTTTTTAAATTAGCCGACCTGAATGAAAGACTTAACAACATAGTATTACAAAATTCAAAACCGAAACCTGGAACTAAAAACTTGAAACCATAAACCTTCCCGATGCTGTCCATCCTAAAAAAAGAAATCAATACATTTTTTGCCTCCCCTATCGGATATCTGGTCATAGCCATATTTTTGGTTTTGAACGGACTGTTTCTTTGGGTCTTTAAAGGAGATTTTAACATCCTAGATTATGGGTTTGCGGATCTGTCGGCATTCTTTTTATTATCGCCTTGGATTTTATTATTTCTGATTCCAGCAGTAACTATGCGCAGTTTTTCGGATGAAAAAAAACAGGGCACTTTGGAACTGTTACTGACCAAACCTATTTCGAAAACCCAGATTGTTTTAGGAAAATATTTTGGAGCTTTTATCCTGATTATTATGGCTTTGTTGCCAACCCTCTTGTATGCCTACTCGGTACATCAGCTCGGGGACCCAGTTGGTAATTTAGATTTGGGCAGTACTTTTGGCTCCTTTTTTGGCCTGATTTTGTTGGCCGGGGCTTACACTGCCATAGGAGTTTTTGGTTCGACCTTATCGAATAACCAAATAGTCGCATTTATCATTTCTGTTTTTCTTTGTATTTTGTTTTTTATTGGATTTGAAGGCCTTACCGATTTTACTTCAAGTACTACTATAGTTCAGTTCGGCATGAATTATCATTATAAAAGTATGAGCCGTGGCGTGATTGACACTCGGGACATTCTTTATTTTTTAAGCGTTATTGTCTTTTTTGTATACGTTACCAAACTCAACCTAAACAACCATAAGCAATGATTTTTACGCCTAAGTTTATTATCGCTTTCTGTATTATATTCATTGCTGTTTGGATATTTGCAACAACTATAGATAAACGTAAATGGGTAAGTTTTTTGATTAGTGTCGTAGGTGCACCTATCTTCTACTTTTATATTTTTTACCCGTTAATAAATATCTTTTTTAGTTTTCATCACCAGAAATATTTTGATACGCAGGCATGGGAGGACAAACCAGCCTTGCGTTATGAAATGAGCGGTAATTTGCTCGACGAAAAGATGCTCATTGGTAAATCTAAAAACGAAGTTGAATCTCTTTTAGGGGAAAGTGAATGGTTTGGCTGGGATGATACTTTGAAAGGCAATACCCCTGAAATATGGAATTACAATTTAGGTTTCAAGCCCGGAGCTTTTAATACGTCACAGGAGTGCTTAAAAATTGTTTTTAAGAGCGGCAAGATAATCGAGGTAGAACAATACCAAATTGAAAAAAAGCTTGAGTAAATTGATAAAACATATTGGCATTGCGGGTATTGTAGTATTGATGGTAAATTTTATGGGACATCAGTTTTACAAGCGTTTCGATCTTACCAAAGACCAACGTTATACCCTAAGCACTTCTGCAAAAGAAATTGCAAACCTGGCCGAATCACCCCTTGTAATTGATGTGTTTTTAAAAGGCGAAGAATTCCCATCGGAATTCAGACGGCTTCAAAATGAAACACGCCAAATACTTGAAGAGTTTGCGGATGTTAACTCCAATATTATTTTTGACTTTATCAACCCATTAGAGGATGAAAATTCAAGGCAACAAACCATTCAGGTGATGACCCAAAGAGGATTGATTCCCATGCAGTTGGAAGTAAAAGAAAATGGAAAATCCTCGCGGGAAGTTATCTTTCCATGGGCTTTGGCAAGCTACAATAATCAGACTGTAATTATTCCTTTGGTAAAAACCAAAATTGGATTATCTCAGCAAGAACTGGTTAGCAACTCGGTGCAACATTTGGAATATGCCTTTGCCGATGGATTTAAAAAATTGCTTACTTCAAAAGCCAAGAAAATTGCAGTGTTAAAAGGGAATGCACAACTGGATGACAAATACATTGCCGACTTTGCCAAAACTTTGGGAGAATACTATTTTATAGCACCTTTCACCTTGGATAGCGTTGGCTCCAATCCTCAAAAAACTTTGAAGGAGCTATCAGAATTTGACCTCCTCATTTCCTGTAAACCCACAGAGGCCTTTTCCGAAGAAGAAAAATTTACTTTAGATCAATACACCATGCATGGAGGGAAAAGCCTTTGGCTAATCGATGCCGTGGCCATAGAAAAGGACAGCCTTTATAACGATGCCGGTAAAAACTATGCAGTCGCCAGAGATTTAAACCTCACGGATTTTTTCTTCAATTATGGTGTGCGCATAAATCCAGTCATGGCTACCACGCCCTATTCTGCGCCTATCACCCTGGCCATTGGTGGCGGTAGTGATTCGCAATTTCAGCATTTACAATGGCCGTATTCGCCATTGGCAAATTCCGGAAACAACCACCCCATTACAAATAATTTAAATTTGGTACGTTTTGATTTTGCAAATGCAATTGATACACTTAAAAACAACACAAAAAAGACCATTCTTTTAGAAACAGCACCTATTTCAAGGGCTGAAGGCACACCTCGGGAAATTAGTTTGGATTTAGTGACCAAACCCATCGACCCTAAAACCTTTAAAAACGAAACCCAAACACTTGCTGTACTATTGGAAGGTGAATTTAAATCAGCCTTTACAAACATTGTAAAACCCTTCAAAATTGAGAATGGCAGAGACAAAAGTGCAGATACCAAAATGATCTTAATTGCTGATGGCGACCTGATTAAAAACGATGTGGTGCGCAATCAACCACAGGAACTTGGCTTTGATAGATGGACTGGAAAACAATACGGCAACAAAGAATTTCTGCTTAATGCGGTGAATTACCTTTTAGATGATAATGGACTTATAAACATTCGTTCCAAGGAAATTGAAGTTGCCTTTCTAAATCAGGAAAAAATCGCCTCTGAAAAAACGTACTGGAGGCTCCTAAACATTGGACTACCAATAGCTTTGCTGGCCCTTTTCGGGTTCGCTTTCAACTACTTCAGAAAGAAAAAATACGCTGCCTAACTGTTGATAAGTTTCTTTCCTAATATTGACCGATTGGGATATATTTGTAGATAGCGATTTTCAAAACTAAACGCATTTATTTATAATGAAATTTATAGTATCAAGTACTTATTTGTTAAAGCAATTACAGGTTTTGGGCGGTGTGATCAACAGTTCAAACACATTACCTATTTTGGACAACTTTTTGTTTGAATTGGACAACTCCAAACTTACGGTTTCCGCTAGCGACTTGGAAACCACCATGTCCTCCACCCTAGACGTGGAAAGCGACAGTGAAGGCAGTGTGGCTATTCCTGCGCGTTTGTTGCTTGATACCTTAAAAACCTTTCCGGAGCAACCCTTGACGTTTGTGGTTGAGGACAACAACACGGTTGAAATCAGCTCCAACCATGGAAAATATGCCTTGGCCTATGCGAGTGGTGAGGAATTTCCGAAAGCTGTGGCTTTAGAAGACCCAAGTAAAACTGTGATTTTAGGAGACATTTTGGCCACGGCTATCAGCAAAACCATTTTTGCCGCAGGAAATGACGATTTACGACCGGTAATGAGCGGTGTGTTTTTTCAATTTTCTACGGAAGGTTTGACTTTTGTGGCTACAGATGCCCATAAATTGGTAAAATACACCAGAGAGGACGTAAATGCCAGCCAAGTTGCCGAATTTATCATGCCGAAAAAACCTTTGAATTTGTTGAAGGGTATTTTAGCAGGCAGTGAGGACGAAGTGACGATTGAGTATAACGACTCCAACGCGAAATTTACTTTTGAAAACTCTGAATTGATTTGCCGTTTGATTGATGGGAAATATCCAAATTATGAGGCTGTTATCCCTAAGGAAAACCCTAATAAGCTTTCGATTGACAGAAATCAATTTTTGAATTCCGTACGTCGTGTTAGTATTTTCTCAAATAAAACGACCCATCAAATACGTTTGAAAATCGCAGGTGCAGAATTAAACATCTCCGCCGAGGATGTGGATTACAGTAACAAAGCCGAAGAGCGTTTAACCTGTGATTACCAAGGTGATGATATGCAGATAGGATTTAACTCCCGCTTTTTAACCGAAATGCTGGGCAATTTAAGTTCAGATGACGTCAGTTTGGAAATGAGTATGCCTAACCGTGCCGGTATTTTAACACCCGTGGATGGTTTGGATGATGGGGAGCAGATTACGATGTTGGTGATGCCCGTGATGTTGAATAATTAAAGCGTTCGCATTGAAATGGGAATTACAAAAAATGAAAACAGCAACCATCCCTGGTTGCTGTTTTTTTTTGAGCCAAAAAACTTTACGGTTAAGGTACAGGCCCCAATGTCAGGTTAAATTGCCCTCTCTAATAAAGTAGATGGAATTTACAATTCTCCATAAACGACCATCAACCACCTTGGAATTCTTTATGAAAAATAATACATTGCAAATGTAAGGGATTAAACAGCAGCTGTATAGCCACAATCCAAGGCTATGCACGTATTTAAACACATCAAAAATCACAAAACAATGAAGGAAAGGCAGTTAGGGCGTAACGGGTTTCAAATAAGTGAAATAGGGCTAGGGTGCTGGCAA
Source organism: Hyunsoonleella rubra (assembly GCF_042684665.1). Classification (NCBI taxonomy): domain Bacteria; kingdom Pseudomonadati; phylum Bacteroidota; class Flavobacteriia; order Flavobacteriales; family Flavobacteriaceae; genus Hyunsoonleella; species Hyunsoonleella rubra. Next base: position 23,780 of record NZ_JBHULY010000003.1, on the reverse strand, counting down.
TTGGGTGGCGATTGGGGCAATAAAATCAATAAAAAACAGGCACGTCAAATTCTTGATAAAGCTGTTACTAATGGCATTAATTTTTTTGATACTGCTGATGTTTATGGAGATGGAAGAAGTGAAAAATTAATAGGAGAATTTTTTAAAGAATCGAAGGCCGACGTAAAAATTGCAACAAAGTTTGGGCGCAGTGCCAATGTATTTCCAAACAATTATAGCGAGCGAGCACTTAGGGATTCTGTGGATGCTTCTCGAAAACGCCTCTATAAAGACTGTATTGACCTGTTGCAGCTACATTGCATACCAATAGAGGAGTTAAAAAAAGGTGCCATTTTTAATTGGCTAAGAACCTTGAAAAAAGAAGGTAAAATTCTTCATTTTGGAGCTAGCGTGGAGAGCGTTGAGCAAGGATTAATTTGCCTTGAACAAGAGGGAATTCAATCACTTCAAGTGATTTATAATATTTTCAGGCAAAAATTGACCCATGAATTGTTGCCTCATGCCTATGAAAAAGGTGTTGGAATTATTGTTCGCTTACCAATGGCTAGTGGATTACTTTCTGGTAAATTTACAACCCAAACACAGTTCGCCGAAACTGATCATCGAAATTTCAACCGAGATGGAGAAGCCTTTAATGTAGGCGAAACCTTTGCCGGACTTCCGTTCCAAATTGGGGTACAACTGTCTGATGAATTAAAGACCTTTTGTCCTGAAAATTTATCATTGGCAGAAATGTCTTTACGTTGGATATTGGACCATAAAGCGGTAACAACCGTTATTCCCGGAGCAAGCTCATCAAAACAGGTCGTACAAAATTCAAAAGCCAGTAATTTGCCGTCACTTTCTGACCAGCTGATGCATCGATTAGAGGAATTTTATCATGAAAAAATCCATGTTAATATTAGAGGTATTTACTAATAATCGAGAACCTGGGCTATAGGGCAAAAGCATTGAAACATTTACTAAATTGAAGTTGGCGCTCAGGCTTGAGCCATCCTGAAAAAGGCAACCCATTACTCGTCAAAAAGCCTTACTAAAAAGGTCATATGGAATAAGGCGGCAATACAATTCTATCCCGCCTCTATACTTTAGCCAGACTGTTAAATTTCGCTGTGCTGACATTAATTACGGCCAGAAAACATTTCCTGCCTTTTGTAGCCTGAAGGTGGCTCAAAATCGGCCGGGTCGAGAGATCTGCGACTGGCGCTTCTTAGTGTAGATTCACCTTCTAGTGAACCTGTATCTTCATCAAATTCCCGCGTAACTACGGGGAAACCGTCCAAATCGTTCATGAAATTTATGTCTTCAAATCCACCCTGGCCTCCAGGCATATCGCTGAAGTTATCCTTTAATCTTTCATAAAATGCACTCATGGCCTCAAATACCTGCCGAGCCTCGTCACCTCCATCAATATTATTCCATTGGGTAACCCACATTTCTCTCGTTTTCTTACCATTTATATGCACCTCATATTTCACGCAAGGATATCCCATTTTGGTGCCTTTTTCGCCAGTTTTGGTCAATTCGGGTTTGGTTACGGACGGTGTCATTCCCGGAATTGTAGTGCCATGCTCCTTCTGCATTTTTTCTATCATATCGTGTTGTTCCTTGGTCAGGCCCTTCATGGCTTCCTTCATCATTTTTTTGGACTGATCCATGCCTCCCATAATGGACTCTAATGTAGCATCGTCCATTACATAGTAGCCTTTAGAATCGTCGTCCACAATAATCATTTCGCCATTTTTCCCTCTATCGCCACGAAAAATCATTTGCCCCTTGCCTCTGCCATCGGCCCCTGCAGGAATTCCGATTTTTAAATTTTCCCCTCCAATGGACGCCTCCATAACATCAACCTTTGGCGGTGCTTGTTCGTGATCCTTTACCTCTATTTCAAATACTACCCCAGGCATCAAAACTACTTTTGATGCCGTTTCAGTGCTTGGCATAAAGGCGGTTAAACCTAATAAAAAGAGTGTTGCCAAAAACTTTACGGACAACTTTGATGATGTGCGATTTAAAAATGATTTCGCGTTTAATTTTTGTATTGTTTTCATGATGAATAGCTATAATATTTTCATTATCAGAAAGATACTAAAATAAATATTTCATTTGTTGTAAATATTCGTCGTATGAAGTAATTTACTTGCAGTACTTTGCGTAAATAGAAAATGAAAAGAACCAAAATAATCAATGCCTTCCTAATTGGATTTTTTGCAGGCATCATCATTTATAGCGTTGCTAAAAACACTTGGGGATTTCTTACCTTGATCCCGTTGTTTTTTATCTATAAATTGGTGAACGGCCCAAAAAAATAGAATTAAGATACTTTTACCTAATTAACTTAAGGATAGATATGCCACATCATCATCCCGGATTATACTTGCGTGAAAAGTATCAGCCTATTGATTTGCAAGAAGACACTGCTTTCGGGCCACAAGCAGATGTTGGCAAATAAACCCGCGTTAGGGATTGTACTTCGACAGGCTCAGCAACCACAAAGGAAAACCCACAGCGCCCCATTAAAAGGGCGCGAGGAATTGGAACGAAAAGCCCGACCCGATAGGGTAACGCCCAAATATTGAAAACTAAAAACGCCCACCAAAGGCGAGCGTCCTATTTTATCTCATACTAACAAAACTAACTAATAAAATTAAGAGATAAAGACTGTTTTTAATTTTTAGTGACTATCCATTAGTTTATAAAATTGATGGACAGTGGATATGTTGGGGTATCGCCATTACTGGCTTTTATGGCATTGATTATAGGAAACACTACTGAAATAATGCCCAGCACTACAAAACCCAGTAGGCCGAGGCCGAACAAAAGGATAAGCGGGATACACAACAGGCAGTACACAATTAAACTTAACTGGAAGTTTAAAATGTTTTTACCGTGTGCGTCCATTTGATATACTTTTTCTTTTTGGGTGACCCACAAAATTAGCGGCACGATTAAACTGCCGAAACCGGTGACCAATGAAATCAGTTGGCTTAAATGGGTAATAACTATTAGTTGATTATCTTGTCTCATGATGGTTGTTTTTGATTGACACCTATTTGACGCACCAATTCCAAAAATGTTACAAGCTGGAAAAAATTTCAATACTTTTTATGGATTGCTCTTTTTGCACCTGCCCATCCCCCTCTGGTAATGCTCTTCAAACCAATCTGGTTTTTCCAATTCGTGGTCATACATATATTCGGCAATGGCTTTGATATCCTCATAGGCATATCCCATCTTTACCATAATACCAAAGCGTTGAACGGCTCCATACATTTTGGCTTTTTCTTCACTTGGGTTTTTAACCCAGTTCTGCATATCCTTTACAAAGTCTTCCTTTCGGGTGTTTTTTGTGATATAACGCCTTTTTATGGCTACCATTGGCGGCGCCAAACGTTTGTCTTCGGGCGTTGTGGCATCATGGCAGGCATAGCAATACATTTTCATTAGCTTCTCTCCCTGGTGATCTTGAATTTCCTGTTGATGGACTACTGCAGTTGGTTCATACGTTTGTTTTTTCGATTCTTTGCAATTGAAAAGAACCAAAATACTGATAAAAAAAATGGTGAATTTCATTGTTTATAGATTTAGGTAATTTACATTATTCAACATTGGTCATCACTAAAAATGGAAAATTAAAATTGTAGGCAATCTGCTCTTCGGGGTAGGTTTTTAGCAAACGCTCAAAAAAGGAATGCTGTTTTTTTACCATGCCCAACATTTTAAAGTTGTTCAAGTACATATATTCCGTAATTGCACTAACTATATCTTTATCTTCTGCATCAATATATTCGTGTCTGGCATCACTAAAATGTTCATCAAAGAAAGCTAAATTGATGGATTGCTTACTAGCTATACTATGCTTATCTGCCAAATGTAAAATAGTAAGATTGGCATCGTGTTTCTTCAAAATCGACTTCATAGCCAAAAGGGTTTCGCTATTATACAAAGCAATATGATTGGCAGTAAATGCCACTTTGCGCAAGCCTTCGTACCTACAGTTTTTGGGGATGGCCAAAATGGGCGTTTTGCAACGATTGATCACATGTACAGTATTACTCCCAAATAGTATTCTATCCAAACCAGTGGCGCCTTTAGTACCCATCACTATCAAATCGATTTGGTGTTTTTCCACTGCTTGATTAATGGCATCAACAAAATTGTCATAATCCACAATGGAAAAAAAATGATGCCTTTTGTTAGGGTTTTTCTGTTGCTGTGTCGTTATAATATTTTCAATTGATTTTTTGGCTGCATCCACCAAAGTCTTATAAATAGTGGCCGAAGAATCCACCACCAACATGTCGTCCGAAATAAAGGATGAAGCTTTTTGCACATTTAAAAGGTAAAAATTACAAGGTTGGTCTTGGAACATTGCAACTGCATATTCAATGGCATTCAATGAATTGCTAGAGAAATCCGTGGGTAGTAATATTGCTTTCATGACCTGAGAATTTGATAGTATCTAAAGTTAGAGCCTTACAAACATTTAAACTATGACAATTGTCACATTGAAATCAAGCCAATAAAAGAAACAAAAATATTAGTTGAAAATGATATTGCATCGTATTTTCGGCACAATAAATGATTAACTGTTCGTTATAAACTCTAAATCAAGTTTTATGAAGCGAATTTTTTTGGCGCTCTTCTTTTTGGCCACATTAGCTCTTCAAGCACAAAACAATGCCATTGCATCAGGTGAAAAACTGGTATACACTGCATCTTATAATATGTCAGGGATTTTGAATGACATTGCCCAAGTGACCATGGAAACCAGCAATATCAAAACCTCTAAAGCCACTTTGCTCCGTCTTAAATGCACAGCGGCTACGTTTAGCAAATGGGACAACTTTTTTAAGATTAGGGATTTATACGAAAGCTACGTAAACCCCAAAACCCTAACACCGTATTTATATAAACGTGATATTAACGAGGGCGGTTATTCTAAAGCGATGAAATACACCTTTAGCCACAAAACCAAAACTGTAAAATCGGTGCAGACCAAACGAAATAACTGGGTGGAAAACAAAACAGTAAATATCAATTCAGGCACTAAAGACATTGTTTCTACGCTATACAACATTCGCTTATTTGACTACGAAACCATGCAGATTGGAGACAAAAAGACCTTTACAATTCTTTTTGACCGAAAGGAAACTAAGGCTCAAATCACCTATTTGGGGAAAGAAACTATCAATACAGCCATTGGACAAAAAACCTGCTACAAACTGGCAGTAAGTAGTAACGAGTCTGACGTTCTTAAAGGCAACAGGGATAATTTAGTATGGCTGACGGCAGATGCCAACAAAATTATGGTGTACGGAAAGTTTGAAATTCCCGTAGGCAATGGTGAACTTAAGATTAAATCCGCCTCTGGCTTAAAACATTAATAGACTGACATTATGAGACAATTATTTACAATTCTGGCACTGATTACCTCAATTTTGGCCATCATTTTATCGGTTCTGCCTGTTTCCAATTTGGCTATTTTCCCAGCAGTGGCTGCCCTAGTTTTTGGGCTACTGGCGTTTTATTTTTCTAAGAAGACTGGAAGAGTAAAAAAAATCATTCAATTTACATTTTTCCTCACGATAATTGCACTTGCCCTCACAACCTACAAATCCATTTTCACAAAGACCGAAATGGGAAATACCGAGGCTCTGGTTGAAAAAGAAGAAACCTCCAAAGAAGAAGCTATTGAGGAATTGGAAGAACTTGAGCTGGACGATATTAATCTTGATGAGTAGTCTCTTTTTTACACTTTTTCATATCTTTGCGTCGTTTTAAAATGAAACGAGCATAAGTTTTCATTGGCCCAAATCCGGACAATTGCGAGTTACATGTGACTAAAACTGACTACACATGAAGACCTTTAGCATTTTATTCCTATTATCACTTGTTGGTACATGTGCGTCCCCTCGGTATTCCGAAAGGGTAGAAAATATTAAAAATAATATTACCCTAATAGACAGTGCTGAAGTAGAACGTTATTCTGAAACTATTACTGCGGATGAATTAAAACGATTGCTCTACAGTTTTGCTTCGGAAGAATTTCAAGGTAGAAAAACTGGAGAACCAGGGCAAAGACAAGCCTCAGAATTTTTGAAATCCTATTATATCGACCAAGGTATTAAATCTCCCTTTGGTGGGGACAACTACTTCCAAGGTATTTCGAAATCCTATTTTCCCGATGACATTGGCGCCTCAGAGAATGTTCTAGCCTATATTGAAGGCTCGGAAAAACCAAACGAAATATTAGTCTTATCCGCACATCTGGATCATGAAGGCATCGAAGATGGAGAAGTTTTTTATGGCGCAGACGATAATGGTTCTGGAACTGTGGTACTCCTAGAAATTGCCGAAGCGTTTAAAATAGCCTATAAAAATGGGCATCCACCAAAGCGAAGTATTTTATTTACACATTTTACTGCCGAAGAACTGGGCAAACTTGGCTCTGAGTATTATGTTCAAAATCCTGTCTTCCCCTTGGAAAATACTATCGCTAACTTAAATATTGACATGATCGGGAGAAGCGACGAAAGACATGCCGACAACAAGGACTATATATATGTAATTGGTTCTGACAGACATAGCAAAGAACTACATTTTACTTCTGAAGCTATACGCGACACATATGTAGATATTGATTTGGATTATAAATATAATGCTTTAAACGACAGAAATCATTATTATTCAAGATCAGACCACTACAATTTTGCAAGAGAAGGCGTTCCAGTAATCTTCTATTTTAGTGGAGAACATGAAGATTATGGTAAGTCCACGGACACTCCTGACAAGATTGATTACGAGTTACTTACTAAACGTGCCAAACTTATTTTTGCAACCGCATGGCAGATTGCAAATCAAGAACAAAGAGTGGTTCTTGATGAAAATAACGTATTTTTGAATTAAATAAGATTTACCAAAGATGAAAAAATTAACCAGTTTGCTGGCTTTGTCGGCTCTAATCTTAACCTGTAGTAATTCACAAAACAAAAAGGCAAATAAGATTGTCAATCCAGAAGGCTATGCTAAAACCATTACGGCAGAGGAGTTAAAGGAAGCCTTGTATATTTATGCCTCGGACGAATTTGAAGGCAGAAAAACTGGGGAGTCCGGGCAAAAAAAAGCAATCAATTACATAAAGGACTCTTATAAAAGTAATGATATCCCATCGCCGATTTCCGAAGATGACTATTTTCAGGAAATACCCAAGGATTACTTTGAAGGTAGGGCTGACAGGGATTCTGAAAACGTGATTGCCTTTATAAAGGGGAGTGAAAAACCGGACGAAGTTCTTATTATTTCTGCACATCTTGATCATATTGGGGCATCCGAAGATGGACAAATCAATAACGGTGCTGATGACGATGGGTCAGGGACAGTTGCCATTTTAGAAATTGCCGAAGCATTTAAAAAAGCAAAAGATGATGGTAACGGCCCCAAGCGCTCCATTGCGTTTCTTCACGTAACTGGTGAGGAAATCGGATTGTTCGGATCGCGGTACTATGCTGATGAAGATCCTATTTTTCCATTAAAAAACACCATTGCTAATCTGAATATTGATATGATTGGTCGGGTGGATGAAAAGCACAACGAGCAACCAAATTATGTATACCTTATTGGCTCGGACAGACTGAGTAAAGAATTACACAGGGTATCTGACTCCATCAACAAGGTTACTGTAAATATGGAACTGGACTATACCTTCAACGATGAAAACGACCCCAACCGTTTCTATTACAGGTCGGATCATTATAACTTTGCGAAACACAACATCCCCGTGATCTTTTATTTTAACGGAGTGCACGAGGATTACCATAAGCCTACTGATACCCCGGATAAAATCAGATACGATTTACTTGAAAAAAGGGCGCAACTTGTTTTTTATACCGCTTGGGAACTGGCAAATCGCGAAACTCGAGTAAAAGTTGATTAACTTAGCTGAATTAAATATTTAAAAAACACTATGAAAAAGTTAAGCAAAAACGAGCAATTGGCACTCAACCTAACTGCTAAAGGGTTAAAAAACAAGGACATTGCTAAACAGATGACTGACAAAAATGGTAACCCGCTAAACGAGAAAACCATCTCTACTTATATGCGAAGGGTACGACAAAAACTGGATATTCCCTTGGATAAAAACACGTACTTCGTAGTTACGAAAGCTGTAGAGTTAGGAGCTCTCAAAATTGGCTGAGAAGAATCCGAAAAACTTTAGTTTAAAAAACAAAACAAATATTCCCCATTATTGGTCGTGAGGATTAAAGGAACACCCCCTTTAAAAAGAAAAGGTAAAAAGAGTAGAGGTCAGTTTCATATCTAAAAACAACTCTTTCAGTTTGATTTAACCGGATTGTCGATAGGTCTATTTAACCATTAGCCTATTAGTAGCATACAAATAATTTCTTTTAAATAACTTGAGTGCTTCCAAAACGTTTCGAAATAGCCAGTGCAAATGAAATAAAACGGACTCAAGGCGAAATACCATAAGCTGAAAGGGAATAAACAAGCGATTCAGCCTTCGGGCCTCAAGTTGATTTTTTTATTCAATATTCAGATAAGTCCCTTTAAAGCTTTGATTAAGCACCATAACCTGCAACTGTTTATCTTCTGAATGTCTCAGGATTTCGATAGACGCCTGCCCATTGGCCATTTCAATAACTTCGCTCCCCGTAGGGGTGCCTTGACTGACTTTTGCCTCTCCGCCGTTTAGGCACTGAAAATATACTTTTTCCTCATAATCCAAACATCTTAGACCCTGCCCGTCTATTGCTATGGCGGTAATGAGATAATTTCCGTTATCCATGACTTTATAATCTAGCTTTAAGGATCGTGCTTTGCTGTTTTTTACATACCTATAGTTTATATTAATTGTGTCACTAACAGTATCCCCTGCCCTAGTCTTACCTATTGCTTTAAAGCCGTTTGAACCATTAACAAAGCTAACGTCCCAATTCAGCCCCGATGCCGGAAATTCAAGCGTATTCCTTTTCCTCGTCCCCAAACTTTTACCGTTTTGTAAAAGTTCAACTTCGTCGCAATTACTATAAACACTGATATTTCTTGCCTTTCCCTTTGGCCCCTGTCTTTCTTTCCAAGTATGGGATTCTATATAAGCAAAGGGTTCATCACTCCAATAGCTCTTAAAAACATAAAAGGCATCCTTTGGTTTCCCCGCTCGATCGACTAGACCCTTTTGATTCATATAAGGAATGGCATTTTCGGGTCTTAAAGGTGTTCCAAAATCCTTAAATGCCCATTGGATGTTCCCGACAAATGTTGAATCGTTCTCCGAAATCCTCAAATGCCAGTCGAACAGGTCCACAATATAATTTTCGCTCCAATCCCCAATTTGGGCAATATTGGCTACATCAGTTTGGACTATAGCCTCTTCCCAGCCATCGGACTGTATTTTACCTTCGCCTGTTATTGGATTTTCGGAATGCCTGCCTACATGACTGGATCCGCCGTATTCGGCATGTAAAAAATGTGGATATTGCTTTTTATATTGATCAATGGCCTTTTGATAACTTTTATAGCTACCCGAATACCAGCCAGACCATATAGAGGGAGAAAACACATCCACGATATCCGCACCTTCATAGTACTTTCTAATCGCTGTTTTTCTCGAAGGATCTAATTCATGGGCATAATCGTTCAATTCCTTCAAAAAGGCATTAATATTTTCAGGATTGTCTCCGTCTTCAAAATCGGGCAACCAATAAATCTCGTTGCCCAAAGACCATAATATAATACTGGGGTGATTGTAATTCTGCTCAATGATTTCTTTTAGCATAGTTTTAGTGTTGGTTTTCCACGTATCATTGCCAACACCGCCACGGCACCATGGTAATTCGTCCCATACCAATAAACCTAACTCGTCACAGGCCTTATAAACCTCAGGGTCTTGCGGATAATGAGCCAAACGAACAAAGTTAGCCCCCATGCTTTTTATAAGTTGCATATCGGCTCTATGCTGCGCATTACTCATAGCTGCACCAACACCCGCATGCTCCTCATGCCTGTGGGTACCTCTCAGTAGCAAACGTTCACCATTTAGGTAAAAAGCTCCATGGTCTTTAAATTCAAACCATCTAAAACCGACTTTTTCGGACAATTCATCCTTTGTGTCATTGCCATCAAACAATTTGACTTTAAGGGTATATAAATTTGGGGAAGATGTATGCCAAAGTTTGGGATTTTGAATATTTTTAAACATAATATTTGACCTACCCTCTACAATATCAAAAAACGAAGATGAAACTTCATTGCCTTCATTATCAAATATGGAAGCTTTCACTTTAGAATCTAAACCTGAATTATTCACCGATACTTCAGCCAATAATTCGGCATTAGTCTCAGAAACTTCAGGGGTTGAAATTTTTAAATTCGAAAGATGTTGCTTTGGAAGTGTTTCTAGCCAAACATCCCTTGTAATACCTCCAAAAATGAAAAAATCGCTTTTTTGAGAAGGAATCACCTCTGGATTATAACTATTATCAACTCTAACCAAAACTTCATTGCTTCCACTTTTTATTACATCCGTAATATCAACAGAAAAACCAATATAGCCCCCAATATGCCCCCCAACTTTATTACCGTTAACAAAAACTTCGCTTTCTACGTTAGCCCCCTCAAAATATAATTGATAGTTATAGCCTGAATCAATCTTCTCTATGGCAAGGTTTTTTTTATACCAGCTTGCGCTTCTTCTATATCCCGGGACAATGTCGGTTGCATCAAGTGCGTTCCAAGTATGTGGCAAATTAATTTCTTGCCAATTATTTTCATGCAAAACATCAATTATGGTATTGGAATTGTTTTCTAAATAAAGCCAATCATTATTGATATTTATTATGGAACGTGATTTTGCTAACCCATCTGTTGACGAATTACAGCCCATTAATAAAACACACAAGACTATAAGAGCTAAATGGGAAATATTTTCTTTCATTGTTCTAATTTAAAGTTTTTAACCTTAACATAGTTTGCAAGAAGTAATAGTCGCCGTAAACAATTGGCTCGTCCATTTCATGACGTTGGGACCAATCACCGAAGCTGTGGTCCAAAATAAATGGAACATCCAAATCTTTTGGAAGCATGTAGTTTCTGGATTTTAAACTATTCACCACTTTTTTACTATATCCAATATAGTCCTCGTTTTTAGTGTACTGATACATCTCTACTAATGCCGAAGCCACAATGGCCGCTGCCGACACGTCGCGCGAGGTATTCGGAATATCCGGATGGTCAAAATCCCAATAGGGAATGCCATCCTTTGGCATATTTTTATGATGAATAAAATAATTGGCCGTTTTTTCGGCACGATCCAAATATTTTTTATCCTTTGTGTACCGATAGACCATTGTAAAACCATTGATAGCCCAACCTTGCCCTCTGGCCCAAGCCGTTTCATCACCAAAACCTTGATGGGTAACACGGCTTCTAACTTGCCCCGAAATGGTATCATAATCCAGTACATGCCACGTACTATGATCTGATCTGAAATGATTTTTCATCGTAGTATTGGCATGATTTACAGCAATATTATGGTAAGTACTATCACCTGTGATTTTGGTGGCTTCAAAAAGCAATTCTAAATTCATCATATTATCAATAATCACTGGGAATTGCCATTTATCTTTATTGAAATCCCATGAGCGAATACTTTTAATTTGCGGATTATATCGGGTACTCAATGTTTTTGCACTTTGTACAATAATATCTTTATAGACTGGATTATGCTCAACACCTAAGCCTTCCCCAAATGAGCAAAATATCTTAAAGCCCATGTCATGCGTTCCCGCATTAAACTTTTCACGCTCCACAAAGGCCGTCCATGCCTTAGCTCGCTCTTTAAAGGCTTCGTTGCCCGTAAGTTTATAGATTTGCCAAAAGTTGCCAGCAAAAAAACCGCTAGTCCAATCTTTTGAAGGTCGTTTATTGATTGCTTTTTCCTTATGGGAATAACTTCTTGCAAAGGCTAATGAATCTAGACCATAATCAAGAAACTTAGAATATCTAACTTCGAGCAGCTCATCTATGGTTAGTCTTGAAGTATCCTTATTTTTTTTATCCTCAGATTTACATGACACACATGTAAATCCAAGGATAATTAATAAAAAACTAACTCTAAACATCAAACAAAACTCTGATTTAGTATCCAGGATTCTGAGGTTCTAAGTTCGGGTTACGTTGTATTTCATCGTTAGGAAGTGGGTACAAGTAATCTCTTGATGCTGTAAAATTTGGTCTTTCCTCAAAACCACCAACACCAAATGCTGTGGCTCCTAAATCACGTCTCTTAATATCGTACCAACGTTTAAACTCAAAAGCTAATTCCCATCTGCGCTCCTCTAATACCATATTTCTAAAATCTACCTGAGACATTCCAGGAGTAACATCTGCTGGGAAGCTAGAACCGTTTCCATTTCGTGCTCGAGCCCTAACTCTATTTACATAACCATCTGCTTCCGTAGTACCTGGAGTCACTTCATTCAATGCCTCAGCAGCAATCAACAATACTTCAGCGTAGCGTAATTGTGCGTAATTATGTTCTGAGCCTCTACCATTACCATTTGAAGTTTGCCCGGTAAATCTAGCGTATTTAGCGATATAGGCACTTTGAATGTTTCTAGCATCGTATGTTGGGAAATTCATAAATTCATCAACTGCTCCATTAAAAACTCCAGTAGTATCTAAACTTACGGCTTTTCTGTAATCTCTACCATCCCATCTGTTATATACTTCTATACTTGGCACAGCAACTGACCATCCGCCACCTATATTACCAAATTCATTTCTTCTTATACCTGTAAGTGCAGGCATATAATCTTGTCCGTAGTTACCATCTCTAAAGCCATTATGATCAATGGTAAATAGCGCTTCTTTTAAACCTCCCTGCTTAGTTGGATCAAATAAATCTTGAAAATCAGTTGCAAGCTCTAAATCAAATCTACCTTCATTATCAATTACAAATTTCGCTTCATCATAGGCATTTTGAAAATCCTCAATAGTTAAATAAACTAAAGCCAGATATGCCGCAGCTGTTGCTTTAGATGGCAACCCTGAAGAAGGCTGGCTATCTGGCAACCATTGTTTAGCAAACTCCAAATCTGCAATAATATTATCGTAAACCGTAGTCTCAGGAGTTTTAGATATTTGATTTGCGTCAGTTATAACTGCAACTGGAGTATCTATATAAGGTATATCTCCAAACAATCTTACTAAATGAAAATAAGTATAAGCTCGCACAAAATATGCTTGTGCGACAACTGGCTTTGAAAGTTCATCTGATAAATTCAAATTACTTTCTCCAACAATAGCCTCGTTTGCTCCTGCTATAATTTGATATGTTCTTGGCCAAAATGCAGTAATCATTCCGTTATCATCTGCAACGGCAAAATTATCATGATCTTTCCGTCTTCCTGCAGTACCTTGATCTCCAATACCAACCATATCACTTCTTAGCAGTAATGGTAAAGAAAACTTTCTTCCCCAAAACGCCTCTGTTGCCATATTACCGTAACTACCATTGATAGTAGTTTGAACATCGTCTATAGATTTTATGAAACCGTTGGGAGATAATTCAGATTTGAGTTCTTCTTCTAAGTCTGTACAACCTATAATAGGCAAGACCAACAGTATTATTAAATATTTGATTTTTTTCATTGTTCTTTTTTTTAAAACTTAAGATTTACGCTAAAAGTAATTGATTCTATATTGGGGTAGTTACCATAATCAAATCCTCGATTTACATTACTGTTTCTATTTCCTGAGGCTTGATAACTTACCTCTGGATCTGTACCTGGGTAATCGGTTATGGTTAATAAATTTTGACCACTTAATGACAACCTAACATTATCCATTCCTAACTTATCTGCTACCTGATCAGGCAAACTATACCCTAGAACTATGTTCTTTAAACGCACATAACCACCATCATAAACAAATCTAGAATTGATTCTTCTTTCCCTAGCTGACACTCGTGGAACATTGGTATTTGTATTACTTGGTGTCCAAGCATTAAGGGCTTCTGTAGTTGCGTTCGAGCCTCCAGATGCAAGTTCAGATAATGTAAAACTATAAATATCACCTCCTATTGCCCCTTGAAAGAATATCCCCAAATCAAAATCTTTGTATCTAAACGTGTTGTTCAAGCCAAAGGTCCAATCTTGATTCGGATCTCCAATAATTTTTCTGTCAGCACTATTAATAACGCCATCACTTACACCATCAACTTCAACATCTGTAAATAATTCGTCACCAGCTACTGCTCCACTAAATGTAGCTGTACCCTCAGGCAACTCTCCTCCTTGATAAACACCTCTATATTCATAACCGAAGAATTGACCTATAGGCTCACCTTCTCTAAGAATATGTGTTTCATCTTGCAAAAAGTGTCCTGGTGCAGCTGAATCTAGAAATAAATCTTCCCCACTTACTGCCAGTTTCACAATCTCATTACGATTCCTAGACCAGTTAAAATCAGTGGACCAAGAAAAATTATCTGTACTAATATTTCTAGTTGAAAGTACAACTTCAAACCCCGTATTGCTCAATTCTCCTATATTTGCGAAGAAGGCTGGCTCTAAAAAACCAGTATATTCTGCTGTAGAACTATTTCTCAAAACCAAATCATTAGTTTCAATATTATAATAATCCAGACTTAATGATACTCTATTTTTCCACAAACCTAAATCTATTCCAATATTTGCTTGATTTGATGTTTCCCATTTTAAGTCTGGATTTGCAGGACGCCCGGGCACTACTGCATTTACAGTTTGATCCCCCACAGCAGTATAGATTGGAGTAAACGTAGAAAATGATTGGAATTCCGTAATTGATGGATTTCCTGATGAACCATAACTGGCTCTTAATTTTAAATTAGAGATGGTAGCATTGTCCTTTAAAAAAGCTTCATTTGAAATTTTCCACCCTATCGCACCGGATGGAAAAAAAGCATACTTGTTATTTTTAGCGAAAACAGATGATCCATCACGACGAGCCGTTAAGGTAATTAAATACCTATCATCATAGCTATAATTAATACGTCCATACATGGATTGCAATTCCCTGTCCCTAAAAAATGACTCAGGCAATAAAGGCACGGAAGCAGTTCCTAAATTAAGGTATGCAGTACTGTTGGTTATAAAACCTTGAGCTCCTGTAGAATTAGTTAGCTCTTCATCTTTTTGATAAGAGAACCCAACTAAAGCAGTAATATTACCTTTACCTATTGCCGCTGTATAAGTTAGATAGTTTTCTGTTAGTAGCGTATTACTTTTTAAGTTATCAATACTTGCTACACCTCCAACATCTCCTGCAGATGTAATAAGTGTAGAAGGTGTAAATTGTCCCCTGGTTTCATTTCTAGAATTAAATCCGAAGGTAGATTTAAACACTAAATTATCTAAAATTTTATACTCACCATAAAAATTAGCTCGATATCTATCTTCAGTGGTCTCATCAACACGCTCAGTAGCCACAGCAAAAGGGTTGTCAATATTGTCACCTACTGGATTAAAAGTGTTATTACCATTTTCATCTAAAATTCCTATATCCGGCACAAAACGATAGGCAATAGAAATTACATCACCACTTCCACGCCCTCCACTATCTGCCTGGCTGGAAACACCGTCCTTATTACTTCTGCTACCAAAAGCATTAAAACCAATCTTTAACTTATCATTAATTTGTGCATCAATATTAGTTAAAAACGAAAAACGCTCGAATCCGGAATTAATGACTACACCATCTTGATCGAAATAGTTACCCGATATATAGTAATTCATTTTATCCGACCCGCCTGAGAACGACAATTGATGGTTTGTTGTATGCCCCGTGGTAAAAATCAGATCTTGCCAGTCTGTATTCTCAGCCCCTTGTGTATAAGCTGGATTAATGAGCCTGTTATAATCAGCAAACTGACTAGCATTCAATAAGTCCAGCCTATTTGATGTTGTTTGAATTGCATAATTACTGTTTAATTCTACTGTCATTTTGCCTTTTTTACCTTTCTTGGTAGTAACCAATATTACACCGTTAGCTCCTCTAGATCCGTAGATAGCCGTTGCCGATGCATCTTTTAAAACCTCAACAGAAGCAATATCTCCAGGTTGAGGATATGTAGCCCCCACAAAACCATCAACTACAACAAGTGCAGCACTACTACCATTAACTGAAGTATTACCCCTAATAACCACGCTAATAGGCGCACCTGGCTCTCCTCCATTATTGGATTGAACAGCAACACCAGCAGCTCTTCCTTGTAATGCCTGTTGCGCATCTAAAACTGGGAATGCTGTCATTTCTTCTGACTTAACTGAAGAAACAGAACCCGTTAAATCACTCTTCTTTCTGGTACCATAACCTACTACTACGACCTCATCTAATGCCGCTAAATCCTCTTCTAATTGAACATTAATTTGATTAGAACTTCCTACCGAAACTTCCAAGGATTTGTATCCAACATAACTGAAAACTAAAATTGTATTTTCTTCGGTTACACTTATGGAATAATTACCATCAAAATCAGTTGATGCACCATTAGTGGTACCCTTAACAATAACATTTACTCCTGGTAATGTTAGTCCATCCGTTTTGGACGTTACTGTTCCTGCTATTGTTCTTTCTTGCGCACTAGCACTTAGTACGAAACAGAAGCTCAACAACAGAAAAAGTGTCTTTTTTAATTGCTTTGTTTTTTTCATTAGTTAATTAGATTTAATAATACATAGTTTAGTATAGATAAATAATGATCAAACCTATTACAACAATCAGGACAATAAGCATATACTCTAAAAATTTGGTTGAAGGTTTGCTATTTTTCATTTCCTAAAACTAGAACAATAAGAGCTGACAGAAGTACAAAAAAGGGGGTAAAAAAGTACAAACATCTTATTTTCAAACCATTACAAAAACAAAAGGCTTCTATTTATTAAACTTATCGGAGTACTTAGACGGTGAAATACCGAACTTCTTTTGAAAAGACTTGCTAAAATATTTGGGATCCTTGTATCCAACTTGATAACTTATTTGAGAAATATTGAGTTTTCCCTGTTCCATCAACTGGGCGGCACGTTTCATTCTAAAATGTAGAATAAACTCGTTCGGGGTAAAATTTGACCATGCTTTAATTTTTATAAACAACATGGTTCTACTAACTCCTAATTCTGAACAAAACAGGCCAACATCAAAGTCCTCATTACCTATATTTTCGTTTACTATGTGTAAGGCTTTCTTAAATAAGTTTTCGTCGTGAGATGAAATTATAACATCGTTGGGCTTTAAAACATCATTGGTTGTAAATTTCTCTCTTAATTTTGCCCTGGCCTTCAACAAATTATGCACACGCAACTTAAATTCGGAAATATCGAAAGGTTTGCTTATATAATCATCGGCTCCTCTCTCTAGTCCATCCAACTTATAAACTAAGGATGTTCTCGACGTCAGAAGTATAATCGGTATATGACTTGTTTTTAAATCTCCTTTAATCTTTGAACATAATTCTGTTCCTGTCATTTCAGGCATTATGACATCACTTACTATTAGGTCTACAGCCTCTTTTTTCGCTCGATTAAACGCTTTCTTTCCGTTTTCGGCCTCTATGACGTTATACGTTTCTTTTAGTACATCCCTGATAAATCGTCTAAGCTCTGTGTTATCTTCAACAACCAATATGGTTTCTTTTTTATTAGAGTCTTTTACATTTATTTCATCTCTAGTGGTTGCGTTTAAGACCTCTAATTGAGAAACATATTGGGATATGTCTTCACTAAACTTAAAATCTTCAATGATCTCCGATGCCTCTAGGTGCGCACTTCCCAATGGCAGTATTACCGAAAATATCGAACCTTGCCCATTTGGGTTATCCTCAACTTTAATTATGCCTTTGTGCAATTGGATAATACTTTTTGCAATGGCAAGTCCTATTCCTGTCCCCTTCGTGTAATCATTGTCCTGTTTATTTTGGTTTGATGCCTCAAAAAATCGCTCAAATATTTTATCCTGAAACTCCTTTGCCACACCTACCCCAGAATCTTCGATGTTAATCCTAATTGCATCTTCCAACGCTTCTATCCGTACTACAATAGTGCCTCCCTTTGGAGTATAACGAAAAGCGTTGGATATCAAATTGTAAAACACGCGCTCCAACTTATGGCGGTCGTAATACACCAAAATTTCCTTCTCGGCACAAACAAATTCGAAATTGTAATGGCCATTTTTGGCATATTCGCCGAAGGAAAGGAATATTTCACGCAGGAATTTGACAATGTTGCCCTCGGCCGCATTTAATTTGTACAAATTGTTTTCGTACTTTCTGAAATCCATTAGCCTGTTAATCAATTTTAATAAGTGGCCAGCATTGTTTTCAACAACAAGGAGCTTTTTGTACATTTTACTGTTTCCTTGGTAGTTTTCTATTATTTGCTTTAATGGCCCAAGGATGAGCGATAACGGCGTTCTAAACTCGTGGGAAATATTGGTAAAGAATTCCAGCTTGCTTTTATTAATCTCTTTTGTCCTTTCTGCCTCAACATGCTCCAAGTGCAGATCGTGTTTTAGTTTTGCTTTGGTTTTCTGGATGTTATACAAAAAGTATAAGGCTATTAAAATCAAAATACCATAAATTACAAAAGCCCACCAGGTACGCCAAGGAGCCGGTGCTACTCGAATATTAAGTTGGGTGATATCCTTATTCCATACCCCATCATTGTTAGCGCCCTGAACCTCAAAAACATACTCCCCGGGTTTCTGGATGGTGTAATTTGCCGTATTAGTTTGGGTAATATTCCACTCCTGCTCTAAGCCCTCTAGCCGATATTTATAAGTATTATTGCTAGAATTAATGAAATTGGGAATTGAAAATGATATGCTGAAATTTCCTTGATCATAGTCCAATTGCACATCATCGGTAAAAGGCAGAGTGTATTCTAAAATCTTACTATTCACTTTCGCTTTATCAGCATCCCTAATTTCAAAATTGGTTAAAATTACTTGGGGTGAATACCCATTTTCATGGAGTCTATCCGTACTTATGACCGTTGCCCCATTGGGCCCACCAAAAAAGAATGTTGATTTGTCAAGCCTTAAACTGGCATTGTCATTAAATTCATTACCGATAACCCCATCACTTTGGTTATACAGTTTTACGGCTTTAGTATTACTATCATAGGAAACAATTCCTTGATTGGTACCCATCCACAACAGGCTGGATCCGCCTGCCAAAATACTTCTTACCGCTGACACCCTTACATCATTTATTCTAAGAGAAACAGGCTTAATACTATCTCCTTCTACCTTAAGCAAACCTTTGGACTTTGTTCCTACCCATATAGTATTTGATGAATCTTGCAATAAAGCCACAACATCTTCACCATATTGCAACTTTTCATCATACAAATAGTGTGTTATAGTCCCTAAGGTACTAATTTTATTAAGCCCTTTTTGCGTGCCAATCCAAGTATTATTGTCTTTGTCAATACAAATTGATCGAATTAAGTCATTTGATAAGGTATTCGTTTTGGAATCTGAGTGTTTAAAATGTTGATATTTTCCGGTTTTCTTGCTCAACTTAAAAACGCCTTTGCCAAATGTTCCTATCCAAATGTTTTGCTGTGAATCTTGTTTTACGTCATAAACCCCAACATTATTGAGTACCTGCTTTAAATCTGAAGGTAAAGCAGACTCTTTAAATTGTTTCTCCCTTGTATTATAAACTTGTAATCCGTTTTTGAAGGTACCTATCCAAAGCTCATCATTATTAAGGCTATTAAGCGTTTTTATATTGTTGTCCGATAATACCGAATTGTCCACTGTCAAATAGGAAAAAGAATTTTTTTCTGTATTCCACACATTCAATCCACCACCTTCTGTACCCAAAAAAACATTTTTACCATCTGATTCAATGGAACTCACAACAGAATAGCTAAGTCCCTTTCCAAATTGATTTTGTGTAATATTTTGGAAATTACTATTGGAAGGATCCCAGATATTGATACCCCCATAATATGTACCGATCCAAATAGAACCTTTTTGGTCTTTGAAAAGCGCTTTTATGGAGTTTTTACTTAAACTACGGACATCATCTATGTCGGCCTTTAATAGCCTAACACTTTCATTGGGCTCAACAAGTATCAACCCCTGATATGAGCCAACCCAAAGTAAACCGCTATCGTCCAGCAAAAGTTGTCTGATATTTTGAATTTGACTTTTCTTAGTTTCTTTTTCTATGAAAGGAACAAACCTGTAACTGTTTGGATTAAACTTTATCAAGGCGTGTTCTTGGGTAGCCAATAAAACTGTACCATCCTTGAGCTCAATTAAATCTTGGATACTATAAACATCACTGCCCTCAATTTGTTTAACACTGAAATCCGGGCTTAGTTTAGCTTCAAAAACGCCAGCCCCTGTACCTAGTAGTATTTTTCCCGAGGACATCTCTAAAATCGACATAACGCGCCGTACTGCAGGAGTAAGGCCTTCAGTCAAATAATTCTTAAACTTTTTGCTCACTGGATTGTAAACCGAAAGTCCACCAGAAGTCCCCAAATAAATATTTCCATCGGATAGCTCGGTTATTTTCCAAATAGTATTATTGGCTAGTGCGTCCGGACTTTCTTGGTGAAAGTACTGTGTAAATGAATCTGTTTTGGGGTTATACTTATTCAACCCGTTATAAGTGCCAATCCACAAATTTCCCTGCCCATCTTCATGGATCGCCAAAACATCATTGTTGCTAATAGATTTTGGGTTACCTTCCTCGTTACGGTAGATCGTAAATTCTGTTCCGTCGTACTTATTTAGACCATCTCTTGTACCAATCCAAATTTGGCCTAGGCGATCTTGGTGTATGGCAATTACGGAGCTTTGAGACAGACCGTCTGCAGTAGTTAAGTGACTAAAGGCATACTTCCCTGGTTGACCCGCACACCAAAATCCAAAACCCAAATACACAATTAAAAACAGAAACCTAAGCATCAAAAACCAAAA
This sequence comes from Hyunsoonleella rubra, assembly GCF_042684665.1. Classification (NCBI taxonomy): domain Bacteria; kingdom Pseudomonadati; phylum Bacteroidota; class Flavobacteriia; order Flavobacteriales; family Flavobacteriaceae; genus Hyunsoonleella; species Hyunsoonleella rubra. The sequence goes on along the minus strand of NZ_JBHULY010000003.1, from coordinate 2,783 downwards.
ATGTATAGCTGGATAAATATAGAAGTATTGAATCAAATAAAAAAAGTAAGTGCCTTTATTTTGAGCCTGTCTTAACGGTTTCAATGTGATTACGCGACAGGATTAAATATCCTGAAAACGTATAACTCTTTTATTAACTAATTTTACATAACTTACAGTAATAGCATTGCTTGCCATTCTTTTAGAAACCACTACCATTACATGGTTTTTGGCATTCTTGACAATCCATATTATATAAAATATCACAAATGAAGAAATTCACAAATTCTGTTGGCCAAAAACTTCAAAATATAAGTACTGCTACCATTGCTACTTGCCTATTCAAGAAAGTGTTAGAAAATCAATTTCTTCAAAACGTAAAGCCTCTTGGTAGAACTAATCAAAATATGGTTGGAGAAGCTTTCACTTTAAGACATATTCCTGCAAGAGAAGATTTAAATCCGATTAGTGTATTTCGAGATGCAAATCATCCAGAAAGAGTTGCTGTCGAAACATGTCCCAAAGGAGCCGTTTTAATTATTGATAGCAGAAAAAATGCTCGAACAGCCTCAACTGGATCTATATTAATAACTAGGCTTATGAAACGCGGTGTTTCTGGAATAGTAACCGATGGTGGTTTTAGAGATTTAGGTGAAATTATGGCATTAGATTTTACTTCATATCATTAAAACCTTCCGCTCCAACCAACTTAATTTTACATCAAGCTATGGATATTAATGTTACTATTGGCAGTGGTGATTTGGCTGCTTTTCCTGATGATAATGTTGTTGGAGATAGTGATGGTGTCATGATTATTCCTTCAAGTGTAGCTGAAGAAGTAACTAATGAATATGAGGAAATGACTCTTTTTGAAGATTTTGTTTTAGAACAGGTGCCTATTGTCGGTCTTTACCCAACAACAGACCAGCAAACTTTAATTGATTTTGAAAATTGGAAAAATAAATAAACTTAAACCTATCTATCGCTTAATCAGAATTTTATTTACATTTTCAGAACCGCTGGTTACTTTTAAAATATAAACACCTTGCGCTAATGCTTTTAAATCAAAGCTACCTGATGTTGCCGAAATTGTGTCATTAAATATAAGTTGTCCATTAATGGAGTATAACTGTATCGTACTAGTACCCTTTAAATTTTTTAAATAGAGATTATCTTCAATAGGGTTCGGGTATAGTACAATCTCTAATTCGTCATCAGAAGTATTACTTTTTTCAAAATAAGGTAAGGCAAAATTGTAAGCATCAATACCAATTTGTTTACCTATGAGCCTTCCCGGAATGTCATCAGCTGGTGGGTGAATACCTCCCCAAATTCTCGACAAACTCGTTTGATCTGAAGCATCTCTATACGTTGCCCATTGCAAGGTTACATCTACTGAAGGGCCTCTTTCGAATACCAAAAACTCATCTTTTTTGGCTACAAATTCCCCCATACCTCCAGGAAAAAACGCATCTCCAGTAATTAAAGTCATTACCTCAGCGGCTGCTCTAGAAAAAGTTGAGTGCCCCGATACAAAACCTGCAAAAGGCGGTGTTACAAAGCTCGGGCGTTGGTAAGGCCACCAGTTTTCTGCCAAGATCCAACCTGCACCAGCTACATCGGTTGTGGCATTGTCTATAAAATTATGACCTCTCCATGCCTTTAGTTTTATTTTGCCAACATGCTCATCGTTTATTCCACTTAATGGTTCTCCAGCCTGAACAACTTCTATATAACCCTCTTTCAATTCTATGCCTTCAGGGTTATAGTTTGGCAAGTTATTGTCTGTGCTTTGACCTAACTCGCACATATATCGTATCGCCGAAATAGGACGTATATAATCATGCCATCCTTTTATACCCCATGCGGCTATCGCGGAATCATGTAAGGCTCCTGCTAAGATAAAATAGGCTTTTACATCCCATTCTAAGGGACTTAATTCATCTCCTTGCCCGTTAAACTTTCGTTCAAAGAGTTCATGATCTGTTACATAATTGAGTATAGTAAACCAATGCCCTGGTGGTGTTTCTGAATCTGGACCATCTGCCCAGAACTCTGCCAATACTCTTGCATAATCTGCTCTTGGTACCATTTGGGTTTCATAAGCTTGCCCTGTTACTGGATTTATAGCATGCCCTAAACTGATATCACCTCCTTCTAGCTCATTATAAAAATCAGGGTAAATGGCGTATGAATTAGGAAATAGGTTAATATCTATATTTCCAATGGACTTTGGTGATATATCCCATATCACCCCATCGGTAGGGTCCAAATGAGAACTCCATATAGATACCAATTCAAAGTTCCATTTGTATTGTTCTCTAGAGGATGCACTAGCTCCACTTAAGTGTGGTGGTGCCTCTGGATTGTGGTAAACGGTATAATCATTTCCATTTTTGCTAAAAGTTTCCTTATCTGAATCTGATAAGGAAAAAGGATGTACTGCTCCCCACTCTGGACTCAAAAATTCTGGTGTAGATCCTTCTATTAAATTACCACTCTGATCAATAAAAGTATTAAAGGTTAATGGTTGCCATTTACTAGAAGCTATGATACCTGTTAGGGCGCCAGGTCCGTTTAAATCCAATGCTGGATTTACTGGCTGATAAAAAGCATTATCGTACCCTGTTATTTCTCTAGAGTTATCGGTAAATCCATAATTAATAATAGTTTGTGCAACATAATTCCCCAAAGCAGCGGCATCTTCTGATTGATAATCCATGGAAATATTGTTAATATCATAGGTACTGTGTTAAAAACCAAGTAATATCTAAAAAATATTAGGAAGCCATAACGTTCGTCAT
>NZ_JBHULY010000002.1:0-81055 GCF_042684665.1 Hyunsoonleella rubra | reverse complement strand
GTTATATTAGTCGGAAATTTACTATTTTTAATACTTAATTAAACTTGCATGGCAAACATACGAGCCTAATTGTTTCATGATTAGATTAAAGCCTTCTAAAGATGTATCTGCACTTGGAGAATCTTCAAATCGATGTACAAGCAAACGATAAGCAGCATAACTCATGGCTTTTTCTTTAGATGCAGCTATTGATTCAGTTGGTTCAAATTCAACCAAATCACTCGTAAACCCATGTACTTCATTACCTATTAAATAAGGCTTAGTGCTTTCGTAAATGGCCCAAACATCATACAGGGCTACTGAGGTATGAAATAAGTTTCTGGCATGTACTGTAGGCCTTGCATAATCACCACGAATAGCCTCTAACAATGCTTCGTTCCATATCCTAGCAATAGAAGTATCTTCTGATAAATTATTGATATGAAGATTTACAACTAATTCTGCTTCACTATTAGAACAAGAGTTGCCACTTTCTAAAGCAATGACTCTTCCTTGTTCTACAAAGTCCCATGTTATCTGTATACTGTTTGTGCCTTGACCATTGATAATTTCACCTCCCTCTACCGTCCAAGATACATGTGAATCAGCAGGGACATTGTAAGTGTATGTTTCTGTTTTATAAAACCCAGATGATGCATTTCCTAAAATATCATTTGGTGGTAAGTATTGGCAACTACCATCATCAACAGTTGCAACTGGATTGTATGTACAGGAATTAGGGTCTGTACAGCCAGAAATTGCTATTGAAAGATTATTCCCCTCTTTGATTCTGTAACGTTGATTAGGAGTGACATCATCGAAATTTTGACTATAATCATCAGACCAAATGATCTCTACATTATCAATCACCTCATTATCGGCTAAACCAAAATGTACAACCAATGAATGCTGACTACAGTGACTCCCTTGACCATGGATTTCTTGAATTAGTTGCTCCCCATTTACTGTAAGCTTCACCTTTGCACCAATAGCATCCTTGTTAATTGATACGCCTTCAAGTTCAAATTGCACCCAGTTTTTACCCTGAACACTATCAGGATTTAATTGGTTTTGATATAATGTTGTTCGGGCATTCGTATCTGCCGAATGGGTTTGTACAACAACTACAATATCTAAATCACCATCCTTATCATAATCACAATAGGCCATCCCTCTTCCTCTATTGGAATCACTAATTCCAGATACGAAGGATATATCAGTGAATGTTATACCATTATTATTAATATAAAGTTTATTTGGGTCGTCCTCTCCTGTTAAAATTGAATTTGCTGATGGTGTTTTTCCATTAGCAACAAATAAATCTGGCCATGTATCATTATTTACATCTAAAAAAGCCGTTCCCTAACCTGTAGCAAGAAACTCACTTCCATTACCGTCTTGTGCATAGGTGTTTTCAACATTTGCTGATGTACTATCATCTGTAAATGTTTGGTCCCCATTATTTCTTAGAAGCACATTCCTACCAAGGTTTGTGAGATAGTAATCAAAATCATTATCCTTATCGATATCGGCATATGCAATGCCCATAGCGAATATTCCAATGTCGGTTCTTGTCTGTTGAGATACATTACTATATAAATTTTGTGGGTAATTGTTGGCATATAATGCATTGGGTTCAATATAAGCTCCAAAATCATTTGCCAGATATATATCTTGATCTTGATCTTGATCAAAATCGGTTGGCATTACTGCCAAAGCACATCCTGTGTTGTCTAATCCTAATATTTGTGCTTTTTCACTAAATGTTCCATCTCCATTATTCTCGTAAAAATAATTTTCAAAACAAGTATGACTAAATATTACATTTCCTTGATCATCCTCCGAAACATCCTGATTCTCTATATAATTAACCACATAAATATCTAAAAAACCATCTTTATTATAATCTAGCACTGATGCTCCCATAGAAAAACTAACCTCAGTAATACCTGCAACTAAACCTGACTCTGTAAAAGTACCGTTCCCACTGTTAAAAAAAAGCAGATTTCTTTTTAAATTACTTCCATTAATACGCCCTCCCCAGGTAGTTATAAATAAATCTCTATAACCATCATTATTTACATCTGCACTTACAACACCTGTTGTATAGAAATTATCTGTTATATCAAATCCTGCATTTGGAACAATTTCAAAAGTTCCATTAGCCATATTTCTATACAAGACATCCCTTGTTTTACCACCTACAATATATAGGTCTTCCCAACCATCATTATCATAATCAAAAAACACACAGCCACCACCCAAAGTTCCAATTTGATCATAGATATGATCTATTCCAGAAATAGCACTTACTTCTGCAAATGTTTGTGCATTTAGACCTAAGGAAGCTATTAATAATAAACCTAATAATTGTATCGTTTTCATAATGGCTAGTTGCCTTAAAGCATTTATAGTAGCACTAGAATTGATGAGAATGTTCTTTTCCTTCATCAATGCTTTTATAATATCATAAAACATTCATTTTTCATCATTATCTGCTAGTTTATTTAAAGGGAATTTTTTATTTCGTTTAAAGATTCCCAAAAATAACATTTCGCTCATACTTTTAATCACTAGTGTGTGTTAAATTCTTTTTGAGTCATTTGGAAAAGGGCTAATTATAGGGCTAGAAAATATGGGATGTAATGACTAATCGCAAAAAACAAAAAACCCGAAAATATCGAGGTTTAACGTCTTTTATTAGACTTTATTAGTCTAAATTGATACACTTCAATATGAATTAGGTGAAACAATAGTGAAACATCAATTTTCATTACCATATCAAATATATTATAAATAATTGTTTATCGACACTTACTACAAAATTACCTAATACTTACTATTTGATGTGATAAATATCATTTTAGCTTCAAAAGCTTTCCATTACTTTTAGTTGACTGAATATAAGGTCATGGAAAATATCCTATTGCTTACCGACTTTTCTGAAAGCTCAATAAACGCCATGCGTTATGCCCTGCAATTATTAAAGGAAGATCAATGTAATTTTTATGTTTTACATGTTCAAAGTTCAGCGTCTTACACAACCGATGATTTAATGACATTGGGCAATAGCAGTATCTACGATTCTATTGTAAAAAAGTCAAAAAACAGATTAATGAAACTCGTCGAAAGACTAAAAGATGAACTTGGAAATAAAAACTTCAACTATCAAATAATTGTTGATTTTGATGCTCTAATCGATTCAGTAAAACAAGTAATAATATCTAAAAACATTGACCTCATCGTGATGGGAACAAATGGGGTTACAGGAGCAAAAGAAGTTGTTTTTGGAAGCAATACCATAAACGTAATAAGAAAGGTAGATTGCCCAACACTGGCCATACCCGAAGCTTATGGATACAAAAAACCCAACGATGTGTTGTTGCCTTTAGATTTGCAAGATTCATTAAGAGGCAGTGCTTTTATGAAAATTATAAAATTCACTACTGATTATGCTAAAACATTACACATATTAAGGATAATAAGCGATAGCGAAGGTTCCGTGAAACAAAAAGAAGATCTAGAAAATATTAATATCTTTTTGAAAGAAACCGACCATAAATATCATAAAATACAAAACGTGCCTATGCACTACGCCGTTAGTTGCTATTCACAGACCCACAATATAAACCTAATAACACTCTTGGTACAAAAAGAAAGTTTTTTTGAACGATTTTTTACAGGTTCTACTACCACCCAAATCAGTAATAAAATGGAGGCTCCTTTACTTATAATTCATTATTAATTATTAATACTTATATTTCATTATTAATCATTAATTATTACATCTTCGATGGACCACGACGAAAACACTTTACACTTAAAAAGTAATTGGCTTAACAAATATCAAGATTATTTAGGCGAATTTGTTTACGGCGGTATAGATGGCACCGTTACCACATTTGCCGTAGTTTCGGGTGCTGTTGGAGCTGGATTGAGCAATGAAGTCATAATAATTTTAGGGTTTGCCAATTTACTAGCAGATGGTTTTGCTATGTCTGTAGGCGCTTATCTTTCTACAAAATCGGTTAAGGACAACTACAATAAACACAAATTAATAGAATATTGGGAAATTGACAACATTCCGGAAAAAGAACGCGAAGAAGTTGAAGAAATTTATAGAAATAAGGGTTTTGAAGGTAAGCTTCTGAAGCAAGTTGTTGACACCATTACGGCTGATAAAGATAGATGGGTAGATGTCATGATGAAAGATGAATTATTGATGTCTGAAGAAACAAAATCGCCCGTAATGATGGGGCTTATGACTTATATTTCATTCATATCAATAGGATTGATTCCTTTAATAGTTTATGTATGGGATTTTATTGGAGGTTTTCCTGGAGATTTATTTATTTGGACAATTATGCTGACATCTTTAGCATTCATCTTTATTGGTTTTTTAAAGACCTATGTTACCCAAACTAGCAAGTTAAAAGGAATTCTTGAGACACTTGCTTTAGGTCTTATTGCCGCATCCGTATCCTTCTTTGTTGGTGATATTCTTGAGGGCATAATTTCTGGATAATATCTGCTAGGGCTTGGATATAATTTTTGCTTTCTCCATGGTTGAAATCAACTTTTTGACGTAGGCATCTATGGCTTCAGAATTATTTGCTGGAGCTATTAAATCGAAAACACCTCTCCAAACTAAAGATTTATCCGATCGCCTTTTTAGGTCATAAACCGAGGTTTCAATATTAAACACATCATATCTACTGTAATAATCTTGATTAAAATAGGCCTCTTGATAAAGCAAATAGTAGCCTATAAATTTTCTTAAGTAATAATCGGTTTTTGGGGAATTACTGGAGTAAGATTGGTTATTGTCCACACCTTTAACTAATGAAATTATTATCGTATCATAACCATTTGAACGCAATTTATCCACTTCAGCTTCTATATCCTTTTCTGTTTGCTTAGAATCTTGAAACGATTTTTCAAAAACCACAGCACTTTGTAGTGCATTTATTTTTCTGGCATTCAATTCCGTCATCAGTCGAAACTCATAAGCCTTACGTGCTTCATAATTAGGCGTAACACCTACGACCAGTATTTTTTTTGGATTGAATGTGCTATAATCTGGATTTTTCCAGCTTTTAATAAGTTTTGTTGAGGAACAACTGAGGAACATTAAAATAGAAACCAAGCAAATCGTCTTGCTTAGCATGATATTAATATTACTTAATGGCGTTTTCATCTACACTATCTTGCAAAAGGATTGGGCTTATAAGTTGTTGTTCTTCCATAACAACGATAACTAACCTCACGTAATCGTTGACGGTCTCCTGTACGGAATGCGGATCTGTAATATCTATGTAGCCTTTCCATATAAGTTCCCTTGGTTTTGATGGGCAAATACAGTACAGGGATGTTTCTGTGTGGTAAACCCTATATTCGTCGTAATAATCTGGATTATAATAGGCATCCTGATATTTTAGATAATCCTCGCTAAACCTTCTGTACGTTTCATCAAAACCGCCATAATCTTTCCTGTATTCTATTTTATCCTCTACGCCTATTACTTTAGTCAACAATATCGTATCAAAACCATCATCAATCAGTTTGGATTCCAAAGCCTTTAAATCTTCTTCAGTCTTTTTTTCTGTGGTAAAATTGGGTTCAAAAAGCCCTAAACTCATTACGGACTCTATACCTCTTGAAGCGTATTCGTCCTGTAATTGCTTTTCAAACTGCTGTCTGGCTTCAACATTGGAAGTCATGCCAACCAACAAAACTTTGTTCGGACTGTAGGTTTCAATATCAGGGTTTTTCCAGTTCTCAACCAATTCTGTGGTAGAGCAACCAAGAACGATAAAACATAACCCTATGGTCTTTATAAATTTCATTTTTATGCTTATTGTAGTAATCGCTTTTGCTTTTTTGCTTTTAAAACACTTTTAAATGCAGTAAACAACTCTCTTTTTAACTCTCTATACCTATTTAAAAAACTACCAATGGTAACGATAAGTTTTCCATGTTCATCTTTATACGCTTTTTCTAACTCTATTTGGTCTATCCCATCAACCATAATTTCAAGTCCTCTTTCGTGCTTTTTAATGGATTTAATCAACTCATCCGTTTTCTTTTTCAGCCTGCTCAATCGGGAAATTACATCTTCATTTTTTTTATAATGTTTGGGGTCAATAAGTTGAAGCGTGTATGATTTTATTAAATCGTTAAAAAAAAGTTGTTCGTCTTCAGCAAATTCTAATTCAGACAGCCATTTTTTAGATGCCTCATGCATAGTCTCAGCATTTAACCATGCTACATATTTTGGGGATTCACTTTTCGTTTTCATGATTTTAAAATTTAAAAAGCAGAAAGTACGGGCTAATAAACCCATGGCTTTCTGCTGGGAAGGCATTAATTCACCTCAATAATTTTTTTTGCAGGCTGTTCTGAAGAACCCTCTTCTTTTTTAAGAAGTTTTAGGTTTAGAATTCCGTTTTTGTAAGTGGCCTTTACCTCTTGGTCCAAATCAACCGAAGGCGGAAGCACCATAGATCTTTTAAAAGATTTATAACTAAATTCTTTACGAGAATAATCGTCTTCTTTCTCTTCTTCCTCTGCTTTCTTCTCACCACTTACATGAAGCACATCATCCTCAATGGTGATTTCAAAATCCTTTTTGGTAAATCCTGGAACTGCCAATTCAATTTCAAAATCTTCATCATGCTCTTTTACGTTAACGGCTGGCATTAAGCTCTCCTCTTCAAAAAAGTCATCGTCAAAAATATCATCAAACCTTACCATGTTGCCTAAACTGGAAGGAAATATTCTACCGCCCCAAGGTCTTAAAAGGTTATTGCGCCAAGGGGTTAATAATTGGCTCTCAAATGGCGATAATCCATTTCTTTTTCTTCTGCGTTTCTTTAATGTTGTCATCATAAATATATTTAGGTTAAACTTATTTTTCAACACTAATATATTTATAGACACTAGCTTACACAATGATATATATCAGCCAGTTAAGGTGTTTTCTGGGGAGTTTTGTACACATTTTTTAGTTAATGATAACACCTTCTAAATATTGAAATAATCTAAATTTTAAATTGAAAATTTTCGTCTTCAAATTAAAAACTTTTAGTTCTATATCATCATATTCACTTTTAAAGGCATCATCATAATCAACATCTTCAAATTCAATTTTCCGTTTTATTTTACCAGCATTAGCGTTTAGTTCGTCTAAAAGACTATTACTGATTTTGTTTACGGCATTTATCTCATTTTTAAATACTGCCAGCTTCTCGTATAAATTCATTGTCCGAACTTTAAAAATGGGTCTATCTAACAGGTTTTTAATAAACTGAAGTTCGAATTTTAAATTTTCCAAATAGTTTTCTTCCCTTAACGTATTATAGTATAATTCGTCAATAGATTTATCTCTATTGAAACTTTGATATGTGTAAATTGCTTCCATAGTTATAGCCTTAGGGTTTCAATATCATTTAGTTTAGGAATCGTTGTTTGCCAATTAAAGTTGCTTTTTATTTTTACGCGAAAGGCATCCAAGGCGTGAGGTTCGCCATGAATTAAAAACACCTTTTCAGGAATATTTTTAATCTCGCTCATCCATTCCAACAAATCGTTTTGATCAGCATGTGCCGATAAACTCTCTATATGTTTTATGGTAGCTTTTACGGGATAGTATTTCCCAAAAAAACGTATTTCGTGGGCACCATCTTGTAGTTGTCTCCCTCTTGTGCCTTCTGCTTGATAACCCACTAACAAAACCGTTGTTGCAGGATTATCAATAAGTTGTTGCAAGTATGTAAGTACGCGCCCTCCTGTTACCATTCCACTACCTGCAATAACTATTTTAGGTCGATTGTCATCAATGGTTTCCCAAGTTTCTTTGTAAGATTGAATAATATTGATATGATTGCACATGGCATAATACTCTGCCATCGGTAATTTATGCCATTCGGGAAAACGCTGAAACACCTCCAGAACATTATTTCCCATCGGGCTGTCTATAAAAATAGGGATGTTGGGGATTTTATTTTTTTTATATAATTTCCATAACAGATACATGAGTGTTTGTAAACGTTCTACGGCAAAACTTGGGATAATCAAGTTCCCTCGTTTATGAATGGTTTCATGAACAAGTTGGGATAGAACATCCTCTATATTTTCTTTTGGATGTAGCCTATTGCCATAGGTGCTTTCTATAAACAAAACATCGGCCCATTTTGGTTTTTTAGGATCCTCTAATAGGTAATCGTTTGGTCTGCCGATATCTCCAGAAAACACAAATCGTTTTCCATTTATATCCAGTTCAATAAATGTTGCGCCTAGGATATGGCCGTTGTACTTAAAGCGATATGTTATATGCTGTGAAAGCACAATCCACTCGTCAATCATTTCTTCGTGAAATTGCGCAATAGTTTGTTCTGCATCTTTCTTGGTGAAAAAGGGTAATGCAGGATTATGCTTGGTATATTTTTCCTTATTTGCTTTTTTCGCCTCTTCTTCGTGAATTTTAGCACTATCCTTTATAATAATCTCTGCTATGGCCAGGGTTGGAGCCGTACCTATAATTTTGCCTCTAAAGCCTTGTTTTAATAGCCTTGGCAGATAGCCAACATGATCTAAATGACCGTGTGTTAGCAACACAACATCAATGGTTTTGGCATCCAATGGCAAATTATTCCAATTGTGTTCCCTTAATTCTTTTAACCCTTGAAACATACCGCAATCAATCAATATATTCTTTTCTGAAGTTTCAATAAGAAATTTAGATCCGGTAACAACACCAGCGCCACCTAAGAAATATATTTTTACAAAGGGTTCCATTTATGCTTTTAAGGTTTGCACAACATTTTTATTTCGTTCAGTATTCTTGCCTTTCTGGTTTCCGAAATCCCCAAATGGTCCAAGTAGAACGTATCACCAATTAACGACCTACATAACACGACGTCTCTACTTAGTAGAAATTGTTTCTCTCTGTTGGTAAGTAACGTAGATACTGTAATTGGGTACAGTCCTAAGCGGTCTATACGATGCTTTAACCCATCGTTCTTGGGGTAATCCCAACTTAACAAATATAGGCCTACACATTTTCCATATTGTAGCGCATCTTCGGTAAAACGCGTATTTGTTACCACCCAGCCATTTGTAAGTTTTGACTTTGTTTTAGCATTTGAATTCCAATGGGCTTGCACATCTTTATAGCGCGAGTTTATATAAAGCGGAATTTTTACGTTACAATTCAACCCTTGCTGACTGTGGAATTTACATTCTATTATGGAAGTTTCATTATTTTTTTGTGCGATGACATCAATTTCGTGGGTAACACATTGCCCTTGTACAATTTTACCGATTTCGATGTTATATCCCGAATATCGTAATACTTCTCCAACAAAGCGCTCAAAAGGAAACCCCGTTGGCCCTAATTCATAAATGGCTTTTTTTAGTTTGTATTTTGATGCTAAATAGCTTTTTTTCTTTTTAAGTAAAGCAAATGCCCTGTTGTATATTTCTTTTGTTGAAATACCTTGATATAATTCATCCCTCACCTTATCTACAATCATTTTTACCGTTTCTGCCTCGGCACCTGTACGTTTCAATGAAGCCTTTAGTTTATCTAGTGAAAAGCTTACTTTTTTTCCAGACGATTTGATGATTTCAATAGTACCGGTTTCCATTTTATACTTTAGGTTTTAAATAGGAACTACAATCTTTTTTCCTTAAAAAAAGACTTTGCCCATGCTTTCACCTGTGGTTTAGTCATACTATCTGTTTTATAAACACCCTTAACTTTTTTGCTTAAATCCGGATAGTGGTTTTTCAGCCGTTTGTCTAATTTATAACAGGCTTCAGCAGGACCAAAAATCACTATGACCCTGGCTTTTTTTATTTCTGAAACGATATTATCGAAGTATTTTTTTAATTGATGCTTTTCCCTTTCTAAATATTTACTGTCTTGAACCACATCTTGTGGCCCACCCTTAAATTTTGTACCGGAACCTCCATGAATTTTAAAATCCTCAACATTGGAAAGTATTGTGGTAAAACTCTCTTTACCATCATACAAATTCACAATATGAGCTTTTGCCTTATCTAACCATACTCCTGTTTTCATTTGCTTTAAGTTTTTAATTCTTAGTTTCTTAAATCGTGCATTACCAAAATTGGCACTTTGGTGTTATAACCAATTTCCTTTACCAAAGGATGGGTTAATATGCTCCCAAAAAACCTATGCTTTTTATTTATGAAGGCGACCATATCACTTTCCCTACTTTCAACAAAACAGTTAATAGCCGTAGGTATATCCATGCGGCTAAGCATATGGAATGTGTAATTTATATCTTCAAAATACTCCTCTAGAAGTTTTTTGTTGTTAAGCTGTTTATCGTTAAGTTTTTTCTTATTGGATACATATAGAACTTTAACCGAAGCATCACTTCTTTTAGCCAAATCTACTAGGTAACTTAACTCTCTTCTTTTTAAAGGGGTTTTATAACCCGTAGGGAAAACAATTTCTTTAGGCAACTCTAGTTTTGCGGTTTTTGGTACTACAATTACGGGGCAGTGTCGCACCTTTTCCATAACATCAATGGCTATCGTGCCAAATATTCTTTTTCTTGGGGCTGTGTTGCCTTTGGTACCCATAACAATCAGCTCTATATCTTTTTTTTCAACAACGATTTTTATGGCCTCAACAACGCTGTTAAACATAGAAATAGTTTTAAAATGGTGCTTTGGGTTTTTATAATCCCTAAGTGCAAGCATATCTAAGATTTTGGCCAGCCCATTTTCAGACTCTAATTTGGCAGTTTCATACAATTCACTACCGGGTTCCATATTAATAAGAGAATCCACAAGGTTATTTGTACCAGAAAACACGTTTAGTATATAAAAATCGCATTGGTCTTTCTTATACAATTCCAATGCAAATGTTATGGCTTGCCACGCATTTTTAGAGAAATCTGTTGGTAATAATATTTTGCGTTTCATAGGGCTTATGTTTTAGTAGATTACATAAATTTATCTTTTAGAGTTCTTGCCTACAATGATATATATCAACTCATTCAGGTATGACCAAAAACGGTACAATAGGATGAAACCCAATTTTTTTGATGATGGGTTCATGTATAATTTTTTCTAGAAAACTGTGCTTGTAATTCACCATTGCCAGTATATCTATTTCCAATTCTTCAATAAAATCATGAATTTCAACAGCTATTTTATCGTACTTAGGCATCCAGTGCAAACTGTGTTCATAATCACTTAAATGGTCTTGTAGCATTTTTATATTATGCTCCTGTATATCATTAAGCTCTTCCTCCTCGTTAACGTGTACAATTCTAATTTTAGAATTATATAAATCTGCAAATTCTTTTATGGGTTGCAACTCTTTGTTCTCATAAAAACGGTTAAAATCCGTTGGAAAAGCAATTTGCTTTGGCACAACAAAATTGTAATCCTCAGGCACGATTAATACAGGACAATCCCTAATACTTTTTACAATATGAATGGTATTACTCCCAAAGAAAATTTCTTTTGCGCCAGTAGCACCTTTTGTACCCATAATTATCAAACCGATATTCCATTCTACAATGGCTGTTTTAATGGCATCTTTCAAACTTTCAGTACTTAAAATAATTTGAAAATCATGGTTGGCATTGGCGTTGTTGTGTTCTACAATATCCTTCATTTCCAATAGCTCATTGAGGGCATTGTTCTTCATTGTTTTTAATAGTTTGTTTGAAAGATTGGATAATTTTGATGTTTTAAACATGACAGAATTCAGAAAGTAAAATGTGCATTCTTCATCCTTAAAAAGCTTTAGGGCATAGCCAATGGAACCCCATGAATTGGCAGAAAAATCAGTAGGAATTAGAATATTTCGTTTCATAGTCCGGAGTTTTAGGTTTGAGATGGAATTACCAAAAACGGAATCTTTAAATGAAACCCTATTTGGTTTATTGTTGATTTAAAGAACAGGTTCTCAAAAAATGAGTGCTTGTTATTAATCATAATCAATAAGTTGATTTTGGTCTTTATCTGAAACTTTGTGATGGCGTCCGGAACATTTTGATTGCTCACGCTATGAAACAAATGTGATTGATGTTTAAAACGCTCCTCTAAGATGTTTTTATTGGCCTTTTGGGTTTCGGACAAATCGTAGCCGTAAGAGACGTTTAATATGTTCAACCTAGTATTATATAACGAAACGACATCAACTATGGGCTTTAAATGGTAGTCTTCGTAAGCAATATCGTAGTCCGTAGGAAACAAAACCTCGTGTGGTTTTTCAAAACTAAAACCATCGGGTATTGCTATTATGGGACATTTTACATTTTTAAAAACATGTACGGTATTTGATCCAAATAATATTTCTTTTGCACCAGTAGCCCCTTTTGTACCCATAACCACATAATCAATTCCTTCTTTGTTAACCACATCCTTTATCTCGGTCACCAGTGTATTAAAAACAGCCAGAGTTTCTATAGTGTGCTTTGGATTTTTAAATTCTCTCTCCATTCTGCTTTTAAAATCATTAAGCTGTTCAAGCGAATTTTCCTTTACGGCATCATACATGCCAAATTGAGCTGGCTCAACCAGCACGTAGTCCACATGATAAACTGCTGGTGTATAAGTGTTTAACAAGTAAAATTTACAGGCCTCGTTTTTAAAAAGTTTTGAGGCATAGGCTATAGCATTCCAAGAATTTTCAGAAAAATCGGTCGGAAGAAGTATTTTTTTCATGAGTATGGTTTTTAATTAACTGCGTTTTATATTCTGTAAGGATAAAAATGGAATATCCAAGTTTAGGCTCAACTCGTCCAATGGCGATTGAAACACGATATTTTCTATATAAGAGTGCTCGGTGTTTACCATGACAAGCATATCAATAGCATTTTCTTTGATGTATTTAAAGATGGAGTTGATGAGATGTTTGTTATTTTCAATAATGAAGTTGATTGTATTTTTGCACAACTCATCCTTAATGAAATCTTTGTTTTCTTTTTGTCTTCGAGAAAGCATATTGCTTTTAGAAATATAGAGCACATCTATTGTAGCCCTATATGGATACGCTATTTCGCAAAGTAACTTTAGCTCGCGCCTCTTGTATGGAATCATAAAATTAGTTGGAAAAAGTATATGTTTGGGCTGTGAGTATGTGTAGCCTTCTGGTATGGCCAGTACTGGACATTGTACATATTTTAGCACCTGCAATGTGTTGCTTCCAAAGGTAAGTTTTGTGTTATTGGTTTTGCCTTTGGTGCCCATCACTATAATGTCAATATTCTGCTGATCTACGATATTATCGGTTTCATTTAAGAGCAAATTATTGGCTGAAATGGTATAAAAAGTGTGTCTAGGGTTTGGGGAGGTGCTAATGATCGTGTTTTTAATTTCCTGAAGTTGGTCTTCGGCCTTTTTATGAACTGTTAAGGTAGCATCCTCCTCTTTTTCTATAGCTAACAGGACCTGATCTGAAAACACATCTTCGTCGTAGGCGTGCATGATATAAAATTCACTAACCTCATACTTAAACAAGTTTACCGCATACTCCAGGGCATTCTGTGCATTCTCTGAAAAGTCGGTAGGAATCAATATTTTTCTCATAGCTACAAGTGTTAGCTTTAAAATTAAACACTAAACCTCTTGACCACAATGATATATATCAGACTAAAAGAATAGAAAACTTACAATGGTATGGGGGAAGTATCAACGAAAAAAAGGGAATGCTTTTTTAAACATTCCCTTTTTCCATATCAATTTAAAATTCAAATTGATTAATAGCCACTTTGTAAAACAGGAAACAGGAAGTTTACACTCCCCGTTTCCTTTTAAAAATATTTAATTTTATTGATTGACCTTTCCTAATCATTAATATCCCTTAAAAGAGCTGTATTAAATCTTCAGTTAACCAATAGCTTCAAATATTTTTAAGAAAGTATTTATCATTATGCAATGAAAAACACTGTGTAGTTTAGAAACAGGAAGCCTAAGCTTCCTGTTTCATCAAAGTATCTAATGTCATTATTCAACTTTCGGTTTTCTACAATATACCCTTTATTTCTAAAGGCAACATTGAGGTTTTCGTGCTAAATAATAGCTTCAAACACTTTGTTTCGGTATTATCATTTTGCAATGGCAATACCTAGATTTTTAATTTAAAAGTATTTAAAAGAACGTATGATATAATAACGCTAATTTAAATGGCTATTTTTTTATAGGAAATGATATGCATCAGTTTTGAAAATACAATTATTAACAGTTAAGTTGATGAATGTCTCCGATTTTATTCTGGTTTATATGCTTCTAATTCAATTTCTATCAGGAATTCTGGTATTGCCAATTCTTTGACACCAACCCAAGTCCCGGTTGGAAACTGTTTAGTATAAATCGAATTTCGGTAGCCCGAGTTTTCCAAAAACAATGCCATATTGGTAGTAAAAATATTTTCTACAATTACATCATCAAAGGTACAGCCATAATGGCGTAATACTTTTTCTAAATCAGTGTAACAATTTTTCAATTGCTGTCCCAAATCTCCAATAGCAGTAGGATTCCCTTCATCATCCATACTTACGGCACCTGAAATTTTAATACTATTTCCAATTTTCACCGCATGAGAGTACCCATAGGCCTTTTCGACTTCCGGTCGAAGCAGAAAATACTCAGGTTTTTCGTGTTTACTAATTGATTCTTTCTCCATAATTATAATTATTTATTTGTTTTCAACTTCTTGATTTCTCTGCTTGCAATCCATTTTGCTAGTTTATGCTTTACATAAGGAATTTTAACATCAAAATAGAAATCACCCTTCTCTTTATAGAACTCGTAATCTGCCCATCCTTTTAGTTTATTCAATTCTGAAATAGATTTGAAGATATTGAAATACACCAATTGGCCTAATGAAGGTTCAAACTTCTCATGTGCTTTAATGGCCTTAATGAGTTTTTTATATGCGTTTAATGCTTTCCTACGATTATGGTCAGTTTCATTTTGAGATTTTGTTGCCACCTTAAGTTCCACTGATGGTATAAATTTAAATCCACATTGACCGAAGTTTTCGGTTAAATATTTGCATGTCAGATCAGCACCAAATCCTGCGCAGGTGGCAAGGGCCAAAGCATATTTTCCAAAAAATATTGGTCTATGGGCAATAAAGCTTGTTCGCTCCACAAACTTTTTCATCAATGCACTGATGGTTCTGGCGTATGTGGGTGAAGCAAATATGGTACCATCGGCATCTTTCATTTCTTTAATAATCATATCACGATCGTCTGTAAGTGGACAACTCTCTTCGCCATTATTGATACATGAATAACAACCGAAGCAATCCTTGAGATCTACCTCAGCGAGCATGAGAATCTTGAAATCAACTTCAGGATGGCTTCGCTCAAGCATACTGAGAATGTTATAGGTATTTCCTCTATGCGGGCTTCCGCAGATTGCAACTATTTTTAGTTTTTTGTCCATATCTATAAAATTAAACTTTAAGAGATGATTTTTACCTTATAATAGTGTTTAAACCCTGACCGTATCACGCAACTTCCGACAAAGCATGCCCGTCAATGCCTGTGGAACGAGCCTCTGCTCTAATTGCTTTCCATAGCTAATTGACATTATCTAATAGCTCCAATTACAATTTCCCCAAATTAACTTTCAGGTAGTCCTTTTCGTTTTACAATTAGCCAGATACTTAATGTAAGCTCTGCAACAAACATTAATAACATGACAATTACCTTAAGTGATTCAGGAAGATATACATCTACAAAGAATACTATATAAGTAAAAGAGGCCAATATCAAAAGTATGCCAAGGCTTTTCGGAATATATTCTGACTTGAAAACCGAATAACCAAGTACAAAAATATGTGTCGCAAAAAAGATGTATCCAATAAGTTTTATGGACTCATACCCATAAACATCGATAATTTGGAAAACAAAAGCGGGCAAACCGATTATCAATAAGCCTGCATATAGCAACCTCAAAGCAGCAGTGTACAAAGCGAGGCTTTTATTAGCTGGTTTTAGAACCAAGTAAAGAGCGAAACCAATAATGGAATCTAACGCTAATACCACAAGATAACCAACAACAGCAAAAATGAACAGTCTTTTATTGGCATTAATATCTCTAACTAGGGTTTCGATATCCCCGGGCACCACAAAATTTGCCAAAATGAAATCATCGACCAATACCACGAACAAAACCGAGGTTATAAATGCAATCCCAACGATCATAGCAGCCGAACTAGTCGATATCTTTGAAATAAAGCTTCTCATATTGTTTCGAGTGTCAATCACTATGCTGTTGCCTGTGTTGTATGATACTTTTGAATCATTTTGATTATAGGTTCGATACTTTCTTTGTCCATATAATCAAAACCATAACGCTCATCCTTACTGGCTTCTGGGTCGGAGTTAAACAGGGCCCCAATCCTTAACATCTGTCGTACCCACCAACTTACCTTGGAATGGTCTAACCTGCCACGAAGCGCCACATGCTCAAAGTGTGATGCTACCCCGGAAGGAAGAGAATTGGCAACCCATCTGTTAAGCTTTTCGCTAGGCCCTGCACCCGAAACCGAGAACAAAATCATAGGCCTGCCTTCCAGTTTGGATAAATTTGCCCGTATCCACTTTCGGATAGTGAGCTTAAAATAAATAATTGAACTGCCTATTAATAAATACTCAAATTCAGAGGGATCAGCATTAGTATCTTTTATATCAAACACAGGTAATCCAGTGGCTTCAGCAATCCAGTTAGCATATTGTTCTGTACTGCCATACTTGCCCGAGAAAAAAATTGCCCCCTTCATAGAATGCTTTTTTAATCACTAATCTGAAAAATGTTATTAGCTTTTAGGCACTAAAACCAGAGCTTTGTCCCCAATATCCAAAAGTTCGCAACTCTTAGAAAAGCTACTCTTATCTGTTTTAATATGAAACCTTAAACTATCTTCTGTGGCATCTGAAGCAACAGGAAGCCATCTGTAAGGCAAATCCAGTTCTATCTCTTTTGGATCTAGTAGTTTGAAAATGGCGTATTGTCCATTTTTAGGATGATAACCCACAGGTTTTTCAAAGTCTAATTGGATTGTTGTATCATCGATCATGTTGTGATCCAACAGTTCAACCACTCTTTCATCTACATACTTTTGGTTATCGCATTCTGACCATATTTTGTCTTTCTTCATTTGAAGAGCAGTTAAAAAACCTCCCATAATACTGCCTTCAAAACCGCCTCCGGGGAATGCCCATGCTGACGCAAAATAAAGGTTTGGGATCAAGAAATTATTTCGAAGCCGTTTGGATGCAGATTGTAGTTTTGTCTGCGCATAGCCATAAACCGATCCATTAGGATTAGAGGTATATCGCTTAATAGTCTTAGGGGTAGAAACTTCGTAGTATTCAATACTGTCTATAAATCCAGGAAATCGGTTTTCCAGTCGTTGAAATAGAGTTTGAGCCACCTCTTCCTTTTTTGCCTTGTAGGCTTCTTTGGTTAAGTCTTCCCAGTCTTTCAGATAATCAACACTACAGATGGAACCTACAGATTTGTTGGCCGGTCCCAGTTGGGCATCTACCTTGCCGTAATCTACAAAAATGAAGCTTCGTTTGTCCCAATCGCCTTTGTGATTCGGATGAACGTCCTTCAAGGATTTCACATCAACTCCCCGAAAATAATTTGAGTAGTGCTTAACACCAATGGCTTCGATATTGGTTTTAAAAGCAACATAAATGTTAAGTAATGAGCAGGAATTTGTGTGGGTGTTGATTTTTTGTTTTAAGGAGCTAGCATGGGGTTCAGCCAGCATGTTGGGCACCAACGGAATGGCACAATTGGCCACTACATTATCACAAGTAACAGTCGCCGATACTGAGTTTTTCTTAAAGCAATCGCGGAACGTTACTCCGGTAACTTTATTTTTCTTAGTTAAGATTTTCTCAGCTTTTTTTTCCTAATAATACACTGCCCCCATTCTTTTCAATATAACTTGCGAGATAACTTGAAAGCTGTTGCGAACCTCCTTTAATAAAGAACCCACCATTTTCAATAAAACCCGAAAATGGCATGCCAAAGTAAAACATCGATAAGGTGTAAGGGTCATCACCCCAATATACTATGTGCGCAACCATATCGAGTTTAGCATTTTCATTGGTGATGTACTTGTCCAACCAAGACCCAACCGTATGCTTTGATGCCTCTACAATGTTGGGGTAAAGTAATGGCATCAGTGGATAAATCAACTTACGTTTCAACGGTGAACGAGGCAATTTTGTTGTTTCCTCTCTTATGCCGGCAATCAATTTAAAAAACCGTTTGATGCCTTTTTCATCTTCTGGATATTTGTCTATAAGAGCTTTGGTGGCTGTTTCATAACCATGAGGCAATACAAAATTCTCTTTTTCTGAAACCACTGCATAAAATTCTGGTACCCGCTGAAATTCAACGTGTTTGTCCACCTCCAACATTTTGAAAAGGTTTTTTATGGTGCCGTTTTCCGTCAGGCCACTCATTTCATGAAGCCCTACCTCTATTATAAAATCTCCTCTTTTAAAGGTTGTTGCACAACCTCCCGGTTTGTGATGCTGTTCTAATAAAAGGACTTTCTTTCCAAATTTTGAGAGTGTAGCCCCTGCGGTTAATCCAGCCAAACCGCCTCCAATAATGACAGTATTATATCTCATCTTGACTTATAATTATGTAATGTATTGCACATTGTCAATTTACATCCATACGTCTTAATGGGAAATGATATCAATCAGTTTGAAAAATTATATGGTACTATTCCATATACTATATTTAGCAGGAATAGCCCCGTAAGAAGTAATAAGGTGTAGATAAGCTGTACCAACTTTATGTTGACGATTTTTAATACGGCTACAGTGCGTTTTGGGAAAACAAACAAGGATAGCCCTAAAAACAAAGAGGCCCACCCAATTAGCGTGATAAGGAGCTTCCAGTTTGCTTCCCAGATATTATGAAACGAAATATTAAGCAACCCAATTATTATGGCCATAAATGATGCCAAAATCAAAAATTTCTCGTCATGTAAATCGTTAAAGATTTGCTTGATACGTTTGGGGTTAAAGGTTAATACTATAAAGAAAATGATGAGATACCATCCCCAAAACTTTGCTAAAAAAATTGAACTATCCATAACAACTACGGTTTTTCGTGTAATACTAAAAATGGCACTTCTATATGATAACTTATTTCCTCCACCTTTGAATGAAACAAAATCTGCTGAAAATAATTAAGGTTTTTTGCAACCATGCATATCATATTTATATTTCTGCTCTCTACAAAACATTGTACGGCATCCTCTACCTTTTTATTGGTTAAATAATGAAAACTATGGGGTATTGAATTGAAATAATAATCCAGCAATTCCTTGTTTTCATATTGATCGGTGTTTAAATCTGTTTTATTTTTTCTTATATGGAGAATCCTTAATGTGGCTTGGCACTTTTCTAAAATTTCCCTGAGCGTATCCAATATTTGGATATCGTAGGTTAATGAAAAATCAGTGGGAAATGCAATTTCTTTTAGGTTACGGAATTCGGCCCTTTCTGGAATCGCGAAAGTGGTGCATTTTACTTTGGTTATTACATCGCCCGTATTACTGCCGACAATAATTTTTTTTAGGCCAGATGCTCCTTTTGTACCTATAACGATGCAATCTATTTTCTTTTCTTCGACACATTCTCTAATAGATTTGATGAAAAAATTATAGCCTGTGAGCGTATAAAACTTATGGGCTTTGTTCTCCGGAAATCTTTGTGAAATTTTTTGTCGAATTTTATGCAATTTCTGCCTTGCAGGTTCAACATAAACATTCTCTATCGAGTTCTGACTTTCAATGTACTCAGCCTCGTTTGTAACAATATCGCTAGGCTTGTTAACGTGTAGCAGGTAAAAGTTGCACGCTTCTTTTTCAAAGAAGTTAACAGCATATTTAATGGCATTCCATGAATTTTCTGAAAAATCGGTAGGAAGTAATATATTTTTCATCTAACAGCATTTTACTTCTTCTAATGTATTGCGTTACTGTTTTAGACGAAATGATATTGGTCATTTTGAGCAGAATAGTTCCAACTAATTTACATTTTTTAATTTTTCAATGTCAATCACTTTAATGTTTCTGCCATCAGCTTTTATAATATCCTCTTTTTTAAATATTGTTAGGGTCCTAATAAGTGTTTCTGAAGCTATACCCGCAACACTTGCTAAATCGCTTCGGGAAATTTTTATAGGATCGTCAGGTTTACGATTCATTTTCTCGGCAAATTTTAAAATTGTTGAGGCCGTTTTTTTATGTACTGAACTATATGCCATTTGTAATAGTTCTTCCTTTACCGAATATAAATCATCGGTCAGCAACTCAATAAGCGCTATGGCCACTTTGTGGTTATGGTCTAGTAGGTTTTTAAACTTTACAATTGAAACTCCAACCAGTTTAGTGTTAGCAATAGCCCTTGCCGTTTCTTTATGGGGTATGTTTTGGGTGAAGGAGTTGTATCCAAACAAGTCATCTTCTTTGTGCAAAGAGGTTACGAGTTCTTTCCCCAACTCATTCATTTTATAACACTTTACAGCGCCTTCGACTATTAAATAAATGTAATTGGAGTGGTCGCCTTCGCGATAAATAATATCTTCATTTTTAAAGGTAAATTCCTCGCCATTATCATCAAAATAGTTCTTTAAATCATTAAGTGTCTTTATTTCGTCTTCCTCGTTAATACTTTGAATTACTTCTCCTTTTTTACTGTTTTTTAAATCGTTTAAAATGGCCATTTTGGCCAAACGGCTTTCAATGGCACTTACAAGATCTCCTTCAGAAAAGGGTTTTGTTATATAATCGTCTGCACCTAAATTCATGCCTTTTCTAACATCCTGATGTTCTGTTTTGGCAGATAAAAAAATAAAAGGAATATGCTTGGTGATTTTACTTTTGGAAAGCTTTTCCAATGCGCCGTAGCCATCAAGTTCGGGCATCATAATATCGCAAATAATGATATCTGGACGCAGTTTTTTAGCTAAGGCCACACCTGTTTTTCCGTTTGAAGCTTTTAAAACCTTATAACCTGATAGCTCTAAAAGTTCTGCGGTGTTATCCCTTAGGACAATATCGTCCTCAATGAGTAAAACTGTTTTCATTGTTGAGCCGTATTAGGAAATGTTATTATAAAGGTGGAACCTACATTTTCTTCACTTTTAAAACAGATAGTCCCGCCTAGATTTTCTAAATGGCTTTTGGCTATATTTAAACCAATGCCCGTACCTTGGGTATTGAGCACATTTTCTGCTCTAAAATATCGCTCAAAAATACTTTTCTGGTCTTTTTCAGGAATGCCAACACCCTCGTCTTTTACGATAACGGTAGTAAACTTATCGTCTTGCTTTATATGTAAATCTATCACGGTGTCCTCCGGAGAATACTTAAGGGCGTTGTGCAATAAATTTGAAAATACGACTTGAATGATTTTTTCGTCTTGGTACAATGACAAATCATCAATATCTTCAGGATACTTTATTTTTTGTCCTTCCTTTAAAAGCATATTGGCATTATATACCACCTCATTAACCACTTTATTTAGTTTAAAATGGCTGAACTTATAATTCACTTTTCCTGATTCTAATTTTTCAACTGATAAAAAGTCGTTTAGAATATTATTTAAAAAATGAACTTTATCCATTATCGTTTTTATGTGCTTATCGCGTTTGTCTTGATGCTCTGCTAATTGGTATTTGCTCAATAATTGGCTAGATGTTAAAATACCGCTTAAAGGCGTTTTGAACTCATGGGAGACTAAGGATAAAAATTTTGTTTTTAATTCGTTGAGTTCTTTTTCTTTACTCAGGGCAATCTTAAGTTGTTGGGTTCTTTCTGCAACGGTGTTTTCCAATCTTGTGGTATAATTTTTTCGTTCTGTAATATCCAAAATAATGGCTACAAAAACATTGTTTTCATTCAAATTAGATAATTGCAAATGCACTTCCACAGGGTATTTTGTGCCGTCTTTTCGTATATGAACAGTTTCAAATTCAACCTTTTCAACATTCTTTTTTAATAAAACATCAATGGTTTTTTTAAACGCAACCTTTTGCAAATCTGGTTTTATATCTAGGGGCG
Organism: Hyunsoonleella rubra; assembly: GCF_042684665.1. Lineage (NCBI taxonomy): Bacteria > Pseudomonadati > Bacteroidota > Flavobacteriia > Flavobacteriales > Flavobacteriaceae > Hyunsoonleella > Hyunsoonleella rubra. The sequence continues at coordinate 58,971 of NZ_JBHULY010000002.1, read as the reverse complement.
TCATCTCTTTTAATTCCTCAAGGCTATAGCCAATATTCTTTTGTGCGCCATAGTTTGCATTTACAAATTTTAGTGTTTTGGCATCAAACACATATATTTCGTTTAAAGATTCGTTAAAAATAGTAGCTAGATGATGGTGTTCCTCTTCCGCTTTTTTTCGCCGTGTTACATCATTTTGTATGCCGATAAAATTTGTAACTGTACCGTTAGAGTCGGTAATCGGAAACATGTATAGGTCGTTCCAAAACATGGTGCCATCTTTCTTGTAGTTGCGCAATGTTGCTTGACAGCTCTCCCCATTTTTAATGGCGTTTCTTAGTCTTTTTAGCGGTTCTTGGGCTCTGTCTTTGCCTTGTAAAAACCGACAGTTATGATTGAGTATTTCCTTATCGGAATAGCCTGTAAGTTCTTGAAACGCGGTATTAAAATAGATGACGGGGTTGTCATATTTTAAGGCATCCGCAATAATAATTCCATTTCTTGCAGATTGTAGTGCCCTGGTACGAAGCATTAAGTCCTTTTCAATCGCCTTTTTCTTTGAAACATCCTTAATCAAAGCCATAACATAGGTTTTGTTGTAAATGGAAAAGGGATTTAACTCCACCTCAACAGGGAAAATGGTGCCGTCTTTTTTCAAACCATAAATATCAACTGCTCCTCCTATTTTTCGGCGTTTGCCTCTTTTTACAAATTTTTCAAAATAGGCCGAAAGGCTCTCGTAGTAACTTGATGGGATAAGCAGGTTTAAACCCCTATCCATTAGCTCCGCTTTTGTATATTCAAAAATACACTCGGCAGAGGCATTAACTTCCATTATCTTTTGATGATTATCAACTATAATCACACCTTCAGAAACATTTTCTAGAAGAATATTGAATATTTCTTGGTCCTGTTTAAACATAGATAATATGTTTTTGAAGCGTGTATAAAAGTACGAAAAATTAGTCATAAATAAGACTGATTTATATCATATATGTTAAACCAATAAGTATGTAACTTTATTAAAATGAAAACTAAAAAGAAATTAACGCTTAAGTTTTACCAAAACCTTGGTAAATTGTTTTACGCCATAGCTGCTGCGGATAAGCAAGTGCGCGATACCGAATGGGATAAATTAAAAACCATGGTAAAAGAGCGGTGGTTGGATGTTGATATTATTGAAGATGATTACAATACCGAAGCCGCCTACCAAATTGAAATTGTTTTTGATTGGTTAAATAATGAAGAAAAATTAAATGCCAAGGCCTGTTATGATGCGTTTATAAATTATAAAAATGAACAACCGCATTTATTTACCAAAGCCATTAAAAAGCTTATTATGAAAACTGCTAGCGCCATAGCACATGCCTTTGCTGGCCTAAACAAATCTGAATTGATTATGCTCGCAAAACTTAATATAGAGTTAAAAAAATAGATGCCTATATGAAGAATAATTTTAATACTATAATAACTTCCGACCAGCCTGTATTGGTCGATTTTTATGCTGATTGGTGCGGCCCATGTAAAATGTTGGCACCCATTTTAAAAGAAGTAAAAAAGGAGCTGAAAGATACCGTAAAAATCATAAAAATTGATGTTGACAAAAACCAACCTTTAGCGGCAAAATATCAAGTTAGAGGTGTGCCTACCATGATACTTTTTAAAAACGGCAAACAAGTTTGGCGGCAATCTGGAGTCCTTCAGAAAAATGATATTATTAACATTATAAACTCCAAACAATGAGTACCCATATAGAAGCTAAACAAGGAGACATTGCCGAAACCGTTTTGTTACCTGGAGATCCCATGCGTGCCAAATGGATAGCTGAGTCTTTTTTTGAAAACTATGAATGTTTTAACGATGTGAGGGGCATGCTTGGTTTTACTGGATTTTACAAGGGTAAACGGGTTTCTGTACAAGGCACGGGAATGGGCATACCCTCTGCTCTTATATATTGCCATGAGCTTATAAACGAGTATGGTGTTAAAAACCTAATTCGTGTCGGCTCTACCGGCTCCTACCAAAAAAACATAAACATACGTGATATCGTCATTGCCATGGCCGCATCATCAACTTCTGGCATCAATAATTCCCGGTTTATCAATGCAGATTATTCGCCGACAGCAAATTTTGAATTGTTTATGAAAGCGGCTTTATATGCCAGAGAACACAACATTCCGATTAAAGCCGGAAATGTATTGTCAGCCGATGAATTTTATGAAGATGATGTTGAGTCCTATAAAAAATGGGCTGAATTTGGGGTGCTATGTGTTGAAATGGAAACAGCTGGACTTTATACCATTGCAGCCAAATTCAATGTTCGCGCATTGTCTATTTTAACCGTGTCAGATTCTTTGGTAACCAAAGAAAAAACAACTGCCGAAGAGCGCGAAAGCAGTTTTAGTACCATGATAGAAATTGCTTTGAACACACTATAACAACCTTTTTGATTATGAAGCTAATTTATTTTTTTACATGTTTTTTTATGCTGTGTTCTTGTTCTGGAGAAAAAGGTAAAATACTTCCTTTGGAAAGAAATCTTACCGAATCTGTATATTCTTCGGTTACCATTCAACCAGATAGTTTATACCAAGTTTACGCCATTGTTGCAGGGATTTTAGATGAAAATTTGGTAGAGGAAGACGACCTTGTTAAAAAGGATGAAAGACTAATTCATATCTTAAATAATGCCCCAAAGTTAAATGCACGTAATGCGAAGTTGGCCTTAGATTTAGCCAAAGAAAACTATAATGGAAGCGCCGCGATTCTAGATGGAATTAAGGATGAAATAGTCGCTGCTACCTTAAAATATAAAAATGATTCTATTAATTATTTCAGGCAGAAAAATCTTTGGGAACAACAAATAGGGTCTAAAGTTCAATATGATACGAAGCAATTAAATTATCAGCTTTCCTCAAACAGTTTACGTCTCCTGAAAAGTAAATACAACCGGACAAAAAACGAACTAGAAACTAATGTGAAACAGGCTAAAAACAACTATGAAACAGCATTGATCGCATCCAAGGATTTTGTGGTAAAGAGTAAAATAAACGGTAAAGTTTATGCGCTTTATAAAGAACCGGGGGAAATCGTAAATACTATGGAGCCTTTGGCATCCATTGGAAGCGCATCCAAATTTGTAATTGACATGTTAGTTGATGAGGTAGATATTGTTCGGATTTCGAAACAGCAGGATGTCATTATAACTTTGGATGCCTATAACGGCAATACTTTTAAAGGTAATGTTTCAAAAATATACCCTAAAAAAGATGAGCGCAACCAAACCTTTAAGGTAGAAGCCCTTTTTGAAAATCCGCCAAAAGTTTTATATCCAGGACTTTCAGGAGAAGCTAACATCATTATAGCAAAAAAGGAAAAGGTGCTCACCATCCCAAAGTCCTATTTAATTGATGATAATAAAGTAAAAACAGATGATGGGTTAGTGCAAGTTGAAACGGGCTTGCAAAACTTGGAATACATTGAAGTCGTATCTGGGATAACCAAAGACACTTACCTTTACAATCCAGAATAATGACAAGCTGGAAAGTCATATTAAACATTGCAAAAACGCATTTGCTCACTAAGATTAAGCAAACAGCAACCGCGGCCTTAGGGGTTACTTTTGGCATTGGGGCATACATTACTTTGGTGTGTTTTATGACTGGTTTAAATGGTATGCTGGACGATTTAATTCTCAACCAAACGCCACATGTCCATATTTACAATGAGATTGAGCCTTCAAAAAAACAGCCAATTTCTTTATATAACGATGTAAAAGAAACCTTTAATGTGGTACATTCCATCAAGCCAAAACTGAGTCAGAAAAAAATTCATAATGCGTTGCCCATTATCAAATATTTGGAAGAAAGCGAGGATGTTCGTGGCGCACTTCCTCAGGTAAAAACCCAAATATTTTACATTGCAGGTTCAATTGAATTGGGAGGAAACCTAACAGGTATCAACCCCATTGATGAAGCACGCTTATTCAATATGGGCGATTATATTGTTGAAGGTTCTGCCGAAGCCTTACATAATACCGATAATGGCATTTTGCTGGGTATTGGTATTGCAAAAAAAATGTCTTTAAAAGTAGGCGACCGTGTGCAAGTGAGCCCTATTAACGGGGGCATTTTTCCATTAAAAATAGTTGGTTTCTATCAAAGCGGTATTGCAGATTTAGACGCTATTCAAAGCTTCACAAACCTAAAAACGGTACAGCGTATTTTAGGTGAAGCTAAAAATTATATTACAGATATTAATGTGAAGTTATATGATATTGAACGAGCCATGCCGTTATCAAAAACAATAGAACAACAATTTAAATTAAAGGCAATCGATATTAAAACAGCCAATGCCCAATTTGAAACGGGAACAACCATAAGAAACCTTATAACCTATGCGGTTTCCATAACGCTTCTTATCGTTGCCGGATTTGGCATTTACAACATTTTAAACATGCTGATTTATGAAAAAATGAACGACATAGCCATTTTAAAAGCTACAGGGTTTTCTGGTAAAGACGTACAACTGATTTTTATGAGTCAAGCGATGATTATTGGTTTTGTGGGCGGTGTTTTAGGTCTCCTTATTGGGTTGGGTTTGGCAAACTTAATTAGTACGATTCCGTTTCAAACCGAAGCGTTGCCAACGGTAGAAACCTATCCGGTAAATATAAATCCGTTGTTTTTTGTTATAGGATTTTCTTTTGCAATGCTTTCAACTTTTTTGGCAGGGTATCTTCCATCAAAAAAAGCAAAGAAAATAGACCCGGTAAGAATCATTAGAGGCCAATAACATGAGCGCAGTATTAGAAGCAAAACATATCAACAAATACTTTAAGAAACCTGTATTGTTTCATGTTTTAAAGGACATCAATTTTCAAGTCAACAAAGGTGAGTTTGCATCTATCATGGGGAAATCGGGTTGCGGAAAATCGACCTTGCTCTATATCCTCTCAACGATGGACACAGATTATGAAGGCGAGCTTTTTTTGAACAATCAATTAATTACAGGACAAAGTAGAGACCACCTTTCTTATATCCGAAATAAACATATTGGTTTTGTGTTTCAGTTTCACTATTTGCTCTCTGAGTTTTCGGTATTGGAAAATGTGATGCTTCCGGCAAAAAAGCTTGCCGAAAAATCACATCAGGAAATTGAGCATAATGCCATTGAAAAATTAAAAATGCTAAACATAGAGCACTTAGCTAAAAAGCGCGCATCAAGAGTTTCAGGTGGTGAAAAACAGCGTATTGCCATTGCCCGCGCATTAATAAACAACCCGTCAATTATTATGGGAGACGAACCTACCGGAAACCTAGATAGTTACAATGCTGAAAACGTTTTCAATATCTTTAAACAGCTAAGCGACGAGCAAGGGTTGTCACTTTTAGTGGTAACTCACGATGAAGATTTTGCCAAAAAAACAGATAGAATTATACAAATGGGCGATGGTAGAATTCTTGTTTGATTTAAAATTACTCTTATACCTATTCGCCTAAATACAAAATAGCCCCTATTCTTCATTTTAGAGCATTTTTTTTAGACTGATATTCATCATTTCAAGCAAGCATTTTTAAAATTAATTTTAACCATCAATCTTGAAACCATACGGATGGATAATTTTAGAAGCAGGCTAAATGAGACTACATTCAAAAGATTAATCGGGAAGGACTTTATCTGTCAACAGAAAACTGGAAAAGCGATTTAGAATTTTATTTGTTTGAAATGAAGTTTTTAGAATGATTAAGGATGTGATTGGAAAACGCAAATCCAAGCAGGTTTAGATGTTTAATTAATAGTGTAAAAGTTAAGATGGCATTTATAGATTACTACAAAATATTAGGTGTTCCTAAAACGGCCACCGAGGCCGACATAAAAAAGGCCTACAGGAAATTGGCGCGCAAATACCATCCAGACTTAAACCCCAATGATAAAGTAGCCGAAAAGAAATTCAAAGAAATTAATGAGGCTAATGAAGTTTTAAGTAATCCTGAAAACCGTAAAAAATACGACCAATATGGCGAGCATTGGCAACACGCTGAAGAATATGAAAAAGCAAAACAACAACAACAACAGCAATATCAAGGCAGTTATCAAGGTGGAACAGGAGGATATTCTGAGGAAGATTTTTCAGATTTCTTTTCAAACATGTTCGGCGGTGCATCTTCGCGCGGTCGTGGAAGGCAAGTAAAATTTAGGGGGCAGGATTTTAATGCGGAGCTACAACTTAATTTAAAAGATGTCTATACCACCCATAAACACACCTTAATGGTCAATAATAAAAACATCAGAATTACTATTCCGGCAGGTGTAGAAAATGGTCAAATTATCAAAATAAAAGGCCATGGTGGCAAAGGTGTCAATGATGGGCCGAATGGCGATTTGTACATTCAGTTTTCAATCGTTAACCATTCAAAATTCAGGAGAGATAAAAACAATCTTCATGTTACTGTAGAGTTGGATCTGTACAAAGCCTTACTCGGCGGAACGCTAATGGTCGATACCTTCAACGGAAAAGTAAAATTGAACATAAAACCAGAAACCCAAAATGGTACTAAGGTAAAACTTAAGGGCAAAGGCTTTCCTAAATACAAGAAGGAAGGGGAATTTGGAGATTTATACATCACCTATCAAATAAAAATACCCACAAAACTATCTGATAGGGAAAAAACATTAATAAAAGAGTTACAAAAACTACGTTGATAATGGATTCACAAGATTTAATACCTGTACAATTACTTTGTAAACGCTATAATGTCCCCGTTTCCTTTATAAATACGTTGCAAGAATTTCAGCTTATAGAAATCATCATTGAAAAAAACGATTTTTATATCCGCACGACCCAAATAAAAGACGTTGAAAAAATGATGCGCCTACATTACGATCTGGACATCAATTTAGAAGGCATTGATGCCATTTCTAACCTGTTAAAACAGGTGGAATCATTAAAACAAGAAATAACGAACCTGCATAACAGACTTCGTTTTTATGAGGATTTATAGTTGACAACCATAAAAGATTGGGTTACTGAAAGCCCAACACTTTACAGCTAAAAATAATGAATGTGATACAGAAATAATTCAATAACATGATACCAGCAAAAATTATAGAAGTTACACCTAATAATGTAGAAAAAGAAACCTTGTTTTGTATTAAGGACATGAAAAAGCCTGAGGCAAAGAGTAAGCAAAAATGGTTTGAAAAACGTTATAAGGAAGGCCTTAAGCTTAAAATTCTAAAAGATGCAAATGATAAGATGCTAGGTTTTATAGAATACATTCCGGCCTCGAATGCTTGGAGACCCGTTGAGGCAGATAATTTTATGTTCATCCATTGCATGTACATTTATGCTAAAAAGCATAGAAATTTAGGACTCGGGGCAATGATGCTTAAAGAAGCAGAGAACGATGCTATGTCCAAACACATGGATGGCCTATGCGTTATGACCAGTAAAGGGTCATGGATGGCGGACAAACGTCTTTTTGAAAAACATGGTTTTAATCAGGTTGATGCGCGGGGGCGTTTTGAACTGATGTCCAAAAAATGGAACGCACAAGCACCTGACCCATCACTAATTGACTGGACAACTAAGCAACAAAACTATATGGGATGGCACTTGCTTTATGCAGATCAATGTCCTTGGCATGAAAAATCCGTAGAAGCCTTACTGAATGTAGCTATGGATCATGGCATTGATTTAAAAATTACTAAAATAAACACGGCACAAGAAGCAAAAAACGCCCCTTCAGGATACGGGGGATTCAATCTTTTATACAATGGGAAACTACTTGAAGACCATTACATAAGCAACACCCGTTTTAGAAATATCATTAGAAAAGTACTTTAAATATTGTAAAGAAAAAACACTCAAAACACATTTAAATTAAGTTCTATAACTGATGGGCATCATTGCCTACACAACTTTATGTTTATAGCTTTATTCCATATTAACTCAAAACGTTGTAATCATGAAAAAATTAATGCTTAGTTTATTTGTACTGGGATTAACTACCCAAATTTATGCCCAAAACCCCGAAGCCTTTCCAGCAGTTTATATTGTTCACAACTATAAATATTTAAGTGAAGTAAATTCTGAGGAAGTAGCTGTGCCCGTAGAAGAGCTTCACATAAAAGTTAGTGATTTTGATGTAAAAGAATTGGATATCTATACTGATGAATATGACTTTTACGAAGTTAATTTTATTATTCCTGAGGGAAAAATATTGGCTTCCTATGATAAGGATAGCAACTTACTTAGAACAATAGAACGCTACAAAAATATCAATTTACCTGCATCGGTTTTAAAATCCATTTCAAAAAGATTCCCCAATTGGGCCATATCAAAAAATGCGTATGTAGTTAATTATCACAGTTCGGGCAACTTAAAAAAACTTTATAAGCTCACCCTAGAAAATGGGGATAAACGGATTAAAGTTAAAGTTAATGAGTTTGGGGATTTTCAGTAAAAACTGATTTTAAAAGTCGAAATATGTATTTATCACACATGTAAACTTTGGTCGGTTGAATTTACCCGGTTTAATCACCTACAGACAAAGCATTTCCGATGGGCTGGTTTGGGAATGCATTGGTTAAAACAAATTTTAATAATCATAAAGATGAAAGATTTAAAAAAATACGAAGCCATTCACCTTTTAAATAATAATTACATAGGTTATCTTTCCTTTATATGGGAAAACGAACCTTACGTTCTGCCTATTACTTATTATTACGATGAGGATAAAGAGTGCATTTTAAGCTATTCGACCGAAGGCCATAAAATTCAGGCTATGCGGGTTAACAATTCTGTTTCAATCAATGTTGTTCAATTAAAAACGGTAAACAATTGGCAATCTGTATTAGTACATGGCAAGTTTGAGGAACTAAATGGTGCGTACGCCAAACAGCAACTGCACAAGTTTGCAAGCGGTGTAAAAAAAATAATATTTAAAAAAGAGAATAAATACCCTGATCTAATAAGCGATTTTTCCAGCAAGGCAATATCCGGAAAACTGCCAATTGTTTATCGAATAACAATATCTCGAATAACAGGAAAACGCAGGGATTTCTAGATTAACTGTAACTCACATGAGGTTAGCTTTTGGAATCTTACTATTCATTCATGGCGCAATTCATTTAATTGGTTTTGTAACAGCTTTTTATTCAACCAAAACACCGATGCAAGTTTTGGGCATTTCAAAATCCATCGGAACACTTTGGCTTATAACTTTTATATTGTTTATGGCCGTTGCCCCACTATTCTTAACCAACAAAAAGTGGTTCCCCTTAGCCTTTATAGCTGTTGGCATTTCACAAATCCTGATTATAATGGCTTGGAATGATGCAAAATTTGGCACTATAGCAAACATCATAATTCTGCTAGTTAGTATCTCTGCTTGCGGGAGTCACAAGTTCAATAAAATGGTTAAAGAGGAATCGGCTACACTAATCAATAATGTAGTGCCTGATAATTCTTCTGAAATTTTAGAAAAGGATATACTGCATTTACCAAAAGTCATCCAAAAATGGATGAGAAATTCAGGGGTGATAGGTCAAACCAATATAACTACGGTAAGATTAAAACAAAAGGGGCAATTAAAACTTAAACCTGGTGGTAAGTGGATGCCTTTTACTGCTGTACAATATTTTAACTGCGATAATCCAGCTTTTATTTGGATAGCAAAAATTGACAACAATTCAATAATTTACACGCTCGGCAGGGATAAATTCAAAAACGGAAAAGCAGAAATGCTTATCAAATTCTTAGGCAGTATCCCCGTAGTAAGTGAAGCCCAAAACCCCAAGATTGATTCTGGCGCCATGCAACGCTTTTTAAGCGAAATGTGTTGGTTCCCATCAATAGCCCTAAGAAGCTTCATATCATGGGAAGCTATAGACAATACTTCGGCTAAAGCCATTTTAACTGTAGAAGACAAAAGTGTTTCAGGAATTTTTACATTTAATGCTAATGGCGATTTGGTCTCTTTTGAAACCGATCGTTTTTATGGAGGAGCACCGGAATCAAAAAAAGAAAAATGGCTTGTAAACATTTTAGATTACAAAACTTTTGACAACTACAAAATCCCAAACAAATGTAGTGTTGTATGGCAACTTAAAGCGGGGGATTATAATTGGCTAAATCTTGAAATTATTGACATTGATTACAATGTATCAGCCCCTTACAAATAGAGATGTTAGGAATAATTAATCATTCACTTAAAAGTGATATCCTGATAAATATCATTTCAAAAAAGGAGCTTGTGGACTAATTTTATTAAGTTAAAAATTAGCCATTATGAAAACCATATTATACGCCACAGATTGCACTAATAATGATGCTCCCTCTTTGAAGTATGCTTATCGATTTAGCAGTATTTTAAAAGCAGATTTACATGTTTTGCATGTATATAGTTTTCCTCCTATAGCGTTTTCCACCATACAGCCATTAAACCTGCTTAAAAAGAAAATGCATAAAGAACGAATAGAACTTGTTGACAAGTATTGCAGAACACATCTTAATAATGAATTCCGCCAAAAGCCCATTACCACTCATGTAGTTGAAAACGATTCTGTTTCTGAAAGTATTTTGCGCCTTTCTAAAGTATTAACTCCAGATTTAATTATCATCGGCATGAAAGATAGGCATAGTAAAAGAGGCTACTTTTCTGGCAACATTGCTGATACCTTATTGGATACGGTTGAAACGCCATTGCTAATTGTGCCAAATAGCTTGATTTATGATACTATTTCTACAATAGTGTACGCCACTGATTTTGAGCAAGAAGATATTGAATCCATTCAAAAACTTATAGAAATTGCTCGCCCGTTTGAGGCGCTTATAGAAATTGTTCATGTTTATGAATCGGACAAATATGCGACTTTAGAACGTATGGAGCGCTTCCAAAACACACTTTTAAAACAGGTTTCGTATCCAGAAATAACGTTTAGAAATATTGCTTCTGAGAACATTAAATCTGGATTATTAAGTGTTTTGAACAACGAAAAAGCCAGTTTGCTGGCCATGTTAGAAAGAAAGCACGAGTGGAGTTTTTCTAATATTTTTCACAAAGATTTGGTGAAGGATATGGAAATGTCGTTAAAAATACCTCTATTGGCCTACAATAAAAACAGCACAAAACTTCAAAACGCGAATGCTCCATACAACATAGATAACGAAATGTTAAGTTCTGGATAATGAACCCTAAAATAATTAAGGCTGTTTAAAAGAAGTTATTAAACAGCCTTAATATGTTCTGTTTAGACAATCGTATTCAAATAACAATAGCTCGAATTCTAAGATTCAGAATAATTAAACGCTAACGATACCAAAGCATACTTTAGCGGTTACACGATACTCCGAAATTGCATTGTTGTTTACGGTGACCTGCATATCCTGAACATACACAGATTTAATATCCTTTATAGTTTTTGAAGCCTCATCGATAACGTTTTTAATGGCGTCTTCAAAACTAACGGGAGAATTTCCCAAAATTTCTACAACTTTTAGTACAGACATAATATTTATTTTTTACAATTAATTATAGCGTTAATCTAGACGTAATAAATTGATTGTGAAATGATATTAATCATTATGAACAAAATTATCATTGTTGTTTTTTAGTTTCTGGCACCTCACTTTTTTTCTGTTTCTCCAATTTTTTAAAATAACGTCGTGTTAAAAAATTATGTTTAAAGGCCTCCATATTTTGGTCGAATTTTTCGGCACCTTCATTTATGCTTTTTATGGTTTCTTCAAGGGTTTTCACAAATTCTTTATCGTTTGACAAATAGTTTAAAGCACCATTTCCGTCTTTTATGTTCAGTAACGTTTCATTTAAGTTTGAAATGACCGTTTTTATCTTGTTACTACTTTCATCAAGATTGTAAATGATACGTTTTACTTTTTGGGCTTCAATGGAATCATTTAGCAGTACACCGGCAACACTTTCATTTAAATCAACAGATTTAATGATGTCATTAAGACCTCTTATGGTTTTGTGTGCCTCATGGCTTGTTAGCTTCAAATTATAAATAGTTTGTTCGAAGTTTTTAGCTGTAACAGAATCATTTATCAGCATGCCCAATGTGCCCTCTCCATCAGTTATGTTATTCACAATGTCCAACAGTTTGGCGGTTAGTAAAGCTGCATTTTCGTTGGTAACGTTTAAGGTATTTAGCATGTCGTCCGTTCCAATTTTTGAATAAGATTTAATAATGTCGCCCTGGGAAATAGTTGGTGTATTGCCGTTTCCCGGTGTAATATTTACAATCATATTTCCAACCAAACCATCAGTTCCAATAGTTGCAATGGCATTTTTTTTAATGTGTTTTGCCATTTTTTCATCAATAGCCATAGAAACATTTATGGTGGAGTCGTTTATCATGGATATGGTTTTTACCGTTCCTACATTAATCCCAGAATACCTTACGTTATTGCCCTGTAACAGTCCATTAACGTTGTTGAAGTTTGCGCTTATAGTAAATGTTTTTGCAAACATATTTTTACGTTCACCAATGAGGTAAATAGCTGCAATAAATAGAAGTAGCCCAATAATAACAAAGACGCCTAATTTTAAAGTTTGGTTGCCGGTTTTTTTCATGATTACAAAATTTTAATTATTTAAAAAACGCCATTACCTTTTCATCTTTTGACGCTCTTAACTCTTCAAATGTGCCTTCAGCATAATTAGTACCATCAATTAATAAAATCATGCGCTCAGATATTACACGGGCGCAATCAACATCATGGGTGATGATAAGTGATGAGGTTTTATATTGCTTTTGTATGTTGCGCATAAGTTCAATAATTTCTTTTGATGTTATCGGATCCAGCCCGCTTGTGGGCTCATCATATAGAATAATTTTTGGTTTCAGTATCAATGTTCTTGCTAAGGCCACCCGACGTTTCATACCACCAGAAAGTTCGGCAGGCATTAAATCGATGGCGCTAACCAATCCAACGCTCTCAAGGGCTTCTTCCACTAGCCGTGTTGTGTCATTTATATTGCCAAATTTATGTTTGTGCCTTCTTAGTGGAAATTCTAAATTTTCCCTTACAGTCATGGAATCATATAAAGCACTTCCCTGAAAAAGGAAACCAATTTCTGTACGTAATTCATCTAGCTCAATACGGTTAAGGTCTGAAAGGTTTTGGCCCATAATGGTAATACTTCCAGAGTCGGGTTCCATCAAACCCACCAAGCACTTTATCATCACCGATTTTCCAGAGCCTGATTTACCCATAATTACAAGATTTTCGCCTTCAAAAAGTTCCAAATTAAAACCGTTCAAAACATGGTTGTTACCAAAACTTTTGCGCAAATCTTTTATGTCTAGCATCAATCTTTTTGATGTTGGATTTTTAAACTTGTTCTGTATGTGTTTTGTTTGATTCATCTTTTAAATTTCAAAAAATATATCGGTTACAAAAACAGCAATAAAGTCAATAACAAAAAGCAACATCGAAGAAAAAACCACAGCAGAATTTGCGGCTAAACCCACACCAACGGTCCCTTTTTGGCAGAAATAGCCTTTAAAACACCCCACAAGCCCAATGGCAAATCCAAAGAAATACGTTTTAATCGTAGCTGGAATGACATCTCCAAATTCCAAGGAATTAAATACTTTATTGAAATATAACAGAAAGGAGACATCACCTTTGGTATTTTCGATTAAATAAGAGCCGTAAAGTGCAATGGTATCTCCCAGAATAACTAGTATGGGGAGCATCAATGTTGAGGCTAAAACGCGTGTAACAACCAAATACTTAAATGGATTTGTACCCGAAACTTCCATAGCATCAATTTGTTCTGTAACACGCATAGAGCCCAACTCTGCGCCTATACCAGAAGCAATACGCCCTGCAAAGGTTAGTGCAATAATCACTGGCCCAATTTCTCTAATAATAGATATGCTAACCATGGATGGCATCCAAGACTCTGCTCCAAATTCTTCTAGTGTTGGTCTGGTCTGTAGAGTGATGACGAGCCCTATAATGAACCCTGTGACCCCAACCAGTAAAAGCGACTTATTCCCTATATTATAGCATTGCCTTAAAAGCTCTTTAAACTCAAAAGGTTTAGTAAACAGTTCCTTAAAAAATCGACGAGCAAAATAGGTGAGTTCACCAATTTCTATAAAGAATGACTTTATTTTAAGCAATCCTATCATAAAGCAGTAGTCTGATTTTTAAAGTTATACCATTGCCTATAGGTATGAAATGATTAAAATCACTTTGCCACTTGATATATATCATTGCAAAATCCGTGACTTACAGTTATTTTCAGTGTTATTTACAAACAGATGAATTTAGGATTGGTTTTATCCGGAGGTGGTATGCGTGGAGTTGCGCACATTGGAGCTATTAAAGCATTAGAAGAATACAACCTTTACCCTACGCATATAGCCGGAACCAGTGTAGGAGGCATTGTTGGCGCCCTTTATGCTTATGGTTATGGTTGGAGGGATATTTTGAACTTTTTTAAAAGCGTTCAAATATGGGATATTAAAAAATATGCACTTAACAAACCTGGTTTTATTGATACCGAAAAGTTTTATCCATATTTTAAAAACTACATTAAAAAAGATGATTTTTCTTTTCTTAAAAAGGAGTTCAGAGTGACAGCAACCAATATTTTAAATGGAAACTTAGAAGTCTTCGATAAAGGGCCGTTGATTACTCCCATTTTAGCTTCCTCAGCATTTCCGGGGATATTTGCTCCCGTAGCATTCAATGGTTCGTATTACATTGACGGTGGAGCGCTTAATAACTTCCCCGTAGATCTGCTAAAATACAAATGCGATAACATTATAGGCATTAATGTTAATACTGTGGCTCCTGTAAGTATCAAACACTTAAAACATTCGTATAATGTTGTAGAGCGGGCCTTTAAGTTAAAATCGATGAAAGAAGATGAAAAAAAATTAAGGGATTGTGATTTAGCCATAGCTCCAACAGACTTGTGCAAGTTTGGAACTTTTGACAAAAAACGTATCGATGAAATTTTTAAGATAGGCTATGATGCTACCATTGAGGCAATTTCCTGTCATAATATACCTGCTATATTAATTTCTCAAAACTGAGGTAGATCATTTCTCCTCAATGCCTTCAGTACTAACTTTAATTATCAAAAATGAATTAAGATGAAAACCACGTTGTACATACAAAATTTAAAGTGTGCTGGTTGCGAATTTTCTATAATAGATAAGCTTGCTGAACTCAAAAATATTTACAAAATAACCATCAAACTTCAGTATGCCACAGTAACCTTTGAGCATAAAACTAAAAATGATATCGATATAGTAAAAAAAGCACTTTCCAAAATGGGCTACCCTCCTTTTGGAGCAAAAAATACTTTGGCAAAAAAAGCCAAATCTTTTGTGAGTTGCGCCTCAGGAAGAATCAAAAAATAAAAGTATAAAATGGCAATCGGTAATATGAAGTCTAAAGTATTTCCCTCAATCTTTTTGACAATCATTTTACTGGTTGCCATTGATTTTTGCTGTCCTAAAGATGACGATTACCTTAATACTTCATTATATACCAAGGCAATTCCCTCAACTCAAAATCAACAAAACATTATAATCAAAACCCCAATTACAATTGAAAACTATTTTCAATTTATAGATTCGATTGTAAAAAAACACGACACCTTAGTACCTTACAAATTAAGCGAACACCTCCTGGTAAGAGCCAATTCGTGGATTATCGATACACTTAAAAACACAGATTATTATTTGATGATGCAACGGGATTCTTTTGTCTATAATCAAAAAGAAATGATTGTATTGCCAACAGGCGCACAACTTATTTTGCCCGATTCAATATTGGCTCAAAAACTACTTCAGTCTTTTCAAAAGACACATATAGATATCAACATTCCAGAGTTTAAACTTCGCATATATGAAGACACTTTGAAGCTCCACGAATTTCCAATTCGGGTAGGGCGCAATGAGCGTAAATATCTTAAAATGGCCGACGGCGTTGTTGATTTAAAAACTAGAACTGGTACAGGACATATTGTAAAACATGTTCGCAATCCTGATTATTACAATCCTGTAAATGGGCATAAATATTTTTTGACGAAACGGGATGATGGAAAAGTGACGAAACTACCGCAAATTCCATTTATAGAAACAGAGATAAACGGTGTTAGAAATGGGCAATTAATTCATCCTACAACTAACCCCATTACCTTAAACAAGGCCTATTCCAATGGCTGTATAGGTACTAAAGAAAGTGACGTATGGGTTATTTATTATTACGCTCCAATAGGCACAAAAATCAAGGTCAGATACGATTTAACTGTGGTTGATTCGCTTCATCAAAAATTAATACTTGAGGATATTTATAATTAAAAACATAGGAGAAAAATAGCGTTCATAGTGATGTATATCATTGTTGCAATGCTTAATGTTGACTACTTTAAAACAAAATTAAATCATGGCGTTTTTTGTTGGGTTGGTACTATTTTTTGTCCTTGTATTGGCACTGTTATTTGCTCCAATAACCATTTGTATCAATACGAATACCAATCAGTATTATGTTAAATTTAAAGGGCTTGCCCAGGCATATTTAGAGCCAAACAAAGAGGAACTATTTAGAATACGATTAAAGATATTAATGTTCAATTTCTATTTCAATCCTTTAAAAGCAAAAAAGACCACTTACAAAAAGAAACGCGATGATTTTAAGCCCAAAAAGAAGTTTCCTTTTAGAAAGGTTTTACGAATAATAAAAACATTTAGAGTCACGTATTTTCTTTTAGATATTGATACGGATAACTGTGTTTTAAATGCCAAATTATATCCTTTGTTTGCGCTTTTGAATTATAAACGAGGATACTGGCATATTAATTTCCAAGGACGAAACCAATTGGTGTTGGTGGTTAAAAACAGGCCAATGCATATTATTAAATCATTTATTAACTTTTAAATTACTATATCATGGATTTACATTTTGAAGAATTATTAGGTCAGATTACTGACTTTATAAAGGCAGAAGCCAAAACAGATACGGTTGTTGGCGAACAGTTTGAACTTGGACAATTTAAGTGCGTCCCGGTAATTAAAGTAGGCATGGGTTTTGGTTCCGGAGGCGGTGAAGGTTCGGAAATCAAAACTAAAGGCACTAAGGGTCAAGGCGCAGGAGCCGGAGCTGGCGTAGGCATAGAGCCTATAGGCTTTTTAGTTACCAAAGAAGATCAAATATCTTTTATAGAAGCTGGAAAATCACACGGACTGGCGGCCGCTTTTGAAAAAGTACCGTCAATGATTGAAAAAATAGTTGAAATGAAAACCAAAGAAAAGGTAGCATCTTAAAACAATTCGTGTACTTTAAATAGGCTGTCTAAAGAGACTACTTTTGGACGGCCTATTTGATAATCTTAATTAATCCGGATAAAGTTCATTTGGGTTCTCTATATTCCTGCTCCAACAATCAAGATTATAAATAGTAGTATCTGCAATATTGGTCAATAGTTCTAAAGCATCATGTGATTCAGCTACCCATTTTAAAAGAAATTGGCCTTATAAGCATAGTCTCTATAGGTACATGGGCTAACTTCTTTTTCTTTTAATTGTAAGGCAAATTCAAAAGTGGCTTTTATAGACTAGAGATTACTTGAAAAGTTTAATGCCTGTAAGTTTCTTTTGCTTTTGACAAATAATCATTATCTTAGGATATAGATAAATGATGGTCACAAATTGGTCACAAATTAAAACAAAAAACCCTAACACATTGTTTTAAAACGCATTAGGATTTGCATTGTGATCGCGACAGGATTCGAACCTGTGACCGTCTGCTTAGAAGGCAGATGCTCTATCCAGCTGAGCTACGCGACCATTAAAGCGGTGCAAATATAAAACATCCTAATAATAAAACAAGATAATTGTTTCTTAATTTAGGGTGGAAACTCAGCTATTCAAAATAGCTAAAAGTCGCTCCGTCTTTTATCTTTAAAAGCGATTCGTAAATCAATCGGATCACGTTTTCAACATCGTCCTTATGCACCATTTCCACGGTGGTATGCATATAGCGCAACGGCAATGATATCAGTGCGGAAGCCACTCCCCCGTTACTGTATGCAAAAGCATCCGTATCGGTTCCAGTGGCCCTGGACAATGCGGAACGCTGAAACGGAATATCCTTTTCTTCAGCGGTATCAATGATTAAATCCCGTAATTTTTGCTGTACAGCAGGTGCATAGGCCACCACTGGTCCCTTCCCTATTTCCATGTGGCCTTCCTTTTTCTTTTCAATCATAGGTGTGGTGGTATCATGGGTAACATCCGTAACAATGGCCACATTTGGTTGAATGGTTTCGGTAATCATTTGCGCACCCCGTAATCCTATTTCCTCTTGAACTGCATTAGTAACATATAAGCCAAAAGGTAATTCCTTCTTATTTTCTTTCAACAGACGTGCTACCTCAGCTATCATAAATCCGCCCATACGGTTGTCCAACGCGCGACACACAAACTTGTCCTCATTCAAAATATGGAATTCATCCGGGTAGGTAATCACACACCCCACGTGGACGCCTAATTTTTCAACTTCCTCCTTATTGGCGCATCCGCAGTCTATAAAGATATTATCCAGCTTTGGCGGTTCTTCTTTTGCTTTATTTCGGGTATGAATCGCCGGCCATCCAAAAACACCTTTTACAATGCCTTTTTTCGTATGGATATTTACCACTTTACTTGGTGCAATCTGGTGATCGCTACCGCCATTTCTAATTACGTAAATCAACCCGTTATCGCTAATATAGTTGACATACCAAGAAATTTCATCGGAGTGCCCTTCAATCACCACCTTATATTTTGCCTTCGGATTAATTACCCCAACGGCAGTGCCGTACGTGTCCGTAATAAACTTGTCCACATAAGGTTTCAGGTAGTCCATCCACAGTTTTTGGCCTTCCCATTCATATCCTGTCGGAGCGGCGTTGTTTAAATATTTTTCTAAAAATTCGAGTGATTTCTTGTTGAAAATAGACTTCTTCGTCATCTGTAAAAAATTTGCACTAAAATAATAATATAAATGCAAAATGGATGTTTAACAGAATGTAAATTCTTAATTTTGGAACTGTTTTTGCTCCAAAGGAATCTGCAATGCGCTACTTTAAATACATATTTATCATTTTGCCCTTTTTTGCCATTTCGCAGGTGAATGATGTTGAAAGGGATTCCACCGACATAAAATACCTGATTATTGAAGGCGATTCGGTGCCACGCAAGTCGATTGACTTAGACGAGGTGATGTTGCTCCATAGGTTGAAATTTGACAGTAAAAAAGACAGAATCCGATACCTCATCCTCAGGAAAAAAACTATTAAGGTGTACCCGTATGCGAAACTGGCCGCCGAACGGCTGGACTCGCTAACAAAACGATTGGAAACCATCACCAAAAAAAGGCACCAAAAGAAATACACAAAGCAGGTACAGAAATATATTGAAGAAGAGTTTTCAGCTGAACTGAAAAAATTCACCCGTACGGAAGGGCAAATCTTAGTCAAGCTGATACACCGCCAAACCGGAAGAACGGCTTTTGATTTGGTAAAAGAACTACGTAGCGGTTGGCGCGCGTTTTGGTACAATACCACGGCTACGATGTTCGATATTTCCCTAAAACGGGAATACGACCCGTGGAACGAAAAAGAGGATTACCTCATCGAAGACATCCTGCAACGGAATTTCCAAAGTGGGCGTTTGGAGCGACAAAAGTCAGCCTTGGACATTGATTTTTACGACCTGACCGATAAATGGCTGTACAGTAAAACAGAGGAGTAACCCATGCGCATCCAAACGCCATTTGAAGAAAAACTCAATAGCCTAAGCCATGGTTTTGGAGCTTTGTTTGGTATTGCCGCTTTGGTATTGCTTGTCATTTACGAAACACAAAAAACACCATGGAGTCTTGCTAGCGTTATCATTTACGGGCTTTCAATCATCATTTTATTTACCGCCTCCACCTTTTATCATGCTGCCAAAACGGAACGACGTAAACACTATTTTAGAATCCTAGACCATATTAGTATTTATATTTTAATTGCTGGCACCTATACTCCTGTCTCGCTCATTTCTTTGGAAGCAAGTATCGGATGGACATTATTCTGGGCGGTTTGGGGTATTGCTTTTTTTGGCGTGATTTTAAAGGTATTCTTTACGGGGAGGTTTGAATTCTTTTCTGTGCTCCTCTACCTTGTGATGGGCTGGTTGGTTGTTTTTGATTTTTCCGAATTGATGAACATTATTGGAAGTGGTGGCATACTTTTCCTTTTTGCCGGCGGTTTGGCCTACACGCTCGGTATCGTTTTTTATGCTATTGAAAAGATTCCGTACAACCATGTGATTTGGCACCTTTTTGTGTTGGCGGGCGCTATTTGTCATTTCTTCATGATATTTTTCTATGTGATATGATTGAGATTGTAAAAGCTGACGATGAAAGGCAATTCAAATCGATTGAAAGTCTAGCAGATGAAATCTGGCGGCAACACTATACCCCAATTATTGGAATCGACCAAGTAAAATATATGCTCAAAAGGTTTCAATCCATCGAAGCAATTCAGCAACAAATACAAGATGGATTCCTTTATTTCATATTGAAATTCAAAAGTGAAGAAGCCGGTTACATTTCCATAAAGAAAGATAAAGAAGCTCTTTTCTTGAGCAAGATTTATGTGCTAAAATCCCTGAGAGGCCATGGCATCGGCAAAAAAGCGATGGATTTCATTGAAAGGAAAGCCCAAGAAACACACTGCACTTCAATCCAGTTGACCGTTAATAAAAACAATGTGAATTCCATTAAAGTTTATGAAAACATGGGATTTGTCAAAGAGGCGGATATCATCATTGATATTGGCAATGGTTTTGTGATGGATGATTATCGGATGAGGAAGGGCATAAAATAAAAATACCCCCTTGTCATTCTGAAGGAAGCACAACTGAAGAATCTATTAATCACTTTTGTAATAAAAAGATTCTTCGACTCCGAATATATTCGGAATGCTCTGAATGACAATTACCCTCTCGCCTCAAAAATCTTCAAATGGATAAATGTTGCCATTTTTCTGGCGCGACGTTTGGCATTTTCGGCATAATCCCCTTCAAAAAGTTCGTTAATGGTTTCAAACCATAAATTGAGCCAAATGCCAAAGTGCATTTCGGTAATACTATGCCCAAAAGCCTTATCAACCTTAACATGCGCTTCCAATGGATCGCCCGTGTATCTTGTTTTTAAAAATAAACTGGATTCCCAAAAGGTGGTGAGTAATTGCAAGTGTTCATCCCAATCCTTTATAGTCTCGTTGAAAAATGGCCCTAAAATCGCATCTTCCCTCACTTTGGAATAAAACGTTTTCACTAACAAAAACACATCGGCCCTAGTTTTTATATCCTGTTTCACCATAGTTCAAAATTAGAATTTTAAAGTGATACTCGCTCATTAAAAAATCATAAATCTTAAATCTTAAATCGTAATTCTTCGTTATTTTAGCAGAATGATTTCAGTAACACTTCTTGGCGCCGGCAATGTTGGCACACACTTATTCAAAGCTATACATAAATCCAAACAAGTATCTTTAAAACAATGGTATAACAGAAGCATCGAAAGCATTTCATCTTATAAAAACAAGGTTTCCATTACGGACGATATTAGCACTTTAGAAGAAGCAGATGTTTATATCCTAACGGTTAGTGATGATGCGATTGCCGATATTTCATCACAATTGCCTTTTGAAAATAGATTGGTGGTGCACACCGCCGGAAGTGTCAACATTCACAATTTGGACAAGAAGCATAAGCGCGGTGTGTTTTACCCAATGCAATCCCTTAGCAAATCAGCTGAAATTGATTTTAAAGATGTCCCGATTTGTATTGAAACGATTGACAAAGCCGATTATCATTTGTTGAAATCATTGGCACTGTCACTCGGTTGCCCAGTAAAAAAAGTGAATAGTGACCAACGCCATGTGTTGCATTTGGCGGCCGTATTCGTTAACAATTTTACCAATCAAATGTACAGGATTGCACACGAAATCACGGAATCTGAAGCTACGGAATTCGACTTGCTCAAACCATTGATAATGGAAACTGCACGGAAGGTTCAGGATATGTCACCATACATGGCCCAAACTGGCCCCGCCATGCGTGGCAACCTCAAAACCATTAAAAAGCACTTGGCACTATTAAAAAAAGAACAACACAAAGACATATATAATTTAATCACCCAATCCATTCAAGATACCCATGCTTCGACACCGCTCAGCAACCGAAAAAGTTAATTAAAAATGAAAGAAAAAAGTTATAAAGAATACCTAAACCATATCACAACATTTATTTTTGATGTGGACGGCGTTTTAACAGACGGTACCGTACATGTCACCTCTACTGGGGAAATGTTGCGCAACATGAACATCAAAGATGGCTACGCCCTAAAAACCGCAGTCGATCAAGGATTTAACGTGTGTATCATTTCAGGCGGTAGCAATGAAGGCGTTAGAAAACGTTTGTCGGGTCTTGGCATTACTGACATTTATTTGGGAGCTAACAACAAAATAGAGCAGCTGGACGACTATTTTGGAAAAAAAGGCATCTCATCGGAAAACGTACTTTATATGGGCGATGACATTCCTGACTATCCCGTAATGAAAGGGATTGGCCTGCCCTGTTGCCCACAGGATGCTGTGCCGGAAATTAAGGGCATATCAAAATACGTGTCCCATAAAAAAGGAGGTAAAGGCGCCGTTCGGGACGTGATTGAACAGGTATTAAAAGTACAGGGTAAATGGAACGGTAATTTTGATGCAAAATATGACTGAACCCAGTCGGCAGTGTTCAGTAGGCAGTCGCAGTCGCAGTCGCAGTCGCAGTCGCAGTCGCAGTCGCAGTCGCAGTCGCCTAATGTTTTAAGAATACGGCTGATTAGCGGAAAGCACCAATAACTTTTCAACAAAATAACTTAAAAGATTTCGAATACATAACTTTGAACTTTAAACTTTGAACTTTTTCAACCTCATCCGCTGGAAAAACCTGTTAATGATTGCGGTTGCGCAACTTCTCATTAAATACGCACTACTGGAACCTTTTGGGGCCAATACAGCTTTGGATGGATTTGAAATCATTTTATTGATTCTTGCAACACTTTGTATCGCGGGAGCGGGCAATGTTATTAATGACATTTATGATATAGAAACAGATACTGTCAATAAACCGAGTAAAGTAATCGTTGGGAAATCCATTTCAGAAGCCACAGCATATAATTTATTTATCGCCTTTAACGTAATCGGTGTTGGCTTAGGGTTTTATCTGTCCCATCGAATTGGTAAAAGTGCCTATTTTTCAATTTTCGTGGTGATTTCAGCCTTACTCTATGTTTATGCCAGTTACTTAAAACGTATAATGATTATTGGCAACATCATCATTTCTGTTTTGGTGGCATTGAGCATTTTGATTGTTGGGCTTTTCGAACTCACTCCAAATATTTCAGCTTTAAACAGAGACCTTCAACTCACCTATTTCAAAATAGTTTTAGACTACGGAATATTCGCTTTTGGCATCAATCTACTTCGTGAAATCGCCAAAGACATTGAGGATATTGATGGGGATTACAAAGCAGGCATGCACACCTTGCCCATCGCCATCGGAAGGGAACGAAGCAGAACTATCTTGATAATTTTAAATTTTATCGCATGCTTTGGAATCATCATTTATATCGTTTCGGAACTCTACAAATATCCTGTGATGACGGGGTACTTCCTGTTCTGTATTGTCGGCCCATTAATTTATACAGGCATTAAACTATTCAACATTAAGACCAAAAATGAAATCAAATTGGTGAGCAACATGTATAAATTGATTATGTTTTTTGGGATACTCTCATTACTTTTATACAAATATGTCGTTTTGAGGGGATAATTTCGATTACCCCAAATACCAACATTACAGAACGTTTTGGAGCTCGTTCCTATCAAAATTGGAATGCTTAGTAATATTTGGAAACTTAAATTCATTCACTTTAAAATCAAACTAACATATAAACTTTAGAATTATGAAATATGTAAAGTACATCTTAGGAATTTTAGCTGTTTTGGTTATTGGATTTTTTCTTTTGGGATTAATCAAATCTGAAATAAGTTATGACTGTGAAATTCAGGCAAACAAGCCATTGGCAGAATCTTGGGCAGTAGCACAAGACGAAGAGAAAATGCCAGAGTGGCTGGAAGGATTTCAAAAAGTAGAACACGTCAGCGGTACTCCAGGAACGGTTGGAGCGGTTTCAAATGTATATTTTATTGCCGATGGAACCGAAATGGTGATTAAAGAAACCATAACAGAAATTGTCCCCAACGAATCCATATCGATGTTGTTTGAATCCGATTTTATGACCATGGACTACCAACTGAACATGGAATCTGTGGACGGAAAGACAAAAATCAGCTCAACTACAATGACTGAAGGCAATGGGATGTTTTCAAAATCACTGATGGCGCTGATGGGAAGTTCTATCAAAGCGCAAGAGGAAACCAACCTATCAAAACTTAAGGCCACTATCGAGAGCAATACCAAAAACTATTTTCCCGTAAAAGAAGTTCCGGTGGAAAGCAATGTCGACTAAATCAGTTCGAGAAAACTAAAAATGCTAAACAAAACACTCAAAAAGCACAACATCATTTTGGCCTCCAAATCCCCAAGAAGACAGGCCTTCTTCAAGGATTTAGGGTTAAATTTTGAAATTCGGTTAAAGCCCGTAAAAGAAGAGTACCCGCCTCGATTGACGCATTTTGAAATCAGCAATTATCTGGCGCAATTAAAGGCGCTACCGTTTAAAGATGAATTACAACCAAAAGACATTCTAATCACCAGCGACACTATCGTATGGCACAACGATACGGCATTAGGAAAACCGGCCGATGAAGCGGACGCCATTTCAATTTTAAAATCATTAAGCAATGCCACCCACGAAGTGATTACCTCGGTGTGCTTCACAACAACAAACTATGAAAAAACCATACACGACATCACAAAAGTAACCTTTAAAGCCTTATCCGATGCCGAAATTCATTATTATGTCAACACCTTTAAACCCTTCGATAAAGCAGGTGCTTATGGCATTCAGGATTGGATCGGGCAAATTGGTGTTACTAAAATTGAGGGCTCTTATTTTAACGTGATGGGGCTTCCCGTACATCTTGTTTATAAAACGTTAAATGACATTGTTGAACTTGGTTAAGTTTGTAACTTTATAAAAAAGAGCGCATCATGAAAAAAATTGCCAAATCGAACTTATCGCTTTTAATCATCCTTAGCGTATTTATACTATGTTCCTGTAAAACTGAAAACCAACAAAAGGAGTTATTAGCAGTTAACAGTTCAAGCGAAACACATAAACCAAAAACACCCCTAACCCAAGAATTTAAGGACTATTGGTATGCTGGCGAAGCAGAAATTACCTCATTCCAATTGGAACAGGCGCGTTATGGTGAAATCCGCGAAGGCAATGCCGTTTTAATTTATGTGACCGAAGATTTTCTACCGGAAGTTCAGGTGAAGGCAGACAATCAAAACCCCAAAAATGTTCCCGTTTTAAAATTGAATGCCACCAAAAATTTCAATACCGGCGTTTACCCCTATTCTATCATGCAAAGCACCTTTTTCCCATTAGGAAACCATCAGCATGCGATTAAGATTTCAAGCTCTATGCAGGAATGGTGCGGGCATGTGTATGCCCAACTGAACAACAGGGAGCAATTCGAAATCATGTCCCACTCCTATTTTGAAGGCGAAGCGGATCAACATTTTAAATTGGATAAAACCATCTTGGAAAACGAACTTTGGACCCAACTGCGCATCAATCCGCAATCGCTTCCAACAGGTGATATTCAAGTGATTCCGTCATTTGAGTTTACAAGATTAAGACATGCCCAAATTAAAGCCTATCCCGCGACGGCAACACTAAACAAAGGCAGTTACAAACTTTCGTATCCAGAATTGAACCGAACACTAACCATTAATTTCAACCCTGTGTTTCCATACGATATCATAAGCTGGGAAGAAACGTTCAAAAGCGGCTTTGGCCCCAATGCCAAAACCCTCACCACAAAGGCCACAAAACTTAAAACCATCAAATCCGCCTATTGGCAAAAGAACCACAATAAAGATGAAGTTTTGAGGGATACACTACAACTAAAATAATTTTGCCCGTATCTTTGTAGTGTAATTAACCATACCGCTATGATTGCAAACTTCCTTAAAACCTACGAAAGCGAATTGATCGCAACTGGATTCGTAATTCTGATTCTATTAATTGTCGGACTGATAACTAATCTTTTAGTCAGAAAAGTGGGGCGAAAAAGTGGCATCAATAAAGCTAGAATCAGGTTGATAACGCGTTATGTAACCGTTAGTCTTTTTCTTATTGCTCTGCTAATTGAATCCTTTGTTTTTGGTGCCAAACTTGGCGATATCGCCGTAATATTTTCATCCGTATTTGCCATTTTGGGCATTGCCCTTTTTGCTATATGGTCCATACTAAGCAACGTAACTTCGGGGATAATCATGTTTTTCAACTTCCCCTATAAAGTGGGCGATAAAATTGAAATCCACGACAAGGATTTTCCCATAACCGCCATTATCGAAGATATTC
The DNA here is from genome assembly GCF_042684665.1 of Hyunsoonleella rubra. NCBI lineage: Bacteria > Pseudomonadati > Bacteroidota > Flavobacteriia > Flavobacteriales > Flavobacteriaceae > Hyunsoonleella > Hyunsoonleella rubra. Next base: position 32,351 of record NZ_JBHULY010000002.1, on the reverse strand, counting down.
GCGCCTTTCAACTACATTTAAGATTGGAAAACGGGGATTTGGTCACCTACCCCAACAACCTAATGCTTCAAAAAGCGGTGACGCTTCTGGAAAAAGATGCCATTGAAAGCAACGGCCACGACGATGGTTCAGAGATCGTTTAAATATTGCTATCTTTAAGCTATGCTTTCAAAAGTACCTCGAAAACGCATCCACAGATCAAAGAAAAAGCTAGGCCAAGCCCCCGGTAGCGTCGTGTACACGGGCGAACGTTCCAAGGAAAAACTCCTCATTGAAACCTTTGATTACACCAAGGCTAATTGCACCGAAAAACACCTGAATTCCGTTCAGGAAAGTTTCGGCTACAAAAGCACCGATTCCATCACTTGGATCAACCTCAACGGGCTCAATTATGTAAAGGATATTGAAGCCCTGGGGCAACATTACGAACTCCATCCGCTAGTGCTCGAAGACATCGTAAACATAGCCCAGCGTCCAAAAATTGATGAGTACGACAACTACCTATTCGTCGTGCTAAAAATGGTGTATTACGACAAGAATAAAACCATCGTTTCCGAGCAAGTCAGTTTTGTACTTGGCGAAAACTACGTCCTCTCCTTTCAGGAAGCCGAGGGCGATGTGTTTGATACCGTCAGGGACCGCATCCGCAATGCCAAGGGGCGCGTGCGCAACATGCAGTCCGACTATCTACTCTACACACTGATCGATGCCATAGTAGACCAATATTTTGGCGTCATCGAAATTTTGGGCGACAAGATCGAGGACTTTGAAACCGAAATATTCTCCGGCCACATCGAAGAAGACGCCAGCCGAAACATCCAAGCCCTAAAACGCGAAATCCTAAGAGTGCGCCGCGCCATATTCCCCCTGCGCGAAGTACTCAACCGCATCGAAAAAAACGAAACCGAACTCATCCAAAGAAAAACCCTCACGTATTACCGCGACATTTCCGACCACCTCATACAAGTCTCCGAAAACATCGACATCTACCGCGAAATGATTTGGAGTTTAATGGACATGTACATGACCACCATCAGCAACAAAATGAACGAAGTCATGAAAGTCCTCACCATCATGGCCTCCATCTTTATCCCCCTCACCTTTATCGCGGGCATCTACGGCATGAATTTCGAGTACATCCCCGAACTAAAGCACCGCAACGGCTACTTCGTCGTTTGGGGTGTCATGATTCTGATTTTCCTCGGAATGATGTACTATTTCAAGCGGAAAAAGTGGTTGTAGCCACGGGTAAAATGCCGACGTCACTTCGAGTGATTTTGATTTTTTTTAATCAAAATCGTATCGAGAAGTTTCATTAGGGCGTTCCCCTCGATGCAACTTTTGAAAGGTGCATAAAACCACCGTCCTCGGGTCGGGCTTTCACTACTCAATCTTTTTTAAGCATCATTGCGAGGGAGGCACGACCGTGGCAATCTGTTTAATTTATTTTCTTCACAAACTTAAGTCCTCACAACCTTAAAAAAGGATTTCAAACAATTAGCCTGCGGTGAGCGCAGTCGAACCGTTCAATCCCTAACGAAGATGCGTCATGATTTTGATAATCCCGAAAAAAGAAAAACAATTCCCCAAAATCCCATCAAAATTTTAAATTTCAACACAAAACAAACCAAAACCATTTTGGATGATTTACCGAAAAGGACTACATTGCAGAGATAAACGCTATAAAAGCAACTTTTCCGAATAAAATAACAGTTATACAAGTTTTAGACACTATTTGAAAGACTCAAAAAAATAAAAAGATGTTAGACAACGAAATTAGCTAAAAGAAAAATGAAATTAGTACAGATGGTTATCCAATGTCTATTGGTGAATTATCTTCATTATATAAAGAAGGAGAATTGGATATCCATCCCGAATTTCAAAGATTCTTCAGATGGAATATATTACAAAAAACTAAACTAATTGAAAGTATTTTATTAGGAATTCCAATTCCATCTGTTTTTGTTTCCCAGAGAGAGGATGGTGTTTGGGATGTTGTTGACGGACTTCAAAGACTTTCCACAATTTTTGAATTTATGGGAATTTTAAGAGATGAAAATAATGAACTAATTGCACCAAGTACTTTAGTAAAAACAGAATATCTTCCATCTCTAGAAGGGAAACATTGGGAAAATGCAGATGACAACATATCATTCACCCAAGCACAAAGACTAACTTTTAAAAGAGAAAAATTAGATATCAAAATTGTAAAAAAAGAAAGCGATGAAAATGTAAAATATGAACTTTTTCAAAGGTTAAACACCTTAGGTTCTAAATTATCAGACCAAGAAGTGAGAAACTGTTTGTTAGTGATGATAAATAAACCTTTTTATGAATGGCTAAGAGGTCTAGCTAATTATCCAAGTTTTTTAGAATCATTATCACTTCCTGAAAGACTTTTAGAAGAACAATATAACATGGAGTTGTCTTTAAGGTTTATCATACTTCGCAGTATTGATGTAACAGAAATAAAAACCACTCAAGATTTAGGAGCGTTTATTAGTGAGAAAATGATAGAATACGCTAACTCTGACACTTTTAACAAAACTACTGAAGAAGATATTTTTAAAAGAACTTTTGACTACTTGAATGGCACATGTGGTGATTTAACTTTTAAAAGATATAATGAGGCTAAAACTCGATTTGAAGGGAAGTTTTTGCTTTCAGCCTTTGAATCGATAGCTATTGGAGTAAGCAAGAATATTAATGTTGTAGAACAAAAATCACAAGAAGAATTTATTGCAAAGCTTATTGAACACTGGTCTAATCCTGATTTCAAAGCTAAAACTGGAAGTGGAATAAATGTAACTAGTCGTGTACCTGTAATAGTGCCAATTGGTGAAGAAACTTTTAGCTTTTCGTAATAAAATGAAAATCAGGACAACAGAAGAATTGTATAATAAACTGTCTGAAGATTTATCTTGGAGAAAAAAAGAACTTACTCTTTTTAAATCAAGAATAGATACAGCTGACGAAAAAAGGTTGAATTCAGAAATTCGAGCAGGAATAGTTATGCTTTATTCTCACTGGGAAGGATTTATTAAAAATGCAACTAGTTATTATTTAATTTATGTAAAACAGCTAAAATTAAACTATTCAGATTTAGCGCCTTGCTTATTAACATTGTCTCTAAAGTCTAAATTATTGGAATTTAACAACAACTACAACCATGAAGAAAATCTAAAATTTGTAGATTTTTTTCAAAATAATTTAAACCAAAGAGCATTTTGGAATTTGGAAAAAGCAGTTGATACAAAATCCAATCTTAATTCAGAAGTATTACAAAATATTCTTTCTGTCGTTGGAATTTCATTTCATGATTTTGAACTAAAGTCAAATCTAATAGATGAAAAGCTTGTTAAAAATCGTAACACCATAGCTCATGGAAATTATTTAAGTTTTACAAAAAATGATTACAAAAATTTGCACGCAGAAATTGTAGGAATGGTAAACAATATCTTTAACCAGATTACAAATCTAGCAGTATTAAAAAAATATAAAAACAGTGCCTAACAATTAATTACTTAAATCCCAAGTATATAATGAACGATTCATCAAATAAAAGAACATATAATCATGGTTTCATTAAGCAAGCCAGAAAGCAACAAGTTCAAATTGATTGGTTACGTACTAAATTTGAAACGGCTGAAAAAAGCGAATTTACCAATGACAGTAAAGAAGAAATATCAGCTCAATCAAAGGCTCTTTTAGATGGTTAAGTCCCCCGCTACCGCTCGTTTGTAACGAGTGGTGTCCCAAAATATAGCCCCAAACAAAACACATCCTGTCAATCTGACACCATAAAACCGCCCTCAAAACTACAACTCCAATTGGCACATTTTTTGAAAATCCAGTACTGTTTTAAAGTATGATTCAAAAATAAACCACGATGAAAACAGTGCAACTCATGGCCTTGTTTTGTCTGTTATTTTTTAATTGTTCAGGACAAGACAAAACACAAAGGGCCGAAGACAACACCATCAAACCTGATGAAAACATTAGTTTAAATAAGGAATACGACGAGTTTGGCAACCTAAAACGCTACGATTCCATTTATTCCTACAGCTATTCCTCCAATGGGAAATTAAGCGACAGCCTAAAACTCCAATTCGAAAAACATTTTAACAGCCATTCTTTTTTCGGGGATGCCTTTTTTGATGATTTTTTTGGAAAGGATTCTACCTCGGGCGGTGGGTTCTACCCAGATAATTTTTTCCAACGCGGGTTTATGGACCACAACAAACAAATCAAGCAGATGATGAAGCGCATGGACTCCATCCAGCAACTCTTTTTTGATGACCGCCAGCGCATGATTATCCCGCCGGAGCCTGAGGACAAGAAAGATAAATTGAAAAATATGAGGCAGATTTAGCCTTTTGTCATTTCGACAGAGCGAGGGACGAGCGCCGAGAAATCTCATTGCATACTTTTGATGATAAGATTCCTCCTTTGGTCGGAATGACATAGAGAACGCATACCGTTAAATAAAATTTAAAACCAGCACACCCGCTGGTTTCTTTGGTTATATTTGGCGCATCACTAACCGCGAGTTATGCAAAAACAACTACTTTACCTATGGATGGCTTTCTTTTGGCTTTCCTTTGTTCAAGCGCAAAAACCCACAACCCCTTCATCGGCAGAAATATATGAATCCATTCAAAAGTTAAACTTTTTGGGTTCGGTATTGTATGTGGCCGCTCACCCCGATGATGAAAACACGCGATTGATTTCATACATGAGCAACCACATTAAAGCGCGAACAGCATATCTGTCCTTAACCCGTGGAGATGGTGGACAAAACCTTATTGGCCCAGAACTTCGTGAACTTTTAGGGGTCATCCGAACCCAGGAATTATTGGCGGCCCGCCGTGTGGATGGTGGCGAACAGTTGTTCACCCGTGCCAACGATTTTGGCTATTCCAAACACCCCAATGAAACTCTGGAAATTTGGGACAAAGACCAAGTGTTGAGCGATGTGGTGTTAGCCATCCGACAGTTTAAACCGGACATTATCATCAATAGATTTGACCATCGTCGTGCAGGACAAACACACGGCCATCACACCGCCTCCGCAATGTTGAGTATGGAAGCCTTTGATTTAGCAAATGACAAAAATAGCTTTCCCGAACAGTTACAACAAACCAGTACTTGGCAACCTTCACGTTTGTTTTACAACACCAGTTGGTGGCGCTACGGCAGTAAGGAAGCTTTTGACAAAATTGATAAAAGCAACATGATTTCCGTAGATATTGGCACCTATTATCCCTTAAAAGGGATGTCCAACAACGAAATTGCTTCCTTGGCCAGTAGCCAACATTTATGCCAAGGGTTTGGACGTCTGCTCTCACACGGGTCTCAAGACGAGTTTATCGAATTTTTAAAGGGTAGCCCTCTAAATGGTGCGACTGATGTTTTTGCTGGCATCGATACCTCCTGGAACCGTATTGAAGGTGGTAAAACCATTGGGGATATTCTCAATGGGATTGAGGAAAATTTCAACTTTAAAAATCCGTCAGTACATATTCCGGACTTGATAAAAGCCTATAAATTGCTTCAAAATGTTGAAAACCAACATTGGAAAACCCAAAAAACAAAGGAACTCAAAACGATTATAGAAATGTGCGCAGGCCTTTATATAGTAGCATCCGCAGAGACCAATTGGGCAACACCCGGAGAGTCGGTAAACTTGAATATAGAGGTATTGAATCGAAGTGATGCGCCTATCACTTTGGTAAGTTATGAGAATGCAAGTGGTTTGCATATTTCCAAGCAAATCGAATTAAAAAACAATATTAGATTCACCTTTAAAGAAGCGCTTAATGTAAAAGCTGATGCTCAATCCACCACCCCATATTGGCTGGAAAACAAAGGCACATTGGGCATGTATCAGGTGGATGACAAAATGCTTATCGGCAAGCCGGAAACCCCACGTACTTATACCATAGATTTTAATTTGTTAATTGACAACACCCCCATAAAAATTACCAAACCCGTTATCCAGCGGTATTCCAAACCTGATAAAGGTGAACTCTATCGTCCGTTTGAAATCATTCCGGAAGCTTCTGCTAAAATTAAAGAAAAGGTCATCATATTTAACGATTCGCAACAGCAGGATATTACTGTGGTTGTAAAAGCCGGGCGTGACAATTTGGAAGGCAACGTAGAGGTATGCCACCCTAACGATTGGCAAATTTATCCGAAAAAACAAAAGGTGGAAATTGCCCATAAGGGCGAAGAACAAACTTTGGTATTTACTGTCATTCCTCCCAACAATCAAAGCGAAGGCCTAATTGGCCCTATAGTACATATTGGAGACAAGAATTACACCAAGGAATTGATAGAAATCAACTATGAGCATATTCCGTTTCAAACGGTACTATTGCCAAGTGAAAGCAAAGTGGTCCGTTTGGGTATTCAAAAACGGGGTGAAAATATCGCTTATATCCAAGGTGCTGGTGATGTAGTTCCAGAAAGTTTAGAGCAAATAGGATATAATGTTCGTGTTCTGACACTGGACGAAATCAATCCTGAGACATTGAGCAATTTTGATGCCGTTGTGGTGGGCATTAGAGCTTTCAATACCTTGGACAATATTGAATTCAAACAACAGCAATTATTCGATTTTGTGGCCAATGGTGGTAATATGATTGTGCAGTACAGCACATCATACCGCCTAAAAACTGACAAGATTGCACCTTATGATATTACCCTATCCCACGACCGTGTGACTGATGAGAATGCCGAAGTCCGGTTCTTAGAGCCAGGCCATGACCTATTGAATTTTCCCAATAAAATCACGCAAAAAGATTTTGAAGGCTGGACACAGGAACGCGGGTTATATTTTGCCAACAGTTGGGGCAAGGAGTTCACGCCTATACTATCCATGAACGATAAAGGTGAGTCTGCCAAGGAAGGAAGCTTGCTGGTAGCCAAGCACGGCAAAGGCTACTATATATACACCGGTTTAAGCTTTTTTAGGGAATTTCCTGCCGGTGTTTCAGGCGCTTATCGCCTGTTCGCCAATATGCTATCACTTGGAAAAGATGACATTCGCGAATCCTTAAAACTTACCGATTAATCATGAAAGAAGAGGCTCCAAAACAGCAATGGAATAAACTGTACACCATCGTTTTGGTGGCAAACATCCTCTATTTTATCATCTTTTATATCATCACTAAAGCCTTTTAGAACATGCAAATGCTGAATTGGGTTGACTGGTTGGTACTCGCAATTACGCTTATTGCTATTGTGGCCTACGGTACCTGGCAAACACGCGGGAGCAAAAATGTAAAGGATTATCTCCGAGGTGGCAATACCTCCAAGTGGTGGACGATAGGGCTATCTGTTATGGCCACTCAGGCAAGTGCCATAACCTTTTTGTCTACACCCGGGCAGGCCTTTAATGACGGCATGGGCTTCGTACAATTTTACTTTGGACTGCCTATTGCGATGATTGTGATTTGTATGGTCTTTATTCCTTTGTACCATCGCCTAAAGGTTTATACGGCTTACGAATTCTTAGAAAACCGTTTTGATTTAAAAACCCGAACTCTTGCCGCCATCTTGTTTTTAATCCAGCGTGGATTGGCGGCGGGAATTACCATTTTCGCACCTGCTATTATTTTATCAGTGGTACTGGGATGGAATTTGCTCACCCTCAATATCGCTATTGGCCTATTGGTCATCATCTATACCGTTTCTGGAGGCACCAGGGCAGTGAATGTGACCCAAAAACATCAAATGATCGTCATTTTTATAGGTATGCTAGTGGCTTTCTTTTTGATAGTGGATCAATTACCAAAGGATATCACCTTTACAAAAGCCTTGGAAATAGCAGGCGCCAGTGGCAAAATGGAAGTGCTGGACTTCTCCTTCAATTTGAACAACCGTTACACCTTTTGGAGCGGGATTATTGGAGGTACGTTTTTGATGTTATCTTATTTTGGTACGGACCAAAGTCAGGTACAGCGTTACCTATCGGGAAAATCAGTAAAGGAAATGCAGTTGGGTCTGATTTTCAACGGACTTTTAAAAGTGCCTATGCAATTCTTTATTCTATTGGTGGGTGTGATGGTATTTGTGTTCTATCAATTTAATGAAGCCCCTATAAATTTCAATCCAACGGCAACGGAGGTGGTTTTAAACTCTGAATACGCTGAAGATTTTAAGGAGCTACAAGAAGAACAACATCAAATATTTAGGGACAAACAGATCATCATTGATGCCTATGTAAATGGTACGCATCGAAATGCAGGGCAATACATTGCTGCCGCGAATGCTTCAAACGAAGATGTCCGGCAAGAAGCACGGGATTTAATCGACAAGGCCGGAGAAGCGCTGGATATCAAAGTAGAAAGCAACGATAAAGATTATGTGTTTATCCATTTTATTTTGAATAATCTACCTCGTGGACTGATTGGGCTATTGTTGGCTGTGATTTTGAGTGCTGCCATGTCCAGTACGGCGAGTGAGTTGAATGCCCTCGGCTCCACCACCGCAATGGATTTATACAAAAGAAATACCAGCCCAAAAACAGAATCGGAAATGGTTAGTGCTTCCAGATGGTTTACATTTTTATGGGGCATTATTGCTATTGGTGTGGCCTGCGTGGCCAATCTTGCTGAGAATTTAATTCAACTGGTTAACATCATTGGCTCCATTTTTTATGGCAATGTGTTGGGGATTTTCTTGTTGGCGTTCTTTTTCAAATTTGTTAAGGGCAATGCCGTATTTATTGGAGCCTTAATCACCCAAGTTATCGTTATTGCGCTTTATTTTCTAAATGAATACGAATTCATCAACCTTCCGTTTTTATGGCTCAACTTTGTTGGCTGTATTATTGTTATTTTTATAGCCTGTTTACTTCAAGGATTAACTAAAAATGACCAAAAAGCAACCACTTAAAACCATCAACTGGGGCATCATCGGGCTTGGAAATATCGCCCATAAATTTGCAACAGATTTATTAACTGTTGAGGGTGCAAACCTATATGCCGTCGCTTCAAGAACACAACAAAAGGCGAACGAATTTGCTTCAAAATATAATGCTGAAAAAACTTATGACAGCTACGAAGCTTTAGCCAAGGATAAAAACATTGATGCAGTTTATATCGCAACACCACATGCCCTTCATAAAGAAAACACATTGCTTTGTCTCGACAAAGGTATCGCCGTATTATGCGAAAAGCCCTTTGCGATGAATTCGGAAGAAGTAGCCGAAATGATTGCGAAATCCAAAGCAAAAAACACGCTTTTGATGGAAGCGCTGTGGACCTATTTTTTACCGCACTATCAATATGTGCTAAACGCTTTAAATGAAAAAAAATATGGTAAAGTACTAAAGCTGGAAGCCGATTTTGGCTTTTACAGGGCATTTGACGATGCTTCAAGATTATTCAATAAAGCCTTAGGCGGTGGGAGTTTATTGGATATCGGCATCTACCCTATTTTTGCGGCGCTCTCTACTTTAGGAACACCTAAATCCATGGAAGCCAGTGCCACTTTTTTTGAAAACGGCGCGGATTCCTCATGCACCATGCAATTTGAATATGAAAATGGGGCAAAGGCCAATCTAAAAAGCACTCTTTTGGAAGACACACCAACGGAGGCCATCTTTTATTGCGAGAGTGGTGTTATCAAAATTAATGGTGGTTGGTTTTCTCCTTCGACTGTAACCTTAATTCCTAATGAGGGAACTGAGAAAACTATAGATTTTGGGTACAAAACTATCGGATATAGTTTCGAAATTGAACACTTCAATAATTTATTACGCCAAGGTAAAACCGAAAGTGACGTGATGACTTTTGCGTTTAGTGAGGAATTGATTTCAACTTTGGATACCGTCCGAAAGATTATTAATCTTGATTATTCATAAAACGAAAAGACCTCACAGGTTTTCACTTCGACTGCGCTCAGCACGAGAAAAACCTGTGAGGTCTAGCATAAATGTCGTTAAATTTAATTGATGAAATTCCCATCAGCATCAATCTTGATTTTCTTTTTGGTTTTCCCACTTTTAATTTTTACGTGATAGGTTTTCTGAGTGCGATCAGCGTTATAATCGACATCATAATCCACCTTCAGCAATGCCCAATCGTTATGCTCTGAGAAGATTTTTTCTCGAAGGGCCTCGGGCAATTTTACGTCCTCATAGCGTTCTTTGGTGCTGATAATTTTTCCATGCTTATCATAGGAAACCTCAATATAGGCCTTATCAGTTTTAAAAGCTGTTTTAAAAGGCTTTGCTTTCCCGCTATAGCCCTTGGCTTCGGATACATTATATTTAGAAATATTCTTGACTATGGAGCGTACATGGATGGCCATTTCGGAATCATAAACCGCATCCAGGTACTTTTGATTTAATACTTTAGGGGTTGGTTTTACGGTTTCAAGATCAGAAATTTTTTCAGAGTTATAGGCCATTAATTGTGCATTGTTATCTTGAGAAGAAACTGAAAAGGTCAAAAGGGACACGGCTAGAATTAATGTTAATGTTTTCATGATTTTGTGAGTTTAAGTGAATGAAAAATGATTTACACAAAGATGAAACATTAGCAATAGCAAGGGATAATAGCTATGTATCAAAAAATTCAAAGTTTTATTTAAAGGCTGATGCACATAATTTAAAGTGTTTAAATTATGTTGCAAATGAGGGATTTTTGTGTCGTTAATCCTTGAACGGACGTTCGTGGGTGTAGTCGCCCAAATTCATTCTGTTCAGGATGCTTAGAAATTTAGGATGTTCCTGCATTCCTTTAAAAAAGTGATCGTACTTTATCCTGTACAGTTCGGCATTCCTTCTTTCAAAGGCGATTTCCAACCATTCCAAGGCTTTGTCGTGCTCACCAAGAAAAGCGAATTTTTGAGCAATCCAATAGGCACTATGGTACACATGGTCTTCTCCTTCATGGTTGATATCCAAATCGTTTAGCCATTTAAAAACACCTTTAAGGCCTTCAGCTTTATACGCCTTCAACATGGGTTCCACGTTGACCATTCCCGCCTCGTCGGTGCGCCAACCTCTTGCTAATTCTCGAACCGCCAATTCATCCTTGCCCTGTTTCGCATAAGTTAAAAAGGTAACCCATGATGCCCATAAATCCTTTTCGTTTATCTCAAGGGCATTTCTAGCTTCAGCTAAAGACAAATCATATTCCTCAAGGTACAAATAGCAATCGGCCTTTAATATGGATGAGAAACGAAATAGCGGATTTAACTGTATGGACTTTTCGAGATAGTCCAAGCCTTTTTCAAAATCTCCATTGACGAAGATAAAGTAACGGGCAATCAACCAATAATTAACGGCATTATCCGGCTCTTTTTCTAGGGCTATCCGAAACTCCTTTGCTGCGTTATCCCAATTCCATTCATATTCCAAACTAATATTGGCCAAAACCCTATGCGGGTATGATAAATCATCATCAAGGGCAATAGCCTTTAAGGCGTATTCCTTTGCCTTTAGGTAATCAGATTGCGTTGCCCTAGGCCAATATCTGAACATGGTTACCTCTGCCATCCCTGAATAGGGCAATGCAAATTCTGGATCTAGGGCCATACTTTCCTTAAAATACTTTTCGGAACGATTCAAATCATCATCATTAAAACGGTACAAAAAATGCCTGCCCTTTAAATACAAATTATAGGCTTCAAGGTTCCGTGTAGGTATCTTGCCGATCTTTTCTAATTCGGACGGCGACAGCACGATATCCAATTCCTTGGCGATATCTGTTGAAATCTCTTTCTCCAAACTAAAAATATCATTGAATTCGCGATCAAAATCTTTAGACCATAAATGGGTATCGTCCTTGGCATTCACTAAATGCACAATAACCCGAATGCGATCCTGATGTTTTTGAACACTACCGTTTATTAGGTAATCTACCTTGAGGGCATCACCTATTTCTTCTCCTGATAAATTATCATTGTAAAACCTATCGGAAGACTGCTTGGATTTTACCGATACTTTTTCAATTTTTGATAACTGATTGATAATATCCTCACGCACACCGTCGGCAAAATATTGGTTATCCTTATCATCACTCAGATTTTTAAATGGCAGTACCGCGATGGACTTATCCATTTTTTCAGCAATTTCCAAAGTGTCACTACCGTTTTCTTTTTGCCAGTTAAATATAAAATAGGCCAACGCAATCATTAGAATCACGCTTAAAACAGCAATAATAATATTTTTTCGATTCGAAGATTTAGATGTATTAGACTTTTGGTATTTTGTGCCTTTTAACTCACCTTGCGCCGACGAAGATGAACTACGATATTTAACCTCCCCCGGCGGATAACCAAAATATTCGCTAAAACGGGTGTTGAAATACGTGGGGCTACTAAAACCAACACGAAAAGCTATCTCGGATGCCGTAGCCTCGTTGTCCTGCAAAAGGACCATAGCCTTTTCCAAACGATATTCCCGAATAAACTGACTGGTTGATTTTCCAGTAAAAGCGTTCAATTTTCTATGTAATTTAGAACGGCTCACACCAAGTGCATCAGACAGTTCATTGACGCCAAACTGCTCATTCTCCAAGTTGGCTTCGATGACGTCTTCCACCTTTTTTAAAAATGCTTCTTCAACAGAGTTTTGGTCAGACATTTTAGGAATTAATTTTAGCTTAACGTCTTGTATGACCCTACTAATATACAGAATTAACCTTCACCATTTCAATAGAAATAAAAATTATAACTGACCCTTAAAATTATGAGTTACCATCACGAAACTATAAAAAAAGCGTAACCAAATTGGTTACGCTTTCTAAACATCTAATCTTCTAAAAGTCTGGAAATCTAAATTAAATCGCCCCCCACTCTTTTAGGGAATCGGTATTCATTTTAACATAGCCTTTGGCTCCCGCTTTTTCAGCATGCTCCAAAGAAGCTTTAGCAGCGGCAATGGCTCCCTTTTTATCACCAGCCTTCGCATGAATTAAAGATTGCTGTCTTAAAATCCAAAAACGGGGCTTGTCCTTGGTCATTTCTACGGCTTTGTCAATCCATTCCATCGCAGTTTTCATATCCTTGTTTTCCTGCAAATAGTAAACCGCGGCAGAATAATAATCGTTTACGCTAGGACCACTCATCACGTTGTTGATACTCTTCAAGACGGCATTATCCGTAGGTACGGTAAAAGGAACACCAACATAGGTCTTGTCCCAAATCAATTCCAATTGCCCCCCGTTATTTGAAATCTGACCAATATCCATAGCAAAGGTTTCTACACTGAATGGAACAGGGTAAGCCTTGACCGTCGTTTTGGCTGCCACTTTACTCTCGTCCCACTTTTGCGGCACGCCCCAGTTATTGGTGTCAGAGTAAAAATACACGTCCCAAGATTCCTCACCAGGCTTGGTAAAAATGGCATAAGACCCTGCTTTTAAGGTCTGCCCATCAACAGTCGCATCCGTGCTAAAAGTAACCATGGTATTTTTATTGGCTCCCGTTCTCCACATCTCACCATAAGGCACCAATCCACCAAAAATCTTTCGTCCCTTAACGCCCGGTCTGGAATATTCAATAGTAACATCCGTTAGGCCCACCTTCTGCACCAACTTCCCTAATGGACTTGGCTGAGGAGTTTGCAATTGCGCCTGCACCGCAAACGTTGTGGCACACGCCATAAATAATACTAGTAATTTTTTCATCGTTGTAAGCTTTAATAATTAGGTTTTTAATCCCCTAAAATTAACCAATCTAAAACCGCTTATTGTTAACAAAAGCTTAAAATAGGACGTTGTATATTTGCCCCATGTTAATTTGGGCGTTACCCTCCCGATAGCTATCGGGAGGGTCGGGCTTTCACTACTCAATCCCTCCTGCGTCGGGGATTTCAAACAGGCCGTTCAATCCCTAACGCGGGGATGTCCTGCCAACCAGTTGCAAAAGAGGAAATCTATGCTTCCCTACAGTAGTTGAGCCCGAAACTTGGAATTTTGAATTTGAAATTTGGAACTTAAACATGATGAAACAATACATATCAGAAAGCATCGGAACCTTCGCCATGATATTCTGTGGTTGCGGTGCCATGACCATCAACGAAATTAAAGGCGGTAGCATTTCCCATGTTGGTGTGGCCGTCACTTGGGGGCTGATCGTTATGGCCATGATTTATGCCTTTGGAGAAACTTCCGGGGCGCATTTTAATCCGGCGGTAACCATTGGGTTTGCCTTTGCAAAAAAATTCCCTTGGCCAAAAGTTCCAAAATATATTTTGGCTCAGCCTATTGGAGGGGTTTTAGCTATTTTTCTCCTTTGGTTTTTGTTTCCTGAAAGCCAGACCTTGGGCGAAACCGTTCCTGCCGAGGGCTTTCCAGCTTATAAAGCCGCTATTTTAGAATTTCTACTCACTTTCTTTTTGATGGTAGTCATTATAAACGTGTCCACGGGCAGCAAAGAAATAGGCACAATGGCCGCCATTGCTGTTGGCGGTGTAATTTTGTTGGAAGCTATGTTTGCAGGACCGATGATCAAAGCTTCTATGAACCCTGTACGTTCTATCGCCCCTGCCCTATTTACGGGAAATTTTCAAGACTTATGGCTATATATTTTAGCTCCCATTCTCGGAGCAATTGTGGCCGTTTCCAGCTGTAAACTGGTTAAGGACGAGCAGTGTTGTTAGGCTTTAATGGGCTTCTCCGATAAAAACACCCCTAAAGTCCCCTCAAGGGGACACCACTCCTGCGCTAAACCAATAATTCTCAAAAAGGCAGAAATAACTCTATAACAACTCCATTATGATACATATAAAGCATTGAAAATCAACTTAACAAATCGCATATTATTCTATAAACTCAAAGCAAACTTAACCGTCTGAGTAAGCAAATGTCCCCTTGAGGGGACCTTAGGGGTGTAAAATTCAAAGATTTAAAAACAATACATTTCCCTGTCAAACGGAATATTTTATCTTTCAATAATGAAAAATAGAATCATACCATACAATCCAAAACTAAAAGAGCTAGCCAGACAACTAAGAAAGAATAGCACACTTCCTGAAATTCTATTATGGCAGAAGATAAAACAAAGAGCTTTTGGGGTTCAATTTCATAGACAAGTTCCAATGTTAAATTACATAGTGGACTTTTATTGTCACGAAATAAAATTAGCCATAGAAATTGATGGACATAGTCATGATTTTAATGATACCAAAGGTTTAGAACGACAAAAAGAGATTGAAGCTTATGGCGTAACATTTTTGAGGTTTTCCAATGAAGAAGTAAAGAAGAAAATGTTTAGTGTTTTGCTGGTTATTGAAGAGACTTGTGACCAGCTAAATAAACAGCTATAATTGGACACCCCTAAAGTCCCCTCAAGGGGACACCACTCCAACCCCTCAAAACTTTTCCTAAATTATTTAATCCGGATTGCCGTGTTTTTGTATCATTTAAATTAGAGGTTCTTTCATTTTGAATTATCCCAAAATAAGGAAAGCACAGGGGTAAATAAACCACAACTCTCTTAAACAAAAATTAATTTTGTTTAACTTTTTTTAATACTTGTTAAACATTTTGTATCTTTACCATAATAAAATGAATTATGGCGAAGAAAAAATCAATTTCAAAAACAGATATCATCGGCTGGTACATGACTTATGTACTGGAGCACGATGAAAACCCAAAAACGGTATTTGCTTTTGCTAAACTGCACAATTTTGAGGAAGGTACATTCTATCAATATTTTGCCTCCTTTGAGGCTGTTGAAAAAGGAATTTTTGAGGCCTTCTTTACCAATTCAATCAATGCCTTGAACAAAAATGATGATTACAAAATTTTTGATGCAAGGAATAAATTATTGAGCTTTTACTACACATTCTTTGAAAATATTACAGCAAACAGAAGCTACGTAAAGCATGTTTTGGATAAGTACAAAAACGACCTTAAGGGCCTAAAAGTCCTATCTGGCCTAAAAACCCATTTTACCAAATATGTTAGTGGATTGGGTATTCAAATGTTGGATATCAAACAAGCTCAGATTGAGAAATTTCAGGACAATGCTCTTAAAGAATCAGCCTGGTTACAATTATTAATGACCATGAAATTTTGGTTGGATGACACCTCAGCCTCCTTTGAAAAGACAGATATTTTCATCGAAAAATCGGTCAATACCACTTTCGATGTGCTGGACATCGCTCCAATAAAAAGCGTCTTGGACTTGGGCAAATTTCTGTTCAAGGAAAAATTTCAACTGAATTAAAACGCGATGAAAACAATAGACAGCATACCAACTTCAAAAATTCAAAGGGCGACAAAACTGGTTTCCACTGGTGCAAAAGTTGGTGTCAATTATTTAAAATACTACGGGAATAAACTCGTCAATTCAGACGAGGAAGCCAAGGAGCGATTGAATAAAAACAACGCTTCTGACATTTATGATGGCTTAAAGCAACTAAAGGGAAGTGCTTTAAAAGTGGCTCAAATGCTGAGTATGGAAAAGAGTATTCTACCACAGGCTTATGTGGAACAATTTTCATTGGCCCAGTTCTCTGTACCGCCATTGTCCCCTCCGTTGGTCATCAAGACCTTTAAAAAATATTTTGGGAAACACCCGAATGAACTGTTTGATACTTTTAACGCAACTTCTGTAAACGCCGCCAGCATCGGTCAGGTGCATTTGGCAACTAAGAATGGGAAAAAACTTGCTGTGAAAATCCAATATCCGGGAGTTGCGGAGAGTATCGCTTCAGATTTAGCCATGGTAAAACCTGTGGCCATGAGCATGTTCAATATAAAAGGGAAAGATTCAGATAAATATTTTAAAGAAGTTGAACAGAAGCTTATTGAGGAAACTAATTATATTTTGGAAGTGGAGCAAAGCCAAGAAATTGCAAAGGCTTGCGGGCACATTTCTAATTTGAGATTTCCAAAATATTACAAAGCCCTATCCTCCGAACGCATCATCACGATGGATTACATGGAAGGTGAACATCTTTCGGAATTCGCTTCGCACAATACAGATCAGGTAAAAGCAAATAGATTAGGCCAAGCCCTTTGGGATTTCTACATGTACCAAATTCACCAGTTGAAAAAGGTACACGCAGACCCCCACCCTGGGAATTTCCTAATTTCTGAAAAAGGAGAATTAGTTGCACTAGACTTTGGGTGTATGAAATCTATCCCTCAAGAATTTTATACACCCTATTTTGAGCTTGCTAAAAAAGAAAATCTTCATAATCAGGAATTTTTCACGAAGCGTCTTTTTGAACTTGAAATCCTTAAAGAAGATGATTCAAAAGAGGAGCTTGCCTTTTTCACTGAGATGTTTCATGAAATGCTAAGTCTTTTTACCCAACCGTTTCAAAAGGATACTTTCGACTTTTCGGATGGCATATTTTTTGGGAAAATTGCTGAACTCGGCGAAAAGTATTCAAAAAATACAGACTTAAGAAAAATGAACGGAAATCGCGGTTCCAAACATTTTATTTATATCAACCGAACTTTTTTCGGTCTATATAATTTGATGTTCGATTTAAAGGCAAAAAACATCAAAATCAATAATTATTTAAGTCTATAATTGTCGTGAAATTTTTCAGTGCAACGGACATACAGCAACTCAATCACATCTATAAAATCAATCTGATAAATAGTTGCTCTGGGTACAAATCGGCCAACCTTATTGGTTCAATTTCTGAAAATGGCTTAGAAAATGTAGCGGTATTTAGTTCTGTAACGCATATTGGCTCTAACCCAGCAATGTTAGGATTCTTTCTAAGACCGACAACTGTTTTACGCAATACTTACGAAAACATTAAGGCTACGGGTCTTTACACCATTAACCCTATTTATCAAGATATTATTTCAGACGCGCATCACACTTCGGCCAAATATGATGTTGCCATTTCGGAGTTTGACATGACCAATCTGGAAGCAGAGTATAAATCAAATTTTCCGGCACCTTTCGTAAAAAATGCCCCTATTCAATTGGAGATGGAATATGTGGAGGAATATTTTATTAAAGCAAACCAAACCATTTTAGTCATCGGGAAAATTAACGGCCTATACCTCAACGATAACCTTATTGAATCGGACGGTTTTATTAACCTTTCAAAAGCTCAAATTGCAACAATAAATGGACTGGACGGTTATGCCGTTCCAACTACCAAAACGCGTTTTGGATATCAACGACCTAAACTAACAACACAGGAATTATGACCATTTTAGTAACAGGTGCCACAGGCTATATTGGCAAACGTCTCGTCCCATTTTTAGTAAATGAGGGGCACAAGGTAGTTTGTGTGGTTCGCGACAGGCTCCGAGCGGACAAAAGTTATTTTGAAGACGACAACGTATATGTTATCGAAGCCGATTTTTTAAATCCGGAAACCCTGGACAATATTCCGAAAAAAATTGATGTTGCCTATTATTTGATTCACTCCATGTCCAACTCCTCAAAGGATTTTGAAACTTTGGAAGAACGTTGCGCCAGAAATTTTAAAAATTATATTGAAACTACCGATGCAAAGCAAGTCATTTATTTAAGTGGCATCACAAATGAAGATGAACTGTCAAAGCATCTCAGTTCGCGGAAAAATGTAGAAACTTGTTTGGCTTCTGACCGATATGCGCTAACCGTTTTTAGGGCCGGCATTATTGTTGGTTCGGGGAGTTCTTCGTTTGAAATCATAAGGGATTTAGTAGAAAAACTCCCCATAATGGTTGCGCCAAAATGGTTGCACACCAAAACGCAACCTTTGGCAGTTAGGGATGTTTTGGCCTTTTTATACAAATCCGCAGGAAACGAGAAAGTTTACAACAACACCTACGATGTTTTTGGCCCCGAGGTCATCACTTACAAAGACATGTTATTGCAGTTTGCAGAAGTACGCCAATTAAAAAGGTACATTCTTACGGTGCCAGTAATGACTCCAAAGCTATCTTCCTATTGGCTGTATTTTGTGACTTCAACCTCCTATAAACTGGCTACAACTTTGGTGGACAGTATGGGGGTTCAGATTATTGGAAAACCAAGCGACATCAATTCCATATTAGGCGTTAATCCAATTACTTACAAGGAAGCGGTAGCATTGGCTTTTGAAAAAATTGAACAGAATAGTATTGTTTCCAGTTGGAAGGATTCCATGGTGAGTAGTGGTAGATTGGGTAATCGCCTCCATAAATACGTGAATGTTCCAAAATTTGGATGCTTCCGCGACTATAAAGAACGCTGGGTCATTGACGCAGATCAAACCGTGGAAAAAATCTGGAGTATCGGCGGCACCAACGGGTGGTACTATGGTACCATTCTTTGGCGTGTGCGAGGATATATCGACAAACTTTTTGGGGGTATCGGTTTAAGACGCGGACGTACAAGCCCCACCGAGTTAGATGCCGGTGATGCATTGGATTTTTGGCGCGTAATTTATGCAGACAAAAGCAAGAAAAAATTATTGCTTTATGCCGAAATGCGCTTACCAGGTGAGGCGTGGCTAGAGTTCAAAATAGAAGATCATAAACTGAAACAGACGGCTACATTTAGGCCAAAAGGACTTTGGGGCAGATTGTATTGGTATGCCGTATTACCATTCCACGGTTTTATCTTTTCGGGAATGATTAATAAACTAGTTGAAGTTGAGTCACAAAAAGCAGTACTTACCCCAGAAAACGTGTCCAACGTGTAAACGCCCATTTGCGTGGAGAAAAAAATGGGAAAAGAATTGGGACGGCGTCGTTTATTGCAGTAAAAAATGCAGAAGCAACAAAACAGCATTGGCTTAGTTTGGTTTAGGAATGACCTGAGGGTTCAGGACAATTTCATTTTAAATCAAGCACTTCAATACCATAGTAAAGTTATTGCTTTGTATTGTTTTGATCCGAAACATTACGAAACTTCAGTATTCGGATTCAAAAAAACAGAAAAATTCAGGGCAAAATTTTTAATAGAAAGTATTATCGATTTAAGGAAAAACTTAAAAGCCCTGAATATCGAATTGTTTGTATTTCAAAACAAACCTGAAGATGTGATCCCTACACTTGTGAAAACCTACAATATATCCACAATCTTCCTTCAAAAGGAATGGACCAGCGAAGAACATACCGTTTTCAAAAACGTGAAAGCATCTGTTAAACAGGAGGTAAATTTTTGCGAATACTACGACCAATTTTTATATCATCCAGATGATATTCCTTTTGCAATTTCAAGTATTCCATCAATATTTACCAACTTTAGAAAACAGGTTGAAAAACTATCCAAAGTGAAGGCATTTTTTGAAAGCGAATCGGCCTCTGCTCATCCAAGAATTAGCAACACCACAACAATCCCTTCGCTGGAGGATTTAGGTTTTGAAGAATTTGAACCGAACCCGAATTCGGCGTTTCCTTTTAAAGGAGGGGAAACCTCTGCTTTGGAGCGGTTGAAGTATTATTTCTTCGAAACCAAAAAACTCAGTGTTTATAAAAGGACCCGAAATGGATTGGTAGGTACTGATTTTAGCTCAAAATTTTCGCCATGGCTCGCTAACGGCAGCATTTCAGCAAGGACTATATACTGGAATGTAAAAGCTTTTGAAAAGGAGCATTTTAAGAACCTGTCTACCTATTGGCTGGTTTTCGAATTGATTTGGAGGGATTACTTCAAGTATATTTCGTTGAAACATGGCAATACTATTTTTAAAATTGGGGGTATTCTAAATAAAGATTACGAATGGAAATCTGACGCAACCATGGTTCAAAAATGGATAAACGGGAAAACCTGTTCGGCATTTGTCAACGCTAACATGATCGAACTCCAAAAAACAGGCTGGATGAGCAACAGGGGGCGACAGATTGTAGCATCCTTTTTTGCGAAAGACCTGCTTTTGGATTGGAGAATTGGGGCATCTTATTTTGAATCGCTTTTAATTGATTATGACGTTCATAGCAATTATGGCAATTGGATGTACGTTGCGGGTGTGGGGAACGACCCGCGGGACAGAAAATTTAATGTAGAATTGCAAGCAGAACGTTACGATCCCAAAGGCACTTTCAGGAATATATGGTTGCAACCGACACTTTTTTAGATGAAAACCCTTCGACTCATATTAGGTGATCAACTTAACATCAAGCATTCTTGGTTTAAAACCATTGATGACGACGTACTGTACTGCATGTTCGAAATGCGACAGGAAACGGATTATGTTATGCACCACATTCAGAAAGTAATTGGGTTTTTCGCTTCCATGCGACAGTTTTGCGAAGATTTGAAATCGAAAAACCATCAGGTGATTTATTTCAAAATAAATGATACTGATAATACCCAAATTCTCGCAGACAACCTTTCAAAACTAATTGAAAGGAATGGCATTGAACACTTTGAATACCTCTTTCCAGATGAATATCGACTAGACGAGCAATTGAGTGCATTTTGCCAAAATTTATCAATTACCTCAAAAGCTATTTCTGCCGAACACTTTTACACAGGGCGTAAAGATTTAGGCCTATTCTTCAAGGGTAAAAAGCAATATCTGATGGAAAACTTCTATCGCGATATGCGGAAAATGCATGATATTTTGATGGTGGCCGGTCAACCCGAAGGCGGTAAATGGAACTACGACAAAAGTAACCGCAATAAATGGAAAGGCGATGTTGAAATCCCCGCTTATAAATGGTTTAAAAACAATGTAGATGAAGTTGTATCCGATATAGAAAAGGCCGGCATCAAAACAATCGGCAAATTTGAAACCCAAACCTTTAGCTACCCGATTACACGCCTTCAAGCTTTAGATCAACTCAAATATTTCTGCGAGCATTTGCTGGTACACTTTGGGGATTACCAGGATGCGATGCATACAGAGGAAGTTTACTTGTTTCATTCAAGGCTTTCTTTTGCAATGAATTTGAAACTTATTTCACCAAAGGACGTTGTTCAAACCGTATTAAATTACTATAGAAACCATGGTTCGCACATTCACATATCCCAGGTAGAAGGGTTTATCCGCCAAATTATCGGATGGCGCGAATATATGCGCGGGATGTATTGGGCTTTTATGCCAAAGTATAAAACGCTAAACGAACTTGAAAACCACAATACACTTCCCGACTTTTTTTGGACAGGCAATACAGACATGAACTGCCTGAAACATGCCATCACCAATTCTTTGGAAAACGGGTATGCACATCACATTCAACGTTTGATGATTACGGGAAATTATGCATTGCTAACCCAAACCAACCCCGATGAAGTAGATGCTTGGTATTTGGGTATATATGTGGATGCCATAGAATGGGTGCAATTGACCAATACCAGAGGCATGAGCCAATATGCCGATGGCGGAAAGATTGCCACTAAACCCTATGTGTCATCGGGCTCATACATTCATAAAATGAGCAATTATTGTGACCATTGCCATTACAATAAAAATAAAAAAACCGAAGATGATGCCTGCCCGTTCAACAGCTTGTACTGGAATTTTCTGGATGAAAAGCGTGAACAATTGGGTAATAATTTTAGAATGAAAATGATGTATAGCCTTTTGGATAAAATGAAAGCTTCGGATTTGGAACAATTAAAGCATAAAGCGCAACATATTATAGCACACCCAAATGAATACTAAACCCCAAATACATGTAGTTTGGCTAAAGCGCGATTTACGCCTTCACGATAATGAAGCCATTTATAACGCTCTAAAAAGTGGCATGCGCATTCTCCTCCTCTACAGTTTTGAACCCCTACTTTTGCAGGACCCTCATTATAGTGAACGCCACTGGAATTTTATTCAGGAGTCCATTGTAGATTTAAATAATGAATTGAAGGCCCACAACACTAAGGTGCTGGCAGTACAATCGGATATCATTCCCTTGTTTAATCAATTGTTGACGCGCTTTCAAATTACAAAGGTGTTTTCCCATCAAGAAACTGGGATTTTAGTCACTTATGAGCGAGATAAAAATTTTAAACGCTTCTGCAAAAATAATTTCATCATATGGGAAGAAAATATTAATAACGGCGTACAGCGTGGTTTAAAAAACAGGGATGGATGGAATGAGATCGTTGATGCCTTTTATGCCATAGAGCCACTGCCCTTTTCACCCAAACCGGATCAGTTTGTCTCGATTGATGACATCGAGGCATTGGAAAAAAACTTCAATTTGCCCGATTTGGAAACGCCCAAAACTTCCACTTTTCAAAAAGGAGGGCGTAGCACTGGGTTGCGCTACTTAGAATCATTTTTGGAAGAACGCTACCCCAATTATATGCTCCATATTTCAAAACCGGAATTGGCGAGAACGAGCTGTAGCAGAATTTCACCATATCTGGCTTGGGGGAATCTATCAGTACGGGAAGTGTACCATCAAGCGTATCACTTGAAGAAATCTTCCAAACACAAAAAAGCATTAGAAGCATTTATGTCCCGCTTGCGCTGGCAAACCCATTTTATCCAAAAGTTTGAAATGGAGCATACTATGGAAGAAGCTAGTGTAAACCGAGGCTTTCATAAGCTCAAAAAAAGTGTTTCAAAACAATACCAAATAGCGTGGAAAACCGGACAGACAGGATATCCATTGGTAGATGCCTGCATGCGATGCCTAACTGAAACTGGGTATCTCAACTTTAGGATGCGCGCCATGCTCGTATCATTCTTCACACACAATCTTTGGCAACCTTGGCAAGAAGCCACAACCCATTTGTCTCAAATGTTTTTGGATTTTGAGCCAGGCATTCACTTTCCACAACTCCAGATGCAAGCTGGCGAAACGGGAGTGAACATGTTGCGTATTTATAATCCCATTAAAAATAGTTTAGAGCATGACCCAGAGGCATCTTTCATAAAAAAATGGGTGCTGGAGCTACGTCATTTAGATACGCCTTTTGCACACCAGCCATATTTGATGACTGAAATGGAGCAACAATTCTATAATTTCAAACTCGGGAAAGACTACCCAAAACCTATTGTGGATTTAGAGATTTCACGAAAAAAGGCAGGCGATGCCCTTTGGAAATTACGTAAAGACAAGACCGTTTTGGCCGAAAGCCAAAGAATTCTTAGAAAGCATACACTTCGCAATCGCTTTCAAAAATCCTAACACCCTTATTATCATACACATAACCCCTTAATAAGTTTTATCAATAGTCATATGTAATTTTTTGTTTAACTTATTTACTTAAATATTAAACATTTTGTATCTTTGGTATATAAGATTTGGAAAATGGTTTTAAACACAACATACTTTAACAAGGATCACAAGCAAATTTTAAGTGATTTGGTGGGTAGTTCGTTTACACTTTTTGAGTCCCTAAGATTGAAGGGCATCGGTTCAAAACGCATGATTATTGGCGAAGTTAGCCCCAACCTGCAACAGTTCATGAATACAGTTTCCGATATCAATTATGCAAACATTGAATTACGCAGAAATGGTATCCTTGTTTTCATCAATAAAGGGCTTCAAAACTTTACTTGGGCTATACCCTATTACCAATTGGTTATATATAAAACCAACGGTGCCAGTATCCATGCGCAAGGTAAGTTTATACACTTTAAAAACACCAAGACATTTAGAGAAAACAAGCCTTTCTTTGATAAGATGTTAGATGAAAAAATCAAATACGACCAACAATATAACTTTCAAGGTGTGTGAAATTAGATTTGGAAGATGTAGATAGAATAATTGAAATGGCATGGGAAGATCGCACCACTTTTGAAGCCATTCAGTTCCAATTTGGATTGAAAGAACAGGAAGTTATAGAATTAATGCGACGAGAAATGAAACCCAGCAGTTTCAAAATGTGGCGAAAACGGGTTCAAGGGCGGTCAACAAAACATGAAAAACTTAGAATTTTTGAAAAAGGACGCTTTAAATGTAGCAGACAGACGCAAATATCAAATAATAAAATTTCAAAACGCTAACGTGCTTTGGCGATTATAGCACAGCACATAAAAAAGAAGACATGCAATTAGAAAAATTAAAATCGAAAACAAACGGACACAAACTAAACGGATTTAGCCTTGAGGATATTGGGGACGACCACCTTTATACTGGGTTAGAAACCCCAATGCGAAAAGATGCTTTTAAATTAAGTGATACGGAAAAGAAAGCCCGAATTGCCATCCTATTTGAAGAAATTATGGAAGTGATGGGGCTGGACTTAACCGATGACTCCCTAAAGGGTACGCCAAAGCGTGTGGCCAAAATGTACATCGATGAAATTTTTTCGGGGTTAAATCCGGACAATAAGCCAAAAGTAGCATTGTTTGATAACAAATATCAGTACAATCAGATGTTGGTGGAGAAGAACATTACCTTTTACTCCAACTGCGAACATCATTTTGTGCCCATCATCGGAAAAGCCCATGTGGCATACATCTCTTCCGGAAAAGTCATCGGGCTGTCAAAATTGAACCGAATTGTTCAATATTATGCAAAGCGCCCACAGGTTCAAGAACGTTTAACAAACCAAATAGCTAACGAATTAAAATCAATTCTGGACACGGAAGATGTTGCCGTCATTATTGACGCAAAACACCTTTGTGTGTCTTCAAGAGGTATAAAAGATGATACCTCATCGACGGTTACCGCGTATTACGGCGGACAATTTAATACTCCAGAGAAAATCACGGAATTACAGAATTATTTAAACAGTTAATATTATGGAATTGGAATTAATTAACAGAGCTTTAGAGTTTGAGCAAAGGAAAATGAGATCGCTGTCTACAAGCGATAGGGTAAAAATTTCAAGAGAGGCAAAATCCCTAATCTTGGATTTAAACCAAATCTACAAGGTCAAAAAAGACCAAAAAATAATGGACATCATGAAACGTTTAACGGCCATAAAAAGAAAGGTTGAAAAGCGATTAAAAGGTGCACCATTGACCATTTAATTGTCAACAATCGGGATTTAAAACCCTGAAATATTAAATTTTACCTAATAAATCACCATAAAAATAGGTAATCTGTCATAATTTCTTATATTGCGAATCGCCTAAAAATTAGGCACTTCACATTATTAAAAGTTAGGTATAAATTATGGAGATTATTGACAAGGCTTTGGAATTCGAACAGCGTAAACACACGTTCAAAACTACAAGTGAGCGCATCGAATCTTCAAGGGAAGTAAAAAGTTTAATTTTAAGTATAAACGACATCTATAAGAAGGAAAAAGATCCTGAGCTTATGGATTTGATGAAGCGTTTAACGGCCATCAAACAAAAAATAGAAAAACGGCTGAAGGGCAGGCCATAAACAAAAAATGCCCTGAAACCCATGAAAACAATAATAGTAGTTGGTGGAAGTAAGGGCATTGGAAAAGCTTTAGTAACAAAGCTATTAGACTACTGCAAGGTTATTAACCTAAGTAGAAGTGTTCCAGAACTATCGCATGACAATTTAACCCACCACAAATGCGATGTACTTCAAGATGACTTACCAGATTTAGAAACCGCAGACGCGCTGGTGTACTGCCCTGGAAGCATCAATCTTAAACCCATATCTAGGCTGAGCATTGAAGATTTTAAAAATGACTTTGAAATCAACGTGCTAGGTGCTGTAAAAGTCATACAAAAGTATTTGCCCCTTCTAAAAAGCAGCACATATCCCTCCATTGTACTGTTCAGTACAGTGGCAGCAAAACTGGGCATGCCCTATCATGCCAGTATAGCCACGGCAAAATCAGGCGTTGAAGGTCTGGTAAAATCCTTGGGAGCAGAACTGGCACCAAGCATGCGCATCAATGCCATTGCCCCAACGGTAACTGACACCGATTTGGCCTCAAAGTTGCTGCGCAATGATAAAATGATTGAAAATATCACTGAACGCCATCCCCTCAAAAAGTTTTTATCCCCAGAAGAAGTTGCCGATATGGCCGAATTCTTATTATCGGATAACGCTTCGTCTGTCTCAGGCCAAATTTTTGAAATGGATTGCGGCATTGTAAGTTTTAAAATTTAAGGCATGGATTTGATAAAGACATTTGTAGCTACTTTAGGCGCGAAAGCCGACACTCAAAAACTGGATGTGGCTTCTATTTATGACATTCAGATAAATGCGCTGAACGGAACCCCAATTGACCTTTCGGAATATAAAGGCAAACACCTACTTTTTGTCAATGCGGCCTCAAAATGTGGTTTTACACCACAGTACAAAGATTTGCAAAAACTTTACGACACCCATAAAGATAGAGTACAAGTTATCGGCGTACCCTGCAATCAATTTGGAGGGCAGGAACCGGGAAGCCATGAAGACATTGAAATGTTCTGTGAGTTCAATTACGGTGTAAGTTTCCTTATGACTGAAAAAGTGGATGTTAAAGGCAGGCACCAGCACCCGCTTTACACCTGGCTTACCCAAAAAGTAAATAATGGCGTAACGGATTCATCCGTAAAATGGAATTTTCAAAAATATCTGATTGGCTTAGAGGGGGAATTTATAGATTACTTCCTCTCCACCACCAATCCGCTTAGTTCAAAAATTGTTAAACACCTAAAATAAATCGCTATGATTAGTTTCTTCAAAAGAAAATCAAAAAAAGAAAGATTAGAAGCCAAGTTTAAAAAATTAATGCAGGAATGGCACGAGCTGTCAAGTATTAACAGGGCAGCCAGTGATAGTAAGTACGCAGAAGCCCAATTGATTGCAAAACAGTTGAGCGCTTTAAAACATGAAGTTGCTTAAATACATCATACTATTTTTACTGATTAACTTCGGGGCCTTGGCCATTGGTAGCTGGCTAATGGACAATGGCCCTCAAACCGATTGGTACCACAATTTAAACAAAGCCCCTTGGACACCTCCAGGCTGGGTATTTGGTGCCGCATGGACTACGATAATGATTTGTTTCTCCGTTTATATGGCATACTTGTATAAATTGATCTCAAATACATCAATTCTTGTGTTGTTCAGTATCCAATTTGTGCTAAATGTAATTTGGAATTACATATTCTTTAATCAGCATTTTGTTGACCTCGGGTTTACCGTAATTCTTATGCTAACGGCTGTGGTAAGTATTTTTACGTTTTCATTTATAAAAAAAATGAAGTGGAAAACTGCCCTTATCCTCCCCTATTTCATTTGGTTGTGCATAGCAACCTCATTGAACGGCTATATCTTATTCAACAACTAAATCATGAAAATATACACCCTACATAAAAAACAAAACTTACCCATCTCCGTTGAAGATGCTTGGGATTTTCTGTCCGATCCAAAAAACCTTAAAACCATTACGCCCGATTATATGGGGTTCAATATTTTGTCGGGAACAGACCGGCCCATGTTTGCCGGACAGATTATTCAGTATATTGTCACTCCAGTTCTGGGCATTAAAACCAAATGGGTTACTGAAATTACCCATGTTATCGACAGGCAATATTTTGTGGACGAACAGCGCTTTGGTCCTTATGCCCTTTGGCACCACAAGCACTTTATCAAGGCCATTGACGGCGGTGTGGAAATGGAGGATATTATCGATTATAAAGTGCCCTTTGGGTGGCTTGGGCAGTTGGTGCACCCTATTTTAGTGAAACCGAAATTAGAAGAAATCTTTAATTACAGAACTAAAAAGTTAGAGGAACTTTTTGGGAAATACTAATTAAGAACACATTGTCATTCTGTCCCGATGGTTATCGGGATTGTTTCAGAATCTACCAAAAAACAAACTAGTGAGATGCTGAACTGAATTCAGCATGACAAACATGACCAAACTAAATGAAACAACCCATAAACATCTTCTGGTTCCGCCGTGATTTAAGATTGGATGATAATCGAGGCTTATACGAAGCTTTAAAAAGCGACTACCCCGTACTCCCCATTTTTATTTTTGATTCTGGAATTTTGAATAAGTTACCAGAAGATGATGCGCGCGTAACGTTTATTTACAGCACATTGCAGGCTATGCGCCGAACCCTGCAGGACAAGTGCGGCAGCAGTATTGCCATTTATAAAGGAACACCTTTGGACGTGTTCCAAAATTTAAACGAACACTATGACATCAAAGGGGTTTACACCAACCACGACTATGAGCCTTATGCCACATCACGGGACGAACACATTGACAACTTCTTAAAAACACATAATAGCTCATTTAGAACCTTTAAAGATCACGTTATTTTTGAAAAGAACGAGGTAGTCAAAAGTGATGGCACCCCCTATGTGGTGTACACGCCCTATATGAAATCCTGGAAAGCCAAATTCAAATCGATTGATTTAAAGGCTTACGATACCACAACGCATTTTAACAACCTGATAAAGCTTAAGGATTTACCAAATGTGAGTTTGGAAACCATTGGATTTAAAATCTCTAGTCAAAAGATTGCACCATACACCGTTACCCCAACATTGATTCAAAACTACGAAGCCACTAGGAATTTCCCTGCTAAAGATGCCACCTCCCGGTTGGGGCCACATTTACGTTTCGGTACGGTAAGCGTTAGAAAAATGGTAAAAAAAGCCATTGCTGAACAAAACGAAATTTTTTGGCAGGAATTGATTTGGCGTGAATTTTTTATGCAAATCCTATGGCATTTTCCTCACACAGTGCATAAAAGCTTTAAGCCAAAATACGACCGCATCCAATGGCGCAATAACGAAACTGAATTCAAGGCTTGGTGTGAGGGCAAAACGGGTTACCCTTTGGTGGATGCAGGAATGCGGCAATTGAACGTAACGGGCTTTATGCACAACCGCGTGCGTATGCTGACGGGTAGTTTTCTATGCAAGCATTTGCTCATTGATTGGCGTTGGGGCGAAGCCTATTTTGCAGAAAAGCTACATGACTACGAAATGGCCAGCAACATTGGTAATTGGCAATGGGTGGCCGGTTGTGGGGTAGATGCTGCACCCTATTTTAGGATTTTTAATCCCACTACCCAAATACAAAAGTTTGACAAAAATTTGGAGTACATCAACACCTGGGTACCCGATTTTCAGGAACTGACCTATCCGCAACCTATTGTGGAGCATAAATTTGCCAGGGAGCGATGTTTGGCTGTTTATAAAGCAGCCCTGAAATAACCAGTTTCTCGAAACTAACCATCTTCCGGGCGGTCAGGTTACCTGGGCCAAGGGCTTCCTTACCACAAGTACCCTGTCATCCGAAAATGCCATCCACGCAAAATCATATACATAATAATACGTCTTCCCCTTGCTGTTAATGTGGTGATGTGTATGGTACTTAAACCTAAATTTTTTCTTTTCCAGCACTACCCGTTCTATTGTGCATTGGGTCTTATTTTTTCCCATAATTTCCAAAAGAATACTTCTATTTCTGTGTAGGATATTATCCAACTCTTTTACAACCAGTGCAGTGGCCTTTCTAAGGTTAACGTGATAGTAATTTTTGCACTTAACAGAGCAAAATATTTTGTCCTTTCGGCCCACCAAACGTTTGTTGCAAATTTTACAGGTATTCATTGTACGGCCCTCTCGGTTGTTTATCGCTTTTAATAAAAAATCACATCCATTTACAACACAACATACTGATTAAAAGCAAAATACGCTGTAGTCGTTTTTAACGGTTAATATACTATTAATTTGATTTCGAGACTTGGTTTTATAGGATTTTTTTCTATGTTTAATACAGTAAACCCCTATAAAATGCAACCCATTATTTATCAGCCACTTAAAGGTGCTAAACGAATTAAGATTTTTATACCCTACAACCGGCAAGGGCTACGCGAGGCCGTCAAAAAAATGAACACCAGCTACTGGCATCCCAATCAAAAATTATGGTCTGTAGTAAATACGGAACAGAACCTTAAATCACTAAAAAGTCTGTTAGGCGAACACTGCAAAATTGAAAAGCGCATCGCTTTTAAGCCCGTTCCGTCGGTAGCTCTTAACGATAGGGCCTTAAGCGCCCTACATGATTTGGAAAAGGCCCTAGTTTTAAAACAGTACAGTGCCTCTAGTATCAGGATATATAAAAAAATGTTCGGAGTATTTTTGGGCAAGTTTATGCAGCGCGACCTCAAAACTGTTAACAAAGAAGAAATTGAGGGCTTTATTTACGAGCTCATCCAGAAAAATAAGATTAGTGAAAGCTACCAGAATCAAATTATCAACGCCATAAAGGCCTACTATGAACATGCCCTGTGCATGCCTAGGGAGTATTACGACGTACAACGCCCAAAAAAGCGATTAAGCATACCCAATGTATTAAGCAAGGAAGAAGTGCTGAAAATTGTTCAAGCACCAAAAAACATAAAGCACAGGGCAATTTTGCAAACTATTTACGGCTCGGGTCTGCGGGTTTCCGAACTTATAAATTTGCGTATTGTTGACGTACACTCAAACGAGGGCTATCTATTTATTAAGGACAGCAAGGGCAAAAAAGACAGAAAGACCATATTATCGGAACATTTGATACTATTGCTACGCGACTACTATAAACAAAACAAGCCTGCCTACTGGTTGTTTGAAGGCCAGAACGGAGGGCAATACAGCCCAACCAGCATACGCGCCATTTTTAGAAAAGCAGTAAAGGATACTAATACCAACCCTTGGGCCACGGTACATACCCTGAGACATTCGTTTGCTACCCATTGCATTGAAAACAACGTAAACATGCGACACCTTCAGACTATGCTGGGCCACAACTCCCCCAAAACGACGGAGATTTATACCAAGACAATAGCAATTAACAATAAAACCGTTACCAGCCCCTTGGATAGCTTACTGAAAAATACTACATTGCAGTTATAAATATATACGATATAACAGCAGCTTTTACGGAAAGTTGCTGTTATACAAGTGTTGCCCACAATTATGAAAAAAGTCCTGCTCACATTAACACTTCTGATTTTTTTAAATTGTAAATCTGACAAAAAAGAATTACCAGCTGAATTTAAAAATAGTAAATTACATCTAATTGAATTTCTTGAAAAGAAAATTTATTTACCAAATGAATTTGAAAAATCAACCATAGAAACTGTAGTTGAAATCATAAAGAATTCACCAGACCAAAATGAGCTTTCGGAATTTGAACTAAATAAACTTAATAGCTTCAAAAAAATGGGAGAAACTGTAGAAATCTTTATCAAAAATGACAACTACAAAAACAATATATCGTTTCAACCAGGAAATTACGTGGAATTAACAAAAGAAGCGGTTGAAGTTTATGTTGATTTACTCGAAAACCATCTTTTTGTCGAATCTGAATCTTATGGAATCAAAAGAAAAAGACTTGAAAGTAAATTTCTAAAATACGGAATTTCGAGTATAGTCAAAGTTAAGTATCATCAGACCTTTAACGAGGAGGAATTATATCTGACTCAATATTTGGTAACTTATAAGTTAAAAACATTCGGAATTATTGTGACAAGTGAAACTGACAATGATTATCAATATATATTAAAGAATTTTAAAAAATAACTGTGGGCAACAACGTGTCCTATGAAAAGCCCTAGTCCAGTTCTCTAAAGATAATTAATATTTTATTTTTTTACTTAAACC
>NZ_JBHULY010000001.1:0-20317 GCF_042684665.1 Hyunsoonleella rubra | reverse complement strand
ACAATTTACTGATTATCAGTAAGATGAACAACTTTTTTCTTTTAAATCATAATGCACAACGGGTTAATTAATTCTAAATAAAGCAAAAAATCAAGGCAATAATTGCAGGAACTGCTTGCACGAAAAATAGTTTTATTTGCTTTGTGGAATAAGACCCGTAAATACCTGCAATAGTCACACAAACTAAAAAGAAAATTGCGACGTTCTTATCATTTGCAATAAGAGCGAAAATTAATCCTGCACCCAAAAAGCCGTTATAAAGCCCTTGATTAGCAGCCAAAACCCTAGTTTCTTCCGCAAATTTCTTTGATTTTAGGCCGAAGGTTTTGATACCTTTGGGCTTAGTCCAAAAAAACATTTCCAAGATTAAAAAATAGAAATGTTCCAACGCAGCGATACTTGTTAAAATGACAGCTAGAGTACTCATTTGTCCAATAATTTAATGGCTTTGTCCACGTCCTTTACGGGCAATTTACATGCCTTGTTAACGCAAACATAAATTAGGGTTTTATTCGGGTTATAGCGATTTTCCAATAAGGGCATGCTATTTTCTGAAGAACTGCCTGCAATCAATTTATTGGGTATATACAGCGCATTAAATGCTGAAATTTTATCCTTCGCATCTATGCCAACTATGGCAACCTCATAGTATGGATTGGTATAGTTGAGCATCAAATCAAACCAATTGGAATACGCCGAAGGGTAGGGCGACATCTCGGGTTTAATATTGTTGAGCATTGTGACTGCCGACGTTGCAAATTCCTTATTATCAAAGTAATGTGAAAGTTTAAATAAGTTTTTCGCCATCATGGAGTTACTTGCGGGAATCACATTGTCGTGATACACAATATTTCTAGAAACCAATGATGCATCTTCATCCGATGTGTAAAAGAGCATCTGACTTTTTTCGTCAAAGAAATGCCGAAAAGTGTATGTTGCCAGATCATTGGCATTGTTCAGCCAAGTTTCGTTCAGCGTAACCTCATACAGCGAGATGAAGGCATCAATTACGGTAGCGTAATCCTCCAAATGGCCATTAATATTGCTTTCACCTTCTTTGTAAGTATGGTTTAAACCACCGTCGGCTCGTAGGGCTTTGGAAATGATAAAATTGGCATTTTTCTCGGCAATATCTAAATAGTCCCGTTTTTGAAAGACCCGATAGGCATCCACATAACCTTTCAGCATTAAACCGTTCCATGATGTTAAAGCCTTATCGTCCATTCTTGGCTTCGGGCGTTTGTTTCGGATTTCAGCCAATTTGGATTTCCAATTGGCCCTTTTTTGATGGAGTTCTGCTTTGGAAATATTATATTTTTCAATGATGGAAGCGTCGTCATCCTTTCGGATAAGCACGTAATGTCCTTTTTCCCAAAGCCCGAAACTATTAATGTTGTAATAGTCTGAAAACAGATCGAAATCATCCTTTAAAATCGATTGTAACTCCTCTTTTTCCCAAACATAAAAGGCGCCCTCTTCCAATTCGCCTTCTGAATTTTCGCTATCGGCATCAAAAGAGGAGTAAAAAGCACCTTCAGGAGTTGTCATTTCATTTTTAACAAAATCCAAAGTTTCTTCAACGACGGATTTATACAATTCGTTTTTGGTCAATACATACGCATCGGAATACAGGCTTACCAGTTGGGCATTGTCATACAGCATTTTTTCAAAGTGTGGGACGTGCCATTTGCCATCCGTGGAATATCTTGAGAATCCCCCGCCAATATGGTCGTAAACGCCACCATAGGCCATTTTTGTAAGTGTCAGATTGACAAAATCCAGTAATTCATCATCATCGTTTTGATGAGCATAGCGCAACAAAAAATGATAATTATTGGGCATCATGAATTTGGGCTCCCGATTCGTGCCACCGAATTTGTGGTCAAATTGTTTGGCCCAACTGTCCACCGCATTGGCAATAAAAGTTTTTTCAAAAATAGGCGCATCTGAATTGACTTCCACCACGGCGAGGGACTTGATGCCTTTTTCGACATTTTTGGCTTGTTGCACTAATTTCTGGGGTTCTTCTTTGTACAGTTTAGAAATCTGTTCCAAAACATCCATCCATTGCTTTTTTTCAAAATAGGTACCTCCCCAAAAAGGCCGTCCGTCAGGTAGCGCTACTACATTC
Organism: Hyunsoonleella rubra; assembly: GCF_042684665.1. Lineage (NCBI taxonomy): Bacteria > Pseudomonadati > Bacteroidota > Flavobacteriia > Flavobacteriales > Flavobacteriaceae > Hyunsoonleella > Hyunsoonleella rubra. The sequence continues at coordinate 18,186 of NZ_JBHULY010000001.1, read as the reverse complement.
AAAGGCCAACCACCACTTCCTGTCATCAATTGTACGGCGTTCATATATACTTGGTCCACATCCGGTCTTTCTTCCCTATCGACTTTTATATTGATGAAATTCTTGTTCATCACTCGGGCTACTATGCTGTCTTCAAAACTCTCATGCTCCATTACGTGGCACCAATGGCAAGACGAATAGCCAACACTAATCAAAATCAGTTTATTCTCATCTTTGGCCTTTTTTAAGGTGGCTTCGTTCCAGGCATGCCAATTTACCGGGTTGTGGGCGTGCTGCAGTAAATATGGACTCGTCTCATTGATGAGCGCGTTAGTAAACTGATGCTGATTTTTGGATTCGGTATTCTGACCTTTGCAATTCATAAGAATAATCAGAAATGATAAAAAGGGAAACTTCATTTCTCAAAAATACGTGAATTTTTCCATTTCAATATTTAGTTTTTATGTTGCAAGATTGGTCAAAATTGGGCATAAAAAAAGCGTTCTTTAAGAACGCTTATGATTTGAAGGAAGTCTAGTTTATTTTACTTCAAAAGTGATTTTTACGTTGACACGGAATTCTGAAATATCACCATCTTTTACACTGGCACTTTGATCCTGAACATAAACCGATCGAATGTTTTTCACACTTTTAGAGGCCTCCTTTACTGCTTGTTTTGTGGCGTCTTCCCAACTTTTTTCGGAGTTTGCCAAAACTTCAATAACTTTTAATACTGCCATAATATCTTAAGATTTTAATTGTTTTTGATATATCTTAATACACCGTAATTTTTACAAAGTCACCAGATCTATCCGTTTATGGCCTCTACGGTTTCCACTTTTCCTGGAAGCATTTGTTTTAGCATATTTTCGATACCATTTTTTAAGGTGAAGGTAGAGGATGGGCAACCACTACATGCGCCTTGAAGGAGTACGCTAACACTTTTTATATTAGCGTCATAGCCCATAAATTCAATATTACCCCCATCACTGGCAACGGCTGGTTTTACGTATTCCTCAAGGATGTTGACGATTTCCTTGGAAGTATCATCCAAATTTTCAAAATGATGATCTTTTTGCGACGCTGTTTTTTCCAAAGTTTCGGCCGCTTCGGGAAGAACTGCATCTTTCCCGCTTTCAATAAAACGTTTCACAAATTCGCGCAGTTGAATTGTGATATCCTGCCATTCCGTAACATCATATTTGGTGATGGATACGTAATTTTCTTCAATAAACACACTTTTAACAAAAGGGAAATGAAATAATTCAGAGGCCAAAGGCGACAATTTTGCTTCGTCAATTGAGGTGAATTCAAAAGTAGCCGTTGCTAATTTTTTATTAGCAACAAACTTCATTACGGCAGGGTTTGGCGTACTTTCGGCATAAACCGTAACGGCTACTTTTTTTGGAGCTTCCTGCTCTTCAACCACTACACCGCCCTCGTTGAGGTAGGCCTCGATTTGTTGGGCAACTTCGTCTTGAACATCGCTCCATTCTACAATATTATAACGTTCCACAGCAACAAAATTTCCAGAAATGTAAACCTTCTTAACAAAAGGCAAATAGAACAATTGTTGCGCCAAAGGCGAATCCTTGGCTTCGTCAATATTGTTGAATTCAAAACTTTGATGTTTAGTGATAAACTGATCAACAACAAACTTTATAATGGAATTATTGGCTGTTTCCTGCACGGAAACCTTGAAATGGCTCATTTTAGCTAATTTTTAGCAAAAATACTAAAAGAAAACCTAGTTATGCATATATTTGATTTTAGTTAGTTTTTTTATACTGACCGCCAAAAGTTTATGAGCGAATACTTTTATGTAAATGTAAACGTTTATAAATGACCAGTTTACCTGTAAAAAAGACCTATGAAATTAAGATATCTTTTTCTACTCTTTATCGGGGCCTTCTTTGTCCTGAGAGTTGAGGCCCAAGAAGCTATTCCTATTTACACGGACTATTTAACGGATAATTATTATTTGATACACCCTTCGATGGCAGGGGTAGCAAATTGCGCCAAGATTAGATTAACTGGGAGGCAACAATGGTTTGGGCATGAAGATGCGCCTAAGTTATTGACGATGAGTATTAATGGCCGCATTGGGGATTCGCCATCTGGAGTTGGAGGTATTTTGTATGCAGATAAAAATGGATACCACTCCCAGACAGGAGCCTATTTGACCTACGCTCATCATATTATGTTTTCAAGAAGTGAAGTGGATTTGAATATGTTGTCTTTCGGATTGAGTGGCGGTTTTATACAGTACCAATTGGATGAAACCACATTTTTAGCCGACGGCCCTGACCTAATTATAGATGGTGTGGTTCAGAATCAGACCAATTTTAATATTGATTTCGGGTTTTCATACCATTTTTTGGATTTCTATGCGCATGGTACAATTAAGAACATATTGAAAAATTCTGGTATTAACAATAATATCACTATTACAAATAATTTACGAAGGTATCTTTTGTCTGTCGGTGGCGTATTTGGAAGGCTTGGCAGTGAATGGAGTTTTGAGCCGTCCGTAATGTTTCAATATAGGGATGGCACTCAGGAGGCTATGTTCGATATTAACGCCAAAGCATATAAGGATATGGAGTTTGGAACAATTTGGGGAGGCCTGTCTTATCGTCAAAGTTTAGATGGTGCTGAATTCCTGGATGGTACCCGGGGTGTCAATAGCCAAAAACTGCAACAGTTTACGCCTATTCTTGGGGTGAATTATAACCAGTTTATGTTTGCTTATACCTATACTTATCAATCCAACTCGGTAGTGTATGCCAACAATGGTTTTCATCAAATTACTTTAGGCTATAACTTCAGCTGTAGGCGAGAACGCTTTGATTGTAAGTGTCCAGCGGTGAATTAAGATTTTTAGTCACTGCGAGGAGGTATGACGTAGCAATCTCTTTTTTGCAATTTCAAGATTACTTCAGTCATACTTCCTCGTAATGACGCAATAATAGTTTCTACCAAGTATACTTTTTCTTTTTGGCTTGTGTCTTAATTGCTTTGGTCATAGCATTTTCCAAGCCATTTGTGTTTTCGGTTTGCTGTTTGGCAATAAAGGCCTTTCGTTTTTGGTTCAATTCCTGAATTTCTTTTTGAATAGCCTTGCGCTCATCTTGCTTCTTTGAAACATAGGCCTTGATTTCTTCTTTGTTTTTACCTTTTAATTCTGTTGGCAATGCGTCGTCATCCAATTCTTCAACAACAACCTCTTCGGCCTCAACCGCATCCACCAAATCCCATTTAGAGTTTTTGTATAGATGCGAACTTTTGCTCACTGTTCTGCCAACGGCGTTGGCTTTGCTATATCCGCTTGCGTTAGCGTCCTGTTGCGCTTGCATCACTCTTTTGCGTTCGCCATGAACGCCGTAGGCCACATAAGTTTTGTTCAGTTTGATATTTAATTGAAGAATTTGGTCATCGTATGGGGAAGTAATATGTACTGTAGCCTTATTGTGGTTTATTGCCATATAGTCACCATGGGTTAGGGTTGCCCCATCTTTCCAATAGGAGGAAACACCTTGGTTATAATCCCCACAAAAAATGGTATTGATGGTAATGTCTCTTTCTTTTGCATTTACGGATGCGTCTTTGTAGTTCACTTTACCCTGAGTGAAAGGCTCATTACCTGCGATAAAAATCAGCTTGAGGTCGTCAGGGTTTCTACCCCAATTCAATTGGTTTAATGAGGTTTGAATTACATGACCACAATACTCACTTCCACCATTAGTGGTCAATGAAAACAATTCCTTAGAAATTTCGTCGAGGTCATTACTAAAAGGCAATACCTGACGGATAAAGCCCTCTCGGCCATTTAACCTGTCGTTACCATATTCGTAAAGCGCTATTTCTAGATTAGGCTTTCCGGTGCCACATTTGGCGTATGAAAGTTCGTTGACAATTTCCCAAAGCTGTGCTTTCGCCTGGTCAATAAGTCCGTCCATACTGTTACTGGTATCTAAAAGCAATGCCACTTTTATAAATTGTTTGTTGGGTTCGGGGTGAACGGATTCGGTGTTGTTTATTGCTACATCCTGTTTTTTGGTGTTTGCGTTGCACGCTGTAGCCACAAGTATGGCTAAACAAAGTGTAAAAGTTGTGATTTGAGTTTTCATAATGTTTTATGTTTTTTAATTAAGATGAATGTTTCAAAACCCATGATAAGCTTTGGTTTACGGGGTAAAGCTATCCCCAAAGTTTTTTGCAAAAAAGCCGAAATGAGTGAACAGTGCACTTCTATGAGTGAACGCGCATTTGCAATTTGTAAAGCGGGCATTTCTTGTTGTAAACCTGTCATTTTTTAGAATCATCCATTTTATTATACCGACGAAAGTGCGTAAGTTTAGCTACTCTAATGATGTATATGAAGTCGATTTTTAGACATATGCTTTTGTTTCTTTTTCTGCTGAACAGTGGGTATTCGGTGGCTCAGGTGCTTAATGACCGGAATAGCCTCCCAATGGAAATAAAAGGCGTTGTCCTTGAAAGCGATACCAGAGAACCCATCCGTGGGGTTAATGTGGAAGTTACTGCAGGAGCCTATACCACAACAGACATGCATGGAAAATTCACTATTAAAGCAAGAAAGGGTGATGAACTCATTATAAGGCACAAAGATTTTGAAACGGTGTATCATACCATACAAAGCAATGACAAAATTGAAGTGAGAGTGGAGTCCAATGATGTTGAGGATTCAAATTATAAGTTTTCAAAAAGGAAACCGAAAGTAACTTTCAATGTCTTAATCGATTCCGCGAAAGCATATTTAAAAACAGATGCTAAAAGCAGTATTCAATTTGTAGCGGACGCCCTTTCAGAAAGTAATTCAAAGAGAGAAAATGCTACAGCCTATGGCCTTTTGGGGGATATTTATGTCCATTGGAAACAATACGATTTAGCAGTATCAAACTATCGAATTAGTCTTCAAAATAAAGAAGAAAATGAAGTTAAATTAAAATTGGCCAATGCGTATAAATTAAATAAAAACTATCAGGAAAGCCTTGAAACTTACAATCGTATCAACAAAAAAGAATTGAGTAATTGGCAAGTGGTCGGGCTTTATGAGGGGATAGGTGACGTACAACAAGCCATTCAAAATTATGATGAATCCATTGGGGCTTACAACCAGGGTTTGCAATTGGCCCAAAACCATTTGATCACGCCAAAAATTACGGATTTAAACTCTAAAATCGCTCAGGTGTATAGCCAGAAAGGGGAGCTCAATGAAGCCCAAAACTATTTTGATAAGTCCATGCAACTTGCAAATACCCAAAGTAAAAGACGAGCTGTGGAGGAAAAAGTGAAGGTGGCAGATTTTCAAAGAGAGGCAAGCGACTTTCCGAGTGAAATTGAATTGCGCAAACAGGCCTTGGAAGATATTTCTGAGATAGAGCAGGAGTCTGAAATTGACAACGAAAGTCCGCTAACACCGCAAAAGCAGAACTATAAAATTGGAGATGCTTATGCCAGACAAAACGACTATGGCAATGCCATTACCTATTTGGAAAAAAGTATTGAGGAGGCCGATACCAAGGAAGATTTGATCGTAAAAAAGGACGCCACCCGAAAACTGTCCGAAGTGTATCGCTCTGCCGGGGATTTTAATAAGGCGCTTTCCACTTATCAGGATTACGTCGATGTAGTCGATAAACTCTATCGGAAAAAGGAAATGGAAATATCCCAAGCGGCAAAGTTCAGTGCGGATTTGGTGGCTAAGCAAAACAGGATCAATAGTTTGGAAAGCGACAGGGAACTTTCTGAAAGCAAATATTTATTGACGACGGAACAATCCAAACGCCAAAAAATAATTATTTACTCCCTGATTGGAGGTGTGTTTTTACTGTTGCTTACCGCAGTTTTGATGTTTAAATACATCAAGCAACAAAGATTGGCCAATAATTTACTGGCATTAAAGTCATTGCGAAGCCAGATGAACCCTCATTTTATATTTAATGCATTGAATTCGGTCAATAGTTTTATTGCCTCAAGTGATGAACGGACGGCCAATAAATATCTGACTGATTTTTCAAAATTGATGCGCGCCGTTTTGGAGAATAGCGAGGAGGATTTTATTCCATTGGAAAAGGAAATCGAACTATTACAACTGTACACCAAATTGGAGCATTTTAGGTTTCAGGATAAATTTGACTACGCCATTAATGTGGACGAAAAAATCGCCATAGCTGATTTTGTGATACCGCCTATGTTATTGCAACCCTACATTGAAAATGCCGTTTGGCACGGTTTGAGATACAAAAAAGAAAAAGGTCAACTCAATATTGACATCGTTCAGGCCAATGAAGATGAAATAAAAATCACGATTACGGATGACGGCATCGGACGCAAAAAATCCAAGGCACTAAAAACCCAAAACCAGAAAAAACAAAACTCAAAAGGGATGGGGAATATCAAAAAGCGTGTGGCTATTTTGAACGAAATGTATAAAGATAAAGTAGATGTTTTTGTAGATGATTTTCAGGATGAAGAGGATACTGGAACGAAAGTGATTGTAACGTTAAAAAAGGACTAATAAGGGGATAACGCTTCAAACTTATAAATATGAAATTAAAATCCATTATAGTAGAAGACGAAGAAACCAGCAGAAAGATTTTAAAAAACTATCTGCAGAAGTACTGCCCAAATGTTGAAGTGCTGGGCGAAGCAGCTAATGTGGATGAGGCCTTGGTACTGATTCGAAACAACGATTTAGACCTCGTATTTCTAGATGTAGAAATGCCCTATGGCAACGCCTTCGACCTTTTGGAAAAAGTGGGTAACATTAATTTTGAAACCATTTTCGTCACCGCGTACGACCATTATGCCATTGATGCACTCAATGCGCATGCGTCTTATTACTTAATGAAACCGATTTCTATAGACGAGTTGATTAAGGCAGTGGACTATGTTACTGAAATAAAATCCAAGGAAAATGCATTACAGGATGAGGTACTAGTACCCAAAACTTCGGGAGTAAATGGTAAGATTACCATCCCTCAACAAAGCGGATTTGAAGTGCTAAATACAGGCGATATCCTCTACTGCAAAGCCGATGACAATTATACCGAAATCTATTTGAACAACAACAAAAAGAAAATAGTAAGCAAAACCCTAAAATATTTTGAGGAAGCATTAAGCGATGCTAGTTTTGCCCGCGTCCACAAATCCTATTTAGTGAACGTAAGCGAAGTCGTAAAATATAAAAAAGGAAAAGGTGGCAGTGTCGAACTCAGTAACGGTAAGGAAATTATGGTCTCGGCTTCTAAAAAAGCGAATTTGTTGTCCTACTTTAAATAATAATTTCCTGCGAAAGCAGGAATCTTTTAAATTTAATAACTGAAAGCGAATCTCATAGAGAGATTCCTTTTTTCAAAGGAATTAATATGCCAGTAATACAAAAAGTAAGAGGGAAGTCCCCTATAATCCCAGAGGATTGTTTTATCGCCGAAAACGCGACCATCGTGGGGGATGTCGTTATGGGGAACCAGTGTAGTGTGTGGTTTAGTGCTGTTGTCCGTGGTGATGTCAACTACATTAAAATGGGCAACAAGGTAAATGTTCAGGATGGCGCGGTGATCCATGGCACTTACAAAACAGCTCCGACTAACATTGGCAATAATGTTTCCATCGGGCATAATGCGCTTGTGCACGGTTGTACCATACACGACAATGTGTTGGTAGGCATGGGCAGTATCATTATGGATGGTGCTATAGTAGAATCTAATTGTATTATCGCAGCAGGTGCTGTAGTTTCAAAAAACACCGTTGTGCCATCTGGTTCCATCTACGCTGGAGTGCCTGCAAAAAAGATTAAGGGTATTAGTCAGGAATTAATCTCGGGCGAAATTGACCGTATTGCGGATGCCTATATTAAATATGCGAGTTGGTTCAAGGAATAGTTTTTGGGCGTTACCGCAAGGGTCGGGCTTTCACTACTCAATACCTCCTTCGTCGGGGATTTCAAACAGATAGCCTGCACTGAGCGCAGTCGAAGTGTTCAATCCCTAACGCGGTTTTGGCAGTTTAAAACTTTAAGGAATCTACCTGATACTTATTGTCCAGCAAAGAATGCACCACCTCAACATTCCCATTCGTAAAAAATTGAAGTTTTGGTTTGGCCATTTCAATGTTCAGCAATCCATTTCGTTCCAAAATGGCCTTGGTCTGCCTCGCCACTGCCTCTCCAGAATCAATAATTTTAACATGGATTGGCAATAAATCAACTAGCAAGGGCATCAAATAGGGATAATGGGTGCATCCCAAAACCAAATAGTCAATATTAGCTTCCATCATGGGTTTTAGATATTCCGATAGGAGCGCTTTCATTTCTTCGGAGTGCAGTTTACCACCTTCAATAAGTTCAACGATACCATCACCAACCTGCTCAATCACGTGAATATCTTTGGCAAAAAGCCCTGAGGTCTTTGAGAATAGGGCACTGGTTAGGGTGCCATACGTAGCCAAAATACCAACGGCTTTGTTTTTGGTGTTGAGCGCGGCAGGTTTTATAGCGGGTTCAATCCCGATAAAGGGCACATTATAATTTTTCCGTAGGTAATCAATCGCATTAGTTGTGGCCGTATTACAGGCCACGACGATTAGTTTGCAACCCTTTTGTAAAAGCAATTCTGTGCTTTTAATACTAAGTTCAATAATTTTTTCTGCACCTTTTGGGCCATAAGGTGCATTAATACTATCGGCCAAATAAATGGTGCTTTCGTAGGGCAGTAATTGATGGATTTCCCTCCAAATGGAAGTGCCTCCAACACCAGAATCAAAAATACCAATAGGGGATCTGCTCATGCGAATTCAAAATGAAATTTACTAAGATATAAAGAGATCCTGATTTTCATCAGGGTAAGTTCAACTAATTCATTAAAATTCAATTTTAATGAAAGTTTCCCTAAATTAAAAAAGCTGCCTTAAAAAGCAGCTTTTCCTAGTTTATTTCCTTTAGGAGTATATTATTGGATATTCAACGCTTTTTTAACATCTGCTAATAAATCCTTACCGTCAGCCATTATGGTTGCACCTTGTGAGGAATCCAATACGTAATCAAAACCTTGTGCTCTAGCTACTTCCAAAATTTTCGCTTTAGCTTTTTCGGTAATAGGTTTTAATAGATCAAACTCTTTTTTCTGCAAATCCTGTTGCGCTTTAGCTTGGTACTGACGGATGTTTTGCTCCATTGTTTGTACCTCTTGAGCGCGCTTGGTATTTTCTTCTTGGGTTTTCGTCGCCGCCTCAGAATCGTATTGTTTTACTTTGGTTTGGAACTCGTTACCCATATTTTGCAAATCCGTTTGATAGGTTTTGGAAAGGGTTTCCAATTGCGACTTCGCCTCTGCCATCTCTGGCATCGCTTGGATTAATTCCTGGGTATTTATATGCGCAATTTTGCTTTGGGCCCCTACAAAACCAATCGATCCTATGCATAAAGCAGTTGCTACTAAAAGTGTTTTAAAATGTTTCATTTTCAAAAATGTATTAATGTGTTATAATTTTAAAGTTTAATTGTTTTTTATACTGTCTCTCGCTTTTTGTCTTTCTTCAAGAGCTTTTTGGCGCTCCTCTAATATTTTCTTTTTTCGCTCTTCCAATGCCTTTTTCCGGGCCTCACGGTCGGCTAATTTCTTTTGACGGTTTTCCTCAATCAGTTGTTCTCTGGTTTTGGTCTCGCTTTGCGATTCAACTTCACCAGTTTTCACTTCTGCCGTTTTCGCCTCGCCCGTTCCCGTACTTTCATTTTGCCCTGTCTCTTCGCTTCCTATACCAGTTGATGTTTCTGTTTCCTCCGAACTGGTCTCAGTTACTTTTTTTCTGGCATCCAATTTGGCCTGTCTTGCTTTTTCGCGTTCTTCCAATATTTGTTGGCGTCTTGCCTCGGCTTCCAGTTTTTTCTTTTCGCGAGCTGCTAAAATTTCCTGTCTTCGCTTTTCCACTGCACTTTCGCGAGCCTGCTTTTTCTCTTCCAAGGCTTTTTGGCGTTCCTCCAATTCATAATTAATATCTGGAACTACCTCTTCATTTTCAGCAGCCTTACGTTGTGCCCTACTTTGCGCTTGCTTTCTTTTAGATGACCTTGTAATCACTCTCAATACTTGATCGCTTATATCGTATTGTTTGGCTGAATAGAGCATCACTACGTCGGCTGATTTGTCGAAAATAAAATCGTATTTTCTACTTTCTGCCATATCCTGTACCGCTGCAAAAATTTGATCTTGAATGGGTTGCATCAACTGTTTTTGTTGAATCATCAAATCCCCGTTTGGACCAAACCGCTTTTGCTGATAGTCTAGTATTTCTTTTTCCTCATAGGCGATATCCTCCTCGCGCTCCTCGATCAGCTCATTGGTCAACAATACCTTTTCGTTGCTCAGATCCTTACGTTTTTGAGCTATTTCTGAAAGCTTGCCTTGAATTTCATTCTTCCATTTTTGGGCCTTCGCATCCAATTGGGTCATGGCCTCCTGATATTCCGGCACTTTTTCCAGGATATATTCCGTGTCGATATATGCTATTCTTACACCACGCTGAGCATGAGCGGAAATACCAAGCATTACTGCTACCGTCAATAAAAAAAGAACGTTGTTTCGCATCTGTAGTTTAAGTTTTATCATTTATAAATTCTAAAAACGACAGATGATTTATTTGCTGTTCTGCCACCATTTCGAATTACAATCTTCAAAATTAACGAAATATAATCTTAAAAATTTTAATTCCAATCAAATCATCACACTGTTGTTAGAAAATATCGTGCCAAAAATAAAATTTTCTTTAAAATTGCTGACCGATAATGAAGTGCGTTTGCCATCCGCTTTTTTCTGCATCACCCGGAACAGGATCGAAACCATGACCGAAATCTATACCCAGTAAACCGAAGGCTGGCATAAATATACGCACGCCTACACCTGCCGACCTTTGAAGGTTAAATGGGTTATAATCCCTAAAATTATCATAAGAAGCACCACCCTCTAAAAAGGTTAAAGCAAAAATTTTGGCTGAGGCTTCCAAAGTTATTGGATAGCGCAATTCCAGTGAGAATTTATTATAAATGGTACCACCATCCCTACTGGAAAGTGATTGGTTAGGGTAACCACGCAAGGCAATAACCTGCCTGCCGTCCAAAGCAAAGTTGCCTAAACCATCTCCACCTAAAAAGAAACGTTCAAAAGGAATTTCTCCTCTAGCATTATTATAGGCGCCTAGAAAACCAAATTCAACAGTTGGTTTTAAAACCAAATTTTTGATAATCTCAGTATACCAGTCCCCTTTAAAATTGATTTTATAGAACTCAAGCCATTTAAAACGTTCTTGGTCTATTTCAGATCTTCTTGTTGATGCCTCATTAAACTCTTTAGTTTCCGCAACTGTGGGGTTTGAGTTCAGTCTGAAGTTATCTATTATTTGTTGCTTTTCCCTACGTTCATTATTCAATGCTTCATAATCCACGCCATCAAACAAAGAGTAAGGAACAGAAAGTTTGGCCGTAACGTTAAAATTAGATCCACCCGTTGGGAATATTGGATCAATTCTTGTGTTATTTCGGCTTAGCCCTATGGTATATGATAGGTTTCTAGAACTACCGTTACCAAACGTAAAAAGCCCAGTGTTGTAGTTGTTCAGATCATAAAGCTGGAAGCTTAAAGCCTGCGAAAGAGTGAAATAATCGTCAGGAACGGTTAAACGTTTGGCTAGACCAAGAGTGATTCCAGTAATATTAAAACTTTGGTCGCGATCTGCGCCTCTGGTAATAGGGTCAAACAAAAACTGTTTGGTATGCGATATAGAAGTCGAAAACTGCACTGGACGTTTACCGCCTAACCATGGCTCAGAGAATGAAAAGCTATAGGTTTGGAAAAATCGGCTTGCTTGCAATCTCAAGGCCAATTTTTGACCATCGCCCATAGGAATAGGCTTGTATGCGTTTTTTTTGAAAATATCCTTAATCGCAAAGTTGTTAAAGGATAGCCCAAGAGTACCAATAAAGCCACCGCCACCATAGCCACCTTGGAGTTCTATTTGACTGGAGCCGGTTTCTTTTACCGTATATTCCACATCTACAGTGCCTTCATTTGGATTAGGGTTTTTGATATCTGGAGTAAGCTCCTGGGCATCAAAAAAGCCCAATTGCCCCAATTCACGAATGGTTCTCACTACATTGGACTTACTATACAATTGTCCGGGACGGGTACGCATTTCCCGGTAAATCACATGGTCATTAGTCTTATCGTTTCCAGAAACGGTAACGTTATCAAAATAGGCAGGTTTACCTTCAGAAATACGGATTTCCATATCGATAACATTATTTTCGGCACTAACTTCCACAGGGTTTATGGTTGAAAACAAATAGCCATGGTTTTGATACAGGTTGGTAATATCGTCCGCATCCGGTTTGGAATTATCGGCAATTCGTTCCTGCAACAATACGCCATTGTAAGTGTCTCCTTCTTTGATGCGCAGATAACGATTTAATTGGCGGTCCGTATAAACCGTATTTCCAATAAAATCAATTTTCCCAAACTTATACAAAGTACCTTCTTCTAATTTCAAGTGAATGGATATGGTTTTATCACCATTTACACTAATACTGTCAGAAATAATTCGGGCATCCCGGTATCCGTTTTCGGCATATTTATCAATTAAAGCAGATAAATCCGCCTGATAGGCGGAATCAATAAATTTAGAACGTTTATAAACACGCAGGCGATTAATTTTCTTGGTGCTTTTCATGGCCTTGCGCAGATGTTTTGCCTTTAGCGCAGAACGGCCATCAAACACAATATCCTTTATTTTTACCTTTTGGCCCTTATCCACAGCTACAACCATATTCACTCTGGCCTTATCCAATGAATCTTTAACCTCAATGGTGTTGATATTCACCTTGGCGTTATAAAATCCTTGCTTCCTGTATTTTTTTATTAAAAAGTTCTTTGTAGTGGTGATAAGGTTTTCCGTAACTTTTGTGCCTTTTTTCAGCTTATTGTCATTAATAATGCCTTCCTTTTTTCCCTTTTTAACCCCGGTTATTTTTAACTCATTTAATTGTGGCAAATCTGAAAGCTGAATCTCTAAAAAGACATTATTGCCTTCAATATTTTTTATGAAGATTTCAATATCGCTGAAGAGTTTGGAATTCCACAACTTTTTGATGGCATTGGCCACATCTTCGCCCGGAATCATGATTTCCTTGCCTTTTCTTAGGCCAGAATAGGCCACGATGGTCTGTTCGTTAAAACTGGTATTTCCGGACACCGAAACACCCGCCAAATTATATTTCTTGCTATTTCCGTATTGAATATTCTGCCCGTGAAGCGCGAAGCTAAGTGCTATAAGTACTAACGCTATACAATGTTTGAGGTAAGTTTTCAATAAGAAGGTATTAGCTAAGTTGCTCACTTGTTTTCCCAAATCGTCGTTCTCTTTTTTGATATTCTATAATCGCTTCATACAAATGTTGCTTTGTAAAATCTGGCCAAAGTACGTTTGTAAAGTACAACTCAGCGTAGGCTATCTGCCAAAGCAAAAAATTACTAATACGTTGTTCGCCACTGGTCCTGATAAGCAAATCCACGTCTGGCAAATTTTGCGTGTAAAGATGCTTATTAATAATCGATTCATCAATAGCATCGGGCGAAATTATATTATTTTTAACGTTATTGCTAATTTCTTTAACGGCGTTTAACAGTTCCTCCCGTGAACCGTAGCTTAGTGCCAGAGTCAGCGTCATGCGACTATTATCTTTAGTGCGTTCCATCACTTCCGAAAGCTCTTTGTTCACTTTTTCAGGGAGCGAATTGAGGTTGCCAATGGCAGACAATTTTATATTGTTGTCCTGAAGGGTTTTAATTTCCTTTTTTAACGATGAAATCAACAGCTTCATCAAGGTTTTTACCTCCAGTTTTGGACGATTCCAATTTTCAGTGGAAAAGGCATAAAGTGTTAGGTTTGGTACGCCCAGTTCGGCACAAGCCTCCACGGTTCTACGTACTGCTTTGGTGCCATTTTCATGACCAAAAGCACGTATCATACCCTTTTGCTTTGCCCAGCGCCCATTGCCGTCCATGATGATGGCGATGTGTCGGGGTAAAGCATTAAGCAGTATGTTGTCCTTTAAATCCATTATTCCACACAGTAGCAGGGATTTTCCCCAAATGTATACGTTAGCGTAATGCCCGAAAACATGTACCAGTCGTTATTGTTGATGTTGCCAATACTGAACTGCGCTCTTCTAAATTCCCCATCGGGAACACTTCCGTCAATTTCATCAGTAAATGTATACCTCGCACCAACTTCCAAACCTAAAATAAAATTCTCGATAAACCGCATTTTAAAACCTAAAACCATAGGGATACCGTAAGCCCAACTCTCACTGTTTTCGGAGGTCAACACTCCAGCATTGTAGTAGTTGTTATCGTGTTTCGCAATGCTAATACCGGTGTACAAATATGGTGTGGCCACGGGTCGGCCCTCATGAAGGTTAAAGTCCATAAAGGTAAACTCCATACCCGCCGAAACTTCCATAACACTGGTATTAAAGCTCAGGCCTCGCTGTTGTCGTCTTGGGTCGTCAGATTCCACGTCAATGCCTTCCAGCTCACTAAAAATCAACGACACACGATAAGAATGTCGCTTACTTCTGTTCCATTTGTAAATACCGCCAATGGCAAATTGATTTGGGGAAATATAATCCGTGGCACCAACATCACCAATAAAGTTGCTCCCGCCCAAAAAAACACCGATTTCGTTGATTTGAGAGAAACTAAATTGCATGGTTAAGATGCTTATTATGAATAGGGTTACGTAGCGCATAGCCTTTTAAAGTTTGCAAATATAATAAATAAGATGAGCCTATTACAATTTGAGGGAAATTGTATGAAGCTAAAACAGAAATAATGCGGAAATATTGTTATTAGTTTGGGAATAGGTTTTTTGGGCGTTACCACGCTTATGGCGTGGTCGGGCTTTCGGGAGTCGCTCCCTCCTGCGTCGGGGAGCTTCAACAAATCCCTCAATCCCTAACGCGAATCCGTCGTGACATTAATCATTTCGGAGATTATGACCACATCCTTGGATTCTTTTCAGAAAAATAGTACATTGCTGTTATAAATATAAACGATATAACAGCAATCGCCAGGCTGGGAGTTGTTGTTATACAAATGTTAGGCAACATAAAAACACAACCATTGACAAATAGAAAAATCAACTTTATAACAATTTGGGAAAGAGCTAAAATTAGACCAATTCTACTACTCTTTGCATTTCAAGGAATTGCATTTGCATTATTCCTTTTCATTCCTTTGTCTTTAATGATGGACTCATTTAAAAGCAACTTCCCTTACGTTGAAAACACTGAAATAATAGAATCTGACGGAATAAAAGAAAGTGCTGTTTTGACTGACATTAAAGCAATTGAAAACGTAACTATAAATGGAAATAATCCTCAAATTTTAACTTATGAATTTGATTTAAACGGACAGAAAACACAATCAAAATTTAGTGTTTTTGACCCAACAAAAACTGAAGATTTACAGAAAGGAGACGTTATTCCAATTAAACATCTGAATGGAAAATCTATCGCAACTGAATACGAGCAATATTCCTTTAATATGGATTTTATGTATTATATCGCAGGTGTTGTTTTGTCAATTGGTTTAATTCTCTGCTATTTATTGTACTCACGAGTTAGAAAGGAAATTGCATTATATAAAACTGGGAAAGTTAAAGAAGGTAAAATAATTTCTATAAGCCAAAATAAGGGATTTACATTTTCGAAATTTGGCTCATCAATGGATGTACACTTTGAATATGGAAATATTGTTGCGAAATCAAGGACTAATAATTTCGCTTTAACAAATAATAAATCAATTGGAGATTCAATTAAAATTTTGGTTTCACAAGACGGAAATACAGCTTGCCTATATCCAGAATTAATAGCTAAAACCAATGGTTGGAAAGAAGATAACGTTGCCTAACACTATATATAGCAAATAGGGCGATTAATGTTTAATCCAAAAGTTCTGTATATTTATTAAGTCGCCAAATCTTTTGATTTGGTATTAAAAGAGAAAAATTAAAACAAAATACAAAAGATTTGGCTTGTGGCTAAACCGAAAATAATCGATTGTTTTCTGCCCTACTTGCCATATATTTAACGTTGTAGCCAATACGAAAAAAAACTTACGATTTTATTTTTATACATCGAACTTCTATGTATATTTGTATTCTAAAGAATATGCATATGGAAAAACTATCAAAAGAATTAATTGGCGCTTCTTCAATACCTATTATTCTATCAATACTTTCAAAAAACGAATCTTATGGATATGAAATAATCCAAAACGTTAAAGAAATATCTAATGGAAAAATAGAATATGGAGATGGAACTTTATATCCTGTTTTACACAAATTAGAAAAAAAAGAACTCATCGAATCTTATTGGAAAATGGGTGAATCTGGAAGAAAAAGAAAGTATTATAAAATTAGTAACAAAGGAAAAAAGCAACTTTTATCAGAAAAAGAAAACTGGACAATTATCAATCAAATTATATCTAAATTATGGAAAATAGAACCAAGTTTAACTTAAAGGAAAATATCGAAATCTGGAAATCAGAACTATCTCAAAACTCGAATATGACTCTTGACAATATTAACGAATTGGAAAGTCATTTACTCGATGAAATTGACGAATTGCAACGACTGGGATTAAATACTGAAGAATCTCTACTAATAGCAAAAAATCGAATTGGAAATACGAAAGAGCTGACGGCTGAATATGGTAAAGTCAATAAAAATATTTATTTCAGAAATAAGATTATTCCATACCTAAAAGGAATACTATTGTTTATGGCATTTATCACAATAACCAATTTACTTGCAAATTTATCATTAATAATTGCCAATAACGTTGGGATAGATAGTGAAAATCTAAATTATGTATCAATTGGAATACTTATATTTTCATCTTTGGCATTGTCTATATTTGCCTATAAGAAATATAAGAATATGAGTTTAAATTCACGAAAACTGACAAATATTCCATTTTTGGTAAGCGTAATTGTTATCAGCAAATTATTGACTTTTTTTAGTACTCTTTTTATTACTCGTTCAGGTTCATTTGGAATATCTGATTTTGGTAATTTACAAATGAATTTGAGCGTCTATAATCTATTATTCGGACTATTTATTTTAACAATTTCTTTTGTATCATTTTATGTGTCAAAAAAAGAAAATAAAGTGAAAATTTCGGAATAAAGTACTGGCTACAACACCGTGTATAAAACATAGCTATTATAGGCTTTCCGAGAGGTTTTTGTATATTTACAAAGTACGCCAAATTTTTAATTTGGTTATATTTATAAAAGAAAATTAAACATAAAAATAAAAAATTCGGCTCGTGCTAAATCCGAAAAGTTGGCGTCTATTTATACGCTACGTTTCATACACAAGACCGTTGTACACAATTAACGAACTGAATGACTACAAGAGACAAAATAGGAATATCATTTTTGATTATTGGGTTTTTAATACCATTCTTTATTTATTTTGGTTTTATAATCGGACTTCCAATTTATGTTATTGGAATTATTATACTTCTATTTGGGAATTTAAAAATTAAACAAAAATTACTTTGGATTTTAATACCAGCTATATTGTTTATTCCAGTTTCTAAAACTTATTCTTCTATTTCATTTTATTTTGCTGACATTCAGAAATTCGACATAATTCTACCCGAAAATTTTAAAGGAACAGCGATAATAATTGACAATTCTGATTTTGGACAAACTTTCGAAAAAAAACATAGACGTGAACAAATAATATTCGATGAAAACGGAATTGTATTTTATCCTACGGAATTAGAAATGGACAGGTCAAAGTTTAGAGTTTTTACCAAACAAAAAAATGGAGAATTAAAACAAATATTATTAAGTTCGGAGACTGACGAAAAAAGCACACTTTTAGCCTATGGAGAAAGTCGTTTTGAAAAAACTGTAGAATCTGAAATTAAATATATTCCATATGATTTTGTAAGAATTGGAAAAGATTTTAAAGAACAAAGTAGTACCGAAAAAAGATGTGAATTGATTGAACAAATAAAGGAAGGAAAATTAAAAACGGTGTACAACACCGTGTCCTATGAAAAGCCCTAGTCCAGTTCTCTAAAGATAATTAATATTTTATTTTTTTACTTAAACC